>JBDHKN010000110.1:0-13468 GCA_039586365.1 Gemmatimonadota bacterium | reverse complement strand
TTACACTGGGCTCGAGTGATATGGGACGGGGACCTGACTCCTGCCGACCTTTTCGGCCGCCACCGTCATCTACCGTGAGTTGTGCGATCTTGGTGGCGACAGTTATCTCGATGTAGTCGGTATGCCCCGCCATATATCTCACCAACCTCGTGGCGTATCGGTCCATCGAGGGCCAGTGTTCCATGGGTAGGTCGGGGACGATGAGAACCCGGGTCACGGGGTACGAAGGTGGCACGGATTATGGCCCGGCGCAATGTTGCTGGCTGTCGCGGGTCGGGGGCCGGCTGGTCTAGATCGACAACCTCGGATCGGTGAGTGCGGGGACTAGAGCGGCGACAGTCTCCAGTGCGGTGGGGAAGGCCACCACATGGGCGTCCCATGGCGCCGTCCTGATTCCCGTTCCCGAACCAAGGACGATGGTGCGATATCCATGAGCGTCAAGGATGTCCGCGACCTCCCGATTGGTGCCATGGAGCTCGATCAACAACACGGGGCTGTGGCTGGCGAGGAGGTCCCTGGCTCCAACTAGCAATAGGGCCTCGGCCCCTTCCGCATCGATTTTGATGAAATGCGGTGGCGGGATCCTTCGTTCCGCGACGAGGCCATCCAACCGCCGGACAGCTACATCGACTTCTCCAGTCTGGTTCGCCACGCTGTCTGAGATCTGGGCAAGCCTGCCCCAAGATGCAACAGCCGACGTGACGAACCGTGCTATCCCATCGCCGTCACCCAAAGCTTCGCACCGTACAGAGATGTGCGAGAAGCCGTTCAGTTTCGCATTTCGTTCGATCAGCCGACAGTTGTCTTCCAGTGGTTCAAAACAGACGACCTGCCCCTGCTGCCCCACCAGGTTGGCGGCAATTACGGAAAGGAAACCCACATGTGCCCCAACATCGAACACCACCATCCCTGGCTGGAGCAGCAGTGCCAGTGCCTGCTGTACGCGCGGCTCTGATGTCCCTAGCACGTATCCCGCTTTGGAACTGCCTGGTGCGAATCGCAGGCCCTTCCCAGCACCTTGTTGAATGGTGTGTTCGCCGGAGCGAATCAAGGCTGCGACTCGGTCGAAGGCCCATTTCAGATACGGATGACGCCACTGCAGGCGGGCTGCGGCCTTGATCCACTTTGGTGGTAGACGACCCACGATGCGCGCCAGCCAACTCATACCTGTGTTTCCGTCGCCAGTTGAATCACCATCGGTGAGAAACCTGCGCAGGTGCCACGGGTCGGCCGGTCAGAATCCCAGAACGCGTTCGTACAGCGTCTCCGTCTCCCGGATGACATGGTCCCAAGTGAGTTGCTGTGCCAGGGCGCGACCTCGCTCCGCAAGCTGCCGCGCGGTTCGGGAGTCATTCAGGATCCGATCAGCCGCCGCGGCAAACGCTGCGGCATCACCGGCATCCGCGACGGTCAGAACATCTTCACCGGCGGTCGCCCACTCGAGAGCACCTGCTGTTTCTGCAGCCACCACTGGAAGACCAGCGGCCCAGGCTTCAGCGATGACCATTCCAAAGGGCTCGTACCGCGTGGGGAAGAAGAAGACGTCTGCGGCGCGGAAGTACCGTTCGACATCGGGCGCCGGAAGCACCAGCCGAACACGGTTCTGAACGCCGAGTTTTTCCGCCAGGGCGGTAACTCGAGATTGCGGTCCAGCTCCAACTGCCACCAAGTAGGTATGCGGAGGTAGCGACGGCAACGCTCGCAGAGCGGTCTCGACGCCCTTCCGGACCAGGGCGCCCACCAGCAGCAGGATTCGGCCCGACTCCGGAATGCCCAGTTCGTCTCCGAGCGCTCGTCGCTCGCAGCCGTCGCCGGGTTTGAAGCGGCTGCAATCGACCCCGTTCGGGATCACCGCCTGCAGTGGCGGTGCTGCCTGGTAGCTGTCGCACCACTCGCGGAGCGTCCGTCGAGATACGGCTATGAGAGCCCGGAGTCTTGGGTGTTGGGCGGCGCGACGCTCGCTCCGGACGGCAGCGATGGAATTGAATACTCGGTACCCTCTCTCGAGGGGAGGTACGAGTTCCGAAGGCCAGCGCCGAGCCGCGGCGCGTGCGGCCGTGTGGCAGTATTGTGCTGTGATAACGGTGGCACCCTCCAGGGCGCCGCCAACAGTATGGACGATATCCCACTCGCTTGAAGTGAGGTACCGGCTCACTCGGCCACTGAAGACCCGGGCGCGGAGCGCTGCGGGGCGATCCGGCGTATTGATCTGGTGGAACGTGACGCCTGGAGCCAGCCCCTGGGCAGATCGCGCAAACAGCATGACGTCGTGATGTTGAGAAAGCCCATTGACCAGTTCCAGGCCGTAGCGGTCCTGGCCACCGCCAACTCGGGCATCATGGATCGCGAAGGCGATGCGCATTCTCACTGTTCCAGCACCTGATCGTAGAGTTCTTCCAGTTGTCTGGCAGCAGAGGTAGGAGTCACAACAGTATCCGAGGCGGCGGCGGCGCCCAATCTCCGGCGTAGCTCTGGTTGATTCGCCAACCGAACCATGGCCAGACCCAGAGCCTCTGGGCGGCCTGGCTTGACCAGAAGACCGTTTCGATCGTGGGCTATCTGCTCGGGGATGGCTCCGGCGTCGCTCGCGACTATGGCACAACCGTGCGCGCGAGCCTCGGCTATCGAAAGACCGTATGGTTCGGGCTCTCGACTGGTATGCAAGACCATGTCGCTGGCTTGATATAGGGCTCCCATATCATCCCGGTGTCCCGCGAAGCGTAGCCGCTTTGACACCCCCAATTGGTCCGCCAACTGCTCAAGTTCGCTGCGGTAGTCGCGTTCTAGACCGAATAGAGTATCACCCGCCAGGAGCAGGTGAAGTCGCGGTACTTGGCGCGCTGCCGTGGCGAGAGAGCGGATCGCGATGTCTTGGCCCTTCCAGCGCTGGAGTCGGGCGGGCAGCAGGGCTATCAGATCGCTGTCTGTGAACCCCAATGCGCCGCGTATCTCCGCCACATCATACCCTCCTTGGGGCGGCACCACGGGGGGGTATACCACCTCGATGCGGCGCCGCACCACGTTCAATCTGCGTTGGAGTCGTGCCGTAAATAGTGAGTTCGTAATGATCAGGGAAGCGTCGTTCAAGGCCGCCCACCAATCGATCAAGCTGGCAAGCTGCGGTCGGTTGTGCTGAAACCATATGGCGCGGGCACCGGCCGCCGCGGCACCCGGTGCAGCCAGCGCATGGGCCCATGCCATGACGGAGTGCAGCAGTGGGGTGCTGTTACTACGGAGTTGGACTGCAATCCACTCGCGCACCTGGCGTCGCTGGCGGGTATTGGCGAGGTGGGGACGCGACGGCGCTACCCGAACATCGATATCCGCTTTGCGCAATCGCTCAGCCAGCGGGCCATCAGTCAGAAGGAGAGCCACGGGAACATAGCGCTGCCGGTCATGAGCCTCGGCTATCCGAGTGGTAGCGATTTCTGCACCACCCAGGTCTCCCTGTGGAAAAAGGTATGCTACTCTGTTCATCTGCGCTGCTCAGCTGCTAACACGCTACGCCAGAGGTCGCACTCGTGAGATCTACGTAGAACTCTACGTATTGCCTTGCTACGGCGTGCACATCATAGCGCTCGCGACATCGGTCGTGGCCTCTGTCTGCGAGTTTGCTGCGTCGTTCTGTGTCTCCAATTAGGCTCGTGATTGCCTGAGCCCAACCGTCCACATCCGACTCGGGGACGATCATCCCTGCATCATCGACTACGTATGGTATCTCACCCGAATCCGATCCGATCACGGGGACTCTGCAAGCGAAGGCCTCAATTACCATGCGACCGAACTGTTCTTTCCAGGTCGGGGTCGTCTGCGAAGGGGCTGCAAGGACCTCCATAGCGTTAAGGTAGCGCGGGACCTCATCGTGCCTGGCCAACAGAACCCGCACCCGCTCGGACCATCCATTACGTTCCGCCCAGGAGAGGATTCGTTGCTCATATGGGCCCGAGCCAAGTACCAACAAGCTCCAAGGGTTTGGCACGCGCTCGAGGGCTTGCATCAGGACGTCGAGTCCTTTGGCCGCCACCAAGCGTCCCACGAAGCCTATTACCGGTTGCTCCAGCCTCAATGAATCCCGCACTGCTTCACGCTCGACTTCGTCGATTGGGTGGAAGTGATCCATGTCGACTCCCAAGGTGATGACACGCCCTCTGGCTGCCGGGAAACCCTTTCGGATCATTGCGTTGTACACGAGGCCCCCACCTGCAACCCAGCCGTCGGCCCGTGCGAGAGTCGCCCGCTCAAAGGTGCTGAAGGGCCATGGGTATGACTTCACGATGCTCTGTGCCGTACGGAAGAAGAACTTGGCGCCTGTCCGACCCGCGATCCGGCCAATCTGGTAGCCTGGCAGAGTGTAAGGCTCTTCCCAAGCATGGACGACGTCGAAATCGCCCTCTCGGACAAGACGTCGCAGAGCGAGAGGGCTATACCACGTAGAGTGGTTCGTGCGTGTGAACCAGGCGCGAAGGGGTGCTATGCGATAGTCGGGGTGACTGATTCGCTCCAGCTTGAGCGGTTGGAGATCGCCGTAGTGGTAAGTGGGAGCTGCGAGCGTCAAGTCAATTCGGGGATCCGTGGCGATCGCTGCCGGGACAGCCTGGTTCTGTGTCACGACATATGAGTGCCCGATCGTGAGGACACGCAGCACTATGACCTTCCTCTGGCACGAGACCGGGGTACTCCAATCAGATCTGCCAATTGCTGTCTCTCCTTTGGCGTCCGGTCACCTCGCGGACTCGGCGAGGGTGGATGTCGGCCACGGAATCAGCGAATCAACTCGTGACGCGCTTTTGAGCCGTTGGCCCAGCCAGCCATGTGGCTGCGCCAGGTTTCCAAGAGCAGCTTCAACTCCAGTGAGATGTTACCGAATCGCTGCCACGCGACAAGGGATCCGAGCAGACCAGGCTGACCCACAGTGCCGACGGCGAAGGCGTACGCGAGTCGGGGCAAGCGGAGATACCAGGGGCTCCACTTTGCCAGTACGAAGCTGCGGTTGTAAGCGGCATTCAAGATCTTGATCTGTAGATCGCCGTCTCGCCCTTCTGTGTATGCCTGATTGAGAGGGTAGTGATTGATGACGATGCCGTAGTCGAAGACTATGCGGTACCCCGCTGTTGAGATCTGGAGGCAGGCATCGACCTCGAAATTCTGCCAATAGGGTCTCAACGCCTCCTCGAACCGCGTCACTGCGGAGCGCCTCATGCTCATGTTGTAACCCACCAGGTGATGCACGTCGACGGGGGGGCGTTGCCGCCAGGCGTTCGGCTGATCGTACATGTTGCCCACGAGCTTACCGTACCAGGTGAGTTGACCGGTGGGCTCAGCGTCCCGTCGTGGGAACGGCGTGCCGTCCATGTGGTAGTTGTCTGCCGGGCCGCCCACGGCTCCGACGGAGGAATCCTCGTAGTGCCGTAGGTGACGCTCAATCCAGTCGTGCGGAGCTGTCGCATCGTCGTCGATCAGCAGCAGCACATCTCCGGTTGCCGCTTCCTTCGCGACGGTTTCGGCCGGTACCACGCCGGCCGTCTCCGAATTCAGGACTGTGATGTGTACGGGCAGATCCTTGGCGAGGCGAGTGGCTGTCGTCTCAGTGGCGACGTCATCGGACTGCCATACGATGATCACCTCTCCCGGAGGTATAGTCTGATCCACCAGACTCGTGACACAACGCTGCAGTGAGTCCGGCCGATTGTAGCTGGGGATCAGCACACTCGTGGTCAGCTGTGACACAGGCCTATGCGCCTCCTGATACGAGCGACTGATAAACGGTCAGTGTTTTGCTGGCGGTATCCTGCCAGCTGAATCGTCTGGCTGCCGTCAGGGCCTTGGATACCCACTTCTCCCGACACGCAGGAGAGCTGAGGATCTCTACTATCGCGTCAGCGGCCTCCTTGGACTTCCTTGGGTCTACGAGTCTCCCACCGTCACCAACTACTTCGGGTGTTGCTCCCCAACGACTCGCCACAACTGGGACCCCGCGAGTCATGGCCTCGAGCGCCGGTAGGCAGAATGTCTCGCGCCACGAGAGTGTGACGAACAACTCGGCTCCGTCATAGAGGTCGGCCAAGTCGTCGGTCAGATCAGCCAACATGTGGACGTCTGCGCCCGGCCTGAGCCCGCACTTTCTCACTTTCTCGGCGACTTCCACCGGTACTCCTTTTGTCCCAACGAGCACCAACGCAAGGTCGGGACGCCATGCCCGTATGGCGACGAAGGTATCCAGCAGCCCGCGGACATTCTTGTGTGGCTCGTAACCACCAACGAAGAGGAGATAAGGAGATCGGATCCCTAGGCGTTTGAGGGTGTTGCTGATCTCTGCACTCGACTTTGCGGGTCGGGTGAACTGATCGTCGACGGCAAGTGGGGTCACGTCAACCAGCGCATCGGGAATCCGGAGAAACCTGTGTACTTCTGCCTTGGCATAGCGTGACGGTGTCAGGATGTGACTTGCTCGGCGGATCTGCAGGCGCCAGTACAGGTTCGCCCAGGTCCAGCGACGTAGGTCGGCGGCGGGGCCGAGGTAGTCAGAGGCCTTTCCAGGAAGCATGCCGCCTGCAACTAACTCGATGTAGCTGTGCACGGTTACACTGTGGATCGTCAGCACGGTGGGAACGGCCGAGACAAACGGTACACCGTGTTCAGCTGGAGCGTGGAATAGACTGAAGTCACCCTTGCGTAGCGCGCGAGGCGCAGCGAACTGCTCCCAGTGAACGCCACCACTATCGGCCAGCCCCACCACTGCACAGTCGAGTCCCCGTAGGTGCTCCGCTTGAAGCGGCTCCCGCTCACGGTGCAACAGTACGACTTCGATTCCGGACCGTCGCAACTCTCGGGCGAGCCCGATCAGATATCGGTCCCAGCCGCGTGGCGCTGGCGCGCTCAGAGAACGAGCGTCAAAGGCGACTCGCACTCACGTTACTCCGATGATAGAGCCGTACACGTTCTGCAGGATGCCCAGAATGCGGGATGGCGCACAGTATTCCTCAAGGAGTGCGCGGGCCGCAAGTCGGCGCTCTATTTGCAGCGCGGGATTGCTCAGCAGAGCGACCGCGCGCTCCACGAGTCCCTCGTCATCTGCCGCGATTCCAGCGTGCACGCCATCGACGGCCGGAATACCCTCCACCCCGTCCGGCGTCGTCACGACGGGAGCGCCGAGGGCGAACGCTTCCAGCACTTTGACCTTCATGCCACTTCCCTCGGTCGGAGCGTAGAGCATGACGTCGCTCTCGGTGAAATACGGCACTATGTCGGGAACGCTGTCGTGAATCGATACGCCCGGCATGTTGCTGAAACGCCCTAATACTGACTTGGCATGCCTGCCGACCAGCCTGAGGCTAGCTTCCGGAACTCGGTCTCTGATCAGCGGCCACAGTTGCTCGACGAGACGGAATCCAGCGGTTCGTGTAGGGTACCAATTGAACGATCCGATGAGCGTCACTATCGGGATAGGGCGCTCTGGCACTGCTGGATTGAAGGGATAGAGAGTCAAGTCCAGTGCGATCGGTACCGTATGAACTCTGGCCGACGGTGCGATCTGTCGCACCCGCGCACTCAATCGCGGTGTGAGCGTAGCAATGTGAGGGTAGTGTCTTAGCAGACGCCTTTCCCCCCGTCGGGTCGCATGCTTGAGTGCGTGGCCGGTGATTCCCGCAACTGGGGCTGATGCGAGATCGATCTCAAACAGGTAGTGCAGATTGAGGAGGGCGCATTCGGGGTGCGACAGGCCAATCCAGCCCGACCAGAGCCCTTCCAGATGCAGGATATCGCAACCACGTTTGATTTCGTTCGCGAGATCGGCTCGCAGTTTCCGGCTGAACACATATGAATAGGGTTGTGTGAAGCTGTTCCACTTCCTGAGTGCTGTACCGCTCTGCCGCTCGTGGGGGTATGGGCGGACGTCGTAATGTGGCGAGGGGAAGCACTCGCGAGTTCTCTCGACGTCACTCGAGGTGCTGCATGCCGCAAAAGCCGTGACCGAGTGCCCGAGTTCCGCGAGCGAGCGGATCAGCACGTAGTACCACCGCGAGTCCGCGTTTCCGAAGGGTAGTGGAGACTCCGGCAGTACGAGGATGATCTGGAGTGTCTTCACGCAGTTCCCCCGCCTCAGCTCAGCAGTGGTCCCGGGCCGCCATCAGTTGGGGCCTGGAGGAGCTGTGGTTGATCTGGGCTGCCAGTGTGTGGGAGAGGCGTGCACGGCGAGGTCGCAACGCAGGGTGCGGCACTACCGCCTCGTGATGTAGCCGGTTCCATCCGCTGCCGCGAACTCGGCGTTGGCGTCTAGTGTGACTGCATCCAGCCGACCCATGGCCATGCCGCCGAGGAACCAGAAGAAGGCGAGTGTCGGGTTTCCCAGCAGTGGCTGAGATCCCCACGACATCACGAGCAGGGCCAGTATGTAACCTGCAACCAGTGCACCGAAGGCACTGTCTTCTCTCGTCGCTGCGCGACGTGCAAGGCGCACCGAGAGTACGCCCAAGCCGACCAGGATGGTTGTCAGCATGAGGGTTCCGGGTATGCCGGTCTCCACCAGCATGGCGGCGAAGAAGTTGTCCTGAAAGCCAAACCGGTCCTGCAACATCTTGTTGAACGCATCTCGCTCCAGTTGGTCCTGAAGTGCAGACGCTGCTGATCCAGTACGCCCGAGGCCGACACCTAGGGGTGCCTCAGTTATTCGATTCCAGATGAGCCGGACGCCGCCGGCTCGAACCCTGGCATAGGTCTCAGGGTCCAGCAGCGACCCGAATCGATCGACCACATCTCTATCCCGCCAAATTTCGGGCACACCGGTCGCTTCCTGAATCGACCGTCTTGCTGCCGGTACGATGAACTGCTGGACCGCGATGAACGTGGCCACTCCCAGGGCTCCGACTGCGACTAGCCCGGTCACGGCGCGGCCGCGGCCCCGCATCACCTGTAAGCCAGTCATCGTCACGACGATCACCAAGGATCCCAAGAAGACCTGTCTCACTCCCGAGACAAAGAACACCGCGAGGCTAGCCACTATGGTCGCGATGATTCGCCAGTCGCGCCAGGCGTGCTCCGCTCGAAATGCCAGGTACATGGCAAACGGCAGTGCCAACAGGGCGATGACCGACTGCCCGCCGGGTAACGATGTCGTACCGAAGGGGCGCCACTCGTGGAAATAGCTCGCCCGTAGGCGGTATGCCTCGCCCAGATCCAACATGCTATCTGGTCCGCCCGCGTATTGTAGTAGCGTAAACACGAATGTTGCGGTCCAGAACAGCGTGAGCACCCGCAGGAATCGCCCGGGGGCGCTGGCGTCGGCCGCAAGCATGAAGCCGATGAAGTAGAGGGGGATCATCGAGAGGTGGATCTTGAGTGACGCTATGCCTACGAAGAGACTCGCGGTATAGGGACTGAATACAAGCAGCAGCACCCACGTCACGTGCAGGATGAGCAGGGTGAGAAACGGGACCCGCGGGACCCGTTTCCGTCCAGACGCCAGCGCGATCGCGGCCCAGGCAGCCACCATGCTCCACAACACGATGTCAGTTCCGATGTGCACCAGTGGGTGGTAACTGGACATCAGCTTGAGCATTCCTTCGACTGTGAGGTAACAGAAGAGGATTAGCACTGCGAGGACGCGATCCTTCGTGGCAACTGCAGCAATCGCCGCCAGAAAGGGGATCAGCAGGACGAGGTTTCTCATGGCTCGACGACGATCACACCGGTCGCAACGCTGTCACTGGCTGTCGCTCCATTCTGTGGGATTCCGGAGAGCAAGGTTTCTCTGGACCGCTCCACATGCCAGACGGCCCAGGCTGCTCCGACGAACATAATAACTGCCGTCACGACCGCGCACCCCGCAGCGCCGAACGGTGGGATCAACACGACGTCGCCGATTCCGTTGCCGACCAGCAGTACGACGCTCACCCACGCCAATTTCTTTTCCAGTCCCAGCCGATGGACGAGGCCACCGTAGAGGATCGCAGCCACGTTTGCACCGAAGCCGATCAGGAGCCAGCGGGCCGCTGCAACGGCCTGGCGGTACTCCGGTCCGAAAATCAACTCGACTGCTGGGACCATGAGCAAAGTGCCAGCGGCTGCGAGGATGAGAGCGGCAGCAGCCGTACGCCGCGACAGGACCAGGTAACGCTGCAGCTTGGCTGGCTCAGTGAGCGCCAGAGAGATCGGCAACACGACACTCCACACAGCCCCGACAAGAAGAGGAATTGGCCCGACCAGACGGCTGGCACCCACCCACAGTCCCGTTTCCATGTCGCCACTCAGTGCAGCGAGCAGCAGCGTGTCGGTGTGAGTAAGCAAGGCTGAACTGGCGCTGGTAATGAACAGCCATCCTGAGAGCACCGTCCAGCTCCGCTCGATTCGCGGTGCCCCGGGGGGCCATAGTCCGGCGCCCCGATGAGCGAGTGCTGCAAGGGTCGCGGACTCGAGGCCGACTAGCAGAACCGCGACGGCGATGGTACGGGATACTGTTAGAGCGCCGGTGGCTAGCAGCGTCAGGTAGACAGCGGTACGAGTCGCTGCGAGGACGGCGCGAACAGCTGCGGACTTGCGGTGCGCCAGCCGAGCCCGCAGGACCTCAGAGTAGTGACTGCCCAAGGCCATGAGGACTGCAGCGGCGCCCCCCGGAACAACGTAGGAAGCCAGCCCAACGGAGCGAGCCGGCTCCAGCAGTTCCCTTGCGACGAACGCGAGCAATGCCAAGCTGCCTACGGCCGACAACCGAACGTATAGGAAGGTCCAGGTTAGGGAGCGTGCGGACGACGAGCCCTGGAACAGTGGAGTGGCGAGTCGGACGTATGCGGTGCCCAGTCCGAGGTCACCCATCTGATTGAGTAGGAAAGCAACCGCGAGGAAGACGCCGTATGCTCCCAGGCCTCGAGCTCCGAGGCCGCGAGCCAGGATGACGGTCGTTACCGCCCCGAAGAAGGCGTGGGAGCCGGCTCCGAAGACTGACCAGGCTACCAGACGGACGGAAAGCAGCTGATGGAGCGGCTTCGTCCCCGTGCCATCCGGCTGGCCGCTGCGGAAGCGTGCTGAGCGGCTCAAGCTAGCCGTGCGCCGGTCTCGGTCGTGGGTAGGGCCAAATGGAATCGCCGTACGCGCAACTGCACGATGGTCAGGGCGTTGCTGTTCCTCTGCAGGGCTGTTGGATCCGGCACTGCAGCGTGTCTCACCGTTGACAAGATCGTTCTCTTGACCACTGTTACTAGCGTTCCATTAACCATGGTGGGATAGAACTTGGGCTCGTACCTGCTCGTCTTCCTGGTGGCTGCCGGGGCCACGGCGCTGTTGATCCCGCTGACGGGGGCAATAGGCCAACGCCTGGGTGCCCTCGACGATACTCGTGATCCACCGGTACCTCGTGTGGGTGGCCTTGCCCTGTCGTTGGGGGGGGGCACATCACTGCTCCTCGTGGGGGTCATCTTCGCTCCAACCGGGAACACGCTGCTGGCTACCTCGGGTTCTCTTGGCCCGGTGTTGCTCGGCTCTGCCGCTATTCTCGTTCTCGGAGTGGTGGACGACGTCCGCGTCGTCAAGGCGATCGTGAAATTCGCTGTACAGATCGTGGTGGCGCTGGGTATGTGGGTGCTCGGTGTGCGAGTAGAGTTGCTCTCCCTGCCGCTGGGATCGATCGATTTGGGTCCCGCGCTCGGTATGGTAGTCACAGTGCTCTGGCTAATCGGTATCACAAACGCATTCAACCTGCTAGACGGGGCCGATGGCGTTGCTGCAGGCTCGGCGTTCTTCGCTGCTGCAGCAATCTTCCTTGTCTCGCTGACCCTGGGACACCCGGGGATCGGCTTGGTTACTGCCGCAATCGCCGGAGCGCTGCTCGGGTTCCTGCCCTTCAACTTCCCGCCGGCGCGCGTGTTTCTCGGCGACTCGGGAAGTATGGTGACGGGTTTTCTCCTTGCCGGGCTCGCCGTTGAGGCTTCCACCAAGGGCGCGACACTGGTGGCGATCGCAGTTCCATTGGTGGCGTTCGGCGTCCCAGTCTTCGACACCACAATAACACTCCTCCGGCGTTTGGTGCGAGGTCAATCGATATTCGAGCCTGATCGGGAACACGTCCACCATCAGTTGGCGGATGCCGGTCTCTCGCCCAGGCAGGTGACGGTGGTCATTTATGCAGCCAGCGCTGCTTTTGCCATGGGAGCCATGCTGTTCGTCAATCCTGGGCAACGCAGCTACGCTCTAGCCCTGCTCGTGATCGGCATGGGCGTCTGGTTGATTTCACGACGCCTGCACCTTCCCGAGTTCAACGAACTGGCCCGGCTGGCTCACCAAGGCGTTAGGAAGCCTCGTTCGATCGTGGCCAACGTGCAGCTGCGACGCGCATCCGAACGGCTGAGTTCGGCCCGATCGCTGGACGACCTGAAAGCGGGACTCGCCATTCTGTTCAGCCGTTCAGAATTCGATGCGATCCTCCTCATGGTCGCCCCCGCGAGCGAGCGGCGTGGCAACGCTAGGAAATGGCGGCTCGAAGGGGAGGAGTTTGTGGAGGGCTGGCCCAAGCGTGGGCTGGATGAATGGGAGGTGGTGTGTCCGTTTGAGGGAGCTGGTTGGCTCGGTGAACTGCATCTGCGCCGTCGTCTCGGCCGCCAGTCGCTACTACTCGACTTCAACCTTCTCATGGGGCTACTGCAGCCAACGCTGGCGGACGCCGCACGGCAGATCGAGGTCCCGCTAGCGGCCGCGAAGTGAGAATCCTCCATCTCAGCAAGTTCTATCCTCCAGACCCCGGCGGCCTGGAACAGGTGGTCGCTTGTTTGGCCGCAGGCGCAGCTGAACGAGGCCACCAAGTGCGGGTCGTTTGCGCCACCGGATCGGCATGGGCGCAGGATCCCGGCAAGCGGAGAACTGAGACCTTCGACGGTGTAGTGGTCGTGAGGCTTCCCACTCACGGAATCCTCTGGTCGCAGCCCATCGCCCCGGGTTACTTGAGCGCCGCACGGTGGCAGGCCGATGTTGTATACGTGCATCGTCCCAATCCACTCGCCGATCTGGCGGCAGCACTGGGTCCAGCGAGACCCTTGGTAATTCACCATCACTCAGATGTTCAGCGGCAGCGTGCCGTACGTTGGGTCTATGGACCGGTGGCACGGTGGGTGGCTCGCAGAGCGCAGGCTGTCGTGGTCGCCACCGACTCACACCTCGGACACGCAGAGGACATTGGCACGGCAGAACGCAGCAAGGTGCGGATCATCCCGTACGGGGTGGACGCCGCCCGGTATAGGCCTGGGGAGAGCCCAGCACGCCCAGAGTTTCTGCCCCCACCGTCGGGAGGGCCAATCGGTTTGTTCGTGGGGCGGCTGGTGTCGTACAAAGGGTTGGACGTTCTGCTCGACGCGGTGATCGGCACTGCCCTCAGCTTGGTGATCGTGGGAGATGGTCCGCTCAGGGCCACCCTGGAACAGCGAATTGCGGAGCGCCAGTTGGGTGATCGGGTGGTGCTCGCCGGTAGGGTGGGTGACGACGCAAT
>JBDHKN010000030.1:0-63273 GCA_039586365.1 Gemmatimonadota bacterium | reverse complement strand
ACGCTCAACACCTCGGGATCCGAGCTATCAGGTTCATCGACGACAACACGCTCCAGTTCGAGGTTCAGTCCTCTGAGGACGAAGAGATCGAAGAGGAGGAGGTTGAAGAGGAGCAGCAGGAGGAGCGGCGCGGGCCACCAGGCCGTCCCCGCACTCGCAAGAAGGTCTACCACTTCGAGTACGACGTTGATACTCGCAGCCTCAGGGAGCTGGAGGACTACGAGGCGCCCGATAGTCATCCAGGTTGGGCCGGCGTATCTCCCGACACCGCGTTAGTGGTGTTCACCCGCGAGTGCAACCTCTGGATGATGAGCTACGACGAGTACCAGAAGTTCCTTGATGCTCGCCGTGGCAAGTCTGGTGCCCAGGCCGACTCGGCGGAGATGAAAGTCGAAGCGGAGGAGACCCAACTCACTACAGACGGGGAGAAATACTACTGCTATGGGTCCTACGGGCGAGGCGAAAACGACGAGGAGACCGAGAAGAACTGGGAGAAGCGGCAGCGTTCCGGGATCACTTGGTCTCACGACTCTCGCTACTTCGCCATGACCCGGCAAGACCGACGTGAAGTCAACGACCTCTGGGTCGTCCACGCCGTCGGCAACAAGCGGCCCCAGCTAGAGACCTACAAGTACGATATGCCGGGAGAGGAGAAAGTTACCCAGACGGAGCTTCTGGTCTTCGACATGCAGAGTCGAGAGATGACTCGGATCGACGATGACCCGTGGAAAGACCAGCGGATGGGGATCTTCAACGATCCCACCGGCCGTGGAGGAGGGTTCGGCTTGGGCCGGGGCGGCGGCGCTCCATCTGACGAACCGCCTATCACCAAGTGGCTCTCCGACAGCTCCAATGAGCTCTACTTCTACCGCAGGAGCCGGGACCAACACCGAGTGGACCTCCTGGTCGCCAACCCGGCCACAGGCGACGTGAGGCCAGTTGTCGAGGAGCGTTTGAACACCTACGTGGAGCACCAGTCCCCCCGCCGCATGGAGAACGGGGACCTGATCTGGTGGTCGGAACGGGATGGCTGGGCTCATCTCTACCGCCACGGGGCCGACGGCAACCTCAAGGCTCGGCTTACAGAAGGCCCCTGGCACGTCATGGGGATCACAGGCGTGGACGAGACTCGAGGGTACGTCTTCTTCACGGCCAACGCTCGAGAGGCGGGAGAGGACCCCTATTTCGTTCACCAGTATAGAGTGAACCTGGACGGAAGCGGCCTGACCCTGGAGAATCCGGGTGACTTCGATCACCGATCAGTGATGAGCGAGTCGAACCGATACTTCGTGGACAATTACTCCCGTGTGAACACAGTGCCTGCCTCGGCGCTTTACAACTCCACCGGCGGGAAGATCATGGATCTGGAGGAGGCGGACTTCTCCGCACTCATGGCAGCCGGGTACCAGTTCCCGGAGCCGTACAAGGTGGAGGCCGCCGATGGGGTAACGGACATTTATGGCGTGATGTACAAGCCTTTCGACTTCGATCCCAACAAGAAATACCCCATCGTCGCCTACGTGTACCCAGGACCGCAGACAGAGTCGGTGGCCAAGTCTTTCTCCACGAGCCCCACCGAAGTGGCGCTGGCTCAGTTCGGAATGATCGTCATCACGATCGGCAACCGTGGCGGCCACCCGGCGAGGTCGAAGTGGTACCACAACTATGGGTACGGTAACCTCCGTGACTACGGTCTGGCCGACAAAAAGGCGGGCATCGAGCAACTCGCAGACCGCCACGACTTCATCGACATCGACCGTGTGGGGATCTACGGGCATTCGGGTGGTGGGTTCATGTCCACTGCCGCAATGTTGGTGTATCCCGACTTCTTCAAGGTCGCAGTCTCGTCGTCAGGCAACCACAACAACGACGTCTACAACCTTAACTGGTCGGAGAAGCACGATGGCGTCAAAGAAATAGTGGATGATTCAGCAAAGGTGACCTTCGAGTACGACATTCAGAAGAATTCGGACCTGGCGCGGAATCTGAAGGGGCACCTGCTGCTCACCACGGGAGACGTGGATAACAACGTCCACCATGCGGGTACGTTCCGGATGGCAGATGCGCTGATCAAGGCCAACAAACGGTTCGACATGTTCGTGTTCCCGGGGGAACGCCACGGCTATAGAGCTGGGGCCGACTACTGGTTCTGGCTCAGAGCGGAGTACTTCGTGAAGCATCTGCTCGGCGACGAACGCATGAATACCAACATCGCGGAGCTCGACATGCAGCGCGAGCAGACAGGAGGAGGGGGAGGTGGACAGGCGGGCAGGAGGTAGCTCAGCAAGCTGATCCACGTCCTGCTAGCAGCACGTCCTTGAGCGCTCAACTATGGTGAAGCTTCATTGTGGCAGCCGGAGGTTGGTCTACACTCCGGCTGTTGCCTGTATCGAACCGGTTGGGCGCTAGTCGCCAGCTCCGATATGTCTGGTCGGCGGTCCCGATTTGGAGTCATCTTCCTCACAGTTTTCATCGATCTCGCCGGCTTCGGAATCATCCTGCCTGTGATACCGTACTACGCTCAGAGCTTTGGCGCGAGCGGGTTGGGGTTCGGGGCATTGATCGGGGTGTTCTCGCTCATGCAGTTCATCTCAACAATGGTGCTGGGTCGGTTGTCGGATCGGACTGGGCGACGCCCGATACTGCTGAGTACGATCCTCGTTGCCGCACTTGGCTATCTGACTTTCGCTTATGCCAGGTCCTATGAGGTGTTATTCCTGGCGCGCATGGTTGCAGGATTTGCGGCAGGCAACGTCTCGGTGGCGCAGGCATACATAGCCGATGTCACCAGCCCAACCGAACGGTCACGAGGTATGGGACTCATAGGTGCAGCGTTCGGCCTGGGATTCATTGTGGGCCCAGCCTTGGGTGGTGTAGCCAGCCACTTCGGCGGTCCTCCAGCTGCAGGCTTCGCTGCGGCCGGGCTCTGTGCCCTCAACTTCGTGTCAGCCTCGATTCTGCTGCGCGAATCTCTACACGAAGAGCATCGCACTCGCCGCCCACTGCTAGATGTCGAGCCCATCGTCCGAGGGCTGCGGGACCCTAGGCTGGGTCGACTCTTTGTTGTCTTTGGTGTGGTTCCGTTCGCCTTCTCAGGATTCATGGTTGCACTACCGCTTTTCGCGGGAGCCGAGTTCGGATGGTCCGAGCGCGAGCTCGCCAAGTATTTCACCCTGATAGGTGTGGTAGCCGTGTCGGTGCAGGGTTACATCTTCGGGAAGTTGTCTAGGCTCGTCGGCGACCGCCCGCTGATCATTGTAGGCATGCTCGGCCTGGCGATTCCGCTCGGGGTAACACCATTCCTTGCAAGCGGTGTGATGCTGTACGGTGTGGGAGTTGTAATCGCTTTTGGAAACGGCATTGCCGCCCCTGCTCTCACGGGGATGATTTCGACACTTTCCGATGTGAGAGAGCAGGGGGCGATGCTCGGAGCCGCGCACGCCGTGTCCGCACTGGGTCGAATGTCGGGTCCGTTTGTGTTCGGTGAGGTGTACGACGCAATCTCACCGGAGGCTGCGTTTGTCACAGCCGCCATCGTCATGCTGGGCGCTTGGGCTCTGGTGCTGCGCGTTCGTGAGGATATCGAATGACAGTGTGGAGCGGGTCACGCGACCCGCTCCACGTCATACCGCAACGGTGCGTCCTATGCTGCCACCTTGAGTTCAGAGGTACAGTTGGGGCACCGCGTCGCCTTGATAGGCACGGTTGACAGGCAGAAGGGGCAGTCCTTCTTGTCGGGTGGGGGTGGTGCGATCTCTTCTTGTCTCTTCAGCCGGTTGATGCTGCGTATCAGCATGAATACGGCGAACGCCACGATCAGGAAGCTGATGATGTTGTCGATGAAGATACCATAATTGACGGTCACCGCCCCAGCTTCTTGTGCCTGGGTAAGAGTCGCGTAAGGGCCGGCGACTTCACCGGCCTTCAGTGTGACGAAGAGATCAGAGAAACTGACGTTCCCAAGCAACAAACCGATCGGTGGCATCAGTACGTCGGAAACAAGTGATTTGACAATTGTGCCGAATGCACCGCCGATGATGATGCCGACGGCCATGTCGATCACGTTGCCCTTCATCGCGAATTCCTTGAATTCTTTGAGCACTGTTCAGCTCCTATCGAGGTGGTGACGGTCATCCATCAAGGGCCCTGGGCGATCAGCACAGGACGTTGTGGGCTCGTCCGATGAATCCTCCTGCCCCTTGAATCCTCGCGCACTGACTGGCACGCGACGCGCCAGCTCCCGTCCAGATCGCTGCTCCAGTTGACTTACTCGTTGTGGAGCAAGACGTTACGCTGGTGACAGTCGGAAACGACTGAGCAAAGATAGCGATGCGGATCGTCGGAGAGTACCCAGGTCGATCACGCCACTGGGCTTGTCATGGGCTACGTCGGTTCAAGGTAGTGGACTTGGGCCGATCAGCGTGCAGCGTGAATGCCACAACTCGCCATCCGCGAACGATTTCAGACTCGTGAGCGCAGTGACGTGCTCAGCCAGCCACGGCGAGCATGACGCTGTGTAAGCGTCGTGAGACTGGTAGTCAACCAAGTGCCCGGCTTACGGTAGTGGAACGGAAGGTAGCCACGGTGGTGGCGCAACGGCGTCCGGTGGGAGATCTTCAGGGTACTTGTGTAGTGTTCGGCTGATGGATCGAAGTGCAAATACGGCCCCGTAGTCTGCTGGATCAGTCGGTTGGTTACTGAATGTGTCGGACCTTTCGTTCCCGCCCGTCACAGTGTTGGGACGATAGGGGCCGGACTTCGGCCACGTTGCTGGGCCTATCCGAACGCGACTGCCTGACCGGCAAGTGGGATCGACCATCGATCTCCCCAATCAATGCACCGACAACAGAGAGGACCGGAAGTATGGCGTACAAGATCGAAGACATCGAAGGTATCGGGCCATCATATGCCCAGAAGCTATCGATGGCCAAGATCCGCACTACGAATGACTTGCTGAAGATCTGTGCCAATGCGCACGGCCGAGCGTCGGCCAGCGAGAAGACCGGCGTCAGCGAGACTCAACTGCTCAAGTGGGCCAACCTGGCTGATCTCATGCGTGTGCGTGGTATCGGCTCCGAGTACTCTGAACTCCTCGAAGCCGCTGGAGTTGATACGGTTAAGGAACTTCGCAATCGTAACCCACAGAACTTGGCCGCCAAAATGCAGGAGATCAACCAGATCAGAAAACTGTCGCGCATGACGCCAGGCGCCAAGACCGTTGAGAAGTGGGTCGCGGAGGCCGCCAAGCTGTCGCCGGTCATTACCTACTGATGGCCATTTAACCAACCACGCGGGAGACAAGATGAGCGTTGCAAAGGTCACCGAGATCAGCGCCTCTTCGCCCAAGAGCTTTGAGGATGCAATAGCCGAAGGCATCGATAGGGCGTCGAAAACGCTCGACAACATCGAGGGTGCTTGGGTGAAGGGCTTCAAGGTAGACGTGAAGAAGGGCAAGGTCGTTCAGTATCGCGTCAACCTAAAAGTAACCTTCGTGCTAAAGGACTAGCCGCGCGGTGCGCAGGTCAGGCTGATCGCGGCCGGTCTTGAGAGGCTGACCGCTACGCTTCGTAGGCAGGTGCGGAGATCCCGTCCTGGCTAACAAGCCATGGGAGCCACACCAGACCGAAGTGGCCGACTGCGATATCAGCCTTACGGGGACGTATAACGATCTTAGTCACGTCGAGTGCTTCGGGACTGATGGTCTTTCCCAAAGCAGTGATCTCTTTCTCGAACTCCGACTCGAGATCGGCTAGTTTTGCGTGCAATGATTTCAGTTCCCGCTTGGCTCGAGCGATATCTTGCCTCTCCCTCGCGGTACGGCCCACACCTCTCATTGCGGTCGTAGCCCGCCCGACGGAACCCACGCTCGCTACCTTTCTCCCAAGCAGAGCGCCCAGCACGGTGGCGCCCATGGAGATGGCGGTCTGCATCTTCTGTTGATCATATTGCGACTTCTCTTGCCCGACACGCTCTTCCGCGCGACGGATCTGATCCTGCAGTCTCGCGAGTTTCGGGGTGTACCGTTTCCTCAGCCTCTCAACTGCAGTATCGCGTCTTTCGCGCGCTGCCTCTCGCAGCCGCACCCGAAACTCCGCGTCTGTCTCCTCAGGTGATGAGTTCACTTTCAATTCCCGACAGCTCAGCAATTCAACAGTGTGGTTCTGGTAAAGGTGGGTCTTGAACGATTTCTCCCACGACCTGTACGACGCGGGGCGGGTTGCAGCCTTCGGTAGGCTGCTGAACTCTGCTGCTTCGTCGGGTGCTTCCACCAGCTCCGGCTCACCGCCCTCTAGTACGTCTGCTTCATCCCACACCTTGGCACCGGCTTTGGCACGCAGTGGCGTTATCAGGGTCACTGTCTCCCACCCATCAACTCCAGCTCGCGCGTTGGCAAAGTGTAGGTCTGCCGTTCCGAGCAGTGCTGGGCGATAAACTAGCCGCTCGCTGCCTGAGCCTGTTCGTGCCGTCGGCAGGAACGACTCGGTGATCTCGGCTGGCAGCACGGGCCGTTCGGTCACGGCCCTGCCGGGTTTTGCCTTGGCAGCGGCCGGTCGAGCGAGCTGGTCTTCATGCGGCACTGGCCGCGCCTTGCGAGCGGCCATGAGAGCGTGGATCTGTGTGCGGGTAAGTGGCCCCCGGAGGTATGACATAGCCCAGCGTGTGTGGAATAGTGTAGGCTCCTTCTCGTGTACGTTGTGCATCAGGAAGACACGGCTCTTGAGGCCGGAGAGGATTTTGTCGATCCGTTGTGGGTCGAGGGCCGCCCCGGCGACAGCGGATGCGCCTACAAGTCCGTCCATGACTCTCAGCTTGTCGCGCTCCGTCTGAAGCCGGCCCAGAAACCACGTCCCGGCGTTGGAGAGGCCCTTGTAGTCGAGGTCGACCGGATTTTGCGTTGCGAGTACGACGCCGATACCATATGCGCGCGCCTGCTTGAGCAGCGTCAACATCGCGGTCTTGGAAGGTGGGTTTGCCGTCGGAGGGAAGTATCCGAACACCTCGTCCATATACAGCAGGGCCCGCAGGCTCGCAGTACCAGCCTGCGATCGCATCCATGCGATCACCTCGTTGAGCAGGATCGTCACGAAGAACATCCGCTCGGCTTCGGAGAGGTGCGCGATCGAGAGAATCGAAATGCGAGGCTGTCCATCGGCGGTCCATAGGAGGCGCGGGATCTCAAATGGCTCGCCTTCCATCCACGCCGCGAATCCAGGCGAGGCAAGGAGGTTATTCAGCGTCATGGACAGCTCGAAACGCTCCTCGCTAGGATAGAAAGTCTCGAGATCCATGATCCCGACTTTTTCGAGAGGAGGCGATTGGACCTGGGTAATGAGCGCAGTGATGTCCAGGTCTTGCCCCTCCTTCCAAGCGCGCTCAAAGAGGGTGGACAATAGAATATGCTCGCGGCTGCGCACTGGATCAGCGTCGATCCCGACCAGAGCGAGCAGACCGGCAACTGTGGCTCCAACGCGTTCACGGAACGCGTCGGTATCCTGCACTAGAGACGTGCCGGGGGCCGCAAAGGAACGCAGCAGCGTGAGCTGCAGACCAGCACTGCTCCCGGGCGTGTATATGGCGATGTCAGCCGCGTCACGCAATCGCTTGAGTCGTTGGCCGTCCTGCCCCCATTCCGCTAGACCGTTTTTCCAGGTTTGCGCGGTTTCCGCCGCGTACTCATCCGGTGTCATGCCCTTCCGGGTAGCTTGAGCCTCGTCGATCCAGGGGCGGAAATCATCCTGCTGTAACGCTGGAAAGTTGAGGAGCAAGTTTCCAAGATCGCCCTTGGGATCGACCGCAAGCGCCGGAATACCGTCAATCGCCGCTTCCTCGAGAAGTGATAGGCAGAGTCCGGTCTTGCCGCTACCCGTCATGCCCACACATACGGCGTGGGTTGTCAAATCCTTGGCGTCGTACAGCAGCAGTTCAGGCGTGACCACATCGCGCTCAGGATCGAACCGGCGTCCCAGATAGAACGCGCCGAGCTTCTCAAAAGTCTCTGTTGTACTGCCCTTCATTCGTCGTACCATGGGAGTCCCGTCGTTGTCGATTGGGAACGGAGATAGTACCAGTTGGAGCTCTGTAACTCAAGATCGCCCGCAGCGGGACCACACCACCGGCGAATTGGGAACCGGAAGGGACGTCACGTTCAGCGACTATGGTCGCAACCCAGGAGCGATGTCGTCGCTACTCCTGTTCCTCCCAGTAGGCAGCGCGGTCCGGGATAACCCAGCGGACTCCTCCGCGTGGGTCTTTGACATCCCCCGGATATCTCGGAATCACGTGGATGTGAATGTGGTCGATGGTCTGCCCTGCTGAGGTCCCGGAATTGACACCCACGTTGTACCCAGTCGGATTGTAGGTGCGCTCGATGGCACTGCGGACTGCAGGAATCAGACTCCACAGTGCGGCTTGCTCCCCTCTGGACAAGGCGAAGAAGTCGGTCTCGTGTCGCCGAGGTACTATGAGAGTGTGCCCGGGGCTGAGTGGAAATCCGTCTGGAAAGGCCACTGCGCGTTCGTTCTCAAGGAATTGCGCTTTGCGGGCGATTGCTTCACAAAAGACACACATAGTGGTCGTATCAGGTTTTGGGTTCGCACAAAGATACCATGAGGGCGCAGGCACTGTGCAGGGCAAGGAGCACTTCAGGGGTGGTAGAGTCGACGGAATCCTTGAGCCGATGCGGGGCGTGCCCACACTATGCCTGGTTTACCGCCTTGTGCAACATAGGGATAGATTGTGAGGCCCATCACAGTACTCCCTAAATGCTTGGTTAACATTGGCTTCCGGATAGGGTGTGGCCCTTCCTGGTAGCGGCACTTCCTTTGCAGTGCAGCGCTTTGGGACATGAGAAGCGGGATTGCGCGATGGCTCCATCGGCGGGAGTACGACCGTGACACAGGTAATGACGCAGGACGATCGGTGGCTTGCACGCCGACTCCCGGACGACTATGCGGCGAGGTCGGGTGACTCACTCATGCGGATTGAGACGATCGTGGCCGAGAATTGGTGGGGCTGCGATGGTGCAGCAATGCTCGATCTCATAGAGCAGTTGCTGCCCATCCTGCAGCAAGTCGGGGCCCGGGAAGATATTGATGACGCGGTGCGGGATTGCTGTGAGAGGGCGGTTGCCAGGTGGCTGGCGGAGCAATAGGTGTAGAAGCTCCAGTCACTACGGTGTATCTGAGGGGCCAAATGGCCCCTCAGTCGTGCAATACGGTATCCAGTCGGTCGTCGGCCGATCGCCGACCCGGTCGCTCATCAGGTGGTCAGCGGGGCCTCCCGCACGCCGACCGCGCCTATCACAAGTCTAGCAGACAAGCAGTGTTCTCTCCAAGCAGCCGTGCCTTGTCGTTGTCGGATAACTCAAGCGCCTCGATGCTCTCGACCATCCTCTGCAGACTACCGATTTGGTGCGGATAGTCGCTTCCGGCCAAGACATGGTCGACCCCGGCGAAGTCGATGGCCAACCTTAGCGCGTTGATGTCGAAGTTGACCGAATCGAAATAGAACTCCCTCAGGTACTCCGTCGGAGGCTTGGCGATGTTGGTCCTACAGTCCGGATATGCGAAGTATCCTCGGTCCAACCGCTCTGCCAGGTACGGTATGGCACCTCCGAGATGCCCGAGCACCCAGCGAATGGCAGGGAACCGTTCTACGACACCGCTGAACACGAGACCCGCAGCAGCGAGTGTTGTGTCGAAGATGAAGCCCACGAGCGGCATCAGCCAGTACTCCGTCATGGCTTCCACCCCAAGAGGGTAGGTGGGGTGGATGTACAAGACTGCGTTCGCGTCACTGGCGCGTTCGTACAGGGGCCAGAAGCGTTCATCGGCCAATGGAACACCATTGGCATTGCCAAAGAGCATGACACCTCTGAATCCGAGCTCTCGTATCGCACGATCGAACTCCTTGACTGATGCGGCCGGATCGTTTAACGGCAAGGTCGCAAGTGCGGTGAATCGATCTGACCTATCGTGTGCGATCTGCGCCAAGCAATCGTTGACGATCTGAGCCAATATCACAGAGCGGTCAGGTCGTTCGGTCAGTGTGCCAGGCGCAGTGAAGGTGAGTACCTGCTTGTCCACCCGCGCATCATCTAGAACCTTCTGTCTGAAGGCTATGTCGCGGTGGCCCGGCACCACGTAATTCTTGTCTCCCGGTGAGTGGAGCACAGGATTACCTTGCTCGTCGAACGTGACCTTGATATTGCTGGGACCGGTCTGTATCGCAGTCAGGTATTCAGGTGGGTAGAAGTGGTTGTGGAAGTCGATGACAGTCATGTCCTATTCTCCGGCGCCAGGCCATTGCGCGCCCACATATAGTAGACAGGAATGCCAGTCAGTACCAGCGTCAAGCCAAACACGGCCTCTCGAGTGTTCGACAGAAGCTGATTCGCGACAATGGCGAAACAAGAGATGATGAAAACGATCGGTAGCACGGGGTATCCCCAGACCGAGTAGTCCCTTCTCAGATCGCTTCTCCGACGGAGTATGAACAGGCCGGCGGTCATCAAGGCAAAGAAAACCCATTCAGTGTAGACCACTCTGGTGAACAGTACCCGAAACGTACCGGTCCCGACCAAGATCGATGACCACGCGGCTTGAACCATGATGGCTCGGTGTGGCGTTCGGTACCGTGGGTGTATTTCGCCCAGCCAGCGGAACAACAGGCCATCACGAGCCATCGAGAAGTACACGCGGGGCCCGGCTAGCACGATGCCGCTGAGGGCCCCGAAGGTGGAGAACATGACGATGGCTGACATGGTGGCTCCACCGCCGAAACCGAGGACAAAATCGGCTGCGTCGGCAGCGATTCGTGTTGACGATGCGACTGCGTCCAGCGGGAGGATATACATGTACACTGTATTCATCGCTATGTAACAGGCGGTGACGATCAATGTACCGAGGATCAGGGCACGGGGGATCGTGTGACGTGGATTGACCGTCTCTTCCGAACTATAGGTGACCATGTGCCAACCACCGAATGCAAAGAGCCCAGCCACCAGTGCATTGAGGAAATCGCTGGTGGATGTGTTTGCGCCAAATGAGTCAGGGGTAACGAAATGCTCGGGCAATCGAGATCCAAGTACAAGACCGAGCAACACAATGAGACCGATGGCAAGGAGTTTGCCGAGGGTGAACAGCGTCTGCAGTGTGCTTCCCTGTTTCACTCCGATGCAGTTGATCCACGACAGGATCAAGATTGCCGCGATGGCAGTGGTCTTGGTGCCAGTGTCGTTCATTGGGAGGAAATAAGCCACGTAACGGGAGAACACCACGGCTATCGCGGCAATGATCCCGGAGTGCATACTCCAGAACATTGCCCAACCCCACATGAAGCCCATGGATGGAGTGTAGGCCTCTTTCAGGTATATGTAGACGCCACCAGTCCGAGTGAAGATTGATGCAAGTTCGGCACACACCAAAGCTCCTATCAGCGTCAGTGCGCCAGAAATCAGCCAAACCAGGAAGACTCCTCCTATGGAAGGGACCTGACCCGTGATCTCAGAGGGTTGGACAAAGATCGAGGCACCTATGATGGTACCAACGACCATCGCAGTCGCGTGCGGCAGACGAAGTACACGCCGCAGCTCAGAGCCGGAAGGGATTGTCATCGAATAGGCGTTATCAGGTTGCTGCAACTAGACAGCGCCTAGGCGAGATCTAGTACACTTCCGGTATGAAGGTCTGGTCCGATATCGGCGGCCGAACGTATCCACCACCACCGCGCGGCGGTAGCTTGATTGGTTCGGGAGTGAGGTCCTTATACGGAATCATGCTGAGCAGATGGTGGATACAGTTGAGGCGGGCTCGTCTCTTATCGTCAGCATCTACAACATACCAGGGCGCTTGCTTGATATCGGTATAAGAGAACATCTCGTCCTTTGCCTTGGAGTATTCGGCCCAACGCGCCCGCGACTCCATGTCCATTGGACTCAGCTTCCAGCGTTTCCGAGTGTCTCTGATACGTTCGCGGAAACGCTTCTCCTGCTCTTCATCGCTTACTGAAAACCAGTACTTGATCAAAATGATCCCCGAGCGAACAAGCATACGCTCGAAAGACGGGCAGGTACGCAAGAATTCCTCGTACTCCTCGTTGGTGCAGAATCCCATTACTCGCTCCACGCCGGCACGGTTGTACCAGCTGCGATCGAACAGAACCATCTCGCCGGCCGCTGGTAGGTGCGGCACGTAGCGCTGGAAGTACCACTGCGTTCTCTCTCGTTCGGTGGGTGCGGCTAGGGCCACTACTCTACAGACCCGGGGATTCAGCCGCTGTGTGATCCTCTTTATGACCCCGCCCTTTCCTGCCGCGTCTCGTCCCTCGAAGATGACGACCACTTTGAGACCTTCGTTCTTGATCCACTCTTGCAGCTTGACCAGCTCGGTTTGGAGCCTGTTGAGTTCCGAGCTGTACTTCTTCTTGTCGGGCTTGGTGGATCTCGATGAGGCACTGGCACCGGGTTTCTGGGGCCTGTCGCCCTTCTTCGCTCGTCTGCCGGCTTTCTTCTTGCCGCCAGTGGATTCTCTCTTAGGTGACATGTGTGCCTCGCGACGGCCCTGGGAGATCGGTGGGATGGTGTGTTTGAGAAAATAGGCAGATTGCGGGTGTGGGGCCAGCACCGGGGAAGGGGATAGTAGGTCGGAACTCGAGATCGACTCCTATCGTGGGCAATGCCCTATCGGGCTCAGCTGGAGCAATACGGCCTCCCACTCGTAGTGCAAGATGTAGCAACGACCCTACACTGCTTCACGTCGATGTACGTGACCAGGTGGTTCCTGCGCAAGGTCCAGCGGTCGTCAGTTAGCAGGTCCGGAGCGTTAGAGGTGGGTAACCTGGGTCCTTCGTTGTAGAGCGTTTGTCCCCGTCTGTTGAGGATCTGCTGGTCCCGCCAACCTGGTACTTGTCGCACCTGTGTCAGCCTGCATAAGGTTAAGGAAGGTAACCAGATGAGAGAGAGAAGATGCTGGAGACGGCGGAATCGGTAGTCCCGACCAAATACTGGCACCGCATCGACGACGGGCGGGTCCAGTGCGACCTCTGCCCACGTTTCTGCAAGCTGCGTGATGGCCAACGCGGCATGTGTTTCGTGCGCATGTGTCAAGACGATCAGGTGGTCCTGACCACGTACGGCAGATCGAGTGGATTCTGTGTCGATCCCATCGAAAAGAAACCCCTCAATCACTTCCTCCCGGGCACGCCGGTTCTGTCCTTCGGCACGGCTGGGTGCAATCTTGCATGCAAGTTCTGCCAGAACTGGGATATCAGCAAGTCGCGCGAAACAGATACGCTCGCAGATGCGGCCTCTCCAGAGGCACTTGCTGCAACCGCCGAACGGCTGGGATGCCGCAGCGTCGCGTACACGTACAACGATCCGGTCATCTTTCATGAGTACGCTATTGACGTTGCACGGGCCTGTCGGGCACGTGGCATCAAGAATGTTGCGGTGACGGCCGGTTACGTATGTGACGAGCCTCGGCGGGAGTTCTATCGTCATATGGACGCCGCAAATGTCGACCTGAAGGCCTTTACTGAGGAGTTCTACTGGGAGCTCTCCAACGGGCACCTCCAGCCTGTGCTCGACACGCTAGTCTACCTGAAGCATGAAACAAACGTATGGTTCGAATTGACGACACTGCTCATTCCCGGCAAGAACGATTCGCATGCCGAACTCGACGAGATGACACGCTGGGTGGTAGAGAACCTCGGTTCCGATGTGCCCCTCCATTTCACGGCGTTTCACCCTGACTGGAAGATGTTGGATCTCCCACCCACACCAATCAGCACCCTCAGCAGAGCGCGTGAGATCGCGATCGAGAACGGGGTCCGGCACGCATATACCGGCAACGTCCACGATATCGCGGGGGGAAGCACGTTCTGCCACAAGTGCGGCCAGACCTTGATCGCACGGGACTGGTACGTCATCCACGCATGGAATCTGACTGGCGACGGCCACTGCAGCGCCTGCGGGACACAGTGCGCCGGTGTGTTTGACGGTCCAGTTGGTACCTGGGGAGGGAAGCGGCTACCGGTGAGGATCGGCCGCTAGCCGGTCACATCATCCCGCGTCTTGCTATCTCTGTCTAGCAGCCACATTCTTGTGCCCACAGCTCCGTCATGGGAATGAGAACCGTGCACACCATCCGTGAGCCTTCAGTGGCCCCAAACGGTCCGCACAACTCGATCAGCAGACGTGACTTCTTAGGGCGCGCATTGGGCGCCGGGGTGGGTGTCGCCAGTCTACCGCTCATGCTGGATTCATGCGACTCCGGATCACGCGACACTGCCGGGGTGGCACGAGTGTTCCGGGAAGGTGCTGACTGGACAATGTCAAACGACACTCTCAGTGCGAAGTGGTCGGTGGCTGATGGCCGCTTCCGTGCTCTCTTGATATCCGATCGTGTCGCGGGAAAGACGGTTACTCCCAATGAGAGCGCATTCCAAATCACGATGGAAGATGCCGCCGTCATCCATTCAAGCGAAATGGAAGTACTAGGGGGACCTGAGGTAAGGAGTCTCGATCCTGAACGGGGTGCGGCACGGTTGTCGGCCCAGATGGGTGGGCGCCAAGTCACCGTTCGTTTGAGGGATCGTGGCAATCGTTTGCGGGTGCGCTGGCGTGGAATACTGCGGGATGGCTCCCGTTACATCCGGCAAGAGATCACAATCGAGAGTGTGGCAGAGGAGGTGCCGATCAGAGAGATCCGATTAGTCGATATGGATCTGCCAGGTTCGCAGTTGGTGGGGGCGGTGCGGGGTTCACCAATCGTGGGTGATACCTGGTTTGTCGGATTCGAGCACCCACTCTCAGTGAGTAGGGTGGAGCAGGGCCGGGCCACGGCAATGTTGCCCAGAGAGCTACCCTTGAGAGCCGGCACTGCACTCGCAGTATCCTCGGTGGTGGGAGCGACGTCGCACGGGCAGCGGAGACGCACGTTCCTCGAGTACATCGAGCGAGAGCGCGCTCACCCACACCGCGCTTTCCTACACTACAACTCGTGGTATGACATAGGCTACTTCAGCAAGTACGACGAGAGGGCAGCGTTAGCGGTCATCGTGGCGTACGGTACCGAACTGGCAGAACGACGCGGCGTCCAACTCGACTCCTTCTTGTTCGACGATGGCTGGGATGACCCACAGACACTGTGGCGCTTTCATGAAGGTTTTCCCCGTGGTTTCACCCAGTTACGTGAGGCCGCGGCACGACCGAGTTGCTTACGGTAGGGAGCAGGGATTCGAGACGATTGAGGGTCGTTTTGCGCTGTCGGGTCCCAGCTACTACCAGCGGTTCCGGGAAACGTGTCTTACAATGATCAGAGAGTATGGTGTCAATCAATTCAAGTTCGATGGAACCGGGAACGCTACCCGCGTCATTCCCGGCAGTCAATTCGACAGTGACTACGACGCGATGATCCATTTGATAGGGGATCTCCGCTCCGAACGGCCGGACTTGTACGTCAATCTCACGACAGGCACCTACCCTTCACCGTTCTTCCTCCGCTACGCCGATTCAATATGGCGTGGAGGTCGCGACCACGAGTTCGCAGGCGTGGGGTCGAACCGCCAACGCTGGATCACCTACCGTGACGGGGATACGTACAGCGGGATCGTGCAGAAGGGGCCGCTCTTTCCGCTCAACTCGCTAATGCTGCACGGTCTGATCTACGCAAGGCACGCTCGCGACCTGCACACTGATCCGGAGGGAGACTTCGCTGCCGAGATCCGCTCGTATTTCGGAACCGGCACCCAGCTACAAGAAATGTATGTTACGCCGTCCCTGCTCACGACTGAGGATTGGGATAGGCTTGCGGAGGCGGCCAAATGGGCACGGCGCAATTCAGATGTGCTGGTGGACACCCATTGGGTGGGTGGCGATCCTCAGAACCTAGAGGTGTACGGTTGGGCTGCATGGGCCGACGACAGAGGAACCCTAGTACTCAGGAACCCCAAGGACGAGCCGCAATCGTACACTTTTGATGTGGCTGAGGTGTTTGAACTCCCCGAGGATGCGCCGGAACACTATCGCATGCACAGTCCGTGGGTGGAGGACAGCACCCGGCCACGAATCGATTTACAGGCGGGGAGCCGGCATACCGTTGATCTTGCTCCATTTGAAGTGCTCACGCTGGAATCGGTCTGACGGCAACACCCGAGGTTCTTTCAAATCTGCAACAGCGAGATTGATAGGAGATTCATCGAATGAGATCGGTGTGGACTGGACTAGCAATCGTGTGTCTTGGGGCGGGGTGTTTCACCGACCGGTCCCCGGAGGCACTGATCAATCGCGCGGAGGTTGAACGGATACTCTCCACTCTGAGTGCCGACTCCATGGAAGGACGGCGAACGTTCACCCCCGGAATCGAGATGGCAGCTGCGTTCATTGAGCAGGAGTTTTCCTCAATTGGGCTCGAAAAGTATGACGGCCTGCAAGGTTACAGACAGCAGTTCCACATGTACAGCCTTACGCCGGAAAGCCACCGGGTCGTGTTGAACGGGCGCGAAATGCCGACTGATCGCTATTTCTTTTCGGTGAATGTTGCAGAGATTCGGTGGGCCACTGGTGACGATGTGGAGGTGGTGACGGTGGGGCCAGGCGACAACGCGATGCAAACCTTTGCTTCAATACGAAGTAGTGAAGAGGACCTCTTGGTACTGATGAACGAGCGTCATCGTGGCTTCTTCGACCGACTCCGGTCGTTCATGTCGGAGTCACGACGGACCATGGAATTGGGCAGTGGGGGCAATGCGGTCTTCGTGTTGACTAACCAAACCCGCGCCAACTCGTACGATATCGCATTGACCAACGCGGTGAGTGAAAGTGAACTTGCCAACGTCGTAGGCACGATACCGGGACGCAGTCGCGACGAGATCGTCCTGTTCTCAGCACACTACGATCACATTGGCGTCCGCCCGGCAGTCGATGGCGACTCCGTGGCGAACGGCGCCAATGACAATGCGACCGGCACGACCGCGGTGATAGAGTTGGCCAAGTTCTTCAAGGCACAGGGAAGGCCGGAGAGAACGCTAGTGTTCGTGGCGTTCACCGCCGAGGAGAGTGGTGGTTTCGGGTCGGAGTACTTTTCCCAGCAGCTAGATCCAGATCAGATCGTGGCCATGTTCAATATTGAAATGATCGGAAAGCCGGCGAAGGATCGACCCAATGCAGCGTGGATAACTGGTTATGAAAAGTCAGATTTCGGAGCCATTCTCGCACGGTCAATGGACGGCACCGAATTTTCTTTTTATGCCGATCCGCAACCGGATCAGAACCTCTTCTATCGGTCAGATAATGCGACACTGGCACGTCTGGGTGTGCCGGCGCATACCATAAGCACTACGACTCTCGAGAGTGAGGAGGACTACCATCAGGTGAGCGATGAGATCGAGACACTCGATCTCGATCTCATGACGACAACAATCCGCGCCGTCGCTAGAGCTGCGATGCCGATTGTGTCAGGTGAGGCCACACCGACCAGGATCGACGCGTCGCAGCTCCAGTGACCTCGTAACTAAAGGACACGCCGCGTCTGGTACCTGAGAGAGGTGACGGGGAATTGCAGGCTCTCACTCCGCCGACAAGACAGTCACCATGCGTCTGACTTTTCGACGCCGCCTATTCCTCACAATGGTTGGGTTGGGGACGCTCCCGCTGGCCATGGCTCTGCTAATCCTGGCACTCCAGGTTCGATCAACGGGATCGCCCGCGGGTCCTCGCGCTGCTCTAGACGAGATCACCGAAAGCGGTCAGCGACTGATGAGTGTGGTGGACACGGCTATGCTCACTCCGGAGGTCAGGGGTTCCCTGCACGCTCACGCCGAGGTCATCGCTCGCCGGACCACCTTGGCGCGAAGGGCCGAAACGTTGACTCGCTTCGCGGCGGGCGCACTCGGCCTACTGATCTTCATCGTGGCCATAATCCTGGTGGTCGCTTCTCTGGTGCTTGCGGGCCGCTGGTCAGGCTTCGTTTCTGCACCAATAGAGGAGCTAGTTGAGTGGGTGCGGCGCATTGAACGTCGCGAACCACTACCTTCTGCTGCAGGTAGCCACGCTGCCCCGGAATTCGACGCGCTCAAGTCGGCACTGCACCAGATGTCTGGGGCATTAGACGAGGCACAGCGCAAGGAACTGGAACAGGAACGGCTGCGAGCCTTTCGTGAGACAGCTCGTAGAGTGGCCCACGAGATGCGGGGGCCGCTCACAGCTTCACAACTTGCCCTGAGGCAACTGAAGACCATGGCCGACGAGCAAGTGACCATTGTGTTGCGGCAAGAGACGGAGCGGCTTTCGCGGATGGCACAGGAATTCTCCGAATTCGGGCGACTGCCAGAAGGGCCGGAAGCGGAGATCTCTATGGACGAACTGATTGCCAGTGTGGTCAACGCGACTGTGCCTCCAGGGATTCCCGTTCGATCAGAAATCCCAGTCGGTGTGATGATCAGGGGCCATTTCGAGCCCTTGCGCCGTGCAGTCCAGAATCTGCTGAACAACGCCCTGGAGGTTACCGGGGGTGCCGGCATAGAGATCAAACTGCAGCACTCCGATGGCCACGTAAGGCTCTCAATCTCCGATTGCGGACCTGGAGTTCCCGACGAGCAAAAAGCGAGAGTCTTCGATCCTTACTTCACTACCAAAGAGCGGGGAACCGGTCTTGGATTGGCGCTCGTGCGCCAGACGGTAGTCGCGCACGGTGGAATGATCGAGGTTCAAGATGCACCAGGAGGAGGCGCTGCATTCGTGATCACCCTTCCGGAGCTGGCGTGACCGCTAGCGTGCTCATAGTCGATGACGAGAGGAACCTGCGAAGCATGTTGCGGTCACTGCTCGAGGCCGAGTCATACGAGGTGGAGGAGGCGGACGGAACTGCCGCTGCTGTTGCCACCTGTGAACGGGCCGAGCCCGACGTGATCTTGCTCGACTTAGTGATGGAACCGGGTCCCGACGGGATCGCTGCTCTGGAGCAGCTGAAGGCGAGGCAGGTCGACAGCGTGGTCGTTATGATGAGTGGCAAGGCGACGCTGGACGACGCCGTTCGGGCGACAAAACTGGGGGCCTTCCAATTCTTGGAGAAGCCACTCACCCCAGAAGGCGTACTCACCACCATCAGGGCTGCCGTGGAGCTGGCACAGGCGCGTGCGGAGAATCGCGCGCTCAGAGCGGAACTGACCGGAACCTCTGACATCATCGGCTCTAGCCGCGTAATGGGAGAGGTGCGCAACCTAGTGTCACAGGTAGCGCCCACGCCAGCACGAGTGCTGATCACGGGCGAGTCCGGGACGGGCAAAGAGTTGGTGGCCAGGGCGATTCACTTGCGCAGCCCGCGCGCTGGGCGCCCGATGGTGAGCCTCAACTGCGCAGCGGTTCCCCGTGAACTGCTCGAGAGCGAGATGTTCGGACACGAGCGAGGCGCGTTCACCGGAGCGGTATCGCGCCGGCACGGTAAGTTCGAACTGGCTGACCGCAGCACCCTGTTTCTCGATGAGGTTGGTGACATGCACCCCGAGCTGCAGGCGAAGCTGCTTCGGGTACTGGAGACTGGAACGATCGAACGTGTGGGAGGGGAACGGGAGAAGCTAGTCGACGTGCGCGTGATCGCGGCAACCAACAAGGACCTCGCGCGCCATACAGCGGTCGGCAGCTTCCGCGAGGATCTCCTCTTTCGACTGAACGTTTTTCCGATTCACGTTCCGCCACTCCGCGACCGGTTGGAAGACCTGTCCGAGTTGGTTCAGCGTTTCGCGATTCTGGCAGGAGCGAAGTGCGCACGCCCGGCCCTCGTGTTTGGGCCAGATGCTATTGATCGAATGCATGCTTACAACTGGCCAGGCAACGTGCGTGAGTTGGCCAATGTGGTCGAGCGCTTGACCATCGTTGGTGCTGGCGGGACGGTGTCGGCCGAAGACGTGGCCGGAGTGCTGCCATCTGGCAGGGCCCGAGGATCTGTTCCCGGGTCGCCCATCGCGGGCGGCACCGCGGATTTGGCGGCAGCCCTGGAGCTTTACGAAGCCGAACTCATCAGCCGTGCGCTCAGGGAGGCTGACGGTAACGTGGCGGAAGCGGCACGTCGGTTGAAAACCGACCGCGGTAATCTCTATCGGCGGATGCGTCGCTTGAACCTGAGTCGAAGCGACACTAATGTGTCTAAGTGACACGCTTTCCGGCGTGCACCATGCCAATTGAAGTCTGTAACACCTTGAGTAAAAGCAACTTACGATTACAACTCCGGCCGGTACATACCGTGCAATTGAGCGGGTCGGAGGTGAATATGATCAGACCGGCTGCGGTTGTTCTCATTGTGTTGTGCGCGTTGGCGCAAGCTCATCTCGACCGCAGAGTCGTCGTTGCGGAATTCGACGACTCTGTTCGATTTCTGGGATACGAACTCCAGTTACAGTTCAAGCTCGAGTTGGTGCGGGCGGAGCGACAAGAAGTCGAAGTCGCCGCGGGCCCTCTGGATCTCTTCGTGCGCGACACGCTGGTGGCTCCTTGATGTTGGCGTTACGCCCCCTGGTCCTTGGAGTCCTGCTGTTCACCTCGGTCCAGCGCGGTATGGCTGGCCAAGACACCGTGGTGGTAGTCCGTCCAGGGCAGGAACCATCCCGGGTATCGTGGATCGAACAGTGGGCGGTCGATTTCTTCAACCGTCCCGCGACGACCAGGGTGATCGGCGCACTCACCATGGAGCGCGGCTCGCGGTACGCCGGCAACGTCGCGGTGCTGAATGGCCCGTTGGTGGTGGATGGTGTGATCGAGGGTGATCTCGTGGCGATTAACGCGGATGTCGAGATCCGCTCGGGCGCGGAGATCGCAGGAGACGTGTTGGTGCTAGGTGGCCTGCTGCTCGACGAAGAAGGTGCCTACGTCGGCGGTGGCCTCAGGCGCTACAGTGAACGGGCGAATGTGCGTCTCTTGGGTGATCGGCTTGCGTTGGTCGTGCCACCGCCTCGCGAGCAGCAACCGCGCAGACGAGCTCGATATCCGGTCCGCAGCCGCTTCTCATTGCTGCTCGATCCGGGGGGCACGTACAACCGGGTGGAAGGACTCCCACTCAGGTTAGGTGCAAAGCTTGAGTGGCGGAGCAGAGACGTACGCGCGCGAATCCGTGGCTACGGAGTCTTTCGGACCGCAGGCGAACTGGATGAGGTCTTTTCCGAAGATCACGATGTGTCCCGTGAAGACATCGGGTACAACGTCGATGCCAGCATCCGGTTCGGCCGCACTCGGAATCTCACGTTGGGCGGCCGCTACTTCGATGTGGTCGCTCCCATGCAGGATTGGCCGCTCCAACTCAACGAGGTTGGTTGGGCAACCTTCCTATGGCATCGCGATTACCGCGACTACTTCCTGCAGCGCGGAATGGCCGGCTTTGTCACGATCGAACCGGCGCCCGGTGTGCGTCTTTCCGGAGAGGTCGCCCAGGTTGAAGAGCATTCAATTGCTAGCCGGGATCCTTGGACACTGTTTCGCAGGGATGAGGAATGGCGTCCCAACCCTACGATCGATGAGGGAGAGTTCACGCTCATATCGGCAATGGCCGAATTCGACTCGAGACGTTTGTATCGCTCGCGGCGTTCAGGCGTCTTGTTGCGCATCCAGTGGGATCGTGGAATCGGCGCAGACATCGTTCCACGACCGCTTCCGCCGTTGGTGCGAGAGCCACTCCCCCTGCAGTCTTACACCTGGGACCGAGGACTGTTGGATATACGACTTTACCAGCGTGTCGACTGGGGTGGGCAGTTGAGGTTGCGAGGGTTCTGGGCCGGGACGCTGGGTCGTGATCCGCTCCCCATTCAGCGACGGTATTCACTGGGCGGACCTGATCCGATGAACGGTTACTCCTTTCGAGCCTTCGCCTGCAACGAGGCTGTTATCGATTCGTCACTGCCGGGTCTGTGCGACCATGTGTTGCTGTTTCAAGCGGAGTACCGGGGAGATGTCGGGTTCGATTGGTTCGAGGACGACTTTTGGTTGCAGCCCGAGCCGCATCCAGAGTCTGACTTCTGGGATTGGGATGGCTGGTTCTGGTTCGATGGACCGACAGTTGTCCTCTTCAGCAACGCCGGAGCCGGGTGGCTCGAAGGGGAGGACGTCGGTGCCCTCAAGTTCGACATTGGTGCCGGTATCGAATTCGGGGCTGCCGGCATCTACGTAGCCAAAGCCCTTCAGGAAGGTGAGCCTGTGCGCTGGACTCTGAGAATCGAGCGTCGCTTCTGATAGTGCGGCCCGCGCATGTAGCGTTTGGCTTCGCCCTGACTTTGACGCCGGTATTCTTGGCTCAGGATCCGGCCAAGGTCAGCGTGGAGTTGAGTGCCGCCGAAGTTCCGGAAGCATACGTGACTCTGCACAACCTATTGTCAGACGATCGTTATCTCAGAGCCATGGAATCTGGATTTCCGCTACACCTGCAATACTCGGTCGAGTTGAGGGAGGCAAGACCGCTCTGGGATCGAACAGTTGCGCGGGTCGAATGGGAGTTTGTCGTCCTCTACGATCCCGTGCGGGAGCGGTTCGCCATGGAAGACAGTGCAGGGACAGCGGTGGTTACCAATTCCAGCAATCTGCGGCGGGCATTGGGATCGGTATATGAGGTCGGTCTGGAGCCTGACGGTGAAGGTGAATTCTACTATCGTGCAGTGGTTAGCGTCCGTACGCTGGACGACGAAGACGTGGATGAGGTTTTTGCCTGGCTAAAGGGCGAAAGCGTGGACTCGTTGAGACGCCGCCGTCCTGGCTTGGTGACTCGAACTGCAAGGCGACTATTGGTGCGTGTGGCACCATTGCCGCGCGTGACCGTTGAAGGACGAACGGGGAAGTTCAGATATCGAGGGTAGGACGGCCGCCAGCTGATTCCCTATCGTCCCGTGTGGTTGCAGCCCAGTGTTGCAAGGATTTCTGGGATCAAATCCTCGATGGCCTGCAGACCCGGCGTCACTTCGGCTGCGATCTGGGGATACTCGCTTTCGCTCGCTCCAATTGCAGCGCGCCCTTGAGAAACGAGGTCGGCCTCTAGCTGAGCAAGATCGCAGGTTCGCTCGACGCGAAGCTGAGTGTCCACCTCCTCCAACAGGTAGAGAATCGCCACCGCCAGCATCGCGTTGGAACGGCCCTGCAGAGTACCGTCGGGGTCGACCCGTACGGCATTCTGCAACCATCGGACCGCCGTCGCCCGTACCCTCCGACTGCGCACGAGGCGGGTGCCCACGTTGAGATAGGTAAGGGCGATAGATTCCAAGACATCATGGTCTTCGGACCGTCGCGCAACGCTCGTGAGTAGTGAATCAGCGGCACTCAGTACGTGGGAATCGACTGGTGTTGCCGACTCGAGGATGAAGAAACGATCGTCCGTCAGGAGCTGTGCTGCAGCCAACGGCGCTCGGACATTGTCGGGATCGCGTTCGAGTATCGTGTGATACACTGCGAGCGCTGCGTCCTTATCGCCGAGATCGACATACACTCCCGCCTGAGCCAACCGTAGTGATGTCAACACCTGTTCCGATCGCTCGGCCTCCTGGCGCGCCGTTTCCACACGCTCCCACGCCTGTCCCACCAATGACTCAACCCGCATCACCGCTTCCCCAGTCCACCTAGCGACTTGGGCTGTGTCCGACAATGTCTGTGCGAGGCCGATCATCTGGAAATAGAACGTCGTGTCGCTCGCCAAGCTGGAATCGAGAGCGAACTGTTCAGCAAGCGCGTCCCTGGCGCATTCCCACATCTCGTATAGGAGGCACATGCGTGCCAGGATGCGACGCAGTTCCAAGGTATTCCCGGGATAACTCAATCCCTCGCGAACCAGCGTCACGGCAGCCTCTCGCTGTCCGAGTTCATCCATCATTCGCGCAATTCGTACCCGCCGTTCCACATCCTGCGGATCAGCGCGCACCTCACGCACCCGAGCGTCGATCGCTCGTGCCGTATCTCCCCTTCTGAGGTATTCCAGGCCCAGTCGTTCCCAAGCTTGGTGCAGCGTCGAGTCGCCCACCACCGCCAGCTCCAACGCCCATATCAGGCTGTCTGGCTCGTTCCGTTCAGCAAATACGTATGACAGACACGTTGCTGCTGACGGGTGGTTCGGGAAACGCCGTAAAGCACCTTCTGCTCGGCTCCTTGCGTCCTCGTAATGTCGGTCCACAAGGTCGGTCCAGCATCTCCGTGCGTCGCGTGCTGCACCTAGAGCGGTCGCCAGCGTATCGCTGAGCACTCCGCCTACCTGCTGGGCGAATACGTCCGGCGGCAGGTCAGCATCAGCCTGAACGGTGAGCATAGCGGTCTGATGCTGGATGCCACCTCGTCGGCCTGTCTCGAGCAGTCGCAGTTCTACCCAAGGAGTTGAGTCGTGTCCCAACCGCCCGATCACGTAGAAGTCGGCACCGGTGCTGCGGGCGTAGTGGTGAGCCGTCGTGTCCGGGACCAGAACGTCGCAGGACTCGGTCGCTTCGCAGAACTCGATCAGCCTGGCCTCATGAACATGCCAATGACCGAAGCGCTCGCGGAGACGAGCTGCCACCGTCACACTGTAGCTGGAATCCGCAGCCGTGTGAGGAAGCGGCGGCATGATCAGCAACGCGTCCTTGGGTTGCTCTACCTGGTTCCGGACCGGGATCTGTGCTGCCAAGGAGTTGGGGTTGCCCCACAAGCCCAGCACCAATAGCCACCGCGGGGAGATCAGCTGGGACCGGCGGTTAGTGCGGCGAAGGAGCATCAGGATGAATCCCCAGTGCCATATCCTGGATCACGTTCCTAAAATGAACCGCTCAAGCAGCGTGGGGCCACTTCGGCAATCGGGTGCTCGTTGCAGCCGAACGAACAGACGTATTGACACATGATTTCGCTGACCCTAAGTGTATCATGGGCTTGGGTGATCTCCAAGACCACAGCCCGTTTTGCTCCACGGTGAGGAGGTCCCAAGAAGACGCCTGCCTGATCTGAGATAGGCCCTACTGCCACTCCAGGGTCAACCTCACCGATCTCAGTCGCTTGGTGGGCCGTTGGCGGTGGTGCCCAGCCCCTGTGGCTTCACCGTCAACACAGGATCTCGATCGATCATCATGCGCAAGGAATAGACCAGAAGCCAGCCTTTGCGCTAACGTCCTATCCTATCCATCTTGTCTCCGACCCCGTGGGAGCCACCACCTGACAACGCGGAGAGGTTTTCACTGAGAGAGTCTGCTGAAGCCGCCGGGCTACGATATGTCACCGACGCCCAACCGGGGATCCGGCGCAGGCGCAGGGGGCGTGGATTCAGCTACACCGGCTCTGCTGGCAAGCCGATCCGGGATCCCAAGACCCTGGCACGTATCAGGTCTTTGGTGATCCCTCCGGCCTGGCGTGATGTGTGGATCTGCCCCAAGGCCAATGGTCACATCCAAGTCACCGGCCGGGATTCCAGGGGACGCAAGCAATACCGTTATCACTCGCGGTACCGCAAGGTACGTGACGAGACCAAGTTCGACCGCATGCTGTCGTTCAGTGAGTTGCTTCCCACAATCCGAAAACGGGTTGAACGGGACATGTTGCGGCCCGGACTGCCACGAGAGAAAGTGTTGGCCACCGTGGTGCGTTTGCTCGAGAAGACCTTGATCCGAGTAGGCAGCGACGTCTATGCCAAGGAGAACCGCTCGTTCGGCCTAACCACCCTCAAGAATCATCATGTGGCGGTGACTGGTTCGCAGCTCAGGTTCGAGTTCCGTGGCAAGAGCGGTGTGGCCCACAAAGTCGCTATTACCAGCAAGCGGATTGCGAGGATCGTGCAGCAGTGCCAGACTTTGCCAGGGCAAGAGCTGTTTCAGTATTTGGATGACAACGGCCGACGGCAGGACGTAGACTCGGGTGATATCAACGACTACCTCAAGCAAATAACAGGCAAGGATATCTCAGCGAAGGACTTCCGGACCTGGGCGGGGACCATGTACGCGGCAACCACGCTACGCGACATGGGGCCAGCCACAACAAAGCGGGAAGCAAAGCGCAACATCGTTCGGGCCATCGATCGAGTCGCAGAACGACTGGGCAATACGCGTACTGTGTGTCGCAAGTACTATGTCCATCCGGACGTGATCGATGGGTATATGCGCGGCAAAGTAGTCGGGGAATCACCTCCGCCACCAACGACGAAAAGAGGTGGACGGCCGGCCACGGCGCTGAGGCGGGATGAGATAAGAGTACTGGAGTTCCTTCAGCTCCAGCGCAGCCGCTAGATAGCCAGTGTCACGCAGAGCGCCAAGCTCACTCCGCCCCGTCCCAGCAAAATGTACAGAGGTCTTCTTTGCTCAGGCCGATTGCAGCCACAAGATCGTCCAGCCGCTGATAGCGCAGTGAAGTGAGCCCCAGTCGCTTTCGAATGCTCTCGATCATGGCGCAGTAGCCGGCGGAGGTGTGGTCGGCAAATTCGTCCAGATTGTCCGGCTGATCCCCACCACCGATCTCTTTGATAGCTCTGCGACCTGCCAGATCCAGCTCTGATCGCGAGCGCGAGAAGTTGAGGAACTTGCAGCCGAAGACCAGGGGCGGACACGCAGGCCGCATGTGGACCTCCTCGGCACCGTGGTCGAAGATTCGCCTGATGATGTCCTGGAGCTGAGTTCCTCTGACAATAGAGTCTTCGCAGAAGAGCAACCGATTCCCCTCGATGATCTCGCGGATCGGAATGAGCTTCATCCGCGCGACGAGGTCTCTAACCCTCTGATCCTGCGGCATGAAGCTGCGAGGCCACGTGGGAGTGTACTTGACGAAGGGACGTCTATAAGGGACGCCGGCAGCACTGGCATAGCCTATGGCGTGGCCTGTGCCGGAGTCCGGGATGCCGGCGACTACGTCGACCTCGACATCGTCACGCCGGGCCAGGAACGTCCCGCAACGGTAACGTGCTGCCTCCACGTTGATGCTCTCATAACTTGATGCCGGGTACCCGTAATAGACCCAGAGAAAGGCGCAGACCTGCATCCTGGCCCTAGGCTGCAAGAGCTGCTCCACACCGTCATGAGTGATGCGTACCACCTCACCGGGTCCAAGGTACTTGGTGATCTCGTAGCCGAGGTTTGGCAACGCACAGGTCTCGAGTGTGGCCGCAAACGCCCCTGGCTTCTGGCCGATTACAACCGGCGTCCGCCCCAAACGGTCCCGGGCCGCGTAGATCCCGTGCTCAGTCAGAAGCAACAGCGAGCACGAGCCCTCGATTGCCTCCTGGGCCCGCTGGATGCCGTTCTCGAAGGACTCTTCCTGATCGATCAGGTGTGCCACCAGTTCGGTGGGATTCAGCTCGTTACCACTCATTTCCAAGAAGTGGGCAGTCCGCTTTCGTAGTGCTGCCGCAGCCAGGTCCTCCAGGTTACCTACCTTGCCGACGGTGACAATGGCATAAACCCCGTGGTGTGAGCCGATGATAAGAGGCTGGTCCTCGTAGTCGCTAATAACGCCGATCCCAGAGGCTCCCTTGAGTCTAGGGAGATCGTCTTCAAACTTGCTGCGGAACTGGCTGTTGGTTATGTCGTGTATGAAGCGGGCAAACCCGTTGCTGTTACGCACCGCCAGCCCACCACGCATTGTGCCGAGGTGGGAGTGGTAGTCAGTTCCGTAAAAGAGATCTGGAACACAGTCGTCTCTGGAAACCACACCGAAGAGTCCACCCACGGAAGTAGCCTCCTGGCAAAACGTATCGGTGACATGTGGAGAGTTGAACAGCTGGCTGGCTTAATGTAACCGGTTGGACGGGGATAGACGCAAACGGGGTTCGAGTCAGTCTTGCCGAGGCGGTGGTCACCTTGGTGGGGGTGGGTGGTGGTTTCTCTATTTTTCAAGCGGATTCACGGGGCCGTGTTAGGATCGAAATCCTGCAAAGCTGGTATTCTCAGTGAGGCAAGCCGAGTCGAGTTGGGATTCCCCCATGACTTCCTTGGCTCGCAGGCGATTCAGGACATCGTCTTCGGTGGGACACAGGATCTGATAGACAACCATCACATCCAGCAGACCTAGCGGCTTCGGACTCCAACTTGGGGTCGCGCTGGTAGCAGAGCTCCTGGATGCCTCGACTAGTCTTCGTCACTGAGGAGCGGTCGCAAATCCGATCGAAGCCTTTTAGTTTGTAGTCAACTGATGACGAAGCGCCGTCATATGGAAGCTGTAGCCCGCGCGAAGGAGGATCTTGAGATGTTCGCAATCCGTCTGCCCAGTCTCGGCGCTCAGGTATTCCCCCGGGCACGTGTGCTTTCACCACTGATCCTATTGCTGCCCGCATGTATGGATCCACCGCCGCCACGAATGCCGGAACCGGTGGTAGTGTACGACACGGTGGAAGTGGAGCGGTTCATCGTGGACACAGTTACTGTGACTGTCACTACCACGGATCCGGAACTCGAGCAAGGGATCGCCAGACTTCAGCTCCAGCTACTGGAGAAAGAAGCTCAAATCGAAGAGCTACAGGCGGAGTTGGATGAAGCAATGCGGGAGGTCGTGCGATCGATGGCCCGGCTGCAGACTCTGGCAAGCAGGGCAGAAGCGGCCTCAGGCATGGCTGAGGCCGAGATCGCGCTGGAACAGCTGAAGGCAGTGGCGGGGCAGAGGCAGACTCCCGAGATTGAGCGAGCCCAGCAATTTCTGGACGAGAGTACGGTGGAGTTCAACAACCAGAACTACGGGGGGTCTCTCTATCTGGCGAACGAGGCGAAGCGGCTGGCTGGGGAAGGCAGAGGTCGACTGATCGGTGGAAACAGTGAATCGACGCAGCCGGGTGAGATTCTGTTTGCCTTACCGCTTCCCCTGCGGGCCGTGCGGCGTGCCAACGTTAGGGAAGGCCCCGGTCTCGGATTCGATATCCTTTTCACTTTGGAATCGGGTGCCAATGTGGTGGGTCAGGCCTACGCCGAGCAGTGGGTGCGGATCATCACTGAGGACAATCGCGGTGGCTGGATCTTTCATAACCTGGTGGAGAACCGGAGATAGGTGAGGCAACAGTCAAGAAGGTACTGTCTCATGACGAGCTGGTCTTTCCCCGTTGGCCGCTCCTGCTGTCGGCCCGCGCCACTCTATTGCGTCCCTGCCGTTTCGCTTGATACAACGCACGATCTGCCCGGGAGATGACAGCATCCGGCGACGGGTCCACTCCCGAACACTCGGCTACACCGATGCTCACCGTGATGTTGAACTCCTCCTTGCCAGAGGTGAAAGTTTCGGCGGCGATTCGGTCGCGAATACGCTCCGCTACTTCGGTGCCTCCGTCCTGGCCTGCTTCCAGCAACAAGACTACGAATTCCTCTCCACCGTACCGGGCCACAAAATCGACATCTCGTGTCATACCTTTGAGGATTGACCCCAACTTCTTCAAGACGTCGTCTCCGATGAGATGACCGTAGTCGTCGTTGCATTTCTTGAAGTGATCCACATCGAGCATCAGCACCGTAAATGGACGTTTGTGACGCCGGGTGCGTTGGGATTCCTTAGCAAGGGTTTCCATCAGCTGGCGGCGGTTAAAGAGTCCCGTGAGGCCATCAGTGACAGAAAGACGCTCCAGTGCCTCATTCTGCTCTGTGAGAGTCTCGTTTGCGGCGTCGAGTTCCTCCCGCCCTGTGCGTAGCTTGGTCACCATGTCGTTGAAGACTTCGGTCAGATAGCTGACCTCACCGCGGCCAATCACTGGAAGTCCAACCGAAAGATCTCCTGCCGCTACCTCTCTGGCCCCGGCGGTGAGACGATCGAGGGGCCGGACGATGACCAGTGCAAGAACGTACGCAATCACGCCCACACCGAGCAGGAGCGTAGCTACAACCACCAGCGTCACGTTGCGCAGTCGCGCGACCTGAGCGTACGCCTCTTCAATTGGGATTTCCGCCACGAGCGCCCAGCTTAATCGAGGGATGCGGCGCAGCGTTCCGACGACCTCCGTGCCAAGGTAATCGGTATACTCGATGGCGGTTCCCTCCATCGCGAGCAGATTTCTGACTGCCGTCTCGGGCAATTTCATGTTCATCAGCTGAGCGGAACTCATCCGTGAGCTGGTAATGACGTGGCCCGCCGGGGTGATCAAATAGGCTTGCCCGGATTCGCCGGGTGAGTAGCTCTGGAGGATCGAATCGACGGAGTTGATCTTGAGCCTCGCCGCCATGGCGCCGAGGAATGGACCGGCAGGCGAACCGATGGGAACGGCGATGGTCAATACTGCATGTTCTGTGTGTTGATCCCAATAAGGAGCGCCTAGGATAGCCTTATCCACGGCGTCATCCGCCTGTAACTCCTCTAACCAGTTGGGCGGCAGACTCACGGCCCCGGCCGAATCGGAGCTGGAGGCAACAACTGCGGTCGCGTGATCTATGACCAAGATTTCATCGTAGTCAGGGAACAGCTGCTGAACCGAGCTCAGGTAATCGCTCAACCGCACAGAGGCTTGAGTACTTACGATATCCGCACCCCCCGCAGCAGGCAGTAGGTCGAGGTTTTCAGTTACCTCATAGGAACTTGCGAATACGCGCAGATTGTGCAGCTGATCCCTTATCCACAGGTCCATCTCTCGGGCCGTCTGGGATCCCACACTCTGGAGTTCCTCAGCTGTCTTTTCAGTAAGAGACTGCCGGTTACGGCCGTAGGAGATCCAGGCCGTGCTCATCGACGGGATTAGAGTCGCCAGTAATGCGAACACGATGATCTTGGCCTTGACGCTCTCCAGTCGTAGAGCGAGCAACAGTCTCGAGATGGTCGGTTCCCAGCTACTCAACAGCGGCTCCTTTTCGGACTACACAACTCCGCACACAAAGGCCCATGCAGGGCTACTCGACGTGTACGGCACAGTGCTTGAGCGAAGCGACACGAAATCTCAAATCTACTATGGCACGGACGCTGGCGTGTGAAGATCTCGGAGAACTGGACAGACGAATTCAGTAACCTGCAAAATGCATATGTGCGATCCTGTATCCGTCGTGATCCCACACGTAAACAACCGTCATGGGGCCCCGCTGTACGCCGTCGGGAGCTGCCTGACGATTCCCAAATAGCCAAATGCCTGTTACGAGCGCTGTTGGTCCGTAAATGCTGGTGTGAAGATCCTCAACCCAGAGTTCCTGTTCTGGTATTCCTCCCCCTTCGCTGAAGCCAAAGCCTGCATGGTGCTCACGGACTGCTGCGAATCCCTTGATGAGACCTTCTCTTTCAGACGAAAAGTAGGTGACAGTAGAATCTTCGAGGAAGAGTTGATCGACGCGGTTGAGATCGTACGTTCTCCATAGATCGATCCAAGCTGCGATATGTGTCTCTGTGTCAAACGGCATTGGGCTGTTTAGGGATCCTACCGTCTGCTGACATCCGGTCAGGATGCCGACAACAGCTAATATCTCTATGCATGAACGCAAGCGCACGGAGTCTCCTTTCTGAGTCACTGTCAACTATACGTCACGCCTCGGGCGTGGGCTACCTGGCCCCAGGGACAATGGAATGTGGAATCGGCTACGTGAGTACGTCCTCACCGTCCAACTTGGCCACGATCACGGCACCACAGGAATCACTGAGTACGTTCACCGTGGTGCGGAACATATCGAGAACTCGATCCACAGCGAGAATGATCGCGACTCCCTCCAGAGGCAATCCAACCGCCGCCAAGATGATCGACATCATCACAAGTCCGGACATTGGCACACTTGCAGCTCCGATCGATGCAAGTAACGCCGTGAAGACAATGACTAGTTGCTGGTCCAGCGAGAGGGCAACACCGTAGACCTGCGCAATGAATATGACAGCAACACATTCGTAGAGCGCCGTCCCATCCATATTCACTGTAGCACCTATCGGAAGTACGAAGGACGAGATCTTCTCCGAGACCTTGGAGTTGTCAGTGACTGCCTCCATGGTGAGTGGCAATGTGACTATGGTTGAACATGTCGAGAAGGCAGTGACGAGCGCCGGAGGCATACCCTTGTAGTGGCGGAAGGGGTTCTTGCGGGTCACAAAGTACACGAGAAGTGGCAGTGTGATTACAGCGTGGATGAACAGACCGATCAAGACAATACCGAAGTAGAACCCCAGCGACCGGAACGCCTCGAAACCAGTTGTTGCAACGATAACCGCATTGATACCGAAAACGCCCAGCGGCGCCGACCAGATGACGAATCGGGTCATCTTCATCATGGCCTGGAACGCAGCCTGGAAGAAATCCCCAAGATGGGTCTTGAAGGGGTCCTTGAGCTGTGTGACGAAATAGCCAAAGAGGATGCAGAAGAAAATCACCGGCAGAACCTGTCCGTCAGCCAGTGCCCGGAACGGATTCTCAGGGATGATGTTGAGGATGAGGTCGGTGAAGCTTTGCTGCGCTGCCGGGATCTGTGTGACAGTCTCCTCCAGCCTGATAGCCGAGCCAATCCCGGGCTTGAACATATTCACTAGGATTTGCCCAGTCAGTATCGCCATTAGACTGCTTGTGATGTAATAGGCAAATGTCTTCACACCGAGTATTTCCAGATTCTTCCTCCCCCCGACAACAATGACGGCCGCTGTGAGAGAAGTGATGATGAGCGGCATGATCGCCATGCGAAGCAGTCTGAGAAATACGTCGGATAGTGGCTGAGCGACGGGCACAATGGACTCACCGAAGACTCTGCCGCAGATCATACCGCCGAAGAGGCCGACGAATATCCAGAACGTGAGGGATTTGTATGGGCTTCTCATGTCCTAATTCGTGCCTCCCAATGTCTGAATATTGGACTCTCGAATCGAGCCGTTGTCCCAAGCCGCGAAGATAGGGAAACGCGGGGCCGGTCGCCAGGACGACTCCTTGGGTGCACCAGAATGGAGCTGGTGGGAGGTGCACTGCTTGACGATCTCTTGACGGCACCAGGTGAGAATCCGGATGTAGGTCTGAGGAGTACGGTATGTTTGACAATGACTATAGCACGACGGTGCCCTCAGAATCGTACGGTATCGGGCCCAGCAGGTCGTCCGCCGGACTGCGGGTGCGTAGGGGCCAGCCATCATTGGTTGGTCTTTCGGACCGATACTTTGGGTACCAGATTGGTCACCGCTACCAGATTCGACGTCCACTCGGCAGCGGAGGGATGGCCACCGTCTATCTGGCATACGACTACGGGCACTGCCGAGACGTCGCGGTGAAAGTGTTGCACCCGGAGCGGGCGTGCACACTCGCCGCCGACCGCTTCCTACGCGAGATTCAGATCACCGCCAATCTACGACATCCCAATATCCTCACTCTCCTCGACTCGGGCGAGTTCGACGATGTTCTGTACTATGTGATGCCCTTTGCCGACGGTGGATCGCTGCGGGACGCTCTGAGGCTCGGAAGGCACAGCACAGTTGGAGAGACACTGGCGATTGTTCAACAGCTTGCTTTAGCACTCCAGTATGCCCACGGACAGAATGTGGTTCATCGGGACATCAAGCCCGGGAACATACTCTTCCAACGGGGACGCCCTATGCTCACGGACTTTGGGGTTGCTATTGCGGTGGGGGAAGCTGGTGAAAGACGATTGACTAAGTCGGGCTTCTCTCCCGGCACTCCGGCATACATGAGCCCCGAACAGGCCCGAGGTGAGCGGGACATCGATGCTCGCGCCGACCAGTATTCGCTTGCATGTGTCGTATTTGAGATGCTGGCGGGTGAACCTCCGTTCACGGGAACGCCCCAAGCTGTGATGTCGCGTCATGCCAAGGAGCAGCCGCCGTCAGTCCGGATCTTGAGGCCGGACGTTCCCCAGTCGTTCGAGCACGTGCTGGAACGGGCTCTTGCGAAACACAGAGAGGAACGGTTTGAGAGCATTGACGGTTTCACTCGTGCGTTACTCGGTTGTGATCGGCAACCCGGAAGATGCGGGGTCTCAGTGCCGCTATCACGGTCGCGACGGTTGTACCGGTCCACCCCGCAAGGGCGCTCAACCGGCCTAGCAGGACGTTGTGTCCCACGCTGGGTGCAACGACTGCTCTATCCCTCAACTGTGTAGCCATTCGATCCACTCTTGATGACGTGGCTCAATGTCACACCGTCTGTTGCGGCCAGTCGGTCGTGTACTGGACGGGCCTCGTAGTCCGGGCTTTCTTTCGAATGAAGTCAACCAACGCAAAGCGGCGTGGAGACACGAGTATGTCGGCGAGACCCAGCAGATCCCTGAAGGCAGATTGGGCCGCAGAATGGTTCGATGTGTGGCGTCGGGAAGATCCCTCCAACTACGTGTACGATGTGTATTTCGACGTCGTTACAGGTGAACTCACATGGGTGGACAATCCTACTGCCACGCTGACCCCGATCGATACCGATGCGTTTGATTCCAAAATGGATGTGGTGACCTCTGATCCAGACCGGTATGAGAAGATCGTGCCGCTCACACACGAAGAACACTCTGATATCCTGCGGCAATGGTTCGACGAATGGCCAGAGCACGTGAGAAGTGCTTGTGATACGGAATCTCTTTACAGATTTCTGGATTCTCTAGCACAGCTTTTCCCAGATGATGCAAACCACGCCCGCAGTTCATGGAATGCCTATCAAGAGGCCTGTTTGAAAGAAAGAGCCGAGCGATGGCTGTACGAGCGCGGGTTCGCAGTTGATTGGGTGGATAGTTAGCAGAACTCGGTGCTGCCCACCAATTGTGGGTTCACACCGTCTGACAACGACCCATTCAGCCGCCGGAGTCGCTGTCCTCCATGGGGTTCCGCAGCAGATCGCGGAAATAGTAGCTGATCAACAGGAATGTTCCACCGAAACCGAGGAAGAGTAGAATCCTCAGGAATGGATCGACTCGACTCAGATCTACCAGGAAGAGTTTGGCGACGACCAGCAACAGGGTTGCAAGGCCTACCAACCGCGTACGCCGGGCTGCAAGCAACAGCACGATTCCATACGCACCCCATGTGACGGTCACGATTGCCTCGCCGGAAGGCAGCTGAGATAACTCCCTCCAGATCCAACCGAGAATCGCAATGTGAGCGGACACATGATAGACCGTCGCATGCCTGTCACTCATCCATGTTGCTGCCAAGAGACCGGCACCAATTATGGCGGCATCGGTTGCAGCCCGTAGGTTTAGGAGGGCGATGTCCGGCCTGCCTTCCTCTGCAATCCGGTGCATCAGCCACAAGCCCACGATACCGAACAGGAGGTGCCCACAGACTCTCAGAGCGTTTTCTTCAAGCCGCTTAGCCAACAAATGGAGAGCAGTCGCGAGAACTGCCCACAGCAGAATCAGTGGGTGCCCATCGAGCAACAGAGCGAATGCAGCGGCCGCGAGCACAGCAGCGGTGACGAGATGCGCGGATACTAAGGTCTGCAGGTTGCCGGGTCGGTTGAGATGCCAGGCGGCCAGAGCATACAGCAGAGTCCCACCAAGCGCGCCCCACCCCAACACTGTATCCGCTTGTGTCCAGATCATGCTAGACAGAGACAGGGCAAGCAGTGGCGTCACTAGGGTGAGTACAGCCACGTCTCCGGGTCTACCAGGGGTTTCCGGAGATCCGAAGAGATGAGTGAACAAGCCCGACTTCGTGGGTTGCCAGCGTGCCGGATTCCAGTCCTCCAATAGGGTACGGCCAACAGGCACCAGCCAAAAGAGGAGCCATGTGACGAGCACACCTATTTGCACGGCCCATCGGTCGGCCAACTCCCCTCCCCCAAGGCCGGTGGCGAGTACCGACCAGCCTCCGATCACAGTGGTCCATAGGAGCGACAACCAGCCCTTGAACAGGTAGATGCCGCTCGTTCCGAGGAGTACAATGCAGGTGTATGTGATGAGTCCCGCTATCGTTCCCGTGTCGGTGTATAACAAGAAAGGAGTGGCCAGGGCACCAACCGCACCAAGTATTGCTAGCAGTGCGTCGCTCTCCCTTATGCCGGCCCAGAATGTGAAACCCGTCACGGCAACCATAAACGCGAAAGCAGCGGGATGGCCTACGATGTGGAATACTTGGAATGCTGCAAAACCTGTGATGTACCAGGCGGCTGCCGCCCCACCGAGCATTAGTTGGCTGAACCAACGCTGTTCGATGCGCACTCGGAATCAGATGAGGGCGAGGGAAGTGCCTAGGAGCAGGCCGAACGCGACTCGGATCGGAGGTGTCAGCCATCCTCGGTCCACTGCGTAGTCAAACAGGAACACGACGCTCAGCAGGAGCAATCCTATCCCAACCCGGCTGATCCAGAATTGGAGGCCGCGATTCTGCAAGTCGGCCCACAATTTGTTGGCTGTAACCTCGGCGCGACTAGTCTCCGAGATCGGCCTTCGCGGTTCCGCTGCTGTTTGCGAACGCCGTGACGGCACGGCCCCTCTTGGTGACCTTGTGGTGGCCAGTTGCGCTGAGGTTGACCTTGACACCGGCGACTCGCGCTCCCTGCGGGCCAGCGAGTCGATCAACTGCTTGAGGGTACTCTCGATGCGTGCGACAGCATCCTCCAGCTGTCGCAGCCGCTCCTCGACTGATCTGGATTTGGACTCGTCCATATGGCTAAGGTACAATGGAGTCTTGCAGTGGCAAGTGACCCCGGGATTGGCTCTCCAGCCAGGTGCGGCCATAGTTGACATGAAGGCGGTGGCCATCCAAGAGACGCTGATTCTCACATTGTGAGGGAGTCAGAAACTTGCGGTGACCGGTTTGTTGTATGACCTGAATGGATCCGCTGGCATCCGGCAGTGCACTGCGGGGTCCTGGCAGCCCGGGCTGCAAGTTCGTACCTTGATGTCCGTGTGAGACGTTGTTTCCGCACTTACCGATTATCATTCGGCCTGTCAATCGAACGAGTGTATTGACGGGCAGTGTTCTCGGGCGAGGGCCCGAGTTCTACTTTCCCAGTTTGACAGTCACAATATCCGTAATATCGGAGAGGCCATGCCGAGTTCAGTCCGCATGTATTTGACCACCTTGGTCTTCGCAGGTGTAGCCACCGCGGCTGCCAATGCTCAGACCAACGTACCCACTCCTGAGTCAGTTCTCGGTTTCCGTGTGGGTGCCGACTTCCACCTCGCATCATACGACCAAGCGATAGAGTACTTCCAGCGGCTCGCTGAATCCAGCGACAAGGTGCAGCTCGTCGAGGTCGGCAGGACGACAGAAGGCCGCAGTTGGTACGTCGCATTGATCTCGGCCGCCGAAAACCTCGCAGAGATCGAACGATATAGAGAAATCTCACGGAGGTTGGCACATCCACGGGGACTGACTGACGAGATGGCGCGTGAGCTGGCTGGGGAAGGAAAGGCGATCGTACACATCGACGGCGGACTCCATTCGACAGAGGTGGCGCCGGCCCAGCATACCATGCAGCTAGCGTACGAACTGGTAGTTGGGGAGGGCGATCCGGAGATACAGTCTATCCTTGAGAACGTCATCCTGCTGTTATGGACGTCGATGAACCCCGACGGCCAGAACAAGGTGGCGGAGTGGTACAGCTCCAATCTCGGAACACCGTACGAGGTGTCTCCGATGCCCTGGCTCTACCAACAGTACGTCGGACACGATAACAACCGTGATGGCTACATGCTCAGCATGATCGAGTCGCGGGTCGTAACACGTGTGGACCGGCACTGGGAGCCGCAGATCCTGTACAACCATCACCAGACGGCGCCGTTCCCGGCACGGATTTGGATTCCTCCGTTCGCGGAACCGGTGTCCGAGTTCGTGCATCCTCTGATGTGGCGGCAGGTGAACCTGATCGGTATGGCGATGGCCCAGGCATTGGAGGAACGGGGGCAAACAGGAGCGATGCATATGGGTACTGGATTTGACAACTGGTACCCGGGCTTCTTGGACCATGCCAACAACTTCCATAACGTGACGTCCTTGCTCACCGAGACTGGGCTGTATCGTTACGCAACGCCGCACTTCTATACTGTGGCGGACTTTCCCGTGAAATCTCGGGACTTGCGGCCACAATCGTTGTATGCCAGTCCTTGGACCGGGGGTTGGTGGAGACTGAGGGATGCGGTGGACTACTGCGTCACCGCATCGATGTCGGTGCTGGATGTAGCAGCAAAGTACAAGTACGATCTGCTGTACAACAGGTATCAGTCCGGTCGTGACGTAATTGAGACGTACAGCAGCGGGCCGCCATTTGCCTATTTCGTGCCGCAGGAGCAGCGCGATCCGGTGGCGGCAGTAGAGCTATTGCGGCGTCTTGCCTTCAACGGCATTGTCATCCATCAGCTCGAACGAGCGGTCGAGTTCGAAGGTCGCAGTGTCCCAGCCAATACCTGGGTGATAGCCATGGATCAGGAGAACGCGAATTTCGTGCGGCAACTGTTCGCGGTGCAGAACTACCCTGACCTGAGGGAGTATCCCGAAGGTCCACCGGATCAACCGTATGACATCTCGGGGTGGACCTTGCCGTTGCAGTTCGATGTTCGCGTTATCGAAGCAGCGGCACCGCTCTCTGACGCTGTACGTGGAGCTATGGCTCCAGTACAGGGGGAGGCTCTTCCGTGGAACTCAGATGTTTCTGATGCTGCGCCATTCGATATGGTCCCGGGAGTCGGCTATGACACTCACCCAGTCGCTGCCGGAATAGCACCGCGATCTGGACGGGCCGGGGGGGGCGGCGGAGCCTTGTTGTTGGACATGGCGCAGAACAACTCCTACCGGGCGATCAACCGGGCTTGGCGCGAGGGCGGTCAGGTTCGCTTCGTCCCGGGCAGCGTGGGTGAGAACGGTGCTGCTGGATCTTCAGGGCGCTACGTGATTTCCGGTGTTTCCCAGTCCTCGATCAATGCCATAGTGAGGGATTACGCGCTGCAGGCGGAGTGGGGAGGGGCCGCCGGGACGGCCGTCAACAGGCCGCGTATTGGTCTGTACCGTCCCTGGCGTGCCAGTATGGATGAGGGCTGGACGCGCTGGCTGCTGGAGCGGTACGAGTTCGAGTTCACTAGCGTCTACAACCACGACATCATAGCCGGCGATCTCCGCAACCGCTTCGACGTGGTAGTCATTGCCGACATCCCGGCCGGCACCATACGCGACGGCTACGCAAAAGGCTCCGTCCCGCCGCGGTACGCCGGCGGCATTGGGAGTGAGGGAGTACGGGCGCTCGATGAGTTCGTGCGTGCTGGCGGCACGCTCGCTACGTGGAACGGAGGCAGTTTGTTCGCTATTGAGCAGCTGCACCTCCCGGTTGAGAACGTGGTGGCCGATCTTGAGCGCGGCGAGTTCTTCATGGCCGGGTCACTTGTGGCGATGGAGGTGGATCCGTCGCACCCGGTAATGTCGGGTATGCCTGAGAGCGGCAAGATATTCGTCAGCCGTAGCCCAGTGTTCACTACTGCAGAAGAATTCGAAGGTGCCGTGTTGGCCAAGTACCCCAAGGCCGGTACGGTGCTCCTGTCTGGGTATCTCCTGGGTGAGAAACACCTGCAGGGGTACGCTACAGCCATGGATGTGAGACACGGCGACGGGCACGTGATCCTGCTCGGCATGCGACCACAATGGCGTGGGCAGCCGTTCGGCAACTTCCGCGTGGTGTTCAACTCGGTGCTGTACTCGGCGCGCACAGCGGCTGCTGCGCCGGATAACTCGGCGTTTTGGAAAGCCCCTGCTGTGGAATCCAAAGCGGAAACGGAGAAGGGCAACCAGAGATGATCGATTCAAACAGCGGTGCGCGGCCCGCTGGGTACGGCACAAAAGGTGTCTCGCGGCGGTCTTTCCTGGGAGTCACAGCCTCCTGTGGAGCTCACTTGCTGTACGTGGGCTCGGCAGTCCCGAATTGGGCTCGTGACTTCTCGGTTCCTGGCCGGCGCCGCCCGAGTGCGGTCCAGGAACCTTGGGGACGCCTCGAGAGCGTGGGAGAGGGTCTCTGGGCGTTGGTCTCGACTCCGCTCACTGGCGATCGGACGACCCTGTGTAATGGCGGCATTATTGCGGGAGTCCATGGAAGCCTGGTCGTAGAGAGCTTCGCTAGCCCAACCGGGGCTGCGTGGATGGCGCAACAGTCTCGTGAGCTGACGGGTCGCTGGCCGACCCATGTGGTGTTGACGCACTTCCATGGAGATCACGCCAATGGTGTGGAAGGGTATGGGGCAGAACAGGCGCCCGATGTTCTAGCGACCGAAACGACCCGTGATCTGATCAGTGAGGCGGATGCTGACCGCGGCGTCGCAGCCCACTCGCCTCGTTCTAGTATGCTGGCGGACGTGGTGATTATCAATCCGTCGTCAGCTACCAGCATCGACCTGGGTGGCCGTACGGTCCATCTCGTGCCGCGAGAAGGTCACACACCGAGTGACGTCACGGTGGAGATCGACGAACCAAGCGTGGTGTGGTGTGGTGATCTCGTGTGGAATCAAATGTTCCCCAACTACCGAGATGCGATTCCATCGCGGCTGTCCCGTGATGTGCGAGCCCTGGTCAGAGACCCCGGCACCGTGTACGTGCCGGGGCATGGGCCGGTGGCGGACGCGACAGATCTCGATCGCTACATCGAGCTGATCGACGACGTGGAAGCGGCCGCACGGGTGGCGCACGAACGGGGGATACCGGCAACTGAGGCGGCCGAATCCTACAGTGTACCCGAGTCGTTGGGTGAGTGGGTCATGTTCTCACCACGGTATTATGAAGTGGCTTTGAGTGCGTGGGAAAGGGAGCTGGGCCGGTTGTAGGCGCAACTGGTTTGGTGCCGTCTCCAAACGACCCGGTAGTAAGCAAGACGGCGATCGTAGACTACCCAAAAACGCCAACTGTGCTAGAATCCTCACGAGCAACTTCAGGTTTGGACGAGATGATATCACTGAGAAACGTTGAGAAATTCTTCCTCCTGGGTAATACGAAGCAGTACGTGCTACGCCAGATAACGCTTGACATTGAGGAAGGTGAGTTCGTAACGGTCATGGGGCCGTCAGGAGCCGGAAAGTCCACGCTACTAGGCATTGTGGGCATGCTCGATGGTGCTTGGGCGGGTGAGTACTATTTCGTGGAACGGCCGGTACACGAACTAAAGACCAAGCACAGAAACGAACTGCACAAGCAATACATAGGATTCGTGTTCCAGCAGTATCACCTGCTCGACGATCTCACCGTCTACGAGAACCTCGATATCCCCCTTTCCTACCGCAACGTTCCCCGAGGGGAACGCCAAGGCATCGTTGCAGACACCTTGGACAAGTTCCAGATCGTTGCCAAGAAGGATCTCTACCCCAGGCAACTCTCGGGTGGTCAGCAGCAACTGGTGGCAGTGGCAAGAGCGATGGTTGCCAGTCCCAGACTGATCTTGGCTGACGAGCCGACCGGCAGCCTTCATTCATCTCAGGGACGGATGATCATGGACCTGCTGAAGAAGTTGAACGACGGTGGTACGACAATTATCCAGGTCACGCACAACGAGGAATACGCCAAGTACGGCAATCGTATCATCAACTTGCATGACGGCTGGTTAGTGGACTAGCTGTCCGAAGCCGTGGCACGGTCCCCTTGGCCGAGATGTGGCTGCAGCGTTTCGGATACCAGGGGGGCCAGTTCGAGCATCCGCTCAGCGATTCCCTCGGTGATTCTCACCGCAACGCCCTCCACTGCCTTACCGCATTCCTCTAATAGGACGCGATACTTCTTGTCCTTGCCGCCAAAGCCTCCAAATATGACGGCGTCCAGCCACGCGTCGAAGACCAGCCTGTGCTCGAGCGGCTTGTCGTTCAAGATCGTATGTGAGGATAGGTCCCTCATGACCTGGTCGTACCGTGACTTGACCTGAGCAACCCGATCTACCAGGTCCGCCACACCGGTTGAGGTGAGGATTTCGCAAACTCGGACGAAAGCGGCACGGTCTGATTCCCGGTAGGTTCTGCGGACCGGGATGCTGAGTGTTCGGTAGCTCTCGAGCACGTCTCCTGCCTCGAGGTATCCCGCAACGACCCGGACTTCCCCTTTGGCCTGCCGCACCTGCTGAAGGCCGGTACGGGCGTCATCCGCCAAGTGACGGAACGTCAGGAGGATATCGATGTTGGCCGGATCCATCATTGTACAATACGTTGCAAAACGAACCAGGTTACAATGCAGCGCGAAGATCCTGTTCTCATGCCGTGGCAGGTGAAGCGCGAGGCGGCCGGCGTTATCCCAGGGGACGCTGGCGAGGCCAACGGTCCGGAGAGCGCGGCTCTCGGGCTAGTTCGTCTGCTGGCTCCGGAGGGGAGTCGCCACCAGCATCCAATTGCGCCGGCGGTACCCATTGTAATCCCCATCGACGAAATGCGGCCGCCGCTCGATGATCTCGAACCCAGCTGCCTCCAGGTCCTGCTCCACCAAGGCGATGTCAATGTGATGAAGTTGCATCTGGGCCTGTCGGCTCCGTCTCGGATCGCGAGCTGGATTGTCCACGATTACTAGACGAGCTCCCGGTCGGAGGGCCTGCTTGATACCGGCCAACATCTCCTGATGCGCCTCCATCTCGTGATACGAGATCACGATCAGGGCGGCATCGATTGAGTTCGGAGGCAGTTTCGGATCGTCCGGCTCGCTCGGTACCAACTCCACATTGTCCAGCGAGGATTGCTGGACCAACCGTTCGAGCCCCCGGATCGCACTGCGATCGATATCTACGGCGATCACCCTACCCTCGGGGCCCAACAGGGGACTGAGCCGCACCGTAAAGAAACCCGAGCCAGCACCAATATCCGCCACCTGGTCCCCTTCCTGAATGTCCATTGCTGCGAAAATCTCCTCGACTTTCTGCCACTCATCGCGCTGGGTGCGGTTGGTTTGTGCCGCGACAGCAGGTGCGAGGACGAGGCTGAAGGCAGCCAGCCAGAACGAACTGAGGCTTTTCAACATTACCATATTATTGTTCGGTCAACCGATACGCTGCAACCTTGTTGGCCAGGAACGTCGGTATGATCAGGAGGTTTCGGTCAGGAATGTACTCGAAATCCGCGGAGTTCATTCCTGCCGCCATCGTATCCAAGACCTCGACCACTCCTCCGGAGCCCGACACGGCGTAGACCTGGCCTTTCCAGTGAGAGACCAGATACCTGCCATGATTGTCGACTCTAATGCCGTCCAAGACTCCTCCACCAAGGCAGGCTATCTCCGCGATGTGCTTGTCGCCCAGTCCCACCGACTTGAGAAAACCATCACCTGAATTGCCGACCAGGAGCTTGTCGCCATGGATGAACAATCCGTTGGCTCTGCTGATTTGCTCACTGTCCAGCCAAAGCTCGGACACACCATCCTTGAACCGGAAGATCCGACTTCCAGTGTGTGATGAAGGTGAGGTGTCTGATATGTAGATGTATCCCGCCGAGTCGATCGCGATATCGTTGAGGAATTCCGACCCAGAGATCGGGTATCTTTGGAGTAATACGCCGCGATCCGGGTCTATCTCTGTCAGATTGCCTCGTTCCACGACCCAGAGCCTAGCGCCATGGATACTCATCCCGGTCGGGGCGTTCAGGTCAGCCACCCATCGCAGTTCTTCGATATCGCCGTCCAAGTTGAGTCTGGAGATGAAGCCCGTGAATTCCGTCGTTTCCGACCACCGGGCATCGAAATTGGTGACGTAGACGACATCCCGTGCGGGATCGTACAGCACGCTTTCTGGTGTGAGGAATGCATCCGGTGTCTCCCACGCACTCGTGGTACGCGAGTGATCCACAACCGGAGGCTGAAGCTCACGGTCTGCCCTCGCCATAAAGCCCCAGCCGCCGAAGCTCTCGGTGACCATTAGGAGGATTTCGTTGAGACCACGCTCCAGTCTCAGGTTGATTGCGTCATACAGTCCCACAACTCCCAGGAACGACGGGTCTCGGGAGCGATAGGAGCTATTCCCAGCGAATACCTTGCGGCCGTTGAGGAACAGGTCGATCTCGTCGCTGTAGCCGAAGGACAGCCTGAGGCTCTGCGCCTCGGCCGACTTGACCACGGTTCGGGCGATGACGAGGTCGGGCTCGGGTCCGCTTCTCGCCGTGTATCTGGCTATATCGACTAATCCAGTAGCTTCCGGGTCCACCTTTTGCCAGTCCGCGAAGAAGATGGTGTAGAAGCCGGGATACGAGTCCCTGTCGACGCGTTCGGCTGGGAATGGACGTGATATTTCCCAGTCCGTGATAGTTCCACTGGGCGTTTCGGGAGTGGGTGGCGGCCCGAATGTCAGATCAGCCGTCGGCGTGTAGCTGAAGTTGGAGAAGCAGGCGGTCTCGTTCTTAGGACCTAAAACCCCGACGGTTCCGCTGCTCACTCCGTGCTTCAGATCCGTGATCACCATGGCGGGAGAAGCTCTAGTCCCCAGGTAGACACGGGCCTGCCTCCCCTTTACCTCCAGTCTCAAACGGATCCACTCTCCGGTCGGTAGCTCAGCAGCAGCCGTGTACCCCGTCCCGTTGTAGAGTTGCCACCCTTCTAAGCGGTTGAACACTGGCGTGTACTGAATGGCGTCCGGGTAGAGGCCGGCCCTGTGGGGCCGCACGTATAAGCGCTCGTAGTTCCCCTCCGTCTGCATTCGGAAGATGATCCCAGGGTAGGAGCGGGTACCGTCGACGGCGATGTCCACCTCGATCACACCATCCTGGAATTGTAGGTCCTTGAGAAAAGCGGTTCCCGACAGACACTCCTTGCCAAACCTGTTGGCTATCTGAGCGTCGACTAGAGACCAGCGCTCGGAACTGAAATCGATCGACTGACTCTGCGGCCGGGCGATACCTGTAGCCAGAGGAATCACGGCGACCGCTAGGACAGTGGACCTCGCCGCAGCTAGTTTGCGCTTGTCCATGCTTGTCTCCCTGGGGTCGACAAGGGTCACAGGGGCGCACCTGTGTGAGGGTTCTAATCGCCGGACGTAATATATGTATATAATATTGTCAGTGGCAGGGGATGGCAGTTGAGCGGGGTCGGAGTCGGTGGCTCCGTGGGTCCGACTCCAACCCCGACTCGGTCAGCTGCTGTCCGTGGTGTATCATTCCCTTTGCCTTGTCTCAGTCTGGCCCCCTGCCCCTACCACGGTTGTGCACGCCCTCCTAGTATCTCCAGCTCGTCAAGTCAGCCCCCGGAGGGGCACCTTGCTGTATCCGCTGGAGGATCTTGGGGATGTACATCGTGTTGTAGCGAAGCCGTGAGATGTGGTTCGGGTTGTCGTGATCTCCATTCCAGCAGTGCTCGGCTCGATCGCCGTAGTCGACTTCGCCGGCGTAGTACGGGCTGGTCGTACTCTCGAGGAACTCCTCGGTCAGATAGACGGCGTTGTTTAAGTAGTAGTTGTCCATGTCGCCGACGTAGATGTGTATCTTGCCTGCGAGCTTTGGACCTAGGGTCCGCCAATCGCGCTCCATGATGTAGCGCAGGTCGTAGTTCTCACGCCAGTACTCCGCAACCTCCCGGTCGATATCGCCGGTCCGCTTGTCCCAGATGCGCCTCGGATAACCGTCTTCACCCATAGGAGAGTACACCGCTTCCCAAATGTCCCACTGATCACCCGAACGACTATTGGTGCCCAACACCAGCTCCAGGTGGTTGTATTCCCTCAGAGTCAGATCGATCTCACCCAACCAGTTGCGGTGACCAGGACGCTCGAGCGTTTTGAACGGGCCCCTCACGTAGTAGGCATTCTCATCCTCGTAGATGTTTACCTGTGTGTAGGCTCTGAAATCGATCGGATCGGGACAGGCGGCAAAGGTTCCGTTGTACTCGTCCGGGTACATGACCTGTACCGCAAGCGCTTCCCATCCGCCGGTAGAACCACCATAGAGGAACCTCGCCCAGCCTTCACCTATGCCACGAAACTGCTGCTCGATGTGGGGGATCAATTCGTACGTGATCGCGTCACCGTACGGTCCCAGGTTCGCCGAATTCACGGCGTAAGAGTCGTCATAGTATGGGTTAGCGTGCTGGATTTCGATGATCAGCATGCGGGGGATATCTGGACCTGTCCAGGTCTTATAGAAGTCGTAAGCCTCCTGTTGTTGGATTCGATTGTACCCATGCACGTCAAAACGGGCACTGTAGTCGGGTTCCAGGTTTGGATCTGGCGGCTCCGTCCTGAACCCTCCGAAGTCGGCCGGGAAGTGGCCGTGGAAGACCGCCAGTGGGTATCTGGCATCCGGGTGCTCGTCAAACCCCTCGGGTAACAAGATGTGTGCTCCCAGGTACATGGGTCGGCCCCAGAATTCCGTCAGCAGATCGCTCTGGATCTTCACGTGTCTGATGTACTTCGTGTCCTCCGGCTCCTCGATCGATGGTATGACCCGGTCGAGTGCAAGCGAGATACGCTGCTCGTTGGCTGGGTCCACGTGGACCCTTTGTGGGGTGCTATAGAGGTTTCCTGGTGCTTGGTTCCACCGCTGCCCCTCGCCGCGGTCCATCGGCAGCTTCACAGTCTTGCCGTTCCACAGGTTGAACGTCTCGTACTTGTGCAGCACAGCCTGTACCACATAGTCACCCGCGGGGATCTGGGCCAGGCTTTCCAGAGGGAAGCCGAACACGGCAGCATCTATGGTCGCCTCGATCCCCGGCTCCAGACCATCCACATCGACACCGAAGACCTGAGGAGCGTCAATGCTCGCGGTAACTTGGAACCTGGGTTCGCGTTGGTCATCCGGGGCGATAATGACGATGATCCGCCCGTCTAGCGGCTCCGTGGTCACTGCCTCGGTGAACGACACGCCGAATTCGAGTGACGCAGCCCACGAGTAACTCACGTTCTCCTGCCCGCCCCTGCAACACACCGAGAACAAGGTGGCCGCCAACACGGCCTGCGAGTAGAGTACTGTCTTGGGTTTCATGGTTATCCCCTTACTGGATACCTGATCTGCTATACCGGATCCCACCGCCAGCAAAGCACGCGCGCTTGAAGTGTGACCGGGGTGGTCAATTCCCTCTATCCATCACGTCACATGTGGATCGTTCGGCATTGCCCACAAGCTGCCCCATTCTGTTACTGCACACCCGTCCCGTCCCCGGCTACCAGCGCAGCAATACGTCGTAGGGGCCTATGCTTCCACGATCCACAACCAGGTGTTGATGGCCCATCTGAGGACCACCGGTTCGCACGATTTGAGTAGGGTCGGCGCTCTTGACGTCGGCTCGATAACGTTCGTGCACGTATTGACTCAGCTCGATGGCAGTGAGCTGTCCGTCCCCATCTGCATCAGCCAGGTGGTCGCCGATTGCATCAGCCACGAAGAGCGCCAGGTAGCCACCGGCCCTGAACTTGGCTGCCACCGAAGACGTCACGTCTTCTTCTGACGAGAATAGGCCCATGCGACCGGGTGCGGAGATAACGTCTTTGGAGAACCCACCGCTGAAACAGGCATCGAACAGCAAGATTATTCGGCCAGCTGGAACGGCTTCTAGGACTTCGCGCATTTCGTCATCGGTGATTCCTGCATCGAAGAATTCAAGTGTCTCGTCCAGGGCATCGGGATCTGAGGGCTGGAAATCAATCCTGGGCATCCGGCCGCCGTGACCTGAGAAAAAGAGCACGAAGGTGTCGTCGGGGCCGACCCGCGTGGCCAGCGACTGAATCGACCGACGGAGATTGGCTGAAGTGGCGTCGTTGTCGGTCAACAAGACGCCATTGGCGGACGGCATTCCAGCACCTCTGATCATCGCGTTCCTGACCCGCACCGCATCCTCCGCAGTGTAGGCGAGATCGTTCATCCTGCCACCATAATTGCTGATTCCGGCGAACACACCGAAGACCTGGCCCTGGTGTGGGGGTCCAGCCTCGCCGCGCGCAATACTCGGTGTCTCGGTCCCTACCTGGATGGTCCCGGGCTGCAGCGCCACCTCGTAGGATCCGGTGGCACCTACCTTGTAGCTGGTGGCGACAAGGCGGTAGCGGCCGGTCTCGCGTAGAGTGAGATCGATCCGCGAACGCGAGGTGCTTCCTTCGTCGTCGTCGTTCTCAATCGTCTCTCCTGTCGGCGTCAGCAGAATGATGTAGGTATCGAACTCTGTGGAAGACATCTCCACAGCCACGTTGTCCCCAATTGAGCCATCGAAGACATAGATGTCCCGGTATTCGCCCGTTTCAAGTTGCCCATCATTGGGCGACAGCTCACCAGTCGAGTTCGCTCCCATTCCAAGGGTGACCACGTCGCGACTCCGGCCCGTCTGCGTCCCTCCCGATTCCAGAGCTAGGACCAGCTCATAGGCGCCAGATTCTCCAGCTTCATACGATGTCACCATGATCCTGTAAGGGCCCAGTTCCGTGAGCTCGGATTCTACCACGCTGTGTCCCGGCCGATCAGCGTCATCGTTTTCAACTTGTTCGCCAGCGGGGTTTTTGAGAATCAAATAAGTGTCAAAGTCGTCAGATGTGAGATCGAGGCGCACATGCTGACCTGGTCGTCCATCGAAGTCGTAGACATCCACGTATTCACCCGTGCGCAGCGTGTCATCACCAATCGAGAGACTACCCCGTTCGACGCGAGGGCCGGCGGCAGTCTCTGTGGCAAACTGGCGATCGATCTGTAGGGCGTACGACCCCGTTTCTCCGGGTCGGTAGGTGGTCACCGTTACTTCGTAGATCCCGTCGGCAGGCAACGCCAAAGAGAGGAGTGAGCGACTTGCATCTCCTTCGTGATCGTCGTTTTCCTCTTGCCGACCGTCGGGTGTGCGCAGTATCAGATACGGATCGAAGTCGCTAGAGCGCAGATCGATTACGACGCTTTCACCTTGGAGCCCTGCAAAACTGTATACGTCGGCGTACTCACCGGACGAAAGCGTGTCCTCACCGACCGACAAAGTCCCAGTCTCGTACCGCGCGCCAGCCGGGTCGGCCTCAGCCGGTGCTGTTGCGCCACTGAACACGCCGAGTCCGTAATAACAGGGGCTCACCGAACAGCTGACCATGACGATCTCCACGCGGTATGTGCCCGAACTGCGAGGAGTCAGTTCGACGACGGGTGAATCGTCCGTTTCGATGTCGGCATCCACCTCTGCCCCGCTCTGGTCATACAGGCGGAGATCCAAGTCAGAGCAGTCGTTGTCACACAATCCCACAATGGCGAAGTCGAGCCCCGCACCAAGTGTCAACGAGATCGATTCCCGCTCGCCCTGTGTCAGCGATCCGGTGCGGACTTCGCCGGTTCGCTGGTACCCACGCTCGGCTAGCGCACCCTCGACCTGTCTCATTTGGGTGTCTACCTGTTCCTGCCACTGTGCGTGGATTGGAGCGACGACTGACACGATCAATCCGACAGCTACACCAAGACCTCCTGAAACGCGCTTCATGCTTTCCTCACGCTGGGAATTTGTGAACAGTGTACAGCGAACAGACTCAGTCGCTGCTCTCATCAGGGCCGGAATCGGCTGGTGGCGGGCTCCAGCATAACGCGGAACCACGGTAATATGTGTCCCACCAGAATCAGGGGCATTCCCTGCATCCGGGCCGGTCTAGCGCAACTCCTGGTCCAACGATGCAATGTGTTTCTTGCTCCTGAAAACGCAACGTTTAGTTTGATTGCTGGAGAAGCAAGATGCTAAGAGGTGCGTCAGTGGAGGTTCCCCAGTGGATGCTGAAAGCAGGAAGCAGCAGGCACGCTCGCTGGAGCAGCAGGGCCAGATCGCGGAAGCACTAGCAATCTATCGCCAGATCCTGGCTGATATTGAGGGAACACCCGCCATTTGGCAGGAATTGCCGCTCTTCGTGAAGGCAGGAGACCTGAGTTTGAGGCTGCGCGACGCCAAGTCGGCCATCGGCATGTACGAGCAGGCGGCAAAGCGCTATGCAGCGTACGGCTCCAGCAAGAGTGTGACAGCCCTTTGTTCCAAGATTCTCCGGATTGTACCCAGCCGGAGTCTGATCTACCCCCGCCTAGCACGGTTGATGGTTGAACGGGGCCATATCTCCGAGGCCAGAGCCGTGTTGGCTAGCTACGCGGAGGTGGCCCAGCTCGATCGAACCGCCCGGGAACTCGAAGATCTCAGCGGGCGGTCGGATGACGAAGTGCGACCGATCCTTGAGATGCTGATCGAGGTGAGCGATCGCGCCGAGCAGGCCATGCTCCAGGTGGCAGCGGCCCGACGGGGGCAGCCACAGGCAGAGTCGGGGGTAGCCAGGGTCGCAGCGGCGCTGGCAGAACCCGAAAGTGCTGTTGTGGAGGGTCTGGCACAGCATGAAACGGTTGACGAGGGACCGACTGAAGCGGCGGAATCATCCGAAAGCGCCACTTCGGAAGCGACAGTGACGGAGTCACCAATCGAGGAGGAGCCCGAAGAATCATCCTCAGGGTTTGGAGCGCCGCAAGCGGGGGAGGGGGGTGAGGCACCGAAACCGGCGTGGATGGCGGAACCAGAGCCGGAGGTTGAGGGACCGGGAGACTCTTCGAAGGATATTTGGATGCAGCGAACGGAGCCTGCGGAAGAAGACGAACGGACTCCGACGCCTGCGTGGATGCTTGAGCCAAAGGTGAGCGGGTCACAGGAGATTGATCGACTGGGTTGGGAGGCAGATGGGCAGTCTGGTCCGGAGGAGGCAGAGACTCCGAAGCCGACCTGGATGCGGGAGCCTGAAACTGTGGATCAAGAGTCTGGAGGAGCCGCAGTGAGAGGCCAGGCGGCCGCTGTCGCAGGGTCGCGCAAGGTCCTGTTCGGTGAGATGCAGAGGCAGAGGCGTTCGAGAGGATTGTGGGTCGGGTTGGCGGTGGCAGTGGTCGTGGTGGGCGGTGCGGCACTGATCTGGTTTAGAATCATCCCGATCGGCACAATAGGTCTGGGGGTGAACTCACCTCAAAGCGAACAGTCTACACCTCCCGTACCTGTGCTCGCAGATTCAGCCGCCGCAACCGCGGACGATGGTACGGAGTCGTTCAGCGCGCCGCCGGTCGAGACTACTATGGTAGCGGCCCCATCTGAAGCAGAGGCAGAGGATACGGCCGCGCGCGCGGCGGATTCCGGCGCGACCCTGACCGAGGGCCCGTCGATCGTGGTAGTCGATGGACTTCCGGTCGAGAGTGTAACCGGGATGTCGTCCGAAGGCCGGGCAGGATATCGTGTCGTCCAGCGGCTCGATACCGGTGAACCCGTCACTTTGATCCTACTCTCCCTCGCTGGGGAGTCTGCGGACACGGTGGGGGCTGAAGAGATCACCTTCGAGAGCACAGCGGATGACTGGACCGTCGGCTCCCTGCGCTTCGGTGGATATCTAGTAAACGCTAGTGCAGGGGTCGACGCCGACAGCCTTGAGGTGTTGCTCCGCAAGCTCATATACAGGCCGCTGCCTAACTGAAGAACAGTGGGTCAGGGCTTGCGTGGGATCCTCTCATCACGCATCGCCGCGTGATAGGCGAAACTGGCCATCACAACTGCGTTGATCTTCAAGTCTTCGGGCAGCACCTTGTCGACCGTGTCCATGTTGAAGTGGTGTGTCCGCGCGCGGTAGTCGATTCTATCCTGAATGAACTGAAATCCGGGTAGGCCTGCCTCATCGAAGGCCAAGTGGTCGGTGCCCCGGTTGCTGAACAGCGATAGGGTCTCCAGTTTGAGATCGTTGAATGGTTTCATCCAGGCCTGGAAGATGGGAGCAACCAATGAGTTACCCTGGAGGTGGACGCCACGGAACTGCCCTGTGCCGTTGTCCATGTTGAAGTAGACAGAGAACTTCTCGTACTCCGGTTCAGTCCCGTCCGTTGGATTGCCGAAGTGGTTCCGCACATATCCCCTCGAGCCTCTGAGACCTCCCTCTTCGTTGCTCCACAGCATCACTCGGATGGTCCTGCGCGGCCTGGCGCCAATTGTGTTCAAGATACGCACTGCTTCCAGGACTACTGCCACGCCACCAGCATTGTCGGTTGCGCCGGTGCCAGCGTGCCATGAATCCAGGTGCGCTCCGATCCCAACCACCTCATCCGCGAGATCCGTGCCGGGCATCTCTCCAATCAGATTGTATCCTTGAGTATCGCTCTCATCCATTCCCACTCGGACATCGACTTCCATAGTCACCGGAATGCCGCGTTCTAGGATGCGGTAGATACGGTTGTAATGTTCAGCGGCAATCGAGAGGGTCGGGAGAGAGTTCTCGACTCCCTCACGCGTCCGGTCGGCCCTACTGCCCGCCCGCCCTGTGGCGTACACGGTCCCGTCACTACCTATACTGGCTCTCAGAACCGCAGCTACCCCCTCCGATTTGAAGAAGGCCTCCAGTTCCTCCTCGGAAATCCCAGTCGGGCCAACTTGGGCCTGTCGTAGCTGGCCGCGGCGATGCCGGTCGTAGAGCAGGTCAATCCCTTCGGTGGCGAATGCGTTGAGGGACTCATCCGTATGGCGAAAAGCGTCTTGGGTGAATCTGGGATCAACCGGCATCATGGGAGTGGCGAGTACGATCGAGTTATGAAGACTGCCGCGATACTCAGCCAGGTCATCTGCACTGCCTATATCGACGATGATCGCCCGCTCGACCAGTTTCCTGGGCGTTCCAGGGGTGAACGCCAACGGATAGCCGATAACCATCTGGTAGTCCGGTTCGAGCATATGAATAGAGCAGTGTTGGACTTCCCAGCCAACGGTGCGGTCACCCCAGGGCTCCAGTCCTACGTTGACTAGTCCGATCTCTTCCATCCTCGCCTTCGCCCAGCTTTGAGCCTCTCTCATGTTGGGCGAAGCAGTGATCCGAGGACCGATCACGTCGCCGAGGTGGCCGACCCACTCCGTTACTTGTGAGTTCCTGAACCCCTCTTCTCTCATCCTCGCGACCATGTCCCAATGGACCACCTCTTGGGCGTTTAGCGTGGGGCCGCAGAGGGCCGCCCATGCAACGCCGAGCACCGCGTAGCGGATTGAACTCACTGTAACCTCCGAGGGATATCGGAATCCCCCTGAGCCATCGAGGATTCCTCGGCTGGGGCATATGCCTTCAGGGTCTATTGGCGATCGCTCTCAAGATTGCTGCAACGGTGACGTCGGCCTGGTAGTCTACCAACTCGTTACCGAGCGCGATCGTCTTGGCAGCTGGCGCTAGCTCCACCCCGTTGATCGAGAAACAGCCTGCCGCGACGCGCTGGGGCATGCGAACCGTCAGCGGATCGATCGTCATCATGATTGATGAATGGCGCACGTCGTCGTGCAATCCTTCATTTACCTCCTTCACCCCCCGTTCCGCCAGCCACGTGTTCCAGCGAGGATTGTCATAGTACTCTGGGATGTAGTGAATCGTTGCCTGGCCATCCGTCCACCGTGTGGCGAGGTGTTCAGCTACCTGCTTCATGCCTTCCTGGTTGGGCCCGCTATCACCTATCAGTATGATGTGCTGGAAACCGTGGGCGCGGAGGCTCGAAGCGATGTCCACCAACAGGGCCATGAAGGTCTCGTTGCTAACAGAGATGGTACCAGGGTATCGCATGTGCCCGGTGGGCGGATCGATATCTCCTTCCGGTACGAACGGGACAATCGGGGAAACCAGGGCATTCCGTAGCTTTCGGGCGATCCGATCCGTGGTGGCGCGCAAGATGTAGTTGTGCTTGCCAAGCGCAAGGTATGGTCCGTTCGGTTCTATGCCACCGGTTGGGACAATGACAGTGGTCATGCCAGACCTTAGGGCATCTCGCACCTCGAGCCAGGTTAGTTCTTCGAGAAACACGGATTCGTGCGCTTCGATCGGTCGGGGCATGTCCCAGTCGGACGGCTCAGTCTGTTGAGCGACCGCTGAGGCAACACCGATCTTGAGGCACAATGCGGGCACCAGCAACACCAAGCGCTTGAAGCAAGACATCTTCTAAACCTCTAGAAGGAGGTGAACCAGTCGTTCGGGTGACGCAGCTTGGGGGAGGATATGTGCTGGAGAAGACAACTGCAATAGTGGGCGCGCAGATGACTTGGAGGAATGCGTGAACCGTTCCGCTTTCAGGCCTTCATTCTTTCGGTCTGTTTTTACGCTTCGCGCGCGATTTTTTGAGCATCTCCCGGTATTCGCGCCGGCGTTGTTCCAACCCGTCTACCGCCTCCTCGGCGCTGTGACCGATCGAGTTACTTCCAGGGACACGAGGGTCTTTAGCGTACCACAACTCGCGGCCGGCCTCGTCCACCTCGAGTGAAATCTCCACGTCGTGTTCCCCGCTCACGTGCTCTGGAGGCGGAATGGGCTCGGCCTCGTCCTCCGAGAGATCTTCCCGGGACCTTCTCAGAGTTTCCCGATATTCCCGGCGCCGTTCGTCAACCCCCTCTACCGCCTCCTCTGCGCTGTGGCCAATCGATGCGCTACCGGGAACCCGCGGGTCGGCCGCATACCAGATCTCGCGACCTTCCGCATCCACCTCCATTGAGACCTCCACCCCTCTGTCGCTCGAGGAGTAGTCGTCATCCAGGATGTCGTCAAGGTCCGCCTCACCGTCTGTGAGCTGTTCCTCGTCCCCCGAGTCGAACAGCTCCCCGGACTCGTAAAGGAACTCCTCTTCGTCGTAGTCGAAATCTGGATTATGGCGCGCCATGGCTGTTTAGGTACGATTCACCTCTGGTCGTGGACCTTTTCACTCCTGATCTGAAGAATGCAAAAAAGATCGCGCCACGTCAAAGGCCAACGAGGGCCCAGGCAGCTGAGATGCCCGGGACTCCTCCTGGCCCACGTAATTCACGTCATTGGTCGCCGCATCGTGGTTGATTTGTACACCGATCCCGCTGGGGACAGCTACACTGCCTGTGACATCAGTGCCTATGAAGTTGCCCCCGATTCTAACACCTTGGTTGCTGAGGTCGCTTGGTCCACCCAACTGAACTCACTGAACGTCATTTCCACGTTTGTGCGCCGATGCCCGGGGGCTAGGCAGCTGCCCCAGAGAAGGGCAGCCGCCTTCAACAATCCCGTACTAGTCACATTGGGAGACAGAATTTCAGAAACCGAGGCCAGAAATCCTCCAGCACCGCTTCCGAGATAGGTTCCGTTCGTTGGAGGGCCCTACGAGGCGAGGCCTGGGGCACCTCGGCTGAAAAGAGTGTCCCCAGAAGCGCCGGCTGATTGGGTGTTGCGACGCGCCTGATCGGGCTCTTGCACAATCACCCGTAGCGAGGAGAGCCCGCTCGCGGCGGAGCCGCGCCTGGATTACCTGGTTGCCGTGACGATGCTCGCGATCGAGTCCCTGGCGGCCGCGAGCCGCTCGGCCTCGAGCTTGACGCGCGCGATCTCTTCGACGAGACCTTGGCCAGCAGTTTAGTAGCCATTGGACACCTGCAGCAGCGAATCGGTCACGGTCTTGAGGCGTTGTATCGCTCGGCCCGTAACGGGGTCGGCCGGAGTCGGTGCCGAGCCAGTAGCTGCTGTCGGCGGTGCGTAGCTTCGCCCATCGTCGCAAGGTTTGGTCACGCCTCGGAAAGAGCTGAGTGGCATTGTGGTAGCGCGGGCCGATCGCGCTATTGCGCCGACATTTCGTTGCCTCACGATCGACTGGTGTGTAAAGTTATGTGTAGGAGGCAACACATGGCTACGAACCTGGCACTCGACCCGGACTTGCTCGATCTGGCGTTTGCTGTGAGCGGAGAGAAGACCAAGAAGGCCGCCGTCACCAAGGCGCTGGAGGAGTTCATCGCGAGACGGCAGCAGCGGCGCCTGGTCGAGTTGTTTGGCAGCCTTGAGTGGGACCCCGGATACGACTACAAAGCCGAGCGGTCGCGGCGGTGAACCTGTTCGTAGACACGAGCGTGTGGTCGCTCGCGCTGAGGAGGGATGTACCGCGCCGGAGTCCGGAGGTCGACGCTCTGGCTGTTCAGCTCGAATCCGGCGGATCGGTGTTCACGGCCGGCCTGGTGCTACAGGAGTTGCTGCAGGGATTCGCCGGCCCCAGGGCCCGCGGTCTCATCCTGAAGCGATTCAGCGCCCTTCCTTTCCTGCTGCCGGACCGCGGCGATCACGTGGAGGCAGCCGCACTCAGGAACAAGTGCCGGCGCAAGGGAATCCAGGTCGGGACGATCGACGCGCTCGTCGCTCAGCTCTGCATTCGACACGGACTCGTGATGCTCACTACCGACGCAGATTTCGCTGCTGTGGCACGGCACTCACAGCTCGTGGTTTGGCGAGATGGCGTGAGGTGAACTCCGTCGGCACCGGATATCAGATTGCAGAACGGCGATCGGCGAGGTGAGATTGCGGATCGTTCCCCAGGGCCAATCTCAAATCGTTACTAGCCGATCTACAATCGATAGTCCGCCGTCACTTCACCCACAGGGTGGGCTGCATCAGCCCTTTCTTTTCGCGGTAGCCGACCACGTGACCGTAGCTGTTCACAGCCCACGCCACTCCTGGTGAGTCGGATAGCAGGGTGCGCTGGTGGGATATTTGTGTGGGATGGGCGAGCTGTGGCCTCATGCGCCGTGCTTCTAGCTGAGTCTCCATGCGGCAACGACAAGCATGACTGCCACTATCAGCAGAAGTTCGGTCACTGTATCCACTGCGGTGTGGCCTCACCCAAACTGATGTGCTTTGCGTTGGCCAAGCGCCATTGCGGGGGCAAGCCAGGCTAGCAGGCGGAGACCTACAACATCTCGCCGCACTCTGTCGTTTCTAGGTGTGAGTTCAAAATCCCGGCCGAGGTATAGTTGGTCGAGATCTGCCGATCGGGTTCCACGAGCGCCTCCTGACGAAGGCAGCAGACGAAGCTGTGAGCACTCCTGTGCAGGCAGCAAAGCAGCTGGGTTCGAATTCGCATCTCTCAGCGGCCGCTTCGGCGTTTATGGCTCTCGAGATCTCGCGGCGGCCTTCCACACGCAATAGGTGAGGCCGGTGAGGAGGAGCACTAGAGAGATCGCGCCCAGAGTGGGTACTATGCCTGGCCACGGCCACACGAAAGGAGAGATGAGGGCGGCCGCTAGCACGGTGACGGCCCATCCCAGGATGAGAACCTCGGCCCAAGGCTTTCGTGCAAGCACAGCCGCTCCTGCCCCTAACCCCAAGCACCCGAAGGCCGCAAGAAGGACCGTGTAGACCATCTTGCCCGGAGTATCCGCCTGAGGAATATCGTCCACCGACTCCACGATGCCCGCCACCCCAGTGAGCAGGAGGACTACTACTACAACAGAGACCCCGACTATTCGCATCGCTCCGCTCATACGAGAACCTCGCTACATCAATTATGTTTCGCAGGGCGTCATTAACCTTCCAGGTGATGCGTATCGTTCTTGGCGTGTGAGGCCAAGAGCCACACCAGGACCCCGCCGTGTATAGCCGCGGCTATCGCACCAGTGATGCCCGCCGCCACCAGCGTGACGATTAGTGCGAATAGGAGCGAGGTAGTCTGGGCTGACGACTCAACCACTGCGAGAAACAGCGGGGTGGCAGTCATCCACGCAAGCGCGTTTACAGCAAGCCACCATCCTGCATTCTTCACGTGCGAACGCAGCACGAAGAACTGTGGTGTGCTCAACCCGACTCCGGAGGCGGCTCCCGCGGCCACGGCGATAGCGAGCAGGCCCGCAATGCCGAGAGCAGGTGGCGAGCCTGTGTTGGAGGCCGTGAGTCCGATGACCGTGTTCGGCGTCATCGCGAGCAGCCATGATACGATGCCGCCGATCGTCGTGGCCGCGACCCATCTACGAGCCCCGATCGTTGGCAGAGACCCCCGCAGCACGATCCATTGAGCCCAACCCAGCACGAAGCCAGCTACGGCTCCGACCAAGGAGACCGCTACACCGGCGACAGCGACCGAAATGATGGTTGGGTCGACTATTGCTTGATTGACAGCAATCGTGGCGCCGATGCTGCCGATGCCCAAAGCAACAACCTCAGCCAATCCGTTGGCTGCGACCCACCGCAGCCACAAACTCGTCTTGTTCATGATATCTCCGTACCTCGTGTTCGATTCGATCCCTGGAGTAAACTCCAGGCTCGGCGCGCCAGCTGAAGCAGGCACGATGCGTCCTGAAGGACGTTCGGAGCGTCTTCCATGACGCGTACGAAGTGCCGAGCCCGCGTTTAAACGCAGGGGAAGCCAGGTTGCAGCGCTGTGCTGCCGTCCGTAGCTTGAGACAATAGATTTCGAGCGTCCTCCTGCCGTCCCTGTGGCGTCATCTGCTGCTCACGTGGCCATGAGGGGCCAAATGCGATGATCGAATTCCGCGTTCTGGGTTCATTGGATCTTTTAGGGTCCGATGGCAAATCGGTGGCGGCGCCGCTCACCCGCCCCAAATGGACGGCATTGCTCACCTTCCTTGCGACCGCCTCTCCGATAGGATTCCACCGGCGCGACACCGTGGCTGCACTTTTGTGGCCCGAGTTGGATCAAGCCCGTGCACGGCATGCGCTTCGGCAGGTGTTGTACGGGCTCAGGCAGGAGTTGGGTGAGGGCGTCGTCGAGGTGCGAGGCGATGAGGAGATCGCCCTGAATGCAGCGCTAGTGAGCTGTGACGCTGTGGCATTTGCGGACGCGGTCGAGAGCGGGAATCTGGTCGAGGCCCTCGAACTGTATCGCGGCGATTTGTTGACAGGATTTCACCTCTCCGAATCGCCGCAGTTCGAGCGGTGGATGGAAGACGAGCGCGCCCGCCTCAAGGAGCTTGCGGCGGGCGCAGCGTGGGTTTTGGCACACCGCCACTTGGAGGATCGGCGTTTGGTGGATGCGGAGCGCACGGCACAGAAGGCGCTGGCGCTGGTTCCGACAGACGAGAGCGAGGTCCGGCGTTTCGTCGAGGCCATTGCGGATGCGGGCGATCGGGCGGCGGCCGTGGGGTTCTTTGAGAAGTTCGCGCGCAGGTTGGCCGACGAATACGAACTCGAACCGGCGGCAGAGACCAAGGCGGTTGTCGATGCCGTACGCGACCGCAAGGCGCCGTATCCGTCGACACGAGTGGCTCCGCCTACGGCGGGGGACGCCTGGTGCGAGCAGCCCGGCGGTTACGGCTCAACGAGGAGGCGATCTACTTTCGCCTGGGCAACGTCGGTGTTCGTGGTCCTCGCTGCCATGATATGGGTCGTGATTGCCGCGCGGGGGACTGCCCTGGATGCCCGCCGAGCGGTTGTTGCCCCGTTCTCGAACTTGACGGGCGATTCCACACTCGACGCGCACGGACTCGCGGCCGCGGACTTGATAGCTCTCGGCCTTCAGGAGACCGGGCTGGTGAGCGTGGTACCGACGTTGGCGGTGCGATTCGAAATGAACTCGGTCGGGAGTGCCAACCCGATACGCGTGCTCGCCGAGGCGACGGGTGCGGGCATTGTCGTTGCTGGTGACTACCAGCTTTCGGGCGACAGTCTTCTGTACCGTGCAGAGGTGACCGACGCGGATCGCATGGAGATCCTGTTCAGTATTGGCCAGGTGAGTGCTCCGGTGGCGGAGCCGGAGCGCGCTTTCGAGTTGCTGCGGGCACGAGTTTCAGGGTCCCTGGCCGCTAGATTCGATCCGTATTTGTCCGACATAATCAGCTCATCGAGTGCAGTGCCCACGTTCGAGGCCTACCGCAACTACATGGAAGGTGGCGAGCGTCGTCTGCGCGGCGAGTTCCGGGAGGCGTTGGACTACTACTTCACTGCGCATTCACTCGACAGTGCCTTCGTGCAGTCCCTGTTGTGGGCGGCTCTGACCTACCTCAACCTGGGAGAGCACTCGGCAGCCGATTCGTTGGTTCGTGTGATCGCGAGGTCGCGCGATCATCTCTCGGGCCATGACCGGCTCTGGTTGGACTGGCTACGAGCAACGCTGCGCGGGAATCGGCAAGCGGCCCTCCAAACCGTGCGGGACTTGGCGGTGCAGGCGCCGAAATCGATGTGGGAATACCAACACGGCTTGGACGCTCGTTCCGCCAACCGTCCCCGAGAAGCGGTGGAGGCATTGAATCGCTTGGACCCCGAAAGTGGATGGCTGGCGGAGTGGCCGTACTACTGGACGTACCTGACCGAAGCACTCCACATGTTGGGCGATCACCGCGGCGAGTTGCGAGAGGCTCGACGCGCGCGCGCGATCTTTCCGGCGCACTTGGGGGTATTGGACTACGAGTTGCGAGCCCTCGCAGCCCTCGGGCGAGTCGATGAAGTATTTGCGCTCCTCGACGAGAGCCTCACACACCCACTCACGCCTGGTTTCTCCTACGCGATGCGGCCCGTGTTGGCGGCTTCCGAGCTGCGAGCGCACGGCCACTTGGGAGCGTACAGGGACGCGATAGACCGCGCATTGACGTGGTTCGAAGCGCATCCAAACGAAGGAGTCCCGGGCAGAAGCCGCGGGTTCAATGAAGCGCAGACTCTGTACTGGGCAGAACGTTGGTCCGAGGCGCATGCTCTGCTGGAGATACTGGTTACTAAGTACCCGGACAGGCTGGGCCTGGTGGGATTCCTCGGCGTTACCGAGGCGCGGCTCGGCAACCGTGAGGCGGCGCAACGAATCAGTGCGGACCTCGCTTCGCTCGATCGCCCCTACCTGTTCGGGAACCACACGCGTTGGCGCGCGCGAATTGCAGTTGTGCTTGGAGAACGTGAGGAAGCTGTACGCCTGTTGCGTGACGCGTTTCGGGATGGCCTCGCGTATGGGATTTGGCTACACAAAGATATGGACTTCGAGTCGGTGCGAGATTACCCGCCGTTTCAGGAACTGCTGAGGCCGAAGGGCTAAAACGTTTGGTCTGACTGCGCTCAGACCGATCCGCATAGGAATTTGAATCCACCCAACCCAAGTATGTGCGGTGTCATCGGGGTAGTCGAGCGGCTGGAGTGGGGTTTTGCGTCGTCCCTCGAACTGCTGCAAGGCCCTGCTATAGGGTGAATTGTAGCGCTCTCCTTTCTTCCACAGTCGCAGCGTGATTGCAGCGAGTTTGCTGTCGTGCGTCTCTCGTGCTGGTTCACCATCCTCCAGAAGCATCTTGACGACTTCGGCCAAGTTCGCGAGGAGCTCGTCGACGGAAGCTCCCTGGGAATGGGCACCTTTCCAGCCAGGTACGTACCCTACGAAGAGGCCAGTGTCCGCGTCGCGTTCGATAACGAAGATAATCCTGTAGGTAGCAGGCTAACAGGCGGCTGAAGCTGCCAGGCGGTGGTGATTTGATTGGTTTGATCGTATGGTGGAATCAATAGAACGACTGAGTTTGCAGCAGCTGGTGCTGAGTCGCCTGCAGCTTAGGCGCCGATCCGTTAGACCGCGCAGGGATCAGCAGAGCCAAACGCCAGTGTCCGATGCAGTGGCTTCTAGCGATCTGCGGTGGCGACGCCGGTGCGCAGGGTCGCTATCCGCTTTTATGCTGAGCACCTACTGATGATCGAAATCCGCAGAGAAGAATCGAAGGATCGGGATGCCGTGCACCAGCTGAACCTGGCTGCATTTGACAACGGTCCGGAAGCCACTGTCGTGGATAAGCTCCGACTCAGCTGCAAGGATTACCTTGCCTTTGTCGCCGTCGAAGATTACACCGTTGTCGGGCACATATTGTTCACCCAGGTGACCGTTGAAGGTTGCGGTGTAGCTGGCATGGGTCTGGCGCCGATGGCGGTTTTGCCATCTCACCAGCGAAAGGGAATTGGATCTCAACTTGTCCGCCACGGGCTCGAGCACCTACGTCGGTCTGGTTGTCCATTCGTCATTGTTTTGGGACATCCTGATTACTACCCACGCTTTGGCTTCGAGCTTGCATCGAAGTATCAGCTCATCAGTCAATGGGAGGGGATTCCGGATGAGGATGAGGCATTCATGGTTGTCGTGTTTGATAGCGCTGTCTTGCCCAAGGCTGGCGGCATAGCGCGATACAGGGATGAATTCGATGACGCCATGTAGTTCGACAACCACTCCGTCATTCTTGCGGAAATCACCTGTGCATCTGTCATGGGGCCAACCTCTGGGTCTGATTGGACTTCGAGTCCGTTAATCACTTTGGAACGCCATTCTATGGTAAGCCCGCCACCAGAGGTTGGCCCTTCTCATCCCATTCTTATGCGCAGAGTCGTTCTATGAGAGCGATTGTCAAGGGCAGACTTCGTCGTTGCTGATCTCTGAGAGTTTTTCCCCTTTGCAATCAGCCCCGACTTCTTAGCGGGCGAGTCAGTCCGGCGCTGTGTGGCCTGCTTCGCAGTCTTTTTTTGCATTGGTCACCTCGCTTCGACTCTCGATCCGACTGGACGTTTGCAGGCTGTGTGTTCTCAAACTGCGAACCATGGTTCTATCTGAGACTCGGCACGGAGCCGGCCTGACGCTTCCTTTGGTTCAGCGAGAGGGCCTAGAGTTAGGCGAGTGCCTCGACTGACTGCTGGCCGGGCCAACGACCCTGTGGAGACTGCCCCTCGCACCATCGTCCCGGAACGCGGAGCCTTGGCGGGATAACTCGGCCTACGCCGCTGACTCGCGTGTCCCGGTGCTAGAACGCTTGTGTCGTCAACTTCGTCGGATCGTACTTTTCTCCTCTCTTCCATAGGCGCAGCGTGATGGCTGCGATCTTGCGGGTGAGCGTCAGCCGCGCCAGCTCCTCACGCATGCCGCGCGCAACCATACCGTGGTAGAAGTCCTGCAGCGGCCCAGGCTGTGCCGTGGCGGCTGTAGCTCCACCCTTGAACACGTCTTTGAGCACGCAGTTGTAATTGCGATTGAGACCACGAGTCATCGGAGCACGCCGTCGGCGCACCGGCCTCCCAGCGACGAACTCGTACTCGGCGCTGGTCTTGGTCACCACCGCCAGCCCTGCGAAGGCCCACAGATTCCGCTTCGTCCTAAACCGCCAGGGTGTCTGCATCGTGGCCAGAAGCAATGCAACACGCACCGGCCCAAAGAACGGTATCGTCTGCAACAGAGCCCACGCCGGATCGCGCCGCGCCTCGGCGACCATCGCAGCCTTCGCCTTGGGACGCAGCTCGCGCAACACGTCCAGTTCGGCGTACAACGTCTCCGCTCTAAACCGTGCCCCACGCTCCGGTAACTTCTCGAGCCATTGCAGCCGCTCAGTAGGGTGGTAGACGCGCGTGCCGGGCGTCTTGATGCCCCGGGCACCAAACAACGCCTTCAACCGCTGCATCACACGCGTGGAATCCTCCACCAGGTTCTGGTAGGATCGGGTCAACTCCTTCAGAGCGGCACGCTGGGAACTGCCGTGATACACCGCACGCAGTCCACCACGACGCAACAACTCCGACAACTCGTCGGCGTCGACCCGATCAGCCTTGTTGCCCTGACGCTTCTCACCGCGCCGGTCGCAAACGACTACCCGATCGACTAATGGGGCCAGTAAATCGTGCAGCCACTGCGCTTGGGTGCCTTCCTCGAAAGCAACGTGAATCGCACCACGCAGACCCCGAAACAACTCCCCGATCGCTGCTTCCTCGGTAGGCAGAATCGTCCGCGCCAGCACCCGACCACCCTCGGCCCGCACCGATGCCGCCGTGGTTGCCTGGTGAACATCTAAAGCCACATACTTGGTCATGCATTTCATGAGAGCCGCTCCTTGCTGTGACCCATGGGTCTTCGACAACTCCATGGTAGCAGCTTGGGGCGTGCTCTCAACATGCGTTAGGC
>JBDHKN010000029.1:0-72127 GCA_039586365.1 Gemmatimonadota bacterium | reverse complement strand
GTTCTTATCACCGCGGAGTTCCGACAGTGTCAGCACCTCCCCCGACAGCGCACGCAGCGAGAAGTCCGGAGCCAAGTCGCCAACGGCAACCCGCTCGAGATCGGTGGGTGGCAGATCGTGACCGTCGGTGGGTCCCAGAGCGGGTGATGCCGGGTTCCCCCACTGGGCGAACAGGAACCAGGTGGCAGCCGCGACCGCAGCCAAGACCAGCAGCACGCCGCCGCTCCTTCCACTCATGAATCACTCTCCTTTCGTCCGTCCAAAACAGGTTGTCCCTCAGACACCAATCCAACAACTCCACAAACCGGACTGTTCCGGCAGCGGCCGTTTGATGCTGCAAGACACTCCCCGCGCTCTGGAGCGGGAGAAAGTCACCTGGCAGCACGTCAATGTCAAACGCTGGCCATCCGTTGCTACACGAATGTCGTGAGGATCACCGCATGTCAGCCTCGCGATCCGCACTACCGTCGGGCTCACGGCGACCAGTTGAACTTCAGCTGGCCGAACTCGCCTACAGCCGGTACCTTAGCCACAGATAGTCCAGGAAAGCGGGTTTCATGGCCGACCTATCAGACCGACTGCGGGAAGCCCTCTCCGACCGCTACAACATTGCAGGCGAAATCGGGCGTGGGGGTATGGCTGTCGTCTATCGCGCCCACGACCTCAAGCACGACCGCCAGGTAGCCGTCAAGGTTCTCAAACCTGGACTCTCCGCCGTACTGGGGGCAGAGCGTTTCCTCCGCGAGATGGGTATCACGGCCCGATTCAATCACCCCAACATCGTGCCGCTGCTGGATTCAGGCCAGATCGGAGGCCTCCTCTACTACGTCATGCCGTACGTGGCTGGGGAGTCGCTGCGCGAACGAATGGACCGTGACACCCAACTGCCGGTTGCCGAAGCCTTGCGGATCACCGAGCAGGTGTCGTCGGCCCTCGAGTATGCTCACCGCCAACAGGTAATCCACCGAGACATCAAGCCCGAGAACATCTTGCTGCATGAAGGTGTGGCGATGGTGGCCGATTTCGGCATGGCGTTGGCCGTCACCACAGCGGGAGGAGAGCGGCTCACAGGCACCGGCATAACGGTCGGTACACCGGAATACATGAGTCCCGAGCAGGCCACCGGCAGCAGAAAACTGGATGGCCGGTGTGATATTTACGCCCTCGGTTGCGTGCTCTACGAGATGCTGACCGGAGAACCCCCTCATGCAGCCTCAACCCCGCATGCAGTGATCGCAAAACGGCTCACCGATCCGGCTACCCCAGCGCGGCGCCTGCGCGGGATCGTCTCGCAACCCATCGAACGAACGCTGGCCCTAGCCAAGGTAGCGGCAAACCGATTCGAGACAGCGCAGGATTTCGCACAGGCGCTGACGGCAGCCTCTGTTGACAGTCCTCGGCCACGTCAGAGCAGGAGGTGGAGATGGGTGTTGCCAGTTGTAGCGGCGGCCGCAGCCCTCACCGTGCTGTTGTTCTGGCTGGCTGCATCGTGAATTCGGCCCACAACCACTTCACTCATACATCGCCCAGGACAGCAAGTTCAGTGATCCCTGCGTAGACTGCTTCAATACAGGCACCCTCCAATGAGATTGTTCGAGATCCTAATCGTTTTGACGGTCTTCCTGACCCTGGTCGGCAATCTGTTCGCACCAGCCACGAAACTGCCGCGCTTCCGGTCATATCTCCCAGGCCTTGCTACCCTCTTCATATTCATACACTTGGTGCTCGAGAGGTATCGCTGGCAAATGCTACCGCTCTATGCGCTGGCATTCCTACTGCTCATCATCGGCCTGCTTCGGCTGAAACGACAGGCATCCGTCGGTCCCACCGAGTTTCCTTCGCGCACGCGGCGGCTGCTCGTCGGCGCAATTGCAGTCCTCGGTCTTCTGGTGCTTGCAGTAGCTACCTGGGTCCTCATCCAGTTTCCCGTCTTACGGCTCCCACAGCCCACGGGTCTCCATGCGGTCGGGACGACGTTTGTTCACTTCAGTGATAGTGAACGCCCCGAGACACTGACAGACGATCTCAGCGATATCCGCAGTTTCACAGCCAGAGTCTGGTATCCGGCCGAACTGCCTGCGCGGGCCAAGCCGATGGCATACCAGGAGCACTCACCACGGGTCGGATCTATCTCTCCGGGCGGGCCTCCGGACTTCGCGTTCAGTCACCTCGGCCTGTCCAAGTCGAATTCCCATCTCGAAGCACCAGTATCTGACGCCGAAACATCGTATCCGGTTCTCATGTTCTCGGATGGTTTTCTTGCGGACTTCGACGATTATCAGCTGTTGGTCGAGGAGCTGGCGAGTCACGGCTACATCATCTTCAGTCTCAACAACCCGTATGAGTCGCAGTCGGTGGTGCAGCCGGACGGTTCGGTGGTGCCTTTCACCGAGGAACACCGCGCCGGCCTCGCGCAACACATGCAGGCCATCCTACCGTTGTGGGAGAGGTTCTGGACGAGCGATGACGTGAACGCAAGGAACCAAATCGCAAAGGAGATACTGCACAGCGAGTCGTTCATGGACAACGTGCTTAATATCCGAGTTGCAGACATGAGCTTCGCGGTGGATGAGTTAGAGCGCATGAACGAAGGCGAAGTGGAGAGTGTCTTAGCCGGCAGGATGGACCTATCCCGCCTGGGAATCATCGGCCACTCAATGGGTGGCGCAGTAGCGGGGCAGGTCTGCCTCGTTGACGAGAGATTCAAAGCTGGCGTCAACTTGGACGGCTTTCAGTGGGGCGATGTCGTCGAGGGCGAGATCACACAACCGTTCATGATCATGTATAGTGAGATGTTCGCAGGTGCTAACGACTACATCCTGAATCGATTTGCGAGTTCACTCTACCTGGTGACGTTGAACGGCAGCACGCACATGAACTTCGAAGATGCGCCGCTGATGCTTCCAATCACCAGAATCATGGGGATGGCAGGCTCGATCGCGCCGACCAGGATGAAACAGATAGTCAACGACTACCTACTGGCTTTTTTTGACCGACATCTCAGTGGTGCGGCTGCTCCGCTGCTGGATGGAGCGTCGCCGCCGTATCCTGAGGTGGAGTTTGAAAGGCTCGAACGGGGAGCGGGGAGCAGGACTCGGGATGAATCTGAATGATTAATTGTGCCGTAAGGTCACGCGGTACCGTCGGTCTCCGTGATCACTCTGAATTCCCGGTAGCGTATGGCACTCATAGAATGTCCTGAATGCGGCACTGCCGTCTCTGACGAAGCTCCTGGCTGTCCGCAGTGTGGGCTTCCCAAGAAGCATGTGCGCAGACACCACACCCGCGGACCGCATCGTGGCAAGATTGCCCTCACCACACTGGATGTAACGAACTCTATTGTGGGGCGCGTACTGTTAGGCGCCGCGATGTTTGCGAGCGGCGTAGGCTGGGAAGCGCCACCGGTGATCATCGGCTCTCTGCTAATCGTCGGGTCAGCAGTACCTCTCTGGCTCAAGGCGCGCAGGGCAGAGCGCTTGGGCGCTGGCCCGGACACGAGAGCAATCCAAGACCAGGTCGAGAGACAGCTTCTCGCAGCCGAGGATCGTGAGGCACAGCAGTACGCCGACATCGAACAGAACACCAATCGCATCGCCGAGCTGGAAGAGCGCTTGGAATTCATGGAACGGCTACTGGCCAGGCGTCGAGAGGAGGGGGAATAGGGGAGCGGGGAGCGGAGAGCGGAGAGCGGAGAGCCGGGGACGCTAGATGCCGCGCTCTGCTGCAACCCTTTACCGCCTTTTACCGCCCTTTACCGCCTTTTACCGCCCTTTACCGCCCTTTACCGCCCTTTACCGCCTTTTACCGCCCTTGCCGGAGTGTGGCGTCGGGTAGCGGCCTAGTAGATCTCCCCCAACGCCCGAGCCGCCTGGCGTCGCACTGTCGGATCGGGATCCTCTTTCAGAGCGCGGGTGAGCGCTGCAATCGCCCGGCGGTCCTCGATCTCCCCCAGGGCCCACGCCACTGCGGCACGAACTGTTGCGGCACGATCTGTCAGTGCGCGCAGTAACGCTTCCACCGCATTCCTGTCGTCCTGGTGCCCCAATCCTATCGCAGCCATCTGTCGCGTCTCTGCGTCGCCGCTCCGTAACCGATCCAGCAGAGCCTCTAATGCTCGGGGATGTTTGACATGACCCAACAGACGCGCTGCTACACGTCGCACGCAAAGATCTCGGTCGGATAGGGCATCACTCAGGACCGGTACGGCTTCGGCACTCTCAGTCTGGTCCGTCACCCACTCGATGAGGTCGCGCTGTTCTATCGCGGCGTCAGGGACGTGAATCCAGTATCCGCCGCCGAATCGGTTATCGATCGACCGCAGGGCCAACTCACACATGAACTCATTGGTGCCGCGCGCTTGCTCGATCACCCGCGCAGCGAAATCGGCGTCGGCTCCGCCGCGCCCAGTTTGAGCGCCGAGCGGGGTCGCTCCCCCCAGCAGCACCGCTGAAAGCGCGGCCGGGGCAGCGACCGCCAGCGTGACCCACACCAGGTCCCTTCGCATGTCAGTAACGCCTCCCAAGTGCCCGCGCCGCCGCCCGACGCACCACCGGATCTTCGTCTTTGAGCGCAGCAACCAGCACCTCGTATGCGCCAGGGTCATGGATCTCAGCCAACGCATTCACTGCAATCCGCCTGATCTGGGAGTCGTCGTCACCGAGCAGTGCGGCCAGTCGTGGGACGGCAGTAGGATCGGCAATCTCGCCCACTGCGTACGCCGCAGCGCGCCGGACAAAGAGATCGTCATCTGCCAATGCTTCGATTAGAGCGGGCGGCGCGCTGCGAAGATCGATCTCCCCAAGAGCCCAAATCGCCTTGCGTCGCACGCGCAGATCACTGTCGGTTAGCGCACCGGCCAGAGCATCGGCAGCACGGGGATGCTCTATCTCTCCTAACGCCCAAGCGGCCATCTCGCGAACCGCAGCATTCTCGTCACGCAGCGCCTGCATCAACGGTTCGACAGCACTCGAGTGCTCTATCTCACCCAGGGCCCAGGCGGCCTTGCGTCTTACGGTTGGCTCTTCGTCCTTTAGCGCCGCCGCCAAACCTGCCACGGCGCTGCCACTTTCGATTGACCCCAGAGCCCAGACGACCATCAGGCGCACGTCCGTATCGCTATCCTCCAGCGCATCCACCAGTCCGGCAACTGCCCGTGAGTTCTCGATCTCCCCCAAGGCCCAGGCAGCCGTCTCGCGGATTTGCGGGTCGGTATCGCGCAACGCTTCAAGCAGAGGATCGACGGCGTTAGCGCTCTCGATTTCTCCGAGTGCATGGATTGCGGCGCGCCGCACCTCCACATCTCGATCGTCCAGTGCACGGGCCAACGATTCAACGGCTCTCGAATCATCGATCTCGCCCAGCGCCCAGACGACGCGTCTACGCAGCTGCACGTCGTCATCGTTTAGGGCGGGCGTGAGGTACTCGATAGCACGCGGGCTCTCGATCTCGCCCAGCGCCCAGGCTGCCGTCAGGCGCACCTGTTGCTCGGCGTCGCGCTGCAGTGCCTCCCCCAAGGCTGGCACCGCCCTAGCATCCTCCAGCTCACCCAGCGCCCGTGCTGCGGCGCGGCGGACCCCGGGGTCGTCGTCGTTCAGCAGCGCATCCATGAGGGCGGCAAGCGCGGCAGTGTCAACAGCTTGACTCGCAATCGTGAGGTGTGTTCCAGACGTGATGAGGTCTCTACTTGCCGCGACCAACGGTTGTGGTGACAGGGCTGAAGCCAACGGGGCAACGATGGCAACAGCGGCCATAACGAGAGTCCGCATGGTTCTTCCTCGCGTGCTCGAAGTAATCCCTGATTTGTCGTTGACAGTTAGAGTCCTAGCGGGGGCATTATGTTGGAATTGAGGGGTCAGCTTTCAGCGACCAGCTGTCAGCTGGGTACTTCTTGGGGACATCGGTAACACTCTGGCCTAGGCAGCTGAGTTCGGCTTCACCACCACTCAGTATCTGGTTCTCCCTTGAAAGGTCCTACCACGGAGTCCGTGATCCAGCCACCGTAGAAGCCGCCGGGCTGAGGGCACGCTCGTTCTCCATTCACCAGGCACGCGTCCATCGGCCCAGCGTAAAAAGCGACGTGGTCCCGTATGCTCTCGTATGCGGGCGTTGGATTCGGGTAGGACCACGCCGCGCGCGGCGCAACCTGATCGCCAACCGCAACGTCGAAATAGCGTGCTGACCCTTTCCACTCACACAGCGATCCACCACTCACTGCGCGCAGCACACCTTGTTCAATGTCACCCCGCGGGATGTAGTAGTTGGGTGGATGACTGGTTTCGAGCACCCGAATCGCGGTGCAGGTGTCGACGATCTCGAGGCCGTTGAAGAAGACCTGGATGCGCTGACCGACGTTCTCGAGCCGCGGTGGCCGGGGGTAGTCCCACACCGATTCCTGATCCGGGCCTGGTTGAGTCGGCCTGGGACGATTCAGCACGCGCACCTCTGGCGCTCAGGATACAGCAATCGACTTTCAGCTGTCAGTGTTCAGCAGACAGTCCACAGATCACGGGTTGCCGATTACCGCTCCCCGCTCCCTGCTCCCCGCTCTCCCTCAAGCTCATCCGCGATCCAGCTAGCGTCGTACACCTTGCGCAGCGCTTCGATGATGCCCGCCGAGTGTACGCTCACCGTCCGCGCCACGTCGTCGCTGAAGATGAAGCGATTTGGCAGGAACTGAATGTTACCATCGAACACGAGTCCCACCACTTCGGCGTCACGGTTGATCACTGGGCTCCCCGAGTTACCACCGATGATGTCGTTGGTGGACACGAAGTTGATCGGTGTCGCCAGATCTAGTTTGTCACGGCGCTCCTGCCACTTGGGCGCCAGGGTCCACGGAGCTTCGTTATCGAACTCTGCAGCGCGTGCAAAGAGTCCGTACATGGTGGTCTTATGCGGCGCGAAGGTGCCGTTCATGGGATAGCGCTTCACCACCCCGTCGGAGATCCGCAACGTGAAGGTCGCGTCGGGCGGTAGCGAGTGGCCGTACGCTGCGAATATCGCCTGGCCAACCAGCTCGGCATTGGCAGAGATGGTTGCGTTGAGCGGCGCGGCACGCCCCGCCACCTCGAGACCGAGCGGGTTGATCTTGCGCGCCGCCACAATCATCGGATCGTCTGACGCGGCGACCACAGCCGCACCACCATCCAGCAGCGACTGCCGCACTTGGACATCTGTCAGCCTGGTGCCAGCAACCAGGGCGCGGGCCGCAGCTTCAGGCGTTCGGCCCGCCAGCACCGCTTGAAGGAACGCGTCATTCGGGGGCAGCTCCGCCTGCGCAGCCTCGAGCTGCGCGGTGAGGTTCAGCTGTTCGACTGCGAGATCGAACGAAGCATCTCGGGCTACCTGGGCCCGGACTCGGTCCAGCCCCTCTCCCCGATACTGGGGCAATCGCAACGAGTCTGGGAGCGCGGCCTGTTCAGGTAGGCGCACGATGCCTCCAGCCAAGTTGAGCAGCTGGGATCCCCCAAATCCATAGTAGCGACTCAGCACGGCGAACGACGCGAGCTGCTCTTGCGCACCAGCAATCGCGTCCCAGGCGCCACCGTACTTGGCACGCAACTCGGGATCGCGATTGATGCGGTTCCGAAAGTCCTGCTCGAACGCCTGCTTGCGGGCCATCTTCTCCTCGTCGAGTAGACCGGTCAGATAGCCGCTCACCGCCTTGTGCGAGTTCTCGAGACTGAAGATCCGGTTTTCGTAGCGCCGCCGGTCCTCATCACTCCGCGCGGCGAGCTGTCGCACGACCGCGAGGTTCCGTTCGTAGTTGGCGAGTGTGGCTGGATACTGCACATCGCGCAGGTATTCCATCTGCGCCTTTGTGAGCAGTCGCCCGGTGGAGCCGGGATTGCCGGTGACGAAGACGACCTCACCTTCAGCAGCCCCGTTGGCGCTCCACTCGAGATAGTGGTCCGTTCTCCGGGGTGCACCGTCTTCATAGACGCGGAGTAACGTCAGATCCATATCGTAGCGGGGATAGGTGAAGTTGTCCGGATCCCCCCCGAAGAATGCGGCCTGCCCCTCCGGAGCCATGACCAGCCGTACGTCGGTGAACCGCTTGTAGCGATACAGAGAGTACATCCCGCCCTGATACAGCGTGACTACTTGGCAGTTGAGGCCGGTTGCGTCCGCGCACTCGGCGGTGACAGCATCGATCACCGAGTCGCGTTGCTCAACCTGTTGTACCGCAGCAGCAGCCGTTACCGCACCGCGGATCCGCGCGGTCACATCCTCAATCGACTGCAGTTGATCTACCCACACGCCCTGACACTGCTTTTCGTCGGCCATGTTCCGAGCCACGAAACCAGTCTCTTGGTAGTTGGAATCGGGAGGTGACGTGTTCGATATGCAGCCGCGCGCGCAGTGGTGATTGGTCAACACGAGACCGTTCTCAGACACGAAGGACGAAGAGCACCCAGGCAATCGGACCGACGCAAGACGTACGTGGTTCAGCCAGGCCTGGTCAGGCTGGAACCCGTAGGTTTGTTGCCAATAGTCGAGCGGCGGTGCGTCGAAGGTCCACATCGTGCCGAATTCCTTCACAAATCCGGTCTCTGTGGCCTGCCCTTCGAGGGGTTGCGCGCCACAGATGATGAAGGCTACGACTCCGATGAGTGCGGTAAGCTGATCCTGGTGCGTTCTCTTCATGGTTCGATCACTGGTTGCGGGGATAGCTCAAGTCGGACTGCGGCTGGAAAGTAACTTTCGCGGATACGTATGTTCAAGGGAGAGGAGAGAAAGTAGAGAGCGGGGAGCGGGGAGCGGGGAGCTACTAGTTGATAGCTGATAGCTGTTCTCTCCGCTCTCCGCTCTCTGCTCCCCGCTCCCCCCCTAGCCCTCCCGCAGCCATGCGGACATCATTGTACCCACCTATCCACCAGAACCAACGGTCATGCTTACACCTAACCTCGCTGACACCATCGCACTCGCGCGTGGCGATGCACCGGTAGATCTGCTGCTCGCTAACGCACAGTTGGTAAATGTGCTTTCGGGTGAGGTCCATCCGACGGACATTGCGGTTGCTGGCTCACGGGTCATAGGACTCGGGTCGGGCTATGAGGCCCGGACCACGGTGGACCTCGCCGGACAATACGTCTGCCCCGGCTTCATCGACGCCCACGTGCACGTCGAGAGTGCAATGGTCCCACCGCGGGAATTCGCCCGGGCAGTCGTGCCCCACGGTGTGACCACGGTCGTCTCGGACCCGCACGAGATTGCCAATGTGCTGGGACTGGACGGCATCCGCTTCATGCTGGAGGATGCCATAGGCACTCCGTTTACGATGTTCGTGAACGTCTCCTCGTGCGTACCAGCCACACACATGGAGACCTCAGGCGCGGAACTGTCGGCTGAAGATCTCGTCGCTTTGCGGGACCACATGGCAGTCCTGGGCCTCGCCGAAGTCATGAACTTCCCCGGTGTGGTATTCGGAGACGAGGCAGTGCTCGCCAAGATCAGGGCGTTCGAAGGTCGTGTCATCGACGGACACTGCCCGGGCCTAACTGGCAAACAACTCAACGCCTACGTCGCTGCGGGCATCACCTCCGACCACGAGTGTACGTCACTCTCCGAGGCGCGGGAGAAGTTGCGGCTCGGTATGACGATCTACATCCGCGAAGCTACTAACGCGCACAATCTCAAGGCGCTACTGCCGCTCGTGACCCCGGCCAACGAGCGGCGACTTTGCCTCTGCACCGATGACCGTGAGCCGCCGGACCTGCTCGAGCAGGGCTCGATAGATCATCTGGTCCGTATGGCTATTGCTGAGGGCGTGCCGCCCATGACCGCGATCCGGATGGCCACGCTGAACACGGCGGAGCACTTCAGGCTGCACGACCGCGGCGCTATCACTCCGGGCCGGCGGGCAGACATCCTGGTGTTCTCCGATCTCAGCGAGCCGCGTCCCAGCCAGGTTTACGTAGGCGGTAGGCTGGTCGCCCGCGATGGCCGTATGCTCGATGGCCGCCCCGCCGCCGATGCCACATCTCCTACCAACACGATGCGCGTGGATTGGAGCAAGGTCGATCTCAGGATCCGTGCTACAGGACACCGGGCTCGTGTCATCGGCGCCATTCCAGATCAGATTGTGACTGAACACAAGCTGATGCAGGTGCTGGTTGACGACGGGATGGCGGTGGCCGATCCCTCGCGCGACCTGCTCAAGATGGCGGTGATCGAGCGCCACGGCCGGTCGGGGACCGTCGGACTCGGTTTCGTCACTGGAATCGGATTGCAGCGGGGAGCAATCGCCAGCACAGTGGCGCACGACCATCACAACTTGGTCGTGATCGGGGCCGATGACGGCTCTATGCTCACGGCGGCACGGGCAGTGGCCGAGGCACGCGGGGGGCAAGCTGTTGCCGACGGTCAGGAAGTTCTCGCGCTGCTGCCGCTTCCCATCGCGGGACTGATGTCCGACCTGCCGATCGAGCAAGTGCGCGAGCGGATGACACAACTCATCGCCGCAGCGCAGCAACTGGGCTCGACGCTCCACGATCCGTTCATGGCGATGAGTTTCCTTGCACTCGAGGTGATCCCCAGTCTCAAGCTTACCGACAAGGGGTTGGTGGACGTGGAGCAGTTCGACTTCGTACCGTTGTTCGCGGGGTAGAGGGAGCCGGGAGCAGGGAGCGGAGAGCAGATAGCTGCTAGAAGTCCACTCCGGAGCGGCACACCCGGTGGCCGCTGGTTCGCTGCCGGAACTGCTGCGCAACTTGGTCAGCGTTCGGATAGGCCTGATACCGAGCCGTGAGCCACTCATCCCACTGCTGGTCCAGTTGCTCGAGCCCCACACCCAACAGGGCTTGCACTACTTCGGTATTGGGCTCGGAGTCCGGATAGGCCAAGTCAAGCACCGCCTGACGTCCGTAGACCTCGTCCATGAACCGGAACCAAGAGGCGCGCTCCGGATACGCTTGGATCTCACAAGGTTGATTCAGTTCTGCATGCCGCTCACGTAGTGTCGCAGGTGGTATGTACTCGCCGCGCACCAGCCACTGGCCGGCGACCACGTCTTCCGGAAAACCGTAGAACGGAAAGCCGCGCTTGTCGGGCTCGATTAGCTGTGCGACAAACTCCGCGAACCCCTCCTCGAAGAAGCCGAAGGATAGCCAGTTCCACGCCTCCACCCTCACGACGTAGTCTTCGCGAAAGGCGTGCACCAGCTCGTGAGCCAGCAGGGCCCAGTAGCCACCTTCGCTGTCCGGATAGCGGTACATGTGAACACCGGAGAAATCGAAATAGGGACCACGATCCTGGAGGTCTCCCTCGAGCCGCACCGTGATCTTCTCGGTGGGAGCATTCGCGGCTCCGACGATGTTCTCAATGCTCCCGAAGTGGCCTTCGGCGATCTCGACGCCCAACCCCAGCTCGGCCATCGTTGCCCACTCTGTGGTCGAGGAGAACACGAAGTGTTCACTTTCGAGTCGCAGTGCTTCGACCGGTTCGGTCAGTTCCCCGCAGCCGAGGACGACGAGGACCAGCAACGGCAGGCTGTTGCAGAAGTGGAACCTCACTGCCATCGGCTTAGCGGTCCAACGCATGGCATAAGGATTCATAGAGCCTCCAACTCCATGCCCAAGCGCAACACGGATATCTATGATGAATAACCATATTAGCAAGGTATATGCGTATGGCGTTCCCCACTCTATATGTCTTAATGGAATAGACTTACGAGATGCAAAGGAGGCCAGGGACCGTGACTCTGTCCCCTCGCGCGGACAGATTGCGTACCACGGCTGGTGCTCACTAGCCCAGCCCACGTACGCTCTCTAGCTTAGTCTCAGTACCACCGACGAGATTCCCCTATGGCCGAACTGCTGGACCGCGTCAAGGCAGCTGTTGCTGATCGCTACCAGATCGAGCGGGAGATCGGTCGTGGGGGTATGGCCATCGTGTACCTCGCGCTCGACCTGAAGCACAACCGCAAGGTGGCGGTCAAGGTACTCCATCCTGACCTTGCGGCTACCTTGGGAGCGGATCGGTTCCTGCGGGAGATCGAGATCGCAGCGAAGCTCACCCATCCCCACATCATGCCGCTGTACGATTCCGGCGAAGCCGCCGGACTGCTGTACTACGTGATGCCATATGTAGCGGAAGAGACCTTGCGGGATCGCCTGACTCGCGAGATACAGTTGCCGTTGGAAGACGCCCTGAGAATAGGCCGTGAGATCGCGGACGCGTTGAGCTATGCGCACAGCCTGGGTGTCATCCATCGGGACATCAAGCCCGAGAATGTGTTGTTCGAAGCCGGACACGCGGTGATCGCGGACTTCGGCATCGCGCGGGCCATAGCGGAAGCCGGGGAGGGACGCCTGACGGATGTGGGCCTTGCCGTAGGCACGCCAGCTTATATGAGTCCGGAGCAGGCTTCGGGTGCCCGAGAGCTCGACGGGAGGAGTGACCTTTACTCTCTTGGGTGCGTCCTGTACGAGATGCTGGGCGGTGATCCGCCGTTCACCGGCTCAACGCCGCAGGCAATTCTCGCCCGGAAGACGGCCGAGGCAGCGCCGAGCCTCAGGGTGGTACGGGATACGGTACCGGACGGCCTCGAGACCGTGGTCATGAAGACGTTGGCGCGGGCACCGGCAGATCGATTCTCCACCGCCGCTCAGTTCGTCGAAGCACTCGCGACTGCGGATTCCGCCATCAGTCTCCAGGCCATTCCCACCAGGCGTCGCCGTATTCCCAGGCTGGTGATCTCGGTCACCGCCGCTGCCCTGTTAGTCAGCGCCGGGGCAGTGGTCGCTCTCTATTCAGCCAACGAGATCGGGTTCGGCAAACGTGACTGGATCCTGATAACCGACGTCCAGAACACCACTGGTGACTCGGTGTTCAATCGCTCGCTCAACACGGCGTTGACTGTCGGCCTACAGCAATCACAGTACGTGAACGTGTTTCCGCGGACCCGTATCGCCGAAACGTTGCAGCGGATGCAGCGGGAGGACGTAGGGACTATCGACGAGGCGCTGGGGCGGGAGATCGCATTGCGCGAAAATGTCCGAGTCCTGGTGGTGCCGAGCATCGATCGCTTCGACTCGGTGTACGTGCTGGCGATTCGCATCGTCGATCCGACGACAGGGACGGACCTGAAGGCTCGGTCTTCACGGGCGACAGGCACCGGCGAAGTACTGCCGGCATTGGACAAGCTGGCGCGTCGTCTCCGTCACGATCTCGGTGAATCATTGCTTGCCATCACCCGGCGTGGCGTTGAGCTGGGTCAAGCCACAACACCCTCCCTGGAGGCGCTGCAGGCGTGGAGTGAAGCCGAGTGGCATTGGGGTCTGCGACGTGGTGCCGAGGCAATAGCCCTCTACCAGCGCGCCATCGAATTGGACTCAAACTTCGCCATGGCTCACAGTGATCTGGGCGCTGCCTACTACAATGCCGGCGATCGTTCCAACGGGGAGCACCACTTCAACCGAGCGCTGTCTCTGTCCGACCGTGTTACGGAGCGAGAGCGGCTCTGGATTCAGGCCGAGATCCACAACTGGAAGGAGAACAGACAAGCGGCCATCGACGCTTACAACATTTTCCTGACCCGATATCCAGATGATAGGAGCGCTTGGTTTCGCCTGGGATACGCCCAATTACGCCTTGGCCAGAGCCTCGCTGCGATCGATGCGTTCGAGCGAGTGGCCGAGATCGATTCCAGCAACGCTGCGGCATACATAAACTTGGCTACCAGCTACCATCAGCTGGACCGTCGCGCTGAGGCCGTGCAGTACTACCTCAAGGCCTTTGAGCTGGTTCCGGAATGGCTCACCAGTAGTAATCTGAATCACGAGTTCGGCTTCAACTATGCCGAGATGGGAGACCTCGAGAGTGCTGAGGAGACGTTCGTCCGCATGCTCTCAGGAAACGATGAGCAACGCGCGCTGGGACTGCGGTCGTTGGGTCTACTCAAGATGTACGTTGGTAGATACGGCGAAGCACGAGAAGACCTTAAGCAGGCTGCCGTGCTGCAACAGACCGTGGGCGCCGCATTGAGTGAGCTACGCACCCGGCTGTATCTCGCGGTCGCTTACAGGGCAAGCGGTAAGACCGTCCCATTTCAGGAAGAGCTGGCTAGGGTGCGCGCACTCGCCCGACCGGTCTCTATCGCGCCGAGCTGGCTGGCTTACGCGGGAAAGACACACGCGCGAAGCGGTCTGGTAGAGGAGACCGAACAACTCCTCGCAGACGCTGTCGCGAGGCTGGACGAGGAGAACCCAACCGACCGAGCTGCAGTCGCACTGCTCAGCGGCGAGGTGGCGCTCACACGAGGGAATACCGCGGAGGCCATCGACAAATTCCAGACAGCTCACGCACTGCGAGACGACAACTATTACCTGGAGTCCTTGGCTTACGCCAATTTCGTTGGCGGTAACTTAGAAACGGCCAAGGCCCAATATCAGACCATGGTAACCGATCCTGACCTGGGCTGGGAGGCTCAGGAACCCTGGATTCTGGCGCACTACCAGCTCGGCAGCATTCACCAACAACAAGGCAATGTGGCCCAGGCTCTCGAGTACTATCACCGATTCTTGGAGATTTGGCAGGATGGCGACGACGACCTCGTGGCCCTAGTTGACGCCCGACGCAGAGTGGCCGAGTTGTCAGGCACACGGTGAGGAGTGCAACTGGAGCGACGCTGTAGGCAACGTTCTCACCGCCAGCGTCCGCCTGCTACGCCTCTTACCGCCACCTACCGCCTTTGACCGCCTCCTACCGTCCTTTTACTGTCTCCCCCGATACCCCGGCCCCCACACAACCCTGCCGGGCTTGGCACCGGTATGGTTCCCGTCCCGAACGACGGTGACTCCATTGACGAGCACGTAATTCATCCCGACCGACAACTGATGCGGCTCCTCGAATGTCGCACGATCGATGATTGTTGCCGGGTCAAACACCACTATGTCGGCGCACAATCCCTCACGCAGCACGCCGCGATCGTGCAGGGACAACCGTGTAGCCACCGCCGCTGACATTTTCCGCACAGCCTCTTCCAACGACATGACCTGCTCGTCCCGTACATACTTCCCAAGTATGCGTGGGTAGGTACCGTATGCCCGCGGATGTGTCAGGCCTTCGGCGCTGTCGGGATCCACGCCCCCCGCATCGGTGCCGAACTTCATCCACTGCTGCTGCAACTGCAGCTTCACGTTCGCTTCGTCCATCAGGAAATAGATCGTGCCGATGCGCTGCTCTTCGGAAACCAGCAAGTCCATTGCTGTCTCGATCCAATCCTTGCCGTGGTGCTGGGCGATCTCGGCTAGACGTTTGCCGACGTATTGTTGGTTCTCCGGCTGCTCCAGACCCAGGATCAGCACGTTCTCCGGTGTGGCCAAACCGCACAGGTTCTCCCAGTCGGTGGTCTGATTGACGACCTCCTCGCGAATGCGGGCCCGTATCTCCGGATCCTTGAGGTTGTCGAGCAGCTTCCCGTCCGCCTCCGCCCAGGGAGGTAGGCATGCAGTGAGACCGGTGCCACCGGCGACATAGGGATACATGTCCGCCTGGACGTCGCTGCCGGCCGACCGCGCGGAATCGATCAGCGCGATCGCGAGTGCTGCCTTGTGCCAATTGCGCTTGCCCCCGGCTTTCAGGTGATAGATCTCCACTGGCACGTTGGCTCCCTGGCCGATCTCGATCGCCTCACGAATCCCCTCGAGAAATCGATCGGCTTCCGAGCGAATGTGTGTGATGTAGACGCCGCCATAGGGAGCCGCCGCCTTGTTGATCTCGATCAGCTCCTCCTTGGATGCGAAGCTCCCGGGCGGATAGATGAGCGCCGACGCGACGCCGAAAGCACCACCCTCCATCGCCCATCTCACAGCAGTGCGCATGGCATCCAACTCGGCAGGGCTCGCCGAACCCTGGGACATGCCCTTGGCATACATACGGATCGTGGCAGCGCCCACGAACGATCCGATGTTCGGCGTCACACCCCTTCGCTCCATGGCTTCCAGCCAATTGCTGAATCCCCGCGGTCCCATGAAGCGCGCGCTGCGCTCGAGTTCCTCGGGCTCTGGTTCACCCGTTGGGCTCAGGGTCCAGCGGTTTGCCGGGGCATTGGTGTTCCCTTCCCCCATGATCTCGGTGGTGATGCCTTGAGTGATCTTGCTGACCACGCGCCCGTCGCCGGACAGGAACGCACCGCGCGAGTGGCTCTGGATATCGATGAAACCAGGGGCGACCACCAAGCCGGTTGCGTCGATCCGCTCGCTGGCACGGGCCTGGCGTAACACGCCGCGCGGAACGATAGCCGCGACGCGGTCACCTCGGATTCCGATATCACCGTAGAACCACGCAGCGCCGGTTCCGTCGACGACTCTCCCGTTCTCGATGATTACGTCGAACGAGCCTGTGAGCGGAGCCGGTCCCACACCGGGTGCTCGGGCGCAGCCCGCTGTCAGGGCCAGCAGACAAACCACATAGACTCGCAGATGCATGTCCCCTCCTTTGGGGTATCGACGTCGCATATAAGTGGGGAATATGAACCCGGGGACCAGGGGCGGGGAGGTCGTTGTTATGTCAGCGACCAGCGCGCAGCTCTCTACTCTCGGCTCTCAGCTCTCGGCTCCCCGCTCTCGGCCTGTGGCTGCGACTAGTCGTGCCGCTGTACGATCAAGCGTCCCTGCCTGACCTGCACACCGATGCCAAGGTGTTCGAGTTCTTCTTGGTGGGATTGTATCCAATCACGCAGTATGAAATAGGCCACGTCGGGTACGCTACGGCCCATGATGCCCACGAGACGCCCCAGCACCCAGTGGGTGTACGCATCCACCACTGGTTGCACCTTCCAGCTTTGCGACGCCTCCTCTACATCGGCCGGTGGGATGTAGCGGATGTCTGCATCTTCGACCACGGGGCACCTCCGTCTAACCGATCGACGGATTCAAGATCATATAATATCGTTTTTGATCCTATATGATCGTACGGCCTCAAAATGCAGGTCCGTACCGCGGCCGTCAAGGTTGGGGGTTAGCTTTCCGGCCGTGACGCCACGCTCCTCCCTGGTCTCCGTTCTAGCCGGCTCAGTCTCTCACTTCTTTGCAACGCTGCTCTACGTGATACCGTGACGAAAGCGGCGTGCCATTGACGCCCTCCCTCCCGGCGGTATTTTCTCGGCCACCGAACTCGGCACCTCACAAACCAGGGAGGAATCTGCAATGCGGTCACACCTTGTGTTCCCTATTCTCTTTGCACTCGTCACGGCGGTTGCCTGCCAGGGAGGCGTCGGTCCACTGTCTGAGGAAGACGTCGCTGCCAACCGAGCCCTGACCCAGCAATTTGTGCAACACGCCCAACAGAACGATTGGGCGGCCCTGGCTGACCTCTACACAGAGGATTGTGTGGTTATGCCGGCCAACGAACCCACGATCCAAGGGCGGGCCGCTTACTTGGCTTGGGGGGAAACATTCCCGCCGATAGTGCAGTTCAGTGCGAACCTCGAGTGGATCGAGGGCTACGGTGACATGGCCGTGGTGCGCGGCATCTACTCCATGACTGTACAGCCGGAAGGTGCCGATGCCATGACCGACCAAGGAAAGTATGTCGAGGTGCGACGCCGCCAAGCTGACGGCTCCTGGAAGATCGCAGTTGACATCTTCAATTCTGACCTGCCGCTACCCGGACAGTAAGAGCGCGTTGCGTGCTTGGCAGCGAGTCGGCAGCTGCAAGCCGTCAGCTGCCAGCTCGCCGCTCCACGCTCACGGCACCCTGCTCACTTGTTACTACTTACCGCCGAACCCACACTCTCAGCTTGGCTGGTACGTCTGTCCGTCGCCACGTGGTCGGCAAGCCGTTGGTGCACCAGCCGAGCGCCCACCGACTGTGGCTGCCCATACCATTGCAGACCATCGTGTGCCCGATTGCTCCCTCTTCATACGCGGCATAGGGAGGCGGACCCCATCCGACCCCTTGTAAGGCGCACCCGCTGAGGACGATGCAGGCAAGTGCCACGAGCGGCAACCGCAGCCTACGCATATGAACCCCCTGGCGCATTCGCATATGTAATCTATGATGTCGTCCGATCGAATGCACACTCTTGCGCGACATGCCCATAGTGGTCTCTAGCCAGGGGTGTTCCAATAGGAAGGCCTCTTCCGACCGCTGGGTGACACGACGTGGGGGTCTTCGCGGCTTGTCTCTTGCCGTTCCCAGACTTCTTCAGCCGCCAATTCCAATATGTTGGCCGCCTTTTTCAGCGCCTCTTTGACCTCGCCTTCGGTCGACTCATCCGAGATGAGCTCGATCGCCATGAGGGCTATGGCTTGTGCGTCGTTCATTGGGTACCCCAGAGCCAGAGTGCACAGACAATATTGGTCACGCGGCACACTTGAGCCAGGTGGCTGTCAGCCACCTGCAGGCAGCAGTGAGCGTTCCGCAGTGGCCGGCGGGCGTTTGGACCGGGTCAGATCCACTGCAAGCTCGCCCCGGGATCCGAACATGCTACTCGCGACGTCTTGTTACGGCTGCGCCAACCTCGCGAAGCGCCGCGCAGATCGCGGGAAGTCGACACCCATGGCAATTCCTGCAGCCATCCCAAATAGCGTCGCACCGTAAATGACCTTGATATCAAGCCAGAGCGCCAGCCCAGGCGCCGCACCCGACGGTATTGTCGTTACCGTCGCACCCAGCACGAAGGAGAGAATCGCAAACCACTGGTAGATCCTCAATCCCCCAAGCACGGGTGTCTGCGGCTCACCGCGGTACGATTCCTCCACGAAGCGGGCGACGCCGGCAAGCATCAGGTAGGCACCCGCAACGACGCTGAAATCGGCACCGAGCGACCAAAGACGCAACAGGAATACACCGGTCACTACGTTGGCCAGCATCGAGTACAGCGGCGTTGGATGGAGCGGCACGTCCTGAAGGCCGGCAAGCTCACAGACTCTGGACCGCGGGTGCAGGTAGCGGATACCAACGTCCTCCTCCGCCTCACTCCCGTGGCAACATCCCTGTACGAGGCATCTCGCCCTGCCGACCGCCTGCATCCACGGCGCTGCTAGAGCGATTGCGGCGAGCAGCAGCATTGTGTTGCCGCCCACCGCTCCCACCCCGATCGCAGCGACCGTCCCACCCAACACACTTCCGTAGTAGCCGAATGGTCGCGAGAGCTTAGACGATCCCTCCAATGTCTGTGCCCATAACCCAGCTCCGATCAAACCGGCAAAGTGGGCGAAGACCAGCTGCCAGAATGCAGCCGGCCCAGCAACGGCCGCGGCGATAAACAACCCGACAAACCCACCGAGCGCCGCATACGCCCCGTGATTGATTAGCCGCAAGCCACCCACACGCCATTCGTGCCATGAGTTTGCAGCCCGCTCGGCACAACCGCGCAACAGCTGCCAAATGGTGCCATAGCGGCGCAACACCACGAAGGCCAACGTGGCAGCGACTACATCTACCAAAGCGTGCATGCCGGTAGTGAGACAACTCACCGCAATCAGAGTTGCCCAGGTCCACGCAACCACCCCGCTGCGTCTGGATCGGCTGCCCCACGCCTCTGCTGCGATGAAGCTCCAGATCACGTGAAACGCAGGAAACGCGGCTACGGTGTGGGACATAGCACGCTCGAACAACAACACGCGACCAAGCAGCGTCTGCGGCTCGAAAGGCCGCGGGGGAGCAACGATCGGCACTGTGAGGTAGACCAGCGTGACGACACCGGTGGCAATCAAGCCCGTCACTGCCAGGTGCCGCAGCGCTGCCTTGGTGCGAACGACGAACAGTGCAGTAGGTACCAGCACGTACACACTGCCGTAGACCAATTCGGTCACTTCGATCACCGGCCAGCCACGCTCAAACGGCAGGTACGCTTCAATCGCGTCCTGCGGTATCCCCAGCCGATATACCGCTTCGAATGCGACCGACCAGGGTACCAGCACGAGCAAGAATACGGACCAGCGATCCCATCTACTCGGTGCTTCTGTCGATCGTGCCGGCAGAGTAACCAGGGGCTTTTGAACGACGCCCGCTCCGAAACGGCGGCGAATCTCGTGACGTTCAAAGCCCAGGACCAGCGCAACGCAGGCCAGTGCCACGGCTGGGGACACGAGCCACAGTCCACTGGGCGACTCGGTTGCCATGGAGACACCGAAGCAGAGCAGTACGAATCCCAAGTAGATCGGATGTGCGGTGAGACGGTAGATGCCCCGAGCCACATACACCGGCGGCGGGTAAGGGCTCATTGGCAATCCGCGACCGTACACCCACAACGATCCCATTCCCACAACCACGAGCAGCAGCCCGACACCAATCAAGACGTAGCCGGCCCAAGGATAGGGAACCGTGGGCAGCGGGACGACGGCGGTGCTGGCCACTACCCACAAAACGAGTAGCACCGGGATCACGATTACGAAGACAATCCCGTAGGCCAACTTTCCCCACGTACCGTCCGTTGCGCTCACCGCCATCGTACGACCTCGTGGACGACCCATCCAGCACTGGTGACGTTCGGATCGGTGAGTGTTCCCCGACTGAGCCACTTGGTCTCGCGCGCATCCCGCCAGCGCGGCAGCAGCGCGACCACGGCACGTAGCGAGTGGAGCGCTGTGTCTGCCAGCGGGCCCGAACGCAGCACCCGCCCGTCATCGAACGCGAGCGCCAGTCCGTCGTCAGGCAGCTCCACCGAGTTCTGAGCTATCGTGGCGCGCCGTCGCTCAACGTCGTTGGCAAACACCCAGGTACCGGGTACGGAGCCACGCCAATCTATCCACACCAACACGTGCGACGGGGAGATGAACCGACCCCACCGCAGCTCGTTGAAAGGAAGGCGCCAGGGTTTCAGCGTCATCGTTAGGTGTTCGACGTACCCAGTCCCGCGCAGCGTGCGGCCACCACTGCGGACGGTTGCGTCAGCCCGAGGAGTCACACAGTGCCACTGGACGGACCCCTGCGACCCGTCTATCAAGGTCCGCTCAACTCCGCTCGCTTGCCGCAGCCAGATTCCAGCCACATCCAGTCGCTCGCATTCCCATTGAAGCTCGCCAGCTTCTCCCACTTCCGGCTGCGAACCCGGTCGCAGCGTGTAGCGATCAACCGGATCACCGTCTCGGGGCCGGATTAGCGCGGCCCCATAGTGGAGACGGACCATCCCCCAGCGAAGACATGCCCAATAGAGAACCGCAGCATCTCCCGCATCGGTAACGCAGTCGAGGTACCACTTCGCCAGCTGGAACATGCCCAAAGATCCCCTCCAATGCGCCGCAGCACGGCAGGGCCGCCCGCGTCGCTTCCATACTACTCGTGGCTGAACGAAGATCAACAGGTCGCGTCAATAACACGTCAACCGAACTCGGCCCCGACTGTTGCACCCAGCCACGTTCAAAGAGTCGACATACAGTTGTCTGCGCCTGAGGAGCCCTGGCAGCACCTCATGGCCGTCCATAGCTTAGACCTCAAGCATGGACGGAGCCTTCGAGAGACCGGGCGCTGGACAGCTTGACGAGCGTCCGAACCGAGCACAACGCGAGCGGGTGCAACACCCAGTCAGATCGAGGTCAGCATGACCATGAACAGACGTACCTTTCTCTCCGCCACAACCGCAACAATCGGGACGCTGGCGCTCCGCATCCAGGGTGCACCTACGTGGCAGCGCTGGCGTGTGAACGGGGATAGGCTGCAGCAACGGCTCCAAGACCTCGCTCAGTTCGGGCGCACCCCGGAAGGCGGCGTGAGGCGGCTGGCGTTTTCTGAGGCCGACGTGGAGGCCCGGCGGTTCTGCACGGGACTAATGCGGGACGCAGGGTTGGACGTGCGGATAGACACGGTGGGGAACATCATTGGTCGGCGTGCTGGCCACATCCCGGATGCTCCCCCGATAATGTTTGGCTCCCATATCGATACCGTTCCCAACGGCGGCAAGTATGACGGTTGTCTGGGCTCGTTGGCTGCGATCGAGGCCGTGCAGACTCTGGAGCAGAATGGATATCGAAACCGCCATCCGCTGGAGGCTGTGATCTGGTGTGACGAGGAGAGCGGACTAACCGGGAGTCTTGGCTTCGCGGGAGCCCTGACACCTCGAGACCTCGCGAGGCAACGATCGAACGGCATGACAGTGGCCGCGGGCATCGAGCGAATCGGAGGAGACCCCGGCCGCCTGGAGGAGACCGCGCATGAACCGGGAGACATCGCTGCGTACCTCGAGCTTCATGTAGAGCAGGGTGGCGTGCTGGACCAGGCCGGTACTCCGATCGGCATAGTCGAGGGGATCGTGGGTATCTGGCATTACGACGTCGCAATCGAGGGATTCCCCAACCACGCCGGCACGACACCAATGGATCAACGGCAGGATGCCATGCTCACGGCCTCTGAGATCGTGCTGGCGGTGAATCGCCTCGTGCGGTCCGAACCGGGGCGGCACGTAGGGACGGTGGGCCGGATCAATGTCGAGCCCAACGCACCAAACGTGGTACCCGGCCGAGTGACACTCACCGTGGAGTTGCGCGACTTGTCGAACGAGAAGCCCGACCTCCTATGGGACCGGATCGCTGCCGAGGCCGAGCAGATCGCGGGACGACACGACACCAAGTTGAGTCACGAACTGGTGGCTGAAGGGCACCCGGCCCTCAGCGATCCCAGGATCCGACGGGAAATCGCCCGGGCGGCGGCGAGCCTCGATCTGTCGACTCGCTCGATGCCGAGTGGTGCCGGGCATGACGCCCAGGTATTGGCTCAGATCGGACCTATGGGCATGATCTTCGTGCCGTCCGTGAACGGAATCAGCCACTCACCGCTGGAGCATACCAAGCCGGAGGACGTTGTGAACGGCGCCAACGTGCTGCTCCAGACCGTTCTCCAGCTGGATCAGGAGTGAGGGAGGGCAGCTGACAGCTACCAGCGATCAGCTATCATCTACCTTCGTTGCCGTTTGGCGTGAACTGCCACCTCCCCTCACTGAGCATGCGGAGCGCTTCGTCAACAGCGGCCTTGAGTTCTCGATCGAAACCGTTCAGCTCGTCCTCCGGAGTGTTGACGGCCCAGACATCCGGGGCCACACCATAGTTCTCCAGATTGATCCCATAGTTGTTGGGTTTGGTGGGGTCGTACGACACCACGAGTGACCCGGGTGTGCGGATCGTCCCACCATTGATCAGGCGGTAGCTACCCGTGGCGATGACCGCCGCGGCCGTGGGATTGCCCACGATTCGACCGAGACCCAAGTCGCGAAAACCCAACGGTGTCACTTCACTGTCTGACGCGGACCGCCAGTTGATCAGCATCACTTTCGGCCCAGCGATAGCCTGGCGCGGCCGTCGACCTGAGGGCCTCGAAGCCCAGCGGTTGTTCCAATACTCGTAAGGGCGCCGCTCCAGGATATCGAGGATCTGCTGATCTATGTTCCCTCCCCCATTGTACCGGATGTCGACCACGATTCCTTGCGCGTTCCAGTACTCGTCGATCTCGTTCTCGAACCGCCTGAGTGACGGCTGGTTCATCGACCTGATGTGCACGTAAGCAATCTTGCCGCCGGACACTTGCTCAACGTATTCGCGGTTCTGCGCCACCCACTCCTCGTACTGGGTATCGCGCAACGAGGTCACAGTCTTGATCCGCAGTTCGCGGCTTGCTCCCCCGTCCGGCGAGTCAGCGACTCGAACGGCCACGTACTCGTTGAGCGCGTGATTGAGGATTCCCCAGTAGTTGTCGCCCGCCCGAATCTCTTGCCCGTCGATGCCCAGTACGTAGTCGCCCACTGCTATGTCGAGCCACTCCTTGTCGGCCGGTCCATCGCGATAGACGTGCGTCACCCGGTAGCGCCCGTCGGCGGGTTCCAACTCCACACCGAGGAAACGCGTCTCATACCCACTCTCCATGGGGTTGCTCGGTGGCCCGCGCACGCCAACGTGCGAGGCGTTCAGTTCCCCGATCATCTGATTGGAGAGATCGTAGACGTCTTCATATGTACCGATATGCGTCAGCAGGGACTTGTACCCCGCCTTGATCGCGTCCCAGTCCTTGCCGTGCATGTTCTCGTCGTAGAACCGGAACTTCATGACTCGCCAGCTCTCCTCGAAGATCTGCTCCCATTCAGCCCGGTGGTCCACCTGCACGCTGAACGAGAACGAGACTCGCTCCTTCTTGCCGGAGGGAAGCTCGACCTTGTGCACCTCGAATGACGTGCCTTCGGGTCTTTGGAAGAAGAACGCGGTCTTGCCGTCCTTAGCAGGGACGATACGGTTGAACTCACCGTCGCTCACCTTCTTGCGATCCTTGCCGTCGATTCCGATGGAGAAGAGCGCGGGGCCGTCCTCGTCCCGACTCGTGAAGTAGACGGTCTCTCCGTCGGCAGACAAGAAGTAGCTGCCAACGGCGGTGTCGCCCCGCGTGAGCTGAACCGCACGCTTGTCAATGCCCGCCACATCGACCGCCATCTCCTGGCGCTGCTCTTCGTCCTCGTCCTCGGTCTGCCGTCTGCGAGCTTTCACCAGGGGATCGTCCGGATCCTCTGAGTGCCGCGTAAGAGAAACAGTGAAGAGGTGATTGGTGCCGTTGTCACGGCTGGAGAGGAAGACAAGTGTCTTGCCGTCGGGCGTGAGCCTGCCACTGTAGTTGCGGAATGGGTGCTGCGTGAGGTCGTGTTCCTGGCGACTGGAGACTTCCAAGAGGTAGACCTGCCAGCCGAGGTCCTCGTCACGGCGGTCGTACAAGAGCCAACCGCCGTCGGGCGAGTATTGCGACAAGTTGTAGCCACGCTCCTGATTGTAGCCCAGCTCCGTCGTGCGCCCACTTTCGACGTCCACCTCGAACAGCCGATTGGCGGCCACGAAAGCGATGCGGCTCCCATCCGGCGACCACACGTAGTTCTCAGTCTTCTGGGATTCGTGGGTCGAGAGCTTCCTCCGCGAGCCATCTGCCAGACTGTACAGCCACAGTTCTTCCTGGCCGGACTCGTCCGAGACGTACGCCAACCGACTGCCGTCCGGGGAGTAGCTCTGGTAGCGGTCCCTCCACGGCGACCTCGTCACCTGAGTCTTCTCACCCACTTCGCCATCCGTGGGCACGATGAAGATTTCCCCTCTGTAGTCCACCGCCAGGAAGTCACCTGTGGGAGACGGACGCATACCTTCCGCGCGGCCTTCAGCCTCAACCCACTCGATGAGATTGGTGGTGGGATCGAAACTGAGATCCACGGCAACGCTCCGGGGCTGACCGTCGGGCACCTCGAGCGTCCAGAGCTCGTGATCGTTGGTGTAGATGATCGTCCGTCCGTCCGGACTGATGGACGGGTATTTCACCCCACCTTCACGGTGACGGGTGACCTGAACCGGTGCACCGCCGTCTGAGTTGATCTTCCAGATATTGAAGATTCCGTCCCGTTCCGAGACGAAGTAGACCATCCCATCGACACCCCACATCGGGATCGCGTCGTTGGTGTGGTTGCGGAACTCGGTGATGTCGGTGTCGGTGAGCTGCGTAATCGCTTTGGTTCGGAGATCCTGAACGAAAACGTTCGTGGTACGATTCCCCTTGTACTCCTTTCTAGTCGTGCTGAGGGGTTTTCGGTTGAACGCCACCATCGTTCCGTCCTGCTTGATCATGGCGTTCTGTGCCTGGTCCATCTCCATCGGCACAGGAATGCCCCCCGATCGAGCGACGGTATACATGGGTGAATAGAAAGGATGCGTTCCTCGGGTGGTGGTGAACATCACGTGCTGACCATCCGGCGTCCAACCAGCGACCACGTCGTTGCCGCTATGGAAGGTCAGCTGGCTGGGCTCACCACCTGACACGGGAATCAAGAACACGTCGTTGTTGCCGAACCGGTTGCTGGAAAACGCAACCCACTCCCCATCAGGGGAAAACCGTGGCGCTATGTCACGCGCGATATTGCTGGTGAGGCGACGGGCACCGGTACCGTCGACATTGGCAATCCAGATGTCACCATAGTAGGAAAACGTGATCATGCCGTTCGCGACGTGGGGGTCACGCATGAATCTGATGGGATCGGCTGCTGCAGCCTGCGTCATGAACCCGAGCATCAGCAATGCGGCGCAGCAGGAATAGCATCTCGTAATGACAGCCGTGGGGAACATGGTGATCCTTTCCTAGCTGAGAGGATCCAGGTGTGATGAGCTCAGCGGGACCGTGGGCCCGCAATCACCCTCATTATTGATATCTAAGGTTGTCAGCAAAACTAGTTGATGGGACGCCCAGTGAAAACCGAAACCCCGACGCCGAGCGACGTCGGGAGAGATTCTCCACACTCCCTGCGTGTGCCTGCAGAATGATCTAGGAGCCAGGCCCTATCTTCGAGTGAACTTCCTTCACACCGGGAATCGCTTGCACGACGTCCCGGACTCTATCGACTTCGGCCAAAGCGCGCGCCTTAGCCGTGATCGTGACCACTCCGTCTTTGGCATCGATGTCAACTCTGTCGTCCGAGATACTCGGGTCTTGACCGATCCTGGCCCTAATCGCACTGGTGAGAACCAGATCGTCCACAGCTTTCTGAGCCTCCGCGGTTCTCTGGAAATGATCGGTGGCGGTTCGAGCGACAAGCGCGCAGGCACCCGCGATCGTGATGCGTTCCAGATTGATCACAAGGTCAAACAGCGCCGGATCACTGGTGTCGATACCATGGACCCATCTCATCCAGTTGTCCCGCTGGCCATCCAACTCCTTTAGGTATTCTCGCGCCTTCTCCCGCGTCAGGTCGCACCGCTCCATGGCAGCGTTGATGCGATGCTCCATAGCCGCCACTACCCTGACTCTCAGGTGGTGGGCGATACCTTTGAGCAGCACATGTCCCGCCTGTCCGTGATACACCACGTTGTCACTCTGGATTACACTGGCGATCCCAGCCTGCACACAGTAGATGTAGTGCAATCGCCTGAGGCCACGGCCCTCCAAAAACCCTGGCTTGTGCATGAGAGCTGACTCCAACTGTTCCTTAGATGCGCCGTACTCCGCAGCAACGTCGGTCAGCAAGTCCTCTCGGGATACCAAGCGGTAGCCCAGTTCATTGCTGAGGCATTCCGCCAAAGCTTCGCCACCGGTGTATATCCCCCGGGATATGGTTATGATTGCCATTATCAGACCTCCTGCGTCCCTACGACAGGCACCGTTTCGAGCCGTGCCATATAGATTAGCGTCAAGTGAGCAGGACAAGCAAATTCCGGCGACGCTCGGCATGACCTCATTGTCATACCCGCCGCAGCCACGCCTGTTGCGAGCGGTGGAGAGGCTGTTTCGAGCCACGGCTGGAAACGGTGGTACACCGTCTGTGTGTGCGGACGGCGGGCTGGGCGGCTTTGCCTCAACACCAGGAGCTCACTGAAAGGCAAATGCACTGATGTTGCAGCGAGAAGACACTATCCTGGTCGTGGTCGATGTCCAGGGCAAACTAGCCCAGCTCATGCACCACAAGTCCGAGCTGTTTGAAAACCTGCGACGGATGATACAGGGAGCAAGGATTCTGGGGGTCCCAATTCTGGTAACGGAACAATATCCCCAGGGAATCGGGCCGACCGTAGCGGAAATCGCCGACCTCCTCACTGACGTAGAGGTGATTAGCAAGACCAGTTTCAGCTGCTGTGGAGAGAAGACATTCACTGCAGCCCTTCAAGGACTGAATCGGCGACAGATTCTGTTGACGGGGATCGAGACTCACATCTGTGTTCATCAAACAGCGTTACAACTGATTGACGCGGGCTATGAGGTGCAGGTCGTTGCCGATGCTGTGTCATCCCGAACGCTGGACAACAAGAGGATCGGTCTCGCCAAGATGCAGGGAGCAGGCGCGGTGATCACTTCGACCGAAACCGCGCTGTACGAGCTGTTGAAGGCAGCTGAAGGTCCGATGTTCAAAGCCGTTCTCGGGCTCGTCAAGTAACGACGCCTGGCTATAGACGGTGGTGGAGCCCGGAGTGCCGCCTGCCACCATCGCTGGGTTGTTGGAGCCGGGCTGCTGTGGTACTCGCCACCAGGTCTGCTGCGACGACCAGCTGCGTCATCCCGTCTCTTCCTCGGCACCCTTGCGTTTCGGTGGTCGGGGCCGGTGCAGCCTGAAGCTCACGCCACCGGCGAACTGCTTCTCAGTTCGCTCGACTTCATGCTCACCTTCGATGAGATATTCCAGCACTGCCTTGTCCCACTCCAATCCGGCAGTAGCGACCAGTCCCATCCAGTCGCCATGAGCCGGCTCATCGGGCGCTTCGGTCACTCCTGACCAGATGGTCACCCTTGGATTGGACATAGTACCACCACCCTCACCGCTGGAACCCGTGATCGAGGTGTATATCAGGACCGAGTCGGCAAAGTCCATCTTGAAGCTCTCGGAATCCCACTGGAATGCGTAACGCCGATACCGATCATACGCTCGGCGATTGAGTGCGTAGATCTCTGGAATGGCGTTGATCTTCTCAGTAATTCGATCGCGGATCTCGAAGGCTGCCGCTTTGTGATCGGGGAAATCAGGGCTGTCGACGTAGTTGAAACTCGGCATGAACCAACCTCTCATGCCCCACCAACCGCGCTGTTCGGTGGCCCTCGTACGCACCCACGCGGCGTACTCAGAGAACAGTTGCACCCACTCATGTGACGGGTAGCCGTGTGGGTTGAGGAAGATGTCCGGTAACCAGGTGCTCCAGAGTCTGGGACGAACCTTGGCTTCGGGATAGATGGGATCATCGTCGGTTTGTCCGGCGGTGGCGTTCACCCCGAGCGACCCAAGGTATGCGGCGTGCAACATGTGGTCGGGCGTGATCTGAGAGAGCTCATGCTGCAGTTGTGCTCCATCGGGGTTGGTGATCGGATGGATGACGACGTTCACCTTGTCGAGCACACCTGCGTACTCAGGGTCGGTCAGTATCAGTTCGGCCAACTTCAGAACATGACTGGTGGAGGAGACCTCATTCGCGTGCTCCCGGGCGGAGTACACCACTGTCGGCTTGAGTGTGGACGCCTTGGCCTGCGACCAGTGCGACGCGGCTACGGGGGCCATCATGTCCATGGCCCAGATGCGCTCGCCGAGATAGCTCTTGCCCACTTGGTACGCGGTGGCTTGAGAGAAGGTCGCCATCTTGGACAGGATTTCGGCTGCCTCGGACGGCGGGATCGGGGTGTGCCACTGTACCATCGTCTCACCCGTCCACTCATATCCTTCCGGCCTCAGCGCAGCGATGTCGGGAAACGTCGGTGGCACGCCGTTGGCGGGCAAGCTGGCAGTCCGTTGGGAGTCCGCCGCGAATTCTTGACCCCAGTACGCCGACAACCTGATTGTACCTCGGCCAGGCGACGCCAGTTCGCCGCGGTACAGGCCGGCGTCGCGCAGAGCCTTGGCGATATCCGTCAAGCTGGTAACCTGTTGTGCCGAGGTGATCCGGCTGTCGACGTTTCGGGCACTGGTGCGTAGCACGAACTCGTCACGGTGGTCGTCCGCGAAATCGACCTTCACGCGGAACTCCAGTTCGTCCACTCCGGGTTGGCCGGCGCTCACCAGCGCAGCGAGAGCAGTGGGTTTGTCCAGCGTGACTGGTGGGATCGGCCGCCGCTCTGTCACCGCGTGTTTCCCCCTTTGTTGCGAGGTCACGGTCACCATTGGCCCGGCCGCCCCAAATCCTGTGAATGTGACTTTGGCATGCCCCGCCGCGCCGTCGCTCCTCGGGCGAACGATCGGGATCACGCGACCCGGGTAGTTCAGCGCTTGGCCCCGCGCCAGCCGACCCATAACATCGAAGAAATGCAGCACGCCGAAATAGATCTCCTCGTGCAGCGCTTCCAGCGACGCTATCTGTTCTTGGTCCACGCCAACCTGGTAGTCGGGCTCACTGAGGGACACGTCGACAATCAGCTCACCGAAATGGGGGGCGTCCGACGCCTGTGGCTTCCCTCGTCCATTGCGCATGACATAGTCGTATATCTGCATCAGTGTGCGCGATTGGAACTGGTTCCAGAATCTCTCTATGTCTGTGATGATGCGTCGATCCGCCACCGTATCCTGACCGACACTAGCCGTGATCCATCCGGTAGTCACCCGCGATTTCTCGTAGTCGGGGAAGCGGTCGAAGTAGGGACGCAGCACGTACTTGGGCTCGAACCTCTGGTGGAGGATCTCTTCGCCACCCGGCGCGGTTGCGACGACCTCATACGTGGGAGCACCAAGCGGCATCTTCTCAAACCTGATCCGTCCCAGGTCCACGCCGAGTTCTCGTGCCAGCACCTCGTCTATGGGATAGATCTCCAACAGCCAGCGGGTGGGCGTGTACATCGCCTGTTGCGGCCAATCCTCCGGGGCACCGATCTCGGCGAAACGGATGAGCAGCGTGTCGAGCGATTGGCCCTGCAACGCCGGTCGCACCACGTCGTACAGCCAGCTGTAGCCCTGCTTATACGCCGATAGCACGGTCACCGACGTCGTGGCGGGATCAGCCCCGGCATCCATGAGCTCTCGCTCCACCCGCCGCTCGATCTGCGATCGGATCTCAGGCGGCTCACTCAACAGCGCGTCGACGACTACGGCCTGTCCACTGCTCACGCGCGGCAGAACGTCTGAATGAAAGATTCTCCAAAACTCGTCGACTTCAGAGGTGACGTCGAAGGTTTCGTCGATCAGTAGCTTGGCGTGCTGCACATCAAGGTTGTCGATGGTGACGTCGAGCCGATCTGCATGCAGTCTCTCTGCTAAGCGGTCACGTACGAACTCACCGAATCCGACATCGGCCTGCTCCACATGGACGGAGACAGACGCGTTCTCGAGATCGGTACCGGCCAGTTGCTCGGCGATCTGGTCGAGTTTGTAGATGGCGCTGGCCGCCTGTCCGATGGGAGAACGACTAGACAGAGCTAGCCAGAGATCATGCCGCACGTCCTCGATCGTAGTGCGGTCTTTGCCGCGTTCCCACAGATTCGGAAATCGCTCCGCGACTTGCCGCACCGCGCGCTCCAGACCGGCTGCATCGGCACCGACAACGATGAGCGCAGGTTTCTCGTCGAACGCCTTGGGGACCACCCGGATCAGACCCTGACCTGGCTGCAACTCGGGGATGGATAGCTTCTCCTCGTCAACGAGCTGCCCGATCAACGGATGCGTGCCTCCAATGAGAACAAGCGGGGGTCGTTCTTCCGGATCATCGATCTCCTCCGGCGGCACAGCGATTGGGATTACGACGCCAGTGGCCTCCAGCGCGATACGCGCGGCGAGGTCAGCGGTTGCCCCGGATGTCTCGCCGGCGGCGCTCAGCAATACGTCCACCCGATCGGGGATGAGGTCACGGTCCGAATCGCCGAGGAATCCGTCGGTCGTGTAGAGGTTAGAGAGATCCAGATCGGTCTTGTCGCCTCCGCCGGGACGACGGCCCGACCCTGATTCCGGCGGATCCTCTGTTCCGGCAATGTGGAGGATGATCGGCTCGGTTGCGACGGCCGACAGATAGATCCGCAGCAAGCGCAATCCGTCGAACCGCAGGGAGGTTGGTTGCTGTGCGGTCTCGGCGGCCTGTGCCACCTCGGTCGCAGCCTCTGGCTCGGACGGTGCGGTATCGGGCGCAGCCGCCTGAAGCAGTGCGCTTTCGGCTCGGCTCAGCATCTCGCGGGGCACGCGGACCTCAACATCAAGCCGGTGCAGCCCGGGTGTGTCGTGGTCGACCAGGAACCGAGTCACTCGCACACTTGCGTCCTCGATCTGGGCCGCCCCGAGAACCCCGCCCGTTGCCGCGGTCACATCTTGGAAGGTCGGCCCGTCAGGGTCCCACAGGTGTGGTGCCCGGGCGGCGAGAGCTAGTGCGGCCGCGGCTGTTCCCACGTCGTCGCCCCCTGTGACGACAAGGGCAGGTCCCGCTTCACGGTCCAACACAGCAGCGACGCCCACACCAGGTTCCAGATCTGCGCCGAGGCGATCGGGCGGGATAGCCAATTGCGCCGTAGCAGACCGCCCGACGGCGATGGTGACGCCCTCAGTCGCTGTAGTAAGGGGCAGATTCATCGCAGCAGTCTCGAACCCCAAGCGAGCTGCGACATTGGCAGCAGCGGCCACGTCGCGATCGCTCGGAGCGCTGCCAAGTGACAAATGCGCGGCAACGTGGTCTATGTGACCGTCGCCGTTCCGGTCCTGGAGCAAGAGGCCGTCCTCGAAGATCGTCTCGAGGCCGAACAGCGGTTCCGGGGCGGCTTGCTGCCTCTGGAGCGGCAGTACCGCGATCGTCACGGTCAGCAATGCCAGAATTGCGCTCTTGGCGGTGCCACCTTTTACAGCAGAGTCAGTTTGCATGGAATAGTCTACGGGTGTCGAGTCGCCCTAAGGTACCGCGCGATTGGGACCGGAGCTACCGCTACGTCGCAAGGCCGGCGCGGCTCGCGGATCGTACTTCAACTCATATCTTACTCACTCCCGGGACTGACAACATTGTTGGTACAGGCGTCTATTCCATTTAGCCAAAAGTACTGCTTGGGGATGTCCGTCCCACCACACGAACACGGATCTCTGCGAACGGTTCAACGAGGCAGATCTAAGGCAGTCGGCGATTGTACTCGCTACATTCCTCTACCATGCCGCGATGCACAATGAGAAGATTCCACGCACACAACAATGAGGTACACCATCGACACCGGCGCGCGTAAACACACCACAGCAACGATGCTCAGGTTTTTCGTGCCGTTGTTGCTCCTGGGAGCGGCGTTCTTCGGCGTGATGTACAGTCTGACCCGAGACCGTCTCGTGGGCGTGACAGAAGAAGAACCATTGAGGATCGGGTACACAACTTCTGACCTCCCGTTAGACCCCCTCGCTGAATACTGGGCCGGCATGGCAGCTATGAGGATTCACCTGTGGCCTCAGAATGCCAGAGTGCCGTACGGCACCGAGGAAAGGGACATTTGGGTCAGGGGGGCCTACAACGGTGGCGAGATCGCATTCCAAGTCGAGTTCGCAGATGACACGGAGAACCGTGACGTCGCACCAAAGCCCGATGCGTGCGCTGTTTTCATCGAGCCGGCGGACTCGCCGGCAATGGGACAGATGATGGCTCAAGGCGGCAGTGGCAACATCTGGCACTGGCGCGCCGACTGGGATACCGCACAACATCAGAACGCAAGTGACTCGGTCAAGGCGGTCGCCGAGTTGATAACATCGGGTCCCGGAACGCAGACACCGTTGGAGAGCCAGAATGTCACGGCCAAGGGGGAGCACAGGGATGGCAAGTGGTACGTGGTGTTCAAGCGATCATTGAGTAGCCAACAAGATGGCGCAATCGAGCTGGCACCGGGAAGTGATCCGCTGATTTCCTTTGCTGTGTGGGACGGAGCGAAGACGGAGTCGTTTGCGGCAAAGTCCATAGCGATTGTGAGACCACTGATCCTGGAGCGGGATTGAGAGCAAACAGTAACGCGCTTGGGGCGTTTGCGGTCGTGGCGCTGGCTTGCACGATCTCTTCGTGTAGTGATTCGGATCGCTATTCCGGAGAACTCGTCGGGGGTCAACGCACGGTCGAAGTGAGCGTCGGAAGATTCAGCTATGACCCCAGCATCATCACGGTGAAAGAAGGCGAGACAGTAGCGATCAAGCTCATCTCCCGAGATGTCACACACGGGTTCTATCTATACGACTACGGCATACAAGCCACCGTCGACCCCGGTGAGATCAGACTCATCGGATTCGTGGCTGACAAGGCCGGGAGATTCTCCTTCCGCTGTTCGGTTACTTGTGGCTGGATGCACCCCTACGAGTACGGTTATCTGCGAGTCTTGCCCAACCGGAGGTACCACGCGGGTGTGATCCTCATAGTGCTGCTGACCCTTGGCTCGTTGGCATTGGCGTTCAAGAGAAGCAAGCGCAGTCGGGACGCCCTGTTCGGCATCGTTCCTCTAGACTGGCGCTTTGAACTCACCAAGTACAAACCGGTGCGGAACCTGTTTAAGAATCGTTGGTTCCCCACTCTGTTCGTCGTGCTGAACTCGCTCATCCTCGTGGTCATCCTGGTATCCGGTCTCAGGGGCGGAGTTTCAGCGGGGAACCTCAATTTCGGTGTCATGATCGTCTGGGTACTCTGGTGGGTGCTCCTGATGACGATCTTCGTGCCCGTGTTGGGCCGGTTCTGGTGTATGGTGTGTCCGTTCCCTCTGCTGGGAGATTGGTTACAGAGGGGTAAGCTCATCGGTGTCGGCCAACACAAGTCCTGGGGGCTGGGCAAGCGGTGGCCCAAGAGGTTCCGCAATCTCTGGCCCGTCACGATGGTGTTCTTTGTAGCGACGTTTCTGTTCGGCTTCTTCACGGTCATCCCAATAGCTACGTTCGGCCTGCTGGCAGTCGTGGTGCTCGGAGCGATCATCGTCTCCGTGATATTCGAGAAGCGGACTTTCTGCCTGTACGTTTGCCCAGTCAGCGGCTTCCAGGGACTGTACGCGAACTTCGCTGCATGCGAGGTCAGGGTAAAAGACCCGGCGATCTGCCAGACCCACAAGCCCAAGAGTTGCTACGTGGGAAACGAGAAAGGTTACGGCTGCCCCTGGATGGAGCAGCCGTTTGACTTGAATCGCAACACCTACTGTGGCTTGTGCATGGAGTGCTTCAAGACCTGCCCTCACGACAACATGGCTCTCAACCTTAGGCCGTTCGGGACCGACCTACTCACGGCGCGGAAGCGCACGGACGATCGCTACAACCGCCGGGGTCTCGATGAGGCATTCAAGAGCCTGACAATGATCGGTGTTCTCGTCGTCTTCTTTCTCACGATGCAGGGACCCCACGGTTGGCTCCGGGATTTGGTGAGTGTGAAAACCCTCGGCGGCTATGCGCTCTTCGTGGCGGCCTACACGGTGCTGAGCTTCGTCTTGGTGCCGGGTCTGTTTCTCTTGGTGTCGTACCTCTCGAAGCTGGCAAGTGGAGACAAGCAGGTATCCCTCAAGAAGGTGTTCGTAGGATTCTCCTACTGTCTCGTCCCACTGGGCATTGCTCGCTGGGCTGCGTTCAGTCTGGGCATCATTCTCGTCAACGGGAGCTACATACCGCGAGTCCTCTCAGACCCGCTATCCGTGGGTTGGAACTTGTTGGGAACTGCAGGCTGGGGATTCGCGCCATTTTGGACCGGGGCGCTTCCCTATCTACAAACGGTGATGCTATTAGGAGGGCTGGCGTTTTCCTTGGAGTACGGCTACAGGTTCGCCGGACAGATATTCGCCACGGGCAACGAGGCGAAGAGGGGGTGGATACCGATGCTGTTGTTCCTGATGGGGCTCAGCATACTCTTTCTCTGGCTGTTCGAAGGATAGTCCGATGTTCATGCGGAACGGCGCAGCCGCAGTTGTGACGCTGTTGTGCCTGGCGGGTCCCGCACTGACGGTCTCCGGTTGCAGACCGGTCCAAGCGGAGCCGGCCAGGCTGACGCTGCTGACGCGTGCCCCCGAGCGGGGCAACTGGTCGCCGCGCACTATCCGAGTCCAGCGCGGGCACCAGGTGACCATAGTGGTGAAGAATCCGGATACTGTGACACACAGCTTTTATCTGCCCGCGCTCAATCTCAGCACAGGAGCGATCAGACCCGGCGACGTGACAGAGGTCACATTCACTCCCGAGGTCGCGGGTGAATATCTCTTCCTGTGCACGATCTGGTGCAGTGACTACCACATGTACGAGAGAGGCACACTGATCGTCGAGTAGGTGACCAACACCTACACTGCAGCAGTGATGACTACAATGGTCGCCGAGGCCCCAGCCCAGCGGCATTCGACTAGGGATGGAGTTTGATGTGGTGATGGATCTCTCCAATTACACGATACTCGTGGTTGACGATGAGCCAGACAGCCTCACGTTCATTGGCACCGTACTGAGCGATAGCGGCGCGACAGTGGTGGAGGCCCGTGATGGTGAGGAGGCCCTGGAATTGGCCCGCAGTGAGCGGCCCGATATGGTGACACTGGATATCTCGATGCCCGGCAAAGACGGGGGAGAGGTATTCGAGGAAATGAGAAGTGACCCGGCACTCAGGAGTATTCCAGTATGCATAGTCTCGGGACGACCTGAGCTCCGCCGACTGATCTATCAGCGCACGGTGCCGCCACCTGACGGATACGTGGACAAGCCCATTGACCAGAAGAGACTGCTACTGAACGTTCGCAAGATCCTGTCCCGGTCACGTCGCGCGCGTTGATCCGGAGGGCGTGTAGGCAGACCAGCGGCTTCAACTTTGGCAGACTCGGGCGCCGCGAAAGGCGATATGGCCTGCGGTCTTCCTCGGTGGTGACAATGAGTTGGAGGATTCGATGATCTCTCGCCTCCCCACGACACTCAGAGACGGCCTCAAGGCGGCTGCAGCCAGTGCGCTGGTGGGCGTACCCGTCTTGGCCGCACTGTTTAGTTGTGGTGCAGACGGGGCACCGCCTGTCGCACCCGACTCGCTGAGCGCACCGACACTGTCGCAGCCGATTGTCCGTTCTCCTGAACCCACGTGCTCACATTCCAGCACAATTATCTGCGAGGATTTTGAGACCGACGACCGCAGCGACTGGAGCGACTACGACGACGACGGGTTCGCCGTCGTTTCGGGCGAAGCGCTGGGCGGTCAGCGGTCGATGCAGCAGGAATATACCCTGGGACAAGAATCGGCCGGCTGGCTAGCCTGGTTCTTCGGCGATCACCCGTTGGGCGGGGTGCGGCCGAGTGAGTCCTTCGCCGAGGTCTACTTCCGCTGGTATCACAGATTCCAGGCGGCGTGGCCCACCGAATACCCTCCCAAGATGGCCAGGATGCGCAGCCACTACATCGACTGTGCGTGGTGCTTCGCCTGGATGGAGCACTTCTGGATCCGGAGCGGTGGGACTGCTATCTCAGATCCCGTGAGCAATGTCGCTGCTCCCAACGGCACGCAGTACTCCGATGCAGAGAGGTGGCTTGGATCCCTTGCGTCGTCGCTGTCTTTTGACAGTCTGGATGGACGCTGGGTGGCCTTGGAGATGCGCATCCAGCTCAACAGTCCGGGACAAGACGATGGACGGATAACGTTCTGGGCCAACGGGCGTGTAGTTCTCGATCGGTCCGGTATGAATCTGAGGGGCGCATACACCGGTACTTCGGTGAACGTGGCAATGATTGACACATACTGGAACGGCGGCGCTCCAGTGGGCGGTCTCAAGCGCTGGTATGACAACGTCGTGGTGGCGACGGAGCCGGTTGGCTGCGCGACTTTCACCGTCGAGAAATCAGCTCTAGCCGGCCAGACATCCTGGCAACTCGTCCTAGCCCTCGACGACTCGAATCGCACGCCCGTTTGGGATTCGGAGACCATTCCGGGCGATGGGACGTCAGTAGACATCTCGCAATCGAGCGGCACTTTCGCAGCCGGCATGATTCCCTGCATCGATCCGGGTACAGCCTACGTGTTCCGAGCCCGTCAAGCGACGCAAGCCGGATGGTCTGAATGGTCTGAGTGGGCGCGTATGTTCTAGGCAGCCCTTGCTTACCACGGGGTCAAGACCAGTGTTCACTCACCTCCGATCTGCATTGAGCTGATACGGAAAGTCGGAGCAGTCATCGATCGGTTCAGATCGAGATCGTTCCCTACCATGTCGATGCCGTGCAGCATCTCCTCAGCCGTGGCTGCGATTGTCAGTCCCCTGACCGGGAACGTGATTCTCCCGTTCCGGATCCAGAATCCCTGAGCGCCACCGCTGAAGTTGCCACTCACCGGGTTGATGCCGTAGCCAGTGACACCCCTGAGGTAGAGGCCGTTCGACGTAGTATCAATTATGTCCTGTGGGTCAGCCCCACCAGCCTCCATGTAGAAGTTGTGGGGACCGATACCGGGCAGGCGCGTGAAACCGCCCCGGGAAGCGTTGCCGGTACTCTCCACACCCGCTCGTGAAGCGACCATCGTGTTGTACATGAAGCCGTGCAGCACGCCACCGTCGATGATAGTCCGTCGCTGAGTGGGAACACCCTCGCCGTCAAACGGGCTGCTGGCCAGGCCTTTGGGCCTCGTACCATCGTCAATGACCGTGAGCAGATCGGCTCCGATCCTCTCGCCGACCTTGCCTGCGAGGAAGCTCGCACCCTGTAGTACGCGCTCTCCGTTTATCGCGCCGAGGATGCCTCCAAGCAATGAGCGAGCTACATCGGGATGGAACACCACTGTCGCCCGCTGCGTTCTCACCATGCGCGGATCGAGCATCTCGTACGCGCTTCTGGCCGCTTCCTCTGCCACCTCCGCCGGCGTCACGAGATCGGCGAAGAATCGTCGTGAGCACGATTCGCCACCAGACGACTTCTGATCACCCTTTTCCGCCACGACGGAGACGCCGAAGGAGCAGAGGGTTGACCGATAGTTCTTCGAGACGCCATGCGAATTCGCCAGCAGGACGGCGCTTTCGGCTTCACTGTACCGGGAACCGTCACTCTTCGTGATCCGGCTTTCCTGCATCGCCAGCTGTTCGGTTTCCGTTATCAACTCGATCTTGGAGTCCAGCGACATGCCACCGAGCGACGGATCGACCAGACCTCCGACCTCCGTGGCGCCGCTGTCCGTTGGCAGAACATTGTGCTCGTCAGCCGTCATGTGCCGGGCGAAATCGACGGCGCTCGCAATGGCAGCATCGAGTGAGGTGTCGCTCAGGTCGTTGCAGTGAGCGAACGCCATCTTGCCTTCCCGGAACACACGCAAACCTACGCCGTGCGAGGACGATTCCTGGACCGTCTCCAGCTCTCCGCCCCGAACTTCGATTCTGAGTTGCCGCCCCGTCTCGAGGTAAACCTCGGCGGCATCGGCGCCTTTGCTGAGGCATCTGTCAACCAGATCTCGCGGTAGATTCTCGTGCTGCATGACAGGTTCTCCCTGACTGGTGCGCGTTTCCATTCTATGCTCGCCTCCCGCCCACGTTGATCCCGCGGATCCTCACTGTGGGCTGCCCGACGGAGACCTCCGCAGCCTGCCCTTTGCCACAGATGCCAGGGCCGAAAGCCAGATCGTTGCCGACTGCGTCGATACTGGAGATGACGTCGATGCAGCTGCCGACCAGGGTAGCGCCCTTGACCGGGGCGGTCTTCTGTCCGTTTTCGATGAGATAGGCCTCGCGGCAAGTGAAGTTGAACTGGCCCGTGATCGGGTTGACGCTGCCCCCGCTCAGGCTCTGTACGTACAAGCCGCTGGAAGTGGAACTGACGATGTCCTCGGGGTCGTCGCTCCCTCTCGCGATGAACGTGTTGGTCATGCGTGGGATGGGGAAGTAACGGAAGCTCTCCCGCCGCCCGTTACCGGTCCGGTCCAGGCCTAGTTGCTTGGCTGACAGGACGTCGGTCATGTACTTGTGAAGCACGCCGTTCTCGATGAGAACGTTGCGTTTCATCTGGGTGCCCTCATCATCGAAGTTAGTCGTGCCACGCATGTTGGGCAGTGAGCCATCGTCGACCATGGTGAACACGTCGCTGGCTACCTGCTGCCCCATCTTACCGGTGAAGGCACCGATCTCCCGCGCGATATTGTCCCCTTCCAGTGGGTGTCCCACCGCTTCGTGGACCAGCACACCGCCCCAACCGTTCTGCATCACCACATCCATCCGTCCCGCCGGCGCGTCCTGAGCTTCCAGCATAGCAATGGACTCGCGTGCCGCTGTGCGAGCGACTTCCTCGGGCGGGAGCTCGTCGAACATCTCGAATCCGCTGTGGCGGCTCAGGCGCTCGCGTCCCATATGGCGAGTGTCATTCTCAACACCGAGGGTCTGCACAACGAAGAAGAACAGCGGAAGTTCATCGCTCAAGTAAGTGCCTTCACTGTTCGCCAGCACTCGGCCGCGGACCTCATCGCTGTAGTTGATGCTGGCCATGGTTATGCGGCTGTCGTAGTCGAGCGCAGCCTGGTTGGCGCGCTCCATGATCTCCAGTCGCCTACTATCTGCAATCCTCTCCAGTGGGAGTTGCACAGTAACGAAGGACTCACGGCTGGAGCGACCGCTGACAGCCACCGGTTCAGTTGATTGCGTTCCTCGTGCGATATACGATGCCACGTCCGCAGCGCGTTGCAGGGCCTCTTCGGTGATCTCCTCGGTATAGGCATAGCCGGTCTTGTCGCCGGAAATGACCCTCACGCCGGCGCCCTGGCTCACTCCGAACTCGGCACTCTTGAACCGGGACTCCTCCATGAGAATGTTCCGTGAGATACGGTTTTCGACGTATACGTCGGCGAACTCACCTCCCTGAGAAAGCGCCCTCGCGATGGTCGAGTTCAGGATATCCGGATCGACTTCAACTTTGGCACTGGCCGTCTCCGCACCGGCGCACCCCTCGAGCAAGCTCATCAGGGTCGGTCCAGCAGTGATCGCTATGCCACCTTTGATACCTCTTTCCAGGAACGCCCTGCGCGGTATGTCCCTGACGAAGTAGCCTCTAATGTCCATACCCCTCTCCTTTGAGTAGTCAGGGCCCTGCGCATGGGGGGATGCCGGGCCGGATACTTAACCGAGGAAACTATCGCCCGTTTGGACCGTCGCAAAGGCGAGTCGCTTGGAGACTGAGAAGCAGGAAGAAGCTGCAACGGGATTGGGCTGAGCCGATCCTGGGCCGAATCACCATCAGGCGGGACGCGCCGCGCCGTTCTGCCGAGGTAGAGCTTCTCGCAGAGCAACTCGAAGCCGGCGGCTCCGTGTTCACGACTAGGCTGGTGCTGCAGGAGTCGCTGCAGGGGTTTGCCGGACCGAATGCTCGCAACCTAATCCTCCAGCGATTTGCCGCACTCCCGTTCCTCGTGCCGGATCGCGGTGACTACGTCAAGGCCGCCGCGCTTCGGAACACGTGCCGGCGGAAAGGGGTGCAAATACGGACAATCGATGCGTTGCTCTCGCAGCTCTGCATTCATCACATACAGGTCATGCTAACTACCGACCGTGATGTCGCACGAGTAGCCCGCCATTCTCCGTTGAAGGTCTGGAAATTCTAGAGTGGCCCGAGGGCTTTCTTCGTATCAGTCCCGCCCTCCGAGGGTGGCCGGGCAGACGAGTGCGTGCTGTGATCTCGCCAGAGGCAGGTTCCTGGTCCTGTTGATCGCGGGTTCCCAACCCTCGCAGCTCTTCTCTCCTGGCACGGATATGTCATACTCGATCGACGACGTGGAGCGATACGTTGGGGCCGTTCGTACGTCGGAGAAGCTACCGAGGCACAATCAAGGACGAGTCACGTGCCGCGCATCTAGCCGATGACTGGCGGGGACCGTATCGTACACTCACCATGGCTGCACAGAATGCGGGCATCATCGGGCGCACCTTGCGCCTGATGCTGGCCATGCTGCTCGGTTGGATGGCCTTCACCGCCATGCGGTTCCAGGACACGTCCTTCAATCTCAGAGTTGCAGCGGTATTTGCCTCATTGGCGCTCTCTTACACGGTCTTGCACTTCTTGGTCATCAAGTTTGGTTCAGGCCAGCGCCGCTGGCTCGGGGCTCTCATGGCGCTAGCCCCGGCAGTGCTCGTGTTTGCCTTCGGGGGTCCTCTCGGACAACTGGGAGTTGCCACGTTCCTAGGGGTATCGTTCATGCTCCAGACGATTCGGGCCGAGCGCACCTGCGAAGTCATGTCGATTCCGACGATCCTGCTCAGAAGACCGACCCATCTCATGGGCATACTTTTCGCCCCGATCGACCTGATCGAACAGCACCTCACGGGTCCAGGCGGACTGCCAGGCTAGGAGTGACGAGTGACGAGTGGCGATTGACGAGTGACGATTGACGAGTGAGGGCGGTAGAGGACGGGTTTGACCCCGGGAGCCACATAAGGTCGCGCTCAGAGACCGACTAGCCGAGTGGCGGATATCAGCAGCGACATCCAGAACCGATGGCTGACGCAGCAGCAACGCCAGCCGCGAAATACCGACTGCAAAGGCCGGATGACCGGCCTATAGCAAAGCCAGCGCCGCCCGCACATCTTCCTGTCCTCCCATCGGTGCGACAGGATCTACGATCACCCATGCAACTCTGGACTGCCCTACTCGACATACTGATACTGCTTGCTGCAGCGGTGGTTCTGGGAGGTCTGTGCGAGCGGTTTCGTCAGAGCCCGATTCTGGGATACCTGCTAGCCGGCACGCTGCTGGGCCCCAACTCGCTCGATCTACTGCCGAGTCACAGCGCGGTTACGGCGATCGCGGAGCTGGGTGTGGCTCTGCTCCTGTTCAGCATCGGTTTGGAGTTCTCATGGCGGCGACTGCTGGCGGTCGGGAAGGTAGGAGGATTGGGGGGGACGCTGCAGGTATTGGGAAGCGGGGCGCTGACGACGTTGGTGTGTCTGCTGGCAGGACTCGATGTGCGAGGGTCCGTGGCGATTGGGGCGATTGTGCCGCTCAGCAGTACTGCCGCGGTCGTGCGCCTGCTGGCCGCACGTGCTGAGGTCGACGCAGTACACGGGCGGAACGCGATCGGCGTGCTGCTGCTGCAGGATGTCGCTGTCGTGCCGCTCGTTCTCCTGGTTGCGATGCTGGGTGGGGAGGGTTCGGCGGTGGCGATTGGGTGGTCGCTGATCCGTTCATTGGGATTGGCCACACTGCTATTTGCTGCATTCCACGTCGTGTTGAACCGGGTGGTGCCGTTGGTGCTCGGTACGGGCGTCGCTGCACGAAACCGGGACATGCCGATCCTGCTCGCGATAGTGACGGCGGTCGGCGCTGCGTGGGTGTCCCACTGGCTGGGCTTCTCGCCCGTGCTCGGCGCGTTCCTCGCCGGTGTCTTGCTGGGCGAATCTCGTTTTGCGACGCAGATCAGGGCCGACATCGTTCCGCTGCAGACGCTATTCATGACGCTGTTCTTCAGTTCCATCGGAATGCTGAGTAATCCCGCGTGGGTCGCTCAGAACTGGATGTTGCTGCTGGCGGTGGTGGCAGCGGTAGTGATCGGCAAGACGGCGGTGACTACCGGAGCGGTTTACCTGTTAGGTAGTCCGCTCGGTCAGGCGCTCGCGACAGGGCTCGTGCTGGCACAGTTGGGGGAATTCTCTCTGGTCCTTGCAGGAGTGGCGATCGAGGCCGAAGTGCTGGCGGGGGCGCAATTCGAGCTGATTGTTGCGGCTCTGATGCTCACTCTGTTTCTGACGCCGTACCTGGCTGCGCTCGCGCCGCGCCTGGCCAGTTTCGTGGGTGGATTGGGTGCCGCGGGCGGCGTGGGTCTCGAAGGAGAAGGAGCGGGACGAAGAGAAGCGCAGCGGGGCCACCTCGTGATAGTCGGCTTCGGGCCGGCGGGCCAACGGATCGCGGAGTTGCTGATGGGCGACCCTGAACTCCCCATTCTCGTGGTGGAACAGAATCGGAGCACGGCGGCGCATGCCGATGCGTACGGTTTGCCGGTGCAGCTAGGTGACGCCACGCGAGAAGAAGTGCTGGAGCACGCACACGTTCGAACTGCAAGGGCGGTGGCCGTTACGCTGCCGGATCCGCGCGCGGCTAGGCAGGTGGTGCAACAAGTCCGGTCGCTCGCACCCGACACGATCATCGTTGTCAGGTCGCGCTACCACGTGCATCGCTGGCAGCTCGATGTCGCTGGTGCACACATAGTGGTTGACGAGGAGAACGAAGTCGGCGCGCGCATCGCGTCGGAAATCCGCGATCGAGCACTTCCGCCAACAGCATCCACTCGCCGTTGATTGGATTCGTCTCTTTGATCCACATCTCGCAAACGACACCCCATTCGGGCCACAAGAGGTTCGGAGCGCGGAATCCCTTTGTCCCAGATACGGACCATGCAGTTACCGAAGGTGAACGGCGCTAAGACCAGTTTTCATGAGTGTCCACAACTGCACTTGTACGGGCCACTTGGCTCGTAGACGAACTAGGCCACCGTTACCGGTATGGGGCGGCATGACGAGCGCGAGCACATTTCTCAGCGGCGTATGGGGCACCTCATCGGGCAACATCTATGTGGTAGGCGGGTATGGCATCATTCTCCGGGGGTCGCGCTGATTCGCGTTTGCGGAGCCCTCCGCCAACAGGCGCAGCAGCTCCTGGCGAGCCAAGGGTGCTGCTGAATGGTGGCTTGAGCGTTACGAATGGCAGGGCACGTTCGGGGATCTGACATCCAACTGGCATTTTGTGATTGTTGGGGCTCTTGGCGACAACGAGCGAATTACAGAACTACTTGCCGATGCCGACACATGGTGGGATTTCGGATGGCATAACGGAGTGCGCTTGGAGCTTGGGCCCTTACGTCACTGCCCCGACTCCCAGGAATTCATGGGGCCAAAGGGGTAGTGCCGACGTCGTTGGTCTAATCCGAGGGGCCGGTGCGCCGGCTTTATGTCGTCTTCGCCCGCAACACATAGCACAAGCCGCTATATTTCTTGTGGAGGCCGTCCAACGCCTCCAGCCCCGAGCGGCATGGGATCTCTTCGCGACTCACAGGATACACTCCTCGCGAATCGAGTCCCTCGCTCGGGGTTCTTGCGTCGTGCCACTGCATCGCACTGTCTACTGAATGGAAACGCCGTCGCTGCCAATTCTCGATTCTGTATCGCGCAGAAGAACGTAGCCGTACCTGATGGGGCCCATATGACACCCCCAGGGGGGTCGGCCGGTTCACCGGGTCGTGCGATCATCGACCCTGACATGGCGTAAGACCTAATCTACTTATAGCAGTTCTGCTATGGTCTGTGGCAAAGCTGTTGGCGTTCGATCCCTGAGCCGCCAGGCCGGAGTATTGACGGTTAACACGACGCTTCCTATGGTCGGCCATCCACAGACCCCACCGCGCGACGGGCGGCCTGGCAGCTGGAGCGATTGGTTAGGCGGCGGATTCATCTGCAGAGCACCACAATTCCAGCCAGTAGGAGGGAGAGAGCGACCATCAGGATTGTGCCTCGAATGTGGGCCCGAAACTGGTGGCCGAAGTCTTTGTAGCCTGCGAATCCTTCCGTTCCCGGTATGACAATGAATCTTGGGGTGATTCTGCAGTAGATGAGCCAATCCAGGATGAAACTCAGCGATCGGCGCGCCTACCAAACGCTCCCGAGCGCGACGCGAATGGCTTCGCCGCTGACGCCGCTCGACTCTTCCGACGCGAAGAAAGCGATCATCTCGGCCACCTCCTGAGGCGTGGCGACGCGGCCCGGTGGACGCGCCCGATGCCTCGGCCTGCGCCCGTGGCGAGCGCGATCCGGCCCTCGACTCCTGCCATGCTCCGAACCTCCATTCGCTCTTGAGAATGGGTCAGGCACTACAAAACGTAGTATTCAGTCGGTGTTTCGGGTGTCCTCTGTCCTATCTCAGGTGGGGTAATACGACAGGATGTAGCATGTTCTTACCCCGCTTCTACCCCACCCTCTTTCGCCCCACCCCTTCGGTCCTACGAACTCCTGCCACACGGGGTGATTTCGACTCGTTATCGGCCTCAATCGGGTGTACGGCTCTGGAATCTCACAGATCCTGGAGCTGAGGTGGGCCGACGTGGACTTCGGTACTCCCTACTACTTCAGGCCGCCGGACCGAACCGAGGTGGACCTTGCAGGCCTTCTCACCTTCAGGTCGCAGGCAAAGGGTCAAAGGGCCAACCAGACCGTCAAGTGCCGATGGTGCCGTCAGTCAGAGAGCTTTTGTGGGAGGTGTTCAAACAGCGCCGCGCAGAATCTCCTTGGGTCCTCAGCTGTTGGCGCAACTCCGCTCATCACTCGCCTTACGACTCGATGAACGACTTGCTGAAGAAGCTTGAGCGAAAGGCCGGATTAGCCCACGTCAAAGGTCGAGCGTTTCATGCCGTCCGACCTGCGGTAGCCACACTGCTCGCAGAACAGCTCGGGACGGCTCAGGCGTCCCTGTGGATCGGGGATAAGCCTGAGGTGATCATGGAGGACCTAAGTGAAGCCTTCTCAGGCTGCTCAGGCCGATGCTGCGCGTTTCATGAGCGGTGTGCTGGATCTCCCAACCGTTGTCAAACGAAAGGGGTCCGAAATTGGACCCCCTAAGCGCTTGTACTGCAACTGATTCTGAAACAGGCCCGGCAGGACTCGGACTCGTCAAGCCGCGGCGAGTGCGCGCCAGCGGACGAGTCGACGGTTAGAGCGAGTATGCCGGGCTGAAAACGCCGCACGATGTGCGGCGCTTCACAGGCCCGGCAGGACTCGAACCTGCAACCCCCGAGCAACGCAGGGACCCGAAAGTGTCGGAAAGCCGCCGAAACCGAGGCCTTCGGGGCCGTAACCGCCGGAAGAAACGCTGATCCCGACTCCATAACACCTGCCTAACGCCTGCCCGCCACCTGGTCCCGTTTGGCCCGTCCTGTACCGACTTAGCAACCCTCCGTCCCGTCCTGTCCCTTCCTGTTGGTTTGCCAGTGGTTTACAGGGCAGTCCACCCTGGCCGCAACACCAGACGGCCCGTAGCTTAGCGGGGACTCCACCTGGAAGTTCAGTGAATGTCTGACCCCCTGGAGCGCTTCAAGACGGCCCTGCGAAGGCTCCGCCCTGGAGTTCAGCGCACGTCTGACCCTTTGGAGCGCCTCAAGACGGCCCTCGCCGACCGCTACACCATCGAGCGAGAGATCGGTAGCGGTGGGATGGCGACCGTCTTCCTCGCCGAGGACTGTAAGCACCACCGCCAGGTGGCGATCAAGGTCTTGCGTCCGGACCTTTCGGCGGTCCTTGGTGCCAACCGGTTTCTGAACGAGATCACCGTCACCGCCAACCTGCAGCACCCGCACATCCTTCCACTGCATGACTCAGGAGAGGCAGACTCGTTACTCTACTACGTTATGCCGTATGTCGAGGGAGAGTCACTCAGACAGAGACTCAACCGCGAGAAGCAGCTTCCCATCGAGGATGCCCTGAGGATCACGGCCCAGATCGCCGAGGCACTCGAGTCGGCACATCGGCAGGGTGTGGTGCACAGGGACATCAAGCCTGAGAACGTCCTCATGCGTGAAGGCCATGCGGTGGTCGCCGACTTCGGCATTGCGTTGGCGGTCACGGCGGCGGGCGGCGAGCGCCTCACCGGTACGGGCCTGCCCCTGGGTACACCGAACTACATGAGTCCCGAGCAGGTGGCGGGTGAAAGAGAGATCGATAGCAGGAGCGACGTCTACTCGCTGGCGTGCGTGCTGTACGAGATGCTCGCCGGAGATCCGCCCTTCACTGCATCAACTCTCCGCGCCGTGTTGCTGAAGCACGTGTCCGAACCGGCACCCGCGATTGACGCGGTCCGCTCGGGCGTTCCGCAGCCGGTGGCTGCAGCCATTAGCAGGGCGCTTGGCAAAGCGCCAGCGGACCGGTTCGAGTCGGCCAAGGCGTTCGCCGAGGCGCTGTTTGCGGCTGCGAAGGAGGCGGAGCCGGAAATCAAGTCGATCGTGGTGCTGCCGTTCGAGAATCTGAGCCCCGATCCGGACAACGCGTTCTTTGCTGACGGATTGACCGAGGAGCTGATCGCCGAGCTTTCCGAGTTGCGGCAGCTTCGCGTCATTTCCCGTACCTCTGCGATGCAGTTCAAGGACACCTCTGGGCGGACAGGTACACCGGCAGCCTCAATGACATCTTCGATCTTCAGGAACAGCTGTCGCGTCGAATTGCTGAGGCTCTACGAGTAACATTGACTCCGGACGAGGGCCGCCGCATTGCGTATCGCCGCTTGGAAGACTTCCGCGCCTATGATGCCTTGCTCCGTGCACGCCAGGAGATGATGAAACTGTCAAAGGAAGGCATCGAACGAGCGACGCAACTCGTCCGCCGGGCCAAGGAGATCGCGGGAGAGAATGCGCTGATACATGCGACGCTCGCTCGGTGCTACAGTCTCTCGTTCGAATTCGGGATCAGCCACGACCGTGAGACCCTGCAGCAAGCCGACAAACATGCATCGAGAGCACTCGTATTGGCGCCGGACCTTGGGTTGGCGCTGTTTGCGAAAGCACATGTCCGGTCCAAAGAGGGCGACTTCGAGGAAGTCGTGAGACTGCTGAGGCGTGCGAGAGAGATAGATAGGAATACAGACGTCCTCAGCTTTCTTGGAGGGATCCTCGCCATGGTAGGTAGACTCGACGAGGCACGGGAAGTCGCGGCTGAGGCCGTTGTTCTGGACCCGCTCGAGATGTACGCCAGTGCCGCCCAGGCATGGGTAGATCTGATGGATGGCCAGTTTGATACTGCCACGTCCCGGCTCCAGAAGACAATCGAGGATCTGGGCTTAGATAACACGCATATCTCATGGTTTCTGGCACTGGCAAAAGCACACTCCGGTCGGCTCGACGAGGCGAGAGAGGGCTTTGCGGGCGTTGCAGCTACCGACGCGGTGCCTGTTGCAGATCTCAGTGAACTGTACTGCCGGGCAGCGGACGGTGACCGCAATGCGGTCATGACACAGATGTCCGAAAAGCACGTCATGGTGGAAGTGGCCAAGACCGATGAGACGTTCCCGATCTTCATCGCCGGTTGTCTCGCTATGGTTGGCGCCGACGACGACGCCCTCGAGTGGCTGGACAGAGCGATTAACTGGGGGTTCTGCAACTATCGCTATCTCGAAGAGTACAATCCGTTCCTGAAGCCTCTGCACAGCAACCCGCGTTTCACGCCGCTCATCGACAAGGCTCGGCAGAAGCAAACGGCCTTCGACGCGCAAGCAGTTTCGGAATCCTTCTGCCATCCCTAGCAATGCTGTTCGCGTACCTGTGATTCTCGATCGCACAGCTACGTCTGGCGGCTTGAGTGAACTCGCCCACGACGTACTTGAGTGCTTGGAGCGTCGTGACAAGGCGTCACTAGCGGCGAGGCGCTCCGCAAGCATCACTGTAGGTAAGCTTGTGCCAGTGTCGCCCGGGCCTTCACTGGAGGGGAGACGACATGACAAACGCCATCGGAGGGGTAGCTATCGCCGTGTTCTTGTACGTTGCAGGCTATTCGCTCACCGACCACGATGTCCCGCAGGAAATTCAGGACGACAGTAGGGCACGCGAGTTTGTCGCTGCAGCGAGGCGCGGGGATGACAACGCGGTACGGAGGGGGTTGGAGGAGGATTCCACCCTCGCAAATGCTGTAGATGCTCAGGGAATGACGGCCCTCGACTGGGCGGCCACACGCAAACACTGGCGCACGTTCCGGCGGCTCTTGGCCAACGGTGCACCGGTTACTCGCGTCGGGGCCGATGGAGGCACTGTTATGCACCGGGTGGCGCATTACGACCGACCCGACATGCTGCAGCTTCTCATCGACGCTGGCGGGGATATCACTACACAGAACCAGTGGGGCCGAACACCTCTGCATGTCGCGGCCCGGCGTGGCTGCCGCGAAGTAGCGCGGCTGCTCATCGAACTGGGCGCGGACCTTCGTGCAACCACGAACGAAGGTTGGACTCCGTTGCACGTCGCGTACCGGGCGGGCCAGCCGGATGTGGTCGAGCTACTTCTCGCTGCCGGCGCTGATCCCGATTTGCGCGACGGAGACGGCCTGCTGCCGGCAGATCATTTGTTCGAGCGCCCGGCCGAGGTTTCTGTCGCAGAGGAGGCGCTGTACGAGTTTCAGGGCCTGTTCGACGTGGACCAGTATTTCCACTTCAAGGTCTGGGTGGAAGACGGCAGGTTGATGATACAGGATTTCGGTCTCGATGAGCTGTACGCAACCGGCCCGGATTCATTCTACTGCCGGTCGGAACCCTGGAGTGTCGAATTCTCACGCGACGAAGGTGGTACCGTGAGTGGGATCGAGGTGCATTTCCTGCGGCGGGCGGTAACGGGGAAGAAACGTGATCATCCGATGTACGTTGGTTCACAGGCATGCCGCGACTGCCACATTCGCCAGGAGCATGGCAACCAGTACGTGCCGTGGGTGAGCAGTCGACACGGATCCGCGTACTGGCGACTCGCGACTGAGTGGTCGCTGGTGCTCGCACGGTCCCGCCCCCATTTCCGGGACATTGAGGACCCGCGCGAGGACGATCGCTGCCTCATCTGCCACTCAACCGGCTTCGGCGACCCCGACGCGCTGTTCGCCAGCACGTTCGACCAGACGGAGGGAGTCGGCTGCGAGAGTTGCCACGGGCCTGGGTCAGAGTACATGGCGGTCAATGTCATGAGCGACCACGAGGCGTTTGTAGCGGCCGGTGGCAGAATCCCGAACGAACAGACGTGTCAGGGCTGTCACCGGAATCCTGACAGTTTCAATCTTGCTGAATGGTGGCCGAAGATTGCGCACGGGAGGCCAGGGCAATGACCGCGGAACCAGGGCTGTCGGGCAACTACACCGACTCACCCGGCCGGTATCGGCTATCTCCTTGTGCTACATACAGTGACGTGGCAGAAGCCGGGGTTCCTCCACCCCTATGGCCGGCTTCTCCCTAATCCAGCTCGCCACCTGGACGACCCAGCTCGGGTTGCAGCAACCCTAGAACGCGTCTCCCACCACCTCTCTCGCGTCCTGGCTGATCGGCAACCCGTTCCACGTGACCGGGAACGCGTTCTCACTGACGGGGCTGGCGAACTAGCTGTCTGGGAACGCGAGCTGAGTGTCGCAGCACCCAGAGGGACTGCGCTCGTCTACGTTGAGGCGTTCTGAGCGAGGGCTACAGCCATCCCTTCACCCCTGTCGAATTTGAGGGCTCGGACGATGTTTGCAGGGCCACGAACGCTGTTTGCAGGACCGCAATGCCCGTATGCAAAGCGTCCCAAGCCTGTGTAACATTGCACACGCAATATGAAACACCATCCATGCTGTCTGTACCGTTGCACACGCTTGCTGGAACCCTGCACGCGGCGCATGCACCGTTTCGAATGCCGTGTGCACCGGTGCAGACAACGATTGTTAGCGTGCAAACAGCCTTAGGAAACGGGCCCTTTACGGGATCGTCCTTCAGATGACCGGGCCGACGATCGAGGGCGGTCTGCGGACTTAGCGTATCCTTCATCCCATCCTGTCCCGTCCTGTACCATCCAGTCCCGTGCAGTGGGTTAGCAAATGGTTTGCAGAGAGCGGAAGATCGTAGCTTCGTTCGATTGGTGTGCGGCGATGGGCGCCCGCGTTGCGTTCTTGGCTAGATGGGTCCCTTGAGCGGCGGTGAGCGTGCCCAAGGAGAAAGCGCTGTTCTACCGAACATCCCACAGGCGCGCAGGAGGTGCCGATCGAAATCGCCGATGATGCCAGCCTCACGACCACCGACACCGTGCGCACGGATCGAAATCGGATGGACAGGCGTGTATTCCGGACATTATCCCGGTAGGAGTGCAGTCCCGGTCGACGATACCTTGGGGAAGATGCCCGCAGGAAGCTCCCCAAGGAGAGCAAGCTCAAGGAAGAAGGGAGGTCTAGATGACCATCCGTGGCAACGTCTCTTCTGGACTGTTGGCCCTCATGATAACTTCGGCGCCTTTCGCATGGGCACAGGAGTCCAATCTGATCGATCCACCAGTCGTGAGGCCGGGCATGGAATGCGAGCGGCTGACGTTCGCCGACTTTTCCACGCTGCCTGAGGCGCCGACCCGCATCCTGTCCGCCGATTTGGTGACCGAGACCGCCCCCGCACCCTATTGTAGGGTAACGGGCTACGTAGCCCCACAAGTGGGTTTCGAGCTGCACCTGCCGACCATGAACTGGACCCAACGACTAGTGTTCGCCGGCTGCGGCGGCCTTTGCGGCTCGATCCGCATGGGTGTCAGTCAGGCTAACGGTTGCGCTCCGATAGATGAAGGGACGGCCGCCACGGTGGCGTCAAACCTTGGCCATCAGGGCGCGGGTCTCGACGACGGGATCTGGGCGGCCGGTGACCCTCAGGCCCGGATTGACTTCGCCTATCGCGGCGTGCATGTGGTTGCGGTGGCAAGCAAGGCAATCATCGCAGCGTTTTACGGACAGGAGCCGCGACATTCCTACTTCGTCGGCTGTTCGGACGGCGGCAGGGAGGGGATGATGTCTGCGCAGCGCTATCCCGAAGACTTCGACGGCATCACGGCCGGAGCGCCGGCCTTCAACTTCGTCATTCAGAACACTTTCTATCACTCCTGGAACGCAATGGCGAACCGGGGGCCGAACGGGAAGGCAGTACTGGAGAGCGGTCGGGTGCCGCTGTTGCATGAGGCGGTCCTCGCCGCCTGCGACGGCATCGACGGGCTGAACGATCGCGTCATCGACGACCCTCGCCTCTGCACCTTCGACGTCGCTTCGGCCACCTGTGCAGAGGGCGCTGACCCAGCTACCTGCTTCGCACCGGCGGAAGCCGAGGTGGCGCGGCGCATCTATGAGGGTCCGCGCGACGAAACCGGCCGCCGGCTGACGATCTCCGGCGCCATGCCGGGCTCCGAGGCCGCCTGGCCCGGCGTCAATACCGCCGACGACCCTGACCGGCCGCCCTTCGCCGTGGCGATCGCATTGGGCTTTCTACGCCACCTGGCTTGGTGGGACGACCCCGCACCCGATTACGACCTGGCCGATCTGGCCTTCGACGCGGCGACCTTCGAAAGCCTGAAGCCGACCGGCCAGGTGCTGGCCGCGATGAACCCAGACCTTCGGCCTTTCGCCGAGGCGGGCGGCAAGCTGATCCTCTGGCACGGTTCGGCGGACCAGCACATCGCACCAACTAACACGCTCGCCTATCGCGCCGCGCTTCGCGAAACGGTCGGCGAGGAACTTGCCGACACCTTCACCCGCACGTTCATGATTCCCGGCATGTATCATTGCCAAGGCGGCTCGGGTCCTAGCGAAATGGACGTGGTCAGCGCGATGATGCACTGGGTGGAGAAAGGCGTCGCGCCCGACAGCCTGTTGACGTCAAGGACAATCGATGGGGCAGTGGTCGCCAGCCGGCCGGTTTTCAACTATCCGCTCATTTCGAAGTGGGACGGCGTGGGAGATCCGGCGATGGCAGGAAGTTACTATTCCGCCCAGCCGGCTATGCCGGCAGACGAAACATATGAGTGGGCGGGCAAGGAATTGTTCACCAGCGAGGGACAGGCGTGGTGCCGACAGGACGGACTCTCGCTCACCTGCGAGGTTGAGCTAGGCCCGAGTCAGACGGGGCGCCGATAGGAGCGAAGACCGGCGTCACCTGTAGGGCAGGATCGGTGGCGATCTCTGAGCGATAGCGAAGACGACCGGGCGCCTTGGTGCCACGGGCACGGAACAACGCCTTCAGCCGCTGCATCACCCGCGTCGAATCCTCCACCAGGTTCTGGTACGCTCGGGTGAGTTCCTTCAGAGTGGCTCGATGGGAACGTCCGTGATACACCGCACGCAAGCCACCACGACGCAAGAACTCCGGCAACTCGTCAGCATCTACCTGGCTCCTGGACGCCGGGCACTATCGCCTCCGGCTCGGCACCCGGGGTGCTCCTGAGGAGACGCCTGAATGGACCATGGCCTCTCCATCATTCGTCGTTGGCTAGTCGCTGCAGCGCGCCTCTGGTCTTCGTCCTTGCACACACCAGTTATTATATTTATTTTGTTGTTTAAATCTACAGGAACTCCTCCATGAAAGGCACCCACCTAGGTGAAGCCGAGCGTCTGATGCTGTTGGCTGTTTGGCGGTTGGGGAAGAACGCTCACGGCACCACCATCAGACAGGAAATACTCGAGCGAACTGGCCGTCGCCTGTCGGTGAGCGCCATCTACGTTACGCTGGTTCGGCTCGAGAAGAAGGGCTACGTGTCGTCTTTCCTCGCGGACCCCACGCCTGTCAGGGGAGGCAAGGCGAAGCGGTACTTCACCGTGAAGAAAAAGGGGATCACGGAGCTGGAGGAATCTCGGCGCCGGATGGAGAGGATGTGGGAAGGGTTTGGCGCGGCGTCTGAAACGGAGGTGGCGTCATGAGCGACGTACCGGGAGAAGAGACTCGCTCCTTGCCCCTGATCCCAACGCTACTGCTCAGGCTGATGCTGCCGCGTGAGTATCGTGATCAGGTCCTGGGAGACGTTCGCGAGGCCTATGACCGCGATGTACGCGACCGCGGGACCGCGTTCGCACGAAGTCAATTGTGGCGTGAGGCTCTTTCGCTGCAGTCATTCCGGCTGAGATGGGAAACGCGTGGGCTGCGTAATGACAGTCCAACCACGACGTCAAAGAGGATCAGGAGTCTGCACTCGTTCCTGGGCGACTTCCGCTACGCGACACGTGTGTTAGCTCGGGCCCGCGGATACACCGCGGTGGCCGTAATCACCATTGCGCTCGGTGTGGGCGCAAACTCGGCGATCTTCAGTGTGATCGATGGAGTGCTGCTGAAACCGCTGTCTTATCACGAGCCCGACAGGATCGTACGCGTGTGGCCGCAGTTGACCTTCAACAAGAGTCTGGTGGACCGGTTCGAAGAACGGACACGCTCATTCTCGGGTCTTTCGGCGACCGCGACGGAAACGTTCTCTCTCACCGGCGAAGGCGAGCCCGAAGAGCTGATTGGCGCAGTGGTCTCCGTCAATCACTTCACGGTCATGGGATCACAACCCGTCCTGGGGAGACCGTTCACTGCTGAAGAGGAGATGCCGGGTGGCGGGAACGTGGTACTGTTGAGCCACCGCTTGTGGACGCGCCGTTTCGGATCCGATCCGGGGATAGTCGGCAAGTCGATCACCTTGGGTGGCGGGGGCAAGGAATCCCGCATCGTCATAGGGGTGATGCCAGCCGACTACCATCCTTTGGAGTCGACCTGGAGTGTGTGGGTGCCTATGGAGGTGGATCCCGCGGACTTCCCGGACTATGCAGGCAGGGCCAGCTGCCGTGTCATCGGAAGGCTGGCGCCGGGAGTGACGTTGGAAGCCGCAAACACAGAGGTGCACTCGCTCGCACTAGAGTTTCATTCGGACAATACGTGGATCCCGGAATACCTGGTCCAGGCCTCCGGGGTCGTATCGGTCCATGACGCGTTGGTGGGTGGCGTCAGGCCACGCTTGCTGTTGCTCTTTGCTGCAGTCGGACTGGTGCTTCTCGTGGCGTGTACCAATGTGGCCAACCTGTTGCTTGCAAGGGGCGCTGGGCGGCAGCGAGAACTCGCCGTTCGCGTGGCGCTGGGGGCGAGTCGCTGGCGAGTCATGCGACAACTGCTTACGGAAACCACCTTGCTAGGGTTGTTGGGTGGGGCGGTTGGATTCGTGGGAGCGGCCTGGACGGTCTCGCTTGTCACGGGCAACATGCCCGTCGAGCTGCCCCTAGCTGATGCTGTAGGGATCGACGTTCGTGTACTCCTTTTCACGTTGGGTATCACGCTCCTGGCCAGTCTGCTGTTCGGGCTCCTGCCTGCGGTCCGCACAACCACCAACGAAGTGGGGAACTCACTGAAAGAGGGAACCAGACACATGACCGCCGCTGGATCGCAGCGCCTGCGCATGACACTCGTCGTGGCTGAAACCGCGCTTGCTGTCGTTCTGGTCATCGGGGCGGGGTTGATGATGAAGAGCGCGTTGCTGTTGCAGCGGGTCGATCCCGGCTTCGATCACGAACAGCTGCTGACGCTGCGCGTCTCCCCACCGTCCCTCAGATATCGCGTGTCGTCGGATCTACGCGCCTACTATGCGCAAGTTGGTGAATCGGTCGACGCGGTGCCGGGTGTGGTGGGGCTGGGGATGGTGAACTATCTACCGATGACGGGTTCTACCTCCGGCATGCTCTGGGATATCCAGGACGAGCAGCGGCCTGAGGGCACTCCGATGCCCCGGGCCAACGCGAGCTCGGCCACACCGGGCTACTTCCGCACCATGCGCATCCCATTGTTGCAGGGCCGCGAGTTCGACGCCGCGGATAGGGCGGATGGTGAACCGGTGATGATCATCAACGAATCGATGGCACGTCAGGTAGCGCCGGATGGCAATCCGCTAGGCAAGCGAGTGGGCGGATTTACGGGCGATACCTATTTCACGGTCGTCGGTGTCGTTGGTGACATACGACAGTATCAGCTCGACGTCGATGCCAGACCTGAGATGTTCTTCCCATACCAGCAGTGGAGTTCCTCGCGGATGTACTTGTTGGTGCGCACCGCCGGTCCCAGTACAGACATGATCGACGCGGTCAAGCGTGCCGTCTGGTCGGTGGACGGAGACGTTCCGATATCGCGTGTGCGCACAATGGACGAGGTGGTGAACAGAACGATGGCCGAGTCACGCTCCTTCACACAGCTGCTGACCGGGTTTGCGCTGCTGGCATTGGTGCTGGGAGCCGTGGGTCTCTACGGTGTAATGGCGTACACTGTGGCGCGCAGCACTCACGAGATCGGAATCAAGATCGCGCTGGGTGCGCCGGTTTTGGTGGTATCGCGGGCGATCGTGGGGCGCGGGCTGTTCTTGGTCTCCGTAGGCGTGCTGCTCGGGCTAGGCGGCGCTTGGGCGGCGACGCGCGTCCTGTCGAGCTATCTCTTCGGCGTCTCAACCACCGATACGACCGTGTTCCTCGGTGTCCCGGCTACTCTCATCGCGGTCGCTTTGCTTGCGAGCTACATGCCGGCGCGAAGGGCGACGCAGGTGGATCCGATGGTAGCTCTGAGAGGAGATTGACACAGCGACCTTAAGCCAAGACTGGTCACCGTGATACGGTACCGTTCGAGCCATTGCCACACGGTCGCGATCGTTGCCGACGCCACGGCCGGCTCCTACTGGTGCCTCGCATCTCCCTCCTTCATACGGACCCATGCACCTCGAGCCAGGAGGGGAGCGGATCGAGTGTCGCCAGCTCCGCAACCCTCGGTTCTGGAGTTTGGTGCCCGTCATCCCCTTCTGTCCCTTCCTGCACCTTTCTGTCCCGTGCTGTACCGACTTAGCGCCTCCTTCGTCCCATCCCGTCCCGTTCTGCCCCGTCCTGTTGGTTTGCAGATGGTTTGCAGAACGACGCACCCTGGCCGGCCCGCTGCGTGACTCGTACCTTAGCGGCACCTCTGGCTGGGAGACTCGGCGCGTGACTGACCTCCTAGAGCGTCTGAAGAAGGCACTTGCCGACCTCTACACTCTTGAGCGGGAGATCGGTAGCGGTGGGATGGCGGTGGTCTTCCTTGCCGCCGACCAGAAACTCGGCCGCGAGGTCGCGCCTGGCAAGCTAGTCGGGTGAGCAGGAAATGGCGACAAGATAGCGAGACGTCAGAGATATCCGCACGACCCGTCGTCATTTGCCTACGTGGACCTTGCCATTCGCTCTTGCCATTTGAAAGGCCGGGCCGCACTGCCGAACCGTCTCGTGGAAGGCGATAACTCCGCGTTCCGCAAGAAGGCCCTCGATGTCTCGAAAGCTCAGTGAGAATCTGTGATACAGCCAAACCGCGTGACTGAGATCTGGGGTGGAAACGTGTGCCTGTGGTAACGACTCACGTTGCTGTTCATCACCAAAGTCTGGCAGCTCGCAGCTCAACTCGACAATACCTCAAAGCAGTCGGCTGGCAGTGTCGTTGCCTACTCCACCCGCAGCGTCCTGACCGGATCGACGGCTGCGGCTCGCCGCGCCGGCAGCACGCATGCCACCAGAGCCACCAGCAGCAGAACGGAGGTCACAGTCACAAAGGTGCGTAGATCGGCAGTGCCCACTTCGAAGAGCAGGCTGGACAAAGCCCTCGTAAGGAACAACGCGCCAATCACTCCCAACACGACACCGGCGCAAACCAATCGCATGCCCTGGCCGACAACGGCACGCAGTACTCTGGTGGGTCCTCCACCCAACGCCATCCGAATTCCAATTTCCTTTTTGTGACGCTGCACAAAATGCGACATCACCCCATAGATACCAACGATAGACAGCGCCATTGATACGACGGCGAAGGCTCCGACCAGCAACGCCAGGTACCGTGGCTCGTCCAATGATGTCCACATGAGTTCGTCCAGCGTTGCGACTTGAGTGATTGGAACGGCCGGATCGAGCCCGCGTAGGATGTTTCTGACCGACGGCAAGACCGTCATCGGGTCCCCGGCGGTTCGGACCAGGAGAAACCGGTACCGGAACGTACCGGCCAGGATCGATCGGTACACGACTCCCTCTGCCGGAGCATCGAGGCCGGAGTACTTCACATCACCTACAACGCCAACCACCGTCGTCCAGGGACAGTCGGTACACCCATCACGCTTGAACCTTCTGCCAACCGCGGTCTCACCCGGGAAGAACCGTTTCGCCCAAGACTGATCGACTACAGCTGCTAACGGCGTCGGATTCATATCGTGCTCGTTTAGCAGCCGACCATGAATCAACGGGATGTCGAGGTCGTCGAAGTAGTCCGGCATCACCGCAATCCAAGGGGTGCTTGGCAGGCCCTGCCCCGGCGAAGCTGTTTCATCTTCGAGGTCGTAGTTGATACTGCCAGGCATGCTGTTCGGCGGACGGGCAGTGGCGAGTGAGGCTGCTTGCACGCCGGGCAAAGCCCGTACACGTGTGAGCGCCTCATTCCAAAAGGTCTGCACCCTACTCCTGTCCGGATAGTCGCCAAACGGCAACGACATCGACAGAGAGAGGATACGATCGGTGTCGATCCCGGGACTCACCGCATGCAGTCGTACCAGGCTTGCCAGCAACAGGCCCGCGCCGATCAGCAGAGGCAAAGCTATCGCGAACTGTGCCACTACAAGAACCCGCTGGAAGCGCCGAGATCGCACCGAGCCTGCTACCGACCGCCCACCGGAACGGAAGGCTTCCTCGACGCGCGCTTTGGCGGCAAACAGCGACGGTATCAAACCGAACAGGAGACTGCTCCCCGCCGTCAGTGTGACAAGGAAGAGGAGTACATTCCCGTCGATCCGAACTTCCTGCGTGCGTGGCAGGTAATCTGCGCCAAAAACCACGAGCAGTCGTATTCCAACATCGGTGAGAATCAAACCGACAAGAGCACCACAAAGGGCGAGGAAAGCGCTTTCCGACAGGGTGTGCAGCATCAACCGCCGGCGTGACGCACCCAGAGCGGCACGGACAGCGAGTTCGCGACTCCGCTCTGTCGCGCGCGCAAGGAGGAGGTTTGACGAATTGGCGGATGCGATCAGGAGTACGAATCCGACGGCACCAAAAACCAGAAGCAAGGTGGGTCCAATGTCTCCGACCACGGAATCTTTGAGTTCCGTCATTCCCCACAGCACACTCTCTTCTTGCCACGACGCCTGCCAGATCGGGAAAATGCGCCGGCATATGGTCTTGAGTTCTTCTGCGGCAACCGAGGGATCAGAATCCGGAGAAAGACGGGCAATCGTGGTGACAATGAAAGGGCCCTTGCTCGTGGGTTCCATGATTGGCAGGGCACCGAAGAAGTCGCGGCCCACTTCGAGGGGGCCAACATGCGGCGACAGTACACCCACAACTACGTAGTCCATCCCATCCAGCTTGATCGTCTGGCCCACTGCTTCATCTCTGCTACCCAGGTGCCGTACCCAGAAATCGTGGCTTATCACTACCTGTCCCAATGATGCGTCTCCGCCGTCCGACTGGTAAAAGACTCTGCCACGAGCAGGCGTGATGCCAAGCAACGAGAAGTAGGTCCATGTTACAAACCTGCCGCGCACAATCACTGCCTCGCCGTCTTGGCTGAACGTCCGCGCGGTATTGACGTATCCGGCAACGCTCTGGAACTGTGTCTTCTGCTCGTCGAGCGCGACGTAGTCTGCGACCGACAGCGGTCGTTGATTGGGCCGGGAGTCAGTGTACACGCGGTACAGCTCGTGCGCATTCGGATACGGCAGATCCCGGAGCAGCACGGAGTAGATCACGCAAAAGATTGCCGTTGTGGCTCCAATCCCGAGTCCAACCGTGATCACGATCGTGGCCGTGAGTACCGGGATCCTCGAGAGACTACGGACCGAGTATCGCAACTCCCTCAGAAAGGCGTCCACTGTGTGCTCCTTGAACCTTCAATCCGTCCACACGTACCTGTGGTTGCAGCAGGAATCTCCCAGCATCAGGGTCTGGTCGCGTACCAGCTCGATTTTGGGATTGTATCCGTGGGCATGACCGTAGTCGGCATTACAAAGCCACGCGTTCCCGACCTTCCCCAAGTCGGCCTCGAGGAGCGGCTCTACAAGAGCGCATTCAGTTACGCTGATCTCGAACGCGGCTTCCGAGTCCTCGAGAATCTCGTAGGTGGTCAGCCCCAACATTTGGCCGGTTCTGAATCTCTCGTTGTACGAGAAGAAATCCCTCTCCGGATACTGCTCAGCGACGCTTTGCCCCTGACCCACACCTCTGTTGAAGCTGTGATCCCTGAGTATCCGTATCAGCTCTTCTTCCCCGATCTCAGCTCGTATCGCGTTCAACACCCTACTGCCGGAGCCCAGGACTCTCGAGAAGTACTGTCGTATGGTAAGCGGGGGCATCTCTTCATCGAACTTGTGCTGCTGTTGGCAGAAAGCAGGCTGTTCGCTCAAAGCTGATAGTGTGATTGGGGCGCAAATCCCCAAACACCCGACACATGCCGGAACAACGCCAGCGATGAAATCCCGCCTCTCCATCGATAGAGTATCAGGCCGTTTCATCTTGTCCTCCGCATGAATATCTCGAAGTCGTTGGCAGCGCCTGCCGTAGCGAATGTTGTTTGGAGCTCTCGCTCCGCTTCATCCCTGAGTTTCCTGGAATGCCTGTTTCCTCACTCCGATAACCAGGGTCAACGGAATCGCAATCAGCAGCACCGTGACGTAGCTCGGGGCTGGCAGCGTGATCCCCGGTAGAAATATCCGAACTGCCACATATGCCAGGTTCGGCACGATAGCGACCAATAAGCCGAGCAGGACCACACCCAACCCCGATTCCCGAAGCTCGATCCGTCGAGTCTTCACGAAGGCGTGGATAGCGGTCGCCAGTACGAGAACACCGTAGGCCAGCAAAAGCATGAAGCCCAGGAAGCCGTAGGCAGCGTAGAGCGCCGGGTGGACGATCAACTCCACGACCAGGAATGCAACGTATAGCAGCCACACTCCGTAGATCAGCCGTGCCGTTTGTCTGCTGCCGCCGAAACGGCCGGCCTGCGGGAACGTGAGGAGGAAATGCAGCAGTAGAGCCACAAATAGGACCGCGGATGCGATATTGATGTGGGATGCCACTCCGTCCCAGGCGCCGAGGTGGGGCCCGCGTACCACCGATAGAGCCATGGCCAGCCCCATCAGTGCGACTGTCCATGCGTGCCGAGTCGGAGCCCTGACATACGCCCACAGTCCCAAGCCCAAGAACGACAGGCCCACCATGAGAGTCCTCAGACCTGACACCACCGGATCTAGCCGCGATCGTCCGTAAACGACCTCGATCGCGACCGACTCTCCGTTCCGCTCCACCTCGATCAGGAGCGACTCCCCGACTCGCGGCTGCGTCCAACGGGATTGCATCGGCAATTCCTGGACGGGAATCCCTCCCACGCTCAGAACGCGGTCTCCGACCTGAATCCCGGCTTTGGCCCCCGCCCCTTCCGGGCTTACGCTGCTCACTATGTAGTCTGGACCGTAGAAGTATCCGCCGCGGCCCAGGTCCCGACGCTGTACGATTCCGATTATTCCCCACACCGTTAAGGCCACGGCCGCAACCACAAGCCAGGCTACGCGGCGACTGAGGTTCTGCTGGTTCAACTTGCCCTCCTCAAGTTTCAAGTATCAGGCGGCTCAGACTCGCCTTCCCACAACCCTGTTTCGAGGAGCTTGGCCTCCATTGTGCAGGCGCCAATTCGACGCGGTCTACGCCCCTTGCATATGAATGAAATGTATTACTACATTAATACAATGCAAGCCCTCACGTTTTCCGGATGCCGTTGCCTGGTGCCTTTCATGCGGTGGCGGTAGAGTTCTCCGTATGAAAATCCACTCGTGTTGCTGCGTCCCCTCCCGGCGCCGTTGATCGATGTTCCACATCCGACCTGAATGGGCGATCAGTTACCCACGGTCCGGAGCCTCGCGTCCGAACTGGTGGTGAATCCGAACACTGTGGCGCGGGCTTATCGAGAACTGGAGCAGGCGGGGCTGGCGGAGGGCGGTCCGGGGAGAGGGACGTTTGTGACCTTCACCCCCTCTCCTTTGCTCTTGAAGGAGCGCAAGAGACGGTTGCAACCGTATGTCGACGTGCTCGTAGCAGAATCTAGAATACTCGGGTTTTCCGACGAGGAACTCAAAGCGCTGTTGGATCAGACCCTCGACCGCGACGATCGTTGAGCACAAGCCAGGATGCCGAGCTGCGAGGAAAGAGCATGCAAGAGACCATGATCGAAACCGTTGGACTCTCGAAGTCGTTCGGCAAAGTGTTTGCGGTCGACGCTTTCGACTGGAAAGTGAAGGCTGGCTCGATTGCGGGCGTAGTAGGACCCAACGGTGCCGGCAAGTCAACCCTCCTCAAGATGCTCCTGGGAATGACGCGGCCTACGTCGGGAACCGGCTTCGTACTGGACCACGACATCTCGCGGGAATCAGCCGTTATCCGTAGGCACACCGGCTTCGTCCCAGAGGACAAGCTGGTCTATGACGAGATGAGAGTGAGTTCGTTCACCCGCTTCGTTGCGAGTTTCTTCGGCGAGTGGGACGCCGCCGAAGCTCATCGACTCCTTGCGGGGTGGAGCATCCCTCTGAACGAGAAGATCAAGACCCTATCGAAAGGGATGCGTGCGAAACTCGTGCTCACCGCTGCCATCTGCCGGAAACCCCGAGTTCTCTTGTTGGACGAGCCGACCATGGATCTCGATGCCGCGAGCGTGAATGAAGTGTTGGCCTTGATAACATCGTGGGTCGCAGAGGGTGATCGAACGGTGGTCGTGGCCACCCACCGCCTGGAGGAGGCCGAGCGCATTTGCGATTCCGTGTCGATCTTGCGATCGGGACGGCAAGTGCTTTCAGGTGATGTGGATGACATCAAGAATGACTGGAAGATGCTTGCGGCGTTCGGCACGGCTCCAGTGAGCGACATTCGAGCCTGGTCTGGAGTGCGGAAAGTATCGACCTCGGGTGAAGTCACTCGGGTGGTAGTGGACTCCAATGCCGAGGTCGTCGCCAACATGCTCGACGGTCACGGCGCCCGAGCGGTGGAGATCCATGACATGAATCTCCGGGAGATCTTCCTCGCGGTCACAGACGAGATGTGAGGTACGAGATGATGCTGTGGAAAGCGTGGTTCGACATCCGGTACAGATTCTTGCTCTGCGCGATATTGGTCGCGTTGTTAGTCGGCCCAGGCCTGGTGGGTAGTGCATTCGATTCGGCGAATCCGGATCGCTTCACTCGATGGGTAGGTGGTTGGATGAACGGGATGGAGCACTTCATCTTTGCAGTACTTGCCGCGGTCCTTGCCGTAGGTGGGACGATGACCGAGAGTAATGTTCGCTCGAACCTGGTGACTCTCAGTTTGCCGGTGCCGAGGGGGAGATGGCTGATTTCCCAATGTACTGTGGTGACGCTCCTGGTGCTTTGCCTCGGGTTGGCAGTTTCCGTGACCGTGTGGTTGGCAGGGATGCTTGCGGGGCGGGATGTAAGGCCGGGTGTTCTACTGGTTGCAGCGATACTGAACGCGTCCGCGGCCGCCTTGTGGATTTGGCCCAGCATGTTGAGTACATCATTCACAAAAGAAGCGGTGCGAGCAGGTCTCCTCGTCGTTTCTGTTATGCTGGTGCTCAGAGCCGTAGGTGGTGCGCTAGGACTCGAAGCGTGGAGCCTGGAGCGCATCGCAGACTTCCGTGAGTGGCATGGATCGGTCCCGTGGCGATCTCTGATTGCGGGGCTCTTGTTGGCCGGCGCAACCGCATGGCTCACGCTCAGACGGTTCGAACGAACTGATTATTGACACCTCTAAGAGGGAGAGGGCCAAGATCCGAATTCCCGAACGGTGCATGTGCCGAGCTACCGAACGGTTCGTGGGGTGACGAGGCTGGCCCCACCGGAACTACCCACACATTTGGCGTTGCCGTAGCTGTGGCATATATGGCCTGGTGACCGAACTCACCGCGCCCGAAGGCGAGGCTCGCGACACCGGGCAGATGCCGGGACATGGCGCATGTTATCGATCTGGAAAGACGAGTTGGACGTGGAGTACGTCGTCCGCTGGAGCATAGATGGAGGGATGCCGGAAGAGTCGACCGAGAGCTGAACGGCCACACCGTGATGCCTTGGCTTCGCGGAAGGGGAAGACGCTCACGTCGTGGTAACTAGCGGGAACACCTACATGGCATCCGTTGATTTCTCGTACCTGCAACCCCCGGTTTTGGAGTTCGGTGCCCGTCGTCCCATCCTGTACCATCTAGTCCCGTTCTGTACCATCCTGTACGGGATCGAATGCCGCCTGGGTGAAGATGGCATGGCCACAGCGCTCGGCGCGGAACGCTTCGTCCAGGAGACAAAGACCACCGCCAGCTTCCAATACCCGCAATGCCTTCGACGCGCAGCGGCACAACGTGATCCATTGGGACATCAAGCCGGAAAACACCTGTTGCAGGATGGCCGGCCAATGGTAATGGACTTCGGCATCGCACTGGCGGTGAGCGCGGCAGCGGGTGGTCGGCTCACCGAGTCCGGTCTCTCGCTGGGCACAGGGCACTACAAGTCCTCGGAGCAGGCGACGGCGGAGAAGGAACTGACGAGTAAGTCCGATAGCTACTCGTTGGGCTATGTGCTGTATGAGATGTTGACCGGTCAGGCGATCGCTATGTGCTGTATGAGATGTTGACCGGTCAGGCGATCGGAGTTACTGCAGCGCCGACACGGGGTGTGCCGAACTGGTGGGAACAAGTTGCCATGGCGCTGGGCGCGGGAGGTTATCGTTTACGATCTCTAAGATCAGGTTGCCGGGCACCCCGGTCAGATGGCCTGGCCCATCAGTTCAGCGAGTTTCCCGCGGCGACGACGACTCAGCTTGAGCTGTGTACCGTCTCGCATGATGACTAAGAGATCGCCGTGAAAGTACTGCTGGAGTTCCTTTATGCTCCTCAGGTTGACTATTGTCGACCTGTGGGTCCGGAAGAACTGTCGGGGATTCAGCCTCCTCTCCATTGCCTTCATTGTGCTGCGAACCGTGTATCGCTGTGACCCCGCGTGAAGCACGAGGTAATCGTCTTGGGCCTCGACCCAGTCGATTGTCGCCGCGTCAAGGAATGTCACGCGACCCTCTGACCTAACCACGATTTCTTGGACGTAGTCAGCTTCGGTCCCCGCGCCGGTGGCCCGGGCGTTTCGATCGGCCAATAGCTGCAACAGTCGCCGACTCAGCAGTTCAACTTCCCGGTTCCCGACACGCCGCTTGGCTCGCTGCAGGGCCTCAGCAAACCTCGCATCCGAGTATGGCTTCAGGAGGTAGTCAGCTGCGTGGATTTCGAAGGCGCGCACGGCGTACTCATCGTAGGCCGTGACGAACACGATCACCGGAAGCCGGGCGATCTGCGCCTGTGCAAGAACCTCAAACCCATTCCCTCCGGGCATCTGCACGTCCAAGAACACAAGATCAGGCGCCAGTTGCTCTATGTCGGCAATGGCATCAGCTCCGTTGGCCGACTGCCCGACAACCTGGATCTCCGGGTCGTTCTGAAGTAGCAGCCAAATGCTGCGTCTAGCCGCGGCTTCGTCGTCCACGATGAGGGTCCTAATCCGATTTGCCATGCCTACGGTGTCATTCATCCAGGCGTGACTCCGTGTGCCAGGGGATCGTGACGGTGACCACAGCCCCTCCTCGTATGTCATTTGACAGATGAAGAGTCTGTTGCTCGCCGTACATGCGGTCAAGACGCTCGCGCGTATTCCTGAGTCCAACCTGCGTGGCTTCAGGTACGAAGTCTCCAGTCGGGAATCCGGGGCCGTCGTCCCGGATCCGCAGTTGCAGAGAATCCGCTTGGCGGCGGGCGGTGATCTCTATAGATCCGCTGCGATCATGCGGTGCGATACCATGCCGAATGGCGTTCTCGACCAGAATGTGGAGTAGCATGGCTGGGACTCTTGCTTTTCTCACTTCGTCTGGGACTTCGGACTTGACATTGAGGCGCTCGCCCAAGCGCGCCTGTTCGATTCGAAGGTACTGCATGACGAACGCCAGTTCCTCGTCCAATGTTGCCTCGTGAGAGCTGCCATGGTCCATCGATCGGCGCAGCAGGTCTGCAAGTTCTGCGATAATGTCAGTCGCTTCCCTTGGCCGGTGATCGCGTACATAGCTGGAAGCGGTGTGTAGTGCATTGAAGAGAAAGTGAGGATGCAGCTGCATCTGCAGCTGCCTGAGCCGAGCCTCGGCCACCTGAGTCTCAAGCCGAGCGGCAGCCACTTCTCTCTCCAAGGACTCTTGGTGGTAGTCCGCCGCGTGCACTGCCGCGACTATCATCCAGTACACAAGGATCGTAAGGTGGAACCAAAGGATGAACCCTTGGGCGTAGGCTTCCCCGAAGGTTGTCGTATCCCAGAACCCGGCAAGCCTGTTGAAAAAGGTATCGGAGGCAAGCACGGTCAACGCGATAAGCGTAGCTGCGATCAAGTGTACCACCGTCCCGGAGATCCAGCTGTCGATCCGGATTCGGTACCGTCGCGATAGCCAGACGATTGCGGGTACCAGAGCCGCCCAGAGATACCAGTAGGGTAGACTAAGCAGCAGTGCTGTGCTTGCCGTGATCGCCGGGTCACTCATGCGCCAAGTAGCGTATCCCGTGCCACTCAGTAGTGTGGCAGCCCCGATCACAACAAGCGCGGCGCGTCTGGATCCTGCTGGCCGTCGCAGCAGTCTGCCACGACCGCGCGCGCGCAAACCGGTTCTCATCGGCCACCCAACGGCCGTGCCCGGTGACTCAGGAAAGATGTCATCCATTGGTGTGACTGACGGACCAAGTAGTCCGTGCGTCACCCTAATTATATACCTGCCTCGCCTGTTGATCGAGGAATCACTCTCGGACGAAGGCAGAGCAGCCCACTGGAATCTCCCTTCACGAACTCGCCTCTCCTTGTGAGGCCCGTTCGTCGCGCGATACAACCGTCTACCGGCGCGATCCCTCCGCTGGCCGCATAATCGTGGCGTGTTGAGCTCGCCTGTAAGACTATTCGGGCGGTCATCAGGTCATGACCGCCAAGTGCTGTTGTGGTGTTGCCATCGACCTGCACTGGTGCACATGCGTCGATCACTACTGCGACGTCTGAGGCAACCATTGCAGTGAATCCTCGGAGGATCTAGCTGTGAAGCGGAGTTCAGTACAGCCGGCAATCGGAGTCGTCGTCAACACTTGTGCTTGGGACAATAACCGCCAGGGCAGCGTCAGTGAGATTGGCGCCGACCCCTATTCATCTCGGTGCAGTACGGCACTGCTTCTCGCGGGGCACGGACGACACGTACCGGAAGCGATGCGGCCGGCGATTCTCGCCCAATACGAATCCTCAGGCTCGCCTGCAATCGCGTATCAACCAGAATAGTTGAAGAGCTTCCCTATGAGAATGGCGCGACTCAAGTTGTTTGTCATAGTCTCACTCAGCCTGGTACTCGGTCCCAGCTGTGAGACGGGTACTGAGGCCGACGCGTCAACAACACCAACTGATACCACAGGACATCCTGTCATTCCCCTCGATGGTAGAGGCGGTGGCGTGATTGCATATGCCCATCAGCCCGGACCAGTATCTGGTGTTCATGAGATCTATGCGATCAATGCAGATGGAACGGGGAACACCAGGATCATCGGTGCACAGATCGGACTCAATCATCACGATTGGTCACCCGACGCAAAGCACATTGCGGCGGTCGGATACCCAGATCAGACGACTTGGTCGATCTATGTGTTCGATGCTGATGGAAGCAACTTGACAAGACTCACTAGTACCACCGGCGTTTGGGATAGCGATCCCTGCTGGTCTCCCGACGGAACAAAGATTGTCTTCACGAGAATCTACCGAACCCAAGGCGATCGCAACGAGATCTGGATCATGAACGCGGACGGCAGCAACAGACGTTGGAATGGCGTGGAAGGTGACGGTGCGAAATGGTCGCCTGACGGTAGTCGCTTCGTCTACAGTTCAAACAGGAGCGGCAACTTCGACATCTACAGCAGCAACATCGATGGGACGGATGAACAAGAACTGACATCGACACCCTTCGATGAGACAAAGCCGGCCTGGTCCCCAGATGGATCACGGATAGCGTTCACCGCGAATGCCGGTGGGGATTACGAGGTCTACGTAATGAATGCCGATGGCACTGACCCACTCCAACTCACCGACAACAACGTTGGTGACTATGTTCCAAAATGGTCACCCGACGGCTCATTGATCGCGTTCGATTCGGGCCTTCCAGGTGACAACCACTGGGAAGTGTACGTGATGAATGCTGACGGGACGAACTTGATACGTGTCACCAACACGCCCGCCCCAGCAACCGCGATCAACCCCGTATGGCGGCCCCGGTTCCTAGGTCAGGAGCGTCCGCAACAGACTGCGATCCCATTTGCCCCCGAGGTCCTTTCGACTGAGTATCTCGTGCACAGCAGCCTCAACTTCTCACCACAGTCAGATGAACTGTACTGGTCGGCGTTGCTGGATGGAGGGCCGGAGGAGACGCTGCTCTTCTCGGCCTTCGATGGAGTGACGCTAGGTTGGCCTGAACGCATGCTTTCCCTGACAGGCTTGAACGACCATGGGCCAGCCGTCTCCCACGATGGTGACAAGATCTTCTTTGGTTCTTTTAAGCCGTTCCCTAATGAGGATAGCGACTCAGTCTTCGGCGTCTGGTACGTCGAACGTGTCGGTCAGAGCTGGAGTATGCCGCAGGCGGTGACCGCCACCCTCGATACAGTCAGGTCGGTGGGACAGGTCTCGGTCGCAAGCAGCGGTAACCTCTACTTCGCTGGACGGTCGCTGGGTGAGACAGAGCCGAAGCTCTACTGGTCGGAACTCGTTAACGGCGAATACGTAGCATCCGAGCAGCTCGTGGGTCCGGTCAACAGGGCAGACGCCATGGATCCCTACGTCGATCCAGAAGAACGCTTCATTCTGTTCGCTTCATCGGAGATAGGCAACAGCTACGGGATTATCGATCTCTACATTAGTCGCAGAATGGGGGACGGGAGTTGGGGTGAGCCAGTGAACCTGGGAGAACAGGTCAACTCGGAGCACTTCGAGAGATTCCCATCGATGTCGAGAGACATGAACTACGTCTTTTTCGTAAGAGCAATCGGAGACCAGTACCCAAGCGAGAACACGGATTTCTATTGGATCAGCAGTGACGTGCTGCAGGCTTTGCCTGACTAGCTATTGGCAGGGAGCGCGCTGGCGAATGAATCTGATGCACAAATGTCATTAACGAGGCCTAGCGGGTCGTGGCCGGCAACCGGTCAAGGCGGTAGAAATGTCGTTCAACAAGGCGGTAATGTGTTTCGCGTTGCTGTGGGTTGGTTGCGGCGACGCCAATCTCGTTGGCAACGACGGCAACGGTCAGGGCGGGCCGCCGCCCGAAGGCCCATGGTCCGGAGTGTGGAACCGGTACCATGTTGCCGCCAGCAGCGACAACGCCATGGTGGTGAGCATGGGCGGACATCGTGCAACCGCGGCGGGCATGGCCATGCTGAGGCAGGGTGGCAACGCGGCGGACGCGGTGTTGGCGGCTGGCATGACCCACATCGTCCATCTCGCAGGTTTGGCCGTCAGCTTCGGGGGTGTCATTTCCATGGTGTATTACGACGCCCAGACAGGACAAGTGCGCTCGATGAACGCCGGGTTCAGAGTACCTCTGCGCGAGACGAATCCTCTCACGATTCCGAGATCGGCCAGTGGCCGGACGGCGATGGTACCTGGCTTCTTTGCTGGCGTTCAGGCGGCACACGACAACTTCGGACAACTCCCGTTTGCCGATGTGTTTCAGCCCGCGATCGAATTGGCGGAGAGTGGATTTCCTATGCCGGGCTGGATGGCAAATGTCATCCAGGATAATTGGACGATACTGTCGCGCCAACCTGAAGCGGTCGCCGTTTTCACGAAACCTGATGGCACCCGGTTCCGCGCCAACGAGCAGTTCACGCAACCCTTATTGGCCGAGACGCTGAGGCGCGTAGCGGCGGAGGGAGCCGACTACGTCTACAAAGGAACCTGGGCACAGAACTTCGTGAGCATCATCCAGCGGGAGGGCGGGAGAATTCACATGGATGATATGGAGGGATACCGGGCAAACCTCGCTCCCGCCACTCACACAACCTTCAACGGATACGACATCTACTCCATCGGACTCCCTGCACCCGGAGGCGTGGGCATTGTCGAGGCATTCAATCTCATCGAGCTGTCCGACCTGGATTCTTCCCGTCACTACATCCACTCGGCAGAGGACCTCTTGCAGTTCATCAGGATCGTACGCGTCGGCCCCATGTACCGGAACTTTCTCAACGCCGCCAACGTGGCGGAGAGCTTTTTCCCGGAAGGTGATTTCTCGCAGACGACGAGATTGACCAAAGCAGCCGCCCAGTTTACCTGGGAAAAGATCATGAGTGGGGAGTGGTATGACCTGGAGCGCGCCGTCGCTGCCACCGGAGGGATTAGCAATCAGACGGCCGCCGAGCTCGTCGTGGACGAAGCCGGCAACGCGGCCGCTGTGGTGCACACGATCAACACCGGCGCCTGGGGGAATACCGGCATCTTCGTGGATGGCGTCTCAATTCCCGACATCGCCGGCATGGCACAGGCAGCGATGGCCATCGAGGGTCCGGGGAACTACCACTACGACGATATCTGCCCCAGCATCGTCCTGAGAGACGGCCGGCCTGTACTTGCAGCGGGTTCAGCAGGGTACGGACTCCATTCAGTCAACATCCAGAACACATACAACATCTTGGTGCACGGTTTCACACCGAGCGAGTCGATGAATCAACCCAAGTTCCTGTATGCTCGATGGTGGGGTTCGATTCCGCAGTTGATCCTGAGAGGCTCCTTCAGCGAAGCCGTTGTATCGTGGATCCGAGCGCAGGGCCAGCCGTTGGAGATTGTCGATGACCCCGGCCAGGTCTGGGCAGGGATCAGAATACAACACGACAACGCCGCAGTCCGCCTGCTCGGAGCAACGGCCCACGGACACATAGAGGGGTACTAGCAACCGTCTCGCTACCTTGGCACTCCGACGCATGACCATCTGGTCGATGGGCATTGTCAACTGAAGACCGCGCGGCGTGACACGAGGCGGCAGCTACGGCAGGGCACGGTGGCTCGGCCCTGAGCCACCGAGAAACGGGATCTGGCGGAAACCGCGCCTTACGGTCGATGCAGCCACTAGCGAGATCCTTGCTTCGGACGTTACCGGTCGTCGAGCCCATGAGGGCGGTTCGATCCGAGAACTCGTGACCCATGCTGATGTGGCATATAACCCAGTCCTCGGGTGGACGCCGGACGGGAGCGGGATCGTCTACGGAAGATTGGCTTCCGGAGGAGCGTCTGGACTTCGCCGAGCGCTTGCTGACGGGCGGTCGGAAGGATATGACATGTGGTACATCTTTCCTGCCGGAGCCGAGGTGATCCACGGGCCTTGTACGGCCTAGCGGAAGAAGCGGCGGTCACCGACGAATGCAGTAGACCTGCAGCTCAGTCGTACAGGCCCGGCAGGACTCGGAACCGATGTCGCGAGCCCTAGCGAGCGACGAGGTCCAAGAGACGGCCGGGCATGAAAACGCCGCAGCGATTGCTGCGGCGTTTACAGGCCCGGCAGGACTCGAACCTGCAACCCCCGGTTTTGGAGTTCGGTGGTCTTCGTCCCGTCCGGTCCCTTCTGGTGCCGTATGGTCCCTTCCTGTACCGAGTTAGCGACCCCTTCGTCCCGTCCTGTCCCGTCTAATCCCGTCCTGTCCCTTCCTGTTGGTTTGCAAATGGTTTGCAGGATCCGGCGCTACCATACTCGACGCCACTGAGGGCCCCGCTCTCACCTAGCCACGCTTAGTCGATCGCGGTATCGTAGGTCAGTCTGCCTCTTGGGAGTCCCTTCCTATGATCGCAGCACGGCATCGTATTAGGCGAGCCCCTTCTCACCGCCACGCGATGATCCCAGCAGTCGCTGTGGTTGTGACCCTGCTTCTCACAGAGCTCACCACAGCATCAGACTGGTCTCAGCAGACCGGGCCTGCCGCGACAATGGTAGCGGAGGTTCCGATCCCCATGGCCGTATCACCAGACGGTCGAATGCTCCTTGAGTACGGAAGCCGCGGCAATCTGGCGCTCAGGTATCTCGAACGCGGGGAGTCTCTCAACCTCACAGATGTCGGGTACCCTGAACTCGTCATGTCTGCGAGGTTCTCCCCCAACGGAGAGCAGATCGCGTACGCGTGGCACAACGAGCAAGACTTTGATGACCTGCGCTTGATCCATACGGATGGATCTGATCAGAAACTGCTATTCCGGGATCCCGCCGTGCGTTCGGTGATGGTGAACGATTGGACCCCCGACGGTTCCCGGATCCTCGTGACTCTCGTGAGGTTCGA
>JBDHKN010000028.1:0-87745 GCA_039586365.1 Gemmatimonadota bacterium | reverse complement strand
GCATCGTCTGCCTGCTGGTAGGCCCGTTTGAGACTGCTCAGCTCGGCCCAGCCTCCAGCGGCTGCTACTTCCACATCGGGCAGATGCTTTTGCTCTGTCACCCATTTCCCGCGATACGGATGCCACTGGCCACCCTCTAGCCGAGGTACCTCTGCAAGTTCCTCAGCGCGACGCAGCCACCCAGACGCCAACTCTCGGCGCACGGGATGCGAAGGATCTTTCGAGGACAGGAACAGATACGCCGCACCGACGCCTGGCCGTGCAGCGATCACACGATCAATGGCATGGCGCACATCACCTGAAATCGGTACAACAGTTTCACGTCCGGTCTTGTCTGCGTCCGCACGCCATCTAATCGCACCATGCGGGCCTTGATCGAGCAGAAGGTCATCATATCGCAACGCGCAGACTGCTGAGATCCGACGCAGCCCCGAGCGCCACGAGACCCGACTAAACAGTCGCAACGAGGCTCTTCAGGTTTGGTCGGCAAGCGTGTCGGTCAACTGAGCGTCCCGCCCCACAATCTGATGAAAGAGACTCGATTCCCGTTTGAAGAACCCCTCGGTGTGGAAGCTCTCCTCCAACCCGTACAATCCGTAGTCCAAGTGGTGGCACATCTCGTGTAGCACGGTGCGAAGGAACGTCTTGAATGCGACGACGCGTTTCTTTGCCGCTGTGCGCATCCACACCGTGATCACGGCCACGTCGCCTTCTTCCGGTTCGTATAGCCCTTGCACTTCCCCCCAATCATGTGAGGGCCTAGCGGCGAGAACCTTGACGCGAGCCGGTGGCGCGCCGAGGTCGGTGACCATTCTCGTCACGAGGCGTTGGACGTACGCCTGAACGTCCGATCGGTTTGCTTCCTCCAACGCGGCCCGGATCTGTTCTACAAGCGGCCACATCGATTTGGGTGCCTCCAGTGGTACCCGGACAATTCGGTCACTCTCACGGTAAGTCGCTTTGTCTGGAGCGGAGAGCTTGTCGTAGTAGGCGTAAGGCATCGAGAAAGATACACTGTCTGCCTCATCACTCTATGGTCCCCTCTGCGTCCCTACCGCTACACCATCGAGCGCGACTACCCGCCGTTCCAAGAGTTGATTAGGCCGAACGGCTAGCAGCGCTCGCTGCCAGTTCTCGCCCACCATAGTAGCTTACGGTGTCCTCGCCCGGATGATCATCGTGTTTCTTGGAATCATCCTTGCTGTGCTGGCTCTTGTGATCATCGTCTATGTCACGTGGTCATATCGTCAAGGCTCGTTTCCCGTATCCCGCCTCCGAAGAAATGCAAAACGGGACGCGCACCGGACGCGGCAGCTAGATCGCGAGGACAACGAGCACGAATGGGAGAGGGACTCGCAGTCCCGTACAGATTGACCTTGCGCGTTTCAACTGACTGAACTGGCGACAACGGCGCACCGGTTCGGGATCGCAGCCGGTTGGCGTTCTAGCGATTACGCGCAACTCCAAGGCCTGATAAGGTCAATAGGCTAGCTGCAGGGTCGCAGCCAATTCTCGAAATCGTGCTGCGCATTTGGAGAGGGCCGCACCGTGATCTGGACCGGCCCCGGCCTGGAGGGTCCTCCCCTGTGGCCCTCTTAGCTCACGCCGTTGAGTTGCGCTGATGGACCGTATGTGCGTCAGGTTGCGCCAGGAGGTGCGATCTCAGGTCTTCCCTAGCCTACCTCTTGGTGAGATAGGTGTGTGCACGTTTCTGTGCACGTTTGGATACAGAAAGAGTGCGAGAGCCACGAATGAACTTCGCACCCCAAACGACTAACACCTTTGAATTACACCAACTTGGCGAAACTCACTTCCCGGCTGACACAAACCCCATTCAGGTGCGCTACCGGGCTGCGCCACGTCCCGTTGATTCTGGTCCACCTGCAAACCTAACTGCATCGCCGGGGGGCCGACTGAAATGCCACCCCATTTAGGTGCGTCCCTGCGAACAGGAGCGAAGCGACCGTCGCGGTGGTTGCGATCGCGGGCCAACCGGCGAGCGATTGCGACCCCCCTGGCTGTACCATACGGGCGGTATACCACAGGTTCAGTGAGCTGACTCACTTGCCGCACCCGATGTGGGGTCCATGTGCCTATGATCGGCGGTTGAGATGGGAGCTCGAATGACGGGGCCGTAGGTGACCGGCGGCGACGAAGAGAGGCGGGAAGGGTGGTCTTGCCCTGACCCCGACCGTAGCTTACCCCTGACTTGGAGTCGCCCTCCAAACCGCTAGGAGGACTGCATGCACCGTCTCGCACTCGCCGCAGTGTCTTTGACCCTTCTCGCCGCATGTCAAACCGCAACGATTGAACTGACCGAAGAACAGAAACTCGCGATTGCGGATACGGTTGCCGCGCTAGTCGATGGTGAGTGGATCGCCGCTACCGACCCCGTCGACTTCGACAGACTGATGTCCTTTATGCACAACAGCAACGAAGCGACCATGGCGTTCAACGGTGGAACTCTCCACTCGTATGCCACCTTGGAAAGCGTGTTTGGCGAGCATTTCGCGACTATCAGCAGAGAGCCGAGCACAATTACCGACTCCAAGACGGTGGTATTAGCCCCGGACGTCGTGTACGTGGTTCGGGCTGGTACCTTCGTGTCGATCGACACAGCCGGAAACTCCGGTCCGCTGACCCCGTTTACCCAAACGTTGGTGTGGATCCGCCGTGACGGAGCTTGGAAGGTCCTCTACGGACACGTTTCTCACGGCGCGCCACTGGCAGAAGACGCGTAGTTGAGGCTGTCGCGCCGGGAGCGCCGCAGGATGCTAAGACTCGGCTCTGGGGTTACCGAGCGTCCCTTGTCTCCGAGGGCGCCTCGTTGCCAGGTTGTGCTAGGCCGGGCATCAGCGCCGCGACCGCGTGAACCGAGAGCAGGAGAAAGGGCAATGGTATCGAGGAGCGGTTCATTACGTCGTAGATCCTGGCGTTGCGCAGACACAGATAGGCGAAGCCCTCTCCTCCTGCGGGATCGGCGTACAACTCCTGTTCGATATCGGGCCACCTCGTGCGCGTCTCTACTACGTCTTCCTTGCTCATCGGTGGCAGCTCGAGTGAAGGCAGCTCAAACCTGCCGCCGGCAAGCTCGGTACGCTTGAGCACTTCACGCTCCCAGCGCTCGTAGCGCTGGGTTGGGACGAGCATCCCAGTCACGAGCCTCCCCGAGACCAACAAGGTTACAGCTACTTCCACCGCGTTCTCGTGCACGAAGCGAATCCAGGGATCTATTACGGGGTTCATTTGCTAGCTCAGATCGTCAACCATGCCTCGGCTTCTTCGATCGAATAGAACACATCTATGGTCGTGTTGGCGTCCTTTGAAAAGAACTCGAACATGCGCGACAGACCATACTCCAGCTTTCTACCGGCTACAAACGCTACCTTCACGTCACTGATACCGGGAGGGAACTTGATCGATTACCGGGCTATTTCTGCTATCGTACCCGAATCGAGCAACGACAGATCTGCCGCTGTGAAATCCCACAGCCTACCCATTCCCGGTTTGTACTGCTCGTGTAATACCGCAGCGTCAAATGCCTGCAGGATCACGTTCTTGCTCAACAGGCCTGCGAGCTTGACATACGCGACGTGCTTCGCTTCGTCTATGTGGATTTCCACCGGGCCTCCAAGACGAAAGAACTTGGTGCCCGTCGCAATCGGAGCTTCGTGAACAGGTCCCGCGTCCCAATCCGACAGGGGCCTATGGACCGCGCCAGGTCGCTGCACACCGTGTGCGACCCGTTCAGAATGCACCCAGCTGATCTGCCAGCGCAGAGTGGCGGAATGGTCTAGCCGCTCGAGACCGAACCTTTCAGGTTCTCGGTCGGATCACGTGGATCGCAACGACCCAGTCTGGCGCACTTTCTACACTGTCCCTCGAACAGTCTGAAGAGACCTACTCTGTACGGTAGCGACAACTGGTTCTCAAGTCTCCGAAAACCGGTCACCGCCTCGGTGCAGCAGGTGCAGTACACCGTTACGAGAGACGGGGAAGTCAAGGCGGTCCGTAGCATGGCCACCTCCCCTCTTAGAAGAGACCTATTCAGTCTACGGGTTGGTACCAGTTCCGTAAAGCAGCGGGTGGCGGTGGATGGGCTTGGCGACTAACGAAACTCTGAGTCCCGGCCGCACGCCTGGCCTATCCGGCGTGCCTCGAGCGACCCAGCGAGACCTTGCAGCCTACTGTACCTGACCGCAGACTTGCCGTGTTGTTCTAAACCTGTTCTTCCTCGCAGTCAGGAGGCCGCCATGCAGTCTCGCTCGCTATGCTCCACCCTGCTCTTCGCTGTGGTCGTCACCGCCTGTCAGTCGGGGGCCGCTCCGCTCTCGGATGAGGACGTGGCTACCATCAGGTCGTATGGTCCCGCAATAGACCAGCTAGCTCTCGCAGGCGACTGGAGTGCCTTCGTGGCAATGTTTACCCCGGACGGTCTGGTGCTGCCGGCCAATGCCCCAGTCATCCGGGGGCACAGCGAGCTTGAGGCGTTGATCGAGTCCACCGCAATGACGGTGCAACAGCACACCATCGAGTTCGTCGACGTGGATGGATACGGCGACATTGCCTACGCCCGGGGGACCTACTCCGAAACATACAGCGTGGAGGGCGTCTCGGAACCGATCGCAGATAGCGGCAAGATCCTGGCGGTCTTGCGCAAGCAGCCCGATGGATTGTGGCTCTTCTCAGTCTGGATGTGGAACTCGGACCTTGCCCCGGGCCCAGGGGAAGGTGAGCACTCGGAAGGAGCGGCGCACAACTAGATCTGCTACGCTCGCGTCCGACGATACCGGCTGACGCTCAGGCGTCAGCTTGGAACCACTAGCGCTGCACACAGTTCTATTCGCCGTCACTCTCTCCAGGAGGCTAACATGCGTAGGACTGCTCTCGTTACCGCCGGCTTGGCCTTGCTGGCCGCCTGCCAACCCGCCACGAGCGAACTGACCGACCAACAGAAGGCGGCACTGGCCGACTCGGTGAGTTCGCTGCACGCCGAGATGTGGCAGCCGTGGTTGGCGGCAGACATCGATCAGGGGATGTCGTACTTCCTCAATTCGCCGGACCTGGGATGGGCGTGGGACGGTGAGGTACGCTACGGGTACGACAACATCGATGCATGGTTTCGACCGATTATGGCCGGTGTCACCAGTCAGGAGTTCACCGTTGCCGACCGGCGGACGGTGGTGTTGGCTCGGGATGTCGTCTGCGTGATGGAACACGGGACTATTACTGCAACAGACACGGCAGGCGTGACCGGGCCAGCGATGCCATTCGCACTGACCACGATCTGGGTGCGTCAAGACGGGGAGTGGAAGGTCAACCTCGCCCACGAGTCCACCCCCGCGCCCCCATCCAACGAGTGACTCCCGAACGCCGCGCTTGGACTACTCCGCACCGCTCGGCCCCACGCCGGGCGTTGTGCTGGCAGTTGACGGTGGGCCAAGAGGGTATGCTAAATCTTGGCAGCGGGGCCGAACGTAAACTCAGACCCCGCTGAGACAAAGCTCAGTGGTCTCTCCGCTCCCTGCTCTCCGCTCCCCGCTCCCTCCCCTACCCCCGCGTCTTCAGTTCCGGCGGCAGCGACACTTCGTCGTAATAATCCACCTTGTGCAACGGCATCACGACACTGGAGAGAATATTGAGCACGTGACCACCAATCCGCTTGTAGTATCGTGTGCCCAGCACGACCGCAACCGTGGCAGCGGCATCGAGTGAGCTCTGGGCCGCTCGCGCGATCAAGCTGTCGCAGCGACGTAGCAGCTCTTTGCCCTGTTGAATCAAGACGAGGGCCGCTTCCTCGTCTGACCGGCCCAGCAGCTGGGCCAGGCCCTTAAACGTCGATTCGACACCATTTCGGATCTCGCCCAACTCGGCGACCAGTTCGTCGTCAGGCAACGGACCAGTATAAAAATCACCGATCTCTGTCAGGTTCTTCGAGTAGTCGCCGATGCGCTCTACGTCTTTCACCAGGCTGATCAACAGCAGGCAATACGGCAAATCCAGCGTCTGCCCGGAGAGCGAGAGGTGCGCTATGACCTGCTTGCGAATCTGCCGCTCGAGCTGGTTGACTCTGACATCCTGATCGTAGATCCACGTCCGCTCGTCCGGTGCTTCCTTACCTGCAAAGAAGATCTTACCCGCCCGGAGGCTGAGCTCCTGCGCGATCCCAAGCATCTCAGCGAAGTTCTCGCCCATTTCCCGCAGCGGATCACTGGATCGAAAAACACTGATCAACCGACGAAGCATCGCGCCCCCCCAATCACTTGAGAACGTTGTTGAGCAACGCAAACACGGCTGGGAGTCCGTAGAAGAAGGCAGCCACGTATATGATGGCCCAACGGCGTGACTCGGCAACCGTGTTGGCCAACCAGCGGGCTGCCGCCAGCGGAACCTCGCGGATGCGTTCAACGGGATATATCAGTAGAGTGCCGCTCAGATTGAATAGCAAGTGCACCAAAGCGATTGAAATCCCCGCCGCGGCGTTCACACCGGTGGCCGCCAGCGCCGCCATCAACGCAGTCACCGTCGTACCGATGTTGGCCCCTATGGTGATAGGAAACGCCCGCTCCAGAGTGATGATGCCGGCGCCGGCCAGCGGCACCAGCAGTGAAGTCGTGATGGAGCTCGACTGAACGATTGCTGTTACCACTACCCCGAGCAGCATTGCCACTACCGCATGCTGCCCGAACGCCCCGGAAACGAGGACCTCAATACGGGTTTGCAGCACCAGCCTGAGGTTCCTGACGAGCAACAACAGAGCGGTGAAGATCATCGCGCCACTCAACAGGACCAGCACGACTCCCACCCCTTGGTCGGACGGCACCACCAGTCCGATCAGATACGTTATCGGTTCGAGGCCAGCCTTGAGAGCACCCTTGATCGGGCTCTCGTATTCCATCCCTCCCATCCCGGTGAGCAGTGACGACAATGCCGTTGCCGTGCGCTGCAGATAGCCGGTCAGTAGCTCCAGCGGCAGAAAGACGACCACCGCCATCAAGTTGAAGAAGTCGTGGCAGGTGGCCACGCCGAAAGCCCGCCGGAATTCCTCCCTCCGAGCCATATGCGCCATCGACACGATCATGTTGGTGACCGTCGTGCCGATGTTGGCTCCCATCACCATCGGCACGGCATTGGCAATGGGAAGGGGGTTTTCCGGGGCGGCGACCATGGCGACGATCATCGACGTCGTGACCGACGAACTCTGCATCAGCGACGTCGCCAGAATGCCGACCATGAGCCCAACGAACGGGTTTTCGGTGGCATCAAAGAAGAACTGCACCAGGTCCCCGCCAAGCGATCTGAATCCCTCGCTCAGCCCGTTGACACCCAGTAGGAAGGTGAAAAGGAGGACGACAACGGCGGCTGCGCGAACCAGTGATCGCAGTGCCGTCGCTCGTCTGGCGGGCGGGACAGGCGGCGATTTGTGTTTCACCGTAAACGAGACCGCGTTATCACTCGATCTGATCCGTTCCGTTCACTAGCGAGAGTCGCCCGAATCTGCCGCGTGTCGGCGCTACTGGCAACCCGCAGCCTCCGTCACGCGGTACATTGCTCCGGACCCGAGGCAACTCTGACACCCAGCTCCCCGCTCCCCGCTCCCTCCCTAGCGCAACGCAGCACCCAGGAAGTAAGGCCAGATTACCAGTCCGACGATGGCCTTCCACCACCCTAACTGTGCCAGTGCAACGGTGAACAGCCAACCGATGTACCAGATCGGGCCGACCAGAGTTGCACTCTCTCCCGGAGCACGTCTTGGTCTTGTGTCAGCTTCAACCACTGGAACCCCCTCCTCTAAGTGTTGCTCTCCGCTCTCTGCTCTCTGCTCCCCGCTGTCCAGCTGCCACCTCCCTCGAGGTCATGATGAGTCAGTCTCACTGGCTCGCCGCTGTCGGCGAAGTCGAGTATCCCAACTTGGCGCTTGCCAAACGGCTGGCCCAGAGAACCGGTGTTGTAGCACAGACACCGATTCAACTGCTCACTGCCGACGGCCTCGTGGATGTGACCGCACACCAGTGCCCCCTGAGTACGTTCAGCCAGCTCCCTCACTGCCTCGCTACCTAGGTGACGACGCGTTCCAGCAAGCACGTCGAGCCTGGTGCGAGCGGGTGGCGCATGCGAAAGGATGATGTCGCACTGGGGGACTCCTCGTCGCCGGACATCCTCATCGCTCCATTCATAGGGAAAGCCATGCCGCTGGGGACCCGCACCGCCTATGCCAACGATGCGAATACCGGCAACTACCTCCATTAGGCCATCCACGTTGCCCGGAGCATTCTGCCGGCGTTCATCATGGTTACCGGGAACGTAGAACGTTGGCAGCTCGAGTCGGCTAACCATCTCCAGTGCAGCTTCCAGCGGTGGAGCTGCCTCGCCGCTGTGCGGACGATTGAAAGGTCCGGCTGCAAAATCGCCCACAAGGAGAACTGCAGTCAGTGGTCGCTGGGCAAGCCAATCCACCACTGTGGCGAGGCGGCCCAGCTGGCCGTGCAAGTCACCTATGCAAGCAAAGGCCCGGGACATCGCTGCGGCGGATCTGCGCCGATCGCGTTCCTGCTCCTCATCGCCCTTACCCCCGTTTTGCTCTGACCCCACCTACGACGACACCGAACACCACACCGAGTGCTACTCCAACCGGGATATTGTCCAATGCCACGCCCAGTCCGGCACCCAGCGCGATTCCGATACCCATCCAAGCTCCCCGAGATCTCGCAGCTTTCCTATCCATGTTTGCTCCTCTCCAGCAACCGACCATCACACAACAGTGCTCGCGCCGCTAGTCTCACAAGCTTGCGCTCCCGTCAGGTGATTCGAGCCACGCCTCAGCCGCTGCAATACTGTCGAACACGCGCACATACAGCGGGATGTCTTCCACCATTACCGAGAGCATCCGCATCATCCCATAAGACGCCGGTTTGGTCGTGACCACCGCCATCAGCGAGCCTTCAAATTCAGCCGAAAGCCGCCTGAGATGACTCGTCATTTCCTGCAACCGGGTCGTGGTTATCGGTTGCCCGATCTGCCTATGATCCGACAGTATGTTGAAGCCGCGCTCGAACTCCGGATGCGAAACGGCGTCGCCTATCGCCCGCAGGATGTCCTCCGTGGAAAAGTCTCCGACCACCTCGGCTCGAACGCGGCGCCGGTCCTGCTCAATCCAAGAATCGATAGGCATGGTTGCCTCCGTTACGGGTTGCCTGGGGCAAACACACGGTCGCCGATCACGGCCTGGCGCCGCATACCACCTCGCACGGGAACGTGAGCTGGCTGACGAAATGACGTTGTGTTTCCTGAAAACCCGCTGCCTCAACGTGGGGCAGCAGTTCGACACCGCGGCAGCCGCCCATCAGTGAGGGACTGAGCCCATACAGTAGCTCCCACAGGCCCTGATACCAACGTCGCGGCCTGGTCATGTTGGCCAACACCAGCCGCCCACCCGGGCGCAGCACGCGCCAGAACTCGCCCAGCACCATCGCAAAGTCCGGTTCGGGCAGCAAATCAAACATGAAGTTGTTGACCAAAACGTCGAAGCGACAGTCGGGATATTCCAGCTCGTATGCGTCTCCCAACGTCAATCTGTAGCCGGTGGCTCCCATGGCTTCGGCCTTGCGCTGCGCCTCCGCCAGCATTTCCTGAGTGATATCGACTCCTTCCGTTACGCCGTCCGGATTCAGCTTCAGGATCTCGACGAACATGATCCCGGTCCCGACCGCGACCTCGAGCACAGTCTCACCATTTCGAATCCGGGCCACATCCAAGCACCGTCGCCGCGCGTGCGACTCCGTGAGCCCGGCCCACAGATCGTAGCGCCGAGCCAGCCGTCTATAGACCGCTACGACTTGACGCTTTGTAAGTCGGGCCGACTGTGTTTCGCTAGTCACAGATATGAACCGTTGCGAACCGTAACCAAGACGACGGTGCCAATCGGGTTTGCGGCCAGCTGCACACCGCAGCAGCCAGGCCGCGGAGCTGCCCCATCTGCTGCGTCACCCTACACCGCCGGAATCGAACACCTGGTTACCCTCCGTATCGAATACCCGCAGCACTTCACCGCCGACCTCGTAGTATCCGTCCTTGATCCAGCGGTTGGGGAACCGTCCGACCAGTGGGTGTGGCGCACGCAGCCGTGGCACACGAATCCACCAGCGACTCACGAACCACGGGCCGCCTTGGATCTGATCGAACTCGACCCTGCCCCTCGCCTCACGTTCGTAAACCAGCGGGCGCACGCGGGTGTAACGCAGCTCGAGCCACCTGATCTCGGACACCGCCGCCTCGAGCCAGAACACGCCGCGCACATCGCTCAGCTCGCTACCTCTGACAGGCTCGAACTCCAAACCGATGAGTCCGAGACGATCATCCCCCTCGGTGAGGTTAAAGCAGTGTCGCACCAGGAACTCGTCCGAGAAGAACTCCTCGGCGTCTGGTGCGTAGAAGGTGACCGAGTCACGACTCACGAACGCATAGCCGTGTTGTTGGCGTACATCTGCCGGCACACTGCGATACGGCGGCGCGCGCAGCCCGGACTGCAACTGCTCGGTTTCCGCCAGCACCCGCATCATTCCGCCGAGCCGACGCTCGTAGGTGCGCGTGTCGTAGCTGAACCGCATTTGCGATTGGCCCCACGCGACAGCGGCGAGGAGCTTGCGCGCCTCCTCCCACACCAGGGCGGTCCCGAGACCCTGCTCACCGTACACTCGGCATTCCTTGGCATCATCCTCGACTGTGATCGTGTCGAGACGGATGACGATCTCGGAAGCTCTGATCTGGATCTCGCGAGTCTCATCTGCGCCGAGTCGCAGCGGATCGGTCAGCACGGACCTGAACCCGATCCTGTCGGAGCGGAGTTGGTAGCTGCCCGGTCCGGGGGCTGTGAGAATGAACTCACCCGCCGACGAGGTGAGGACCCGATTAACCTCGCTGCCGTCGTCGTTCAACATGACCACGAAAGCTCGGTCGATTCCGGCACCGGTCGCTGCGTCGATCAGGCGACCGTGGACGACCTGGGCGTCGAGGGCGGTCATGAACAGGGCCGAGAATGCCAGCCCGAAGGTGAGAGCGGTCTTGCTCAGATGAGGTCCGCGCTTGTGGCTGCAGCGCGTGCAGCATTCCGAGCGCGTCAGACGGTCCCCCTGTTGAGTGCGGTCACAGCCGATAGCTATTAGTCCCCGCTGCGAATACGAGACAGCAGGAGTTCTCAGGTTGCGAGCCATCAGCGAAGATACGACGCCCGTACCGCTGGTGCCAAAAGCGACCCGTGCACATTGCGGCTCCGGAGCCGAACTCGCGGCACTATTGTCGCCGCCGGTTATTGCGCGCAGATTAGAAGTATCAGCAATCCCAGCCATAGGGGCGCCGACAATGGCCCTCCAACTCCAAACGAATGCAGACATTCGCCAGTACGTGGAAGGCGAGTTTGCGCGCAGCGTCCGAGCCAAATATCCCGACCTGAAAGTAGAGCTTGCCAGCGAGGTCAACGACGCCACGACGGAAGACCTCTGTTGGTACGTCATCCGCCCTGAGGGACGCGGCGGCCGTAACGAGTCCTACACCGTGGAAGCGCGCCCGGACCGCAGAGAGTTCCTGATCTGGTATGGAGTACACACGGGCGGCGCCGCGTGGTCCAGCCTGGCGCTCAGCAGGTGCGTACACGTGCACTTCCCGGACATCCTGCCAGAGACCATCTCCGGGAGACTGCGCGCCGAACTCAGTCTGGGTGCGGCGCTGGACGTGATGTTGGCAGACCAAGACATGTACCCGATGAACTGCTTCGCGCTGACCTGACAGCTAGACGTCGGTCGGCGGCGGCGCGGTCCATCGGATCACCACTAGGAGGCTTTCATGCACAAGGCGCTACGATACCTGGCCGCTCTTACTTCCGTAGCGGTACTCCTGGTGGGCTCTACAGGGTCCTCGGACAGTGCCGCGGCAGCACAGGAAGGTGACAAAGCCCGTATCGCCGTTGGGGAGATCACGTCGAGTGCGGACGATTGCACGTCCAGCATGACCGCCGCGATCGGAGACATGTTGTCCACGGCCTTGGCCAATACCCAGAAGTTCGTCGTGCTCGCCGATCAGGCGGCGTTGGGGGGCACGGGAGTCCTCGTGAGCGGCTCAGTCAAGTCGTTCGAGCCGGAAGCGGGCGGCGGTGGCGGCTTGGGCGGTCTGAGGAGACGGGCGCTCGGTGCGGTCGGGGTCGAGGAGAAATCCGCCGAACTGGAGTTGGAGTTGAGGCTGATCGACAACAGAAACGGTCGCGTTCTCAAGAGCAAGTCGCTAGAGGCGAAGTCAACTAACTGGGACGCAGACGTGTCCGGAGGCAACTGGGTCGAAGGTGTGGTGCTGGCAGGCGCCTTGGGTGAATATGACGGTGAGCCGATGGAGGATGCGATTCGGTCGGCCCTGGCACAGGCAATTGAATTGATCGATGACGAGGTGCCGGACGAGTTCTATCGCTATACTGGGGAGGAGCAGGTGGCCGAGGGAGCGGGGGGGGCCGCTGCCGGTACGGCGGGTACGCCTGAGATCGCAGAAGACATGACCCTATACACCAGGTACGATTTCGTGCCGGGCGACAAGGTCATCTTCTACGACGATATGAGCAATGAGGAAGAGGGTGAGTTTCCCTACCGCTGGAAGCTGGAACGCGGGGTCTACGAAGTCGTGCGGCTGGGTGGAGAGTTCTGGATCATGGCAACCGACGACGGCTACATCCGTCCCAAGACGCCGGACTCCCCGCTACCACCCAAGTACACCGTGGAGCTGGAGTTCTACGACAACGGCCCGGATTACTCCGGCCACTACTTCTACATTTACTGGGTGGACGACCAGGGAGAGAACATCGGTGAACTCGGCATCGTCAGCAGCGAGAGCACTTGGCTCGACATCCAAGGAGATAGACTGGCGGACAAACACCTGGACACCAAGCTCACCAAGGGCGTTCACACCATGCGCATCATGGCCACCACGCGCTCGATCAAGTGTTACATCGATGAGGAGCGGGTCGCCAACGTGCCAAGTCTAGAGAACTTCCGGCCGGTTGGGTTCCGGCTGCGTACCTATCCGTACCGCGACCCCGACAATCCATATCTGATCAGGGGATTCCGGTTCGCCGAGGGCGGCAAGACCATGCGCGAGCAGCTGGATGAGGACGGCAAGATCGTCACACACGGCATTCTGTTCGATTCCGATTCCTACACCATCAAGGGTGAATCGTATAGGACGCTCCAGGACATCGGACAACTGCTGCAGGATGACCCCAACCTGCGGCTGTCGATCGAGGGACACACCGACAGCGATGGCACTGACGAACACAACGTGACGCTGTCGCAGAACCGGGCGAACTCGGTGCTGGAGTATCTGGTCTCGTCATACGGCGTCGCGCGCGATCGTTTAGAAGCGAAGGGCTGGGGTGAATCGCAGCCAATGGACACCAACGACACGCCCGAGGGCAAAGCGAACAATCGCCGGGTGGAGCTGGTCAGACTGTAGCGACACAACCGGCTGCGGGTGTATCGCTGCCACCCGCTCACGCTCGAGAACTGCGAGGCCGGGCCACTTGGCTCGGCCTCAGCGTTGCTACCCCGGACGCCCTAACCGTCCCAGTCGATCCCCTGACACTGCTCGGCCGACGAGGTCGCCATGCTGGCCCTCTCCAGCAGCACACCGTAGCTTAGGAGCGGCCCGGCTACGTCAGCCGTGGACCTGACCGGCTAGAATGTCTCGAGACTGCAGGGGTCCGCAGGTGGCGGTAGGACGGCCACGTTTTTCTCGCCAGACCACACGCACAAAACCAACGGGGTTTCACGGTGGGGACCACAGCCACGGTTCAGGCACAACGCATTCCTTCTTGGGTTCGTGATGTCATCGCAGGTTTGAGCGTCACGCTCATCCTGATCCCGCAATCCCTGGCGTACGCCGACCTGGCCGGTCTGCCACCACATTACGGTCTCTATGCCGCCATGTTGCCCCCGATAGCGGCGGCGGTCTTCGCATCGTCGCCCTATCTGCAAACCGGCCCCGTGGCAATGACCAGTCTCCTGGCGTATGGGGCGTTGGCTCAGCTCGCTGAGGTGCGGAGCGCCGACTGGATCGCGCTGGCGGCACTACTCGCCCTGACAGTGGGGGTCATACGGCTGCTACTCGGCATCGTGCGCGCCGGCTGGGTGGCGTACCTGATGTCCCATCCCATGCTCACCGGGTTCATGGCCGCGGCGGCGATCATCATCGTAGCCGCGCAACTTCCCACCGCGCTCGGGACCGGGGCGGCAGGAGGCACGCTGCTCGGACGAGCCGTTTGGTCATTGGCCCATCCGGCTGCTTGGGAACTAGAGTCGCTGGTGCTGGCGACCGTCACCGTCGCGCTCATTTTGGGTGGCAGTCAGGTGCACCGGTTGTTTCCAGGTGTGTTACTCGCAGTGATTATTGGGATCCTGTTCAGCACTCTGACCGGTTACCAAGGACCGACGGTGGGTGAGGTACCGTCTGGACTCCCTCCGTTCTCCCTCTCGCTCCCGTGGGGTTCGCTACCGCAACTCCTGCTGCCGGCTTTGGTAATCGCTTTCGTGGGTTTCGCCGAGGCCGCCTCCATCTCCAGAACCTATGCCACCCAAGAGCGCCAGTCGTGGAGCCCCGATCGCGAGTTCGTGAGTCAAGGTGTGGCGAACCTCGCCGCGGGGATCTCGGGTGGTTTCCCCGTGGGTGGTTCTTTCTCGCGCACATCGGTCAACCGCATGGTCGGTGCCAGGACCCGGTTGAGTGGTGCCATAACAGGCCTCGGAGTGTTGCTGTTCCTTCCGGTAGCGTCCGTGCTCGCACCACTGCCGCGCGCGGTCCTCGCAGCGATAGTGATCGCCGCCGTCGCGCGTTTGATTGTCTCGCGCCGGTTGGTCTCCCTGCTCCAACACTCCTTGCCCCAGGCAGCCGTGGCATGGGCCACGTTCCTGCTGACCCTGGCACTAGCGCCTCGGATCGATGAAGCGGTCATGGTCGGCGTCGTGCTTGCCATAGTGGTGCACCTGTGGCGCGAGCTTCGCATGCTGGTGCGATCGCGCTACGAGGACGGATCTCTCTACCTGATACCGGAAGGGGTGCTGTTCTTTGCGTCAGCACCGGGCCTGCAACAGGCACTGCTCTGGGAGTTGGCAGCCCACCCGGCCGCGAGCCGGCTCACGATCGATCTGAGCGAGTTGGGCCGCATCGACCAACCCGGCGCCGAAGTATTACAGGCCGTCATCGCGGAGGCGGAGTCAACCGGACTCGAGACGAGACTCGTGGGCATACCAGACCACGCCCGCCGAATTCTGACCAGGGTGTTGGGGCCCGATTCGCCATTGCTTCGATCAGACTCGGTTGCGCAACACCGTTTCCCATAGAGTTGGCGCCTGATTGCTCGCCGCCCCAACACACCGGTGGCACGCTATCTTGTAGCTGTGCGCTCCCACAGCGAAGTCGACCATTTCGGACCTTGGCTCCGCAGCAGCACAAAGGAACTCAATGGCTATAATTACGATTTCCAGAGGTACGTACAGTGGCGGCAAGACCCTGGCCGAGTGTCTCGGCAAGACACTCGGCTATCGTCTGCTATCCCGGGAGGAGCTGGTGCAAGCGACGGCGCGACGTTTCGGGGCATCGCAGGACGAACTGGCAGCGGCTCTGTCACACAAGCCCGGGTTCTTGGACCGTCAGCGCTTCACCAGGCGTGGCTACGTCGCCTGTGTACAGGCAGAACTGACCAGCGCAGTTCAGGGTGACAACGTCGTCTATCAAGGCCAGGCAGGGCACCTGCTGCTCAGCAAGGTCCCGCACCATCTGAGATTGAAGGTGGTTGCCGACACGGAGTATCGCATCAAAGCCGCGATGGAGCGCGCCAACTGCACGCGCGACAGGGCGATTCAGTACATCAAGCAGTTGGACGAGGCACGGGACGCATGGGTCCGCTGGGTCTACGGTGTCGATAGAAACGACCCTGCGACCTATGACTTCGTGATCAACTTGGAGCACTTCCCGATCTCGAGCGCCTGCCAGACCGTCGCCGAGATTGTGCAGCGAGATTTCCAGACCACTCCGGAGTCTCAGCGTATGCTGGACGACCTCGTCGTGACGAGCGGTATCAAAGCCCGGCTGGCAATGGACAGAACCATACCGGGCGACTGCCTCGAGATCGAGGCCAAAGACGGGGTAATCACGATTACGGGGACGGCTCGTTCGCTAGACGACGCCAAAAAGGTGCGCGATCTCGTGCACGGCATACCTGGTGTGAGGCGTGTCGAGTCCCGGATGGAGACAAGCCCGTAGCCACGCCCGGCGGATGAACCGCGGATCTAGCGCACTCAGTGAGTCGCGGCCTCGCGGCGATCCTGGTTGGATCGTCGCTCGACCGTAACAGCCACGCTCGCTACACGCCGATCCCTGCCGGAGCGGCGTTCCACCGCACGAGGGAAAAGTCGCCGCAGGTTGTCTTCCGAATCCCAGTCGTGGCGCCAAGCCGTGAGGGCGACCCGCTCCTCGCCCGGTCGCTCAAACACAACTGTAACCTCGCGCGCGAAGTAGCGATCCTGCTCCGATGCCCAGGCCCCGACCGGGCTGCGCCGAAACATGCATATGTGCCACTTCCGCCCCTGATCATCTACGAAGACTATGCCAGCGTCGCTCACGTCAGCTCCTTGTTCGACACGTAATGGTGCCCACGTACCGTCGGCGCCCTGCCGACACGCATTCCCTGCCACAGTTGCATCTAAGGTAATCATTTCGACGGAGTCGGCCGCTACCGGTAGAACACCGCCAACCACACGGTGTCGCGCTCCGGATCGGTCCAGTCCACCCGATGCCGTACGTGAGCAGGTATGTTGAGATAGTCACCGGGGCCCAGCGCGACCGACTCGCCACCAGCTTCAAGCCGCAACCGAGCTCTACCCGCAAGGACAATCACCCACTCGTTTTCAGCCTGGTCATACCAGAATCCGGGCGAGGAACAGTGGCCGCTGGAAACGATCCGCTCGATGCGGAAGTCGGCTCGAGTGACCAGGTTCTCGGTCATCTCTTCGGGCAGGCCGGTTGGCGGGTGCTGGAAGATGTTGTGCGCGTTCACCGTAGATGCCCCCAAGGCACTTAGTGGGCCCCATCAAGTCGTCAGCTTAGGACTGACCGCTGCTTGCTATCGGCTGAAAACTGTAGTCGTCAGCCGTCGTTAATCTCCCGACGCTACCATGGGATCGGTCTTGGCAGCGCGCTGGGCCGGCACGCGGGTCGCAGGGTGAGCTAGGACTTGGCTGCACGTCGCTCGGTCATTGCCAGCCACTACGTGTCTCGCGCACACGCGTTTCAGGCGCGGCAACACTGCGTCCTGGACTATAGTGAGCACCCAGGGACGTACCGTTGCGAATCGCGCTGTACGGACCAGTGGGAGAGGGCAGAAGATCAGGCGGTAATGTAATATTCGTCCTGCATCACGCACGCACATTTCTGATCGACCCTGAGGGAGGTTATGACCAAGACCGCTGTTACCATAACGCTGGTTCTTGCCAGTCAGCTTGCGCCGGTCGTCTCCACACCACTTGGCGCGCAGATTATGAGCGACCAGCTCCTGCACGACCAGACGATCGAACGCTCGCTGTCGGGAGGCGAGAGCCACGCGTACAGCGTCGCACTCGAGGCGGGGCAGTTCCTGTTCGTTACGGTAGAGCAACGCGGAATCGACGTGGCAGTGACGTTACAGGACCCGAGCGGCGCCATCGCCCTAGCAGTGGACACTCGGAATGGACCGGCGGGCTTGGAGCCGGTAGCGCTGTTTCCGCAGCGTTCTGGCGAGCACGCGATTGAGGTCAGATCCCTGGATGAGAACAGCGGTCCGGGGCGATACGCAATCACCCTCGAACGACTGGAACCCGCCGCCCCGAATCTCGCGGACAGAGTCGACCAGATGTTCGCAACTTGGGATCGGCCTGGCTCTCCCGGAGCAGCGATCGCGGTGGTAAAAGACGGTGAGATCATCCTCGAGCGGGGATACGGACTGGCGAACCTGGAATACGACGTCCCAATCACGCCGGCGACGGTCTTTCACGTGGCGTCCGTGTCCAAGCAGTTCACTGCATTCGCTATCACAATGCTCGCCGTGCAGGGGGCACTCTCGCTGGACGACGACATCCGCGAATACATCCCCGAGCTGCATGATTTCGGGCATGTTATTACGATCCGCCAGCTACTCCATCATACCAGCGGGCTGCGAGACCAGTGGAACTTGCTGGCGCTGGCCGGTTGGCGATTGGACGACGTGATCACTCACGATCAGATCCTGCGGCTGATCGCGCGTCAGCGCGAACTCAACTTCGAGCCTGGTGCCGAATACCTCTACTGCAACACGGGTTTCACCCTGCTGGCCGAGATCGTGTCACGGGTTACGGGACAGCCGTTTCCCGAGTGGACAGCCAAACACATGTTCAGACCGCTTGGCATGACCGACACTCATTTCCACTACGATCACGAGACCATCGTCCCGGGCCGCGCCTACTCCTACCAATTCGACACAACAGGAGGTTTCAGGAAATCGGTGCTGAGCTATGCCAACGTGGGCGCCACCAGTCTATTCACTACGGCCGAAGACCTCGCGAAATGGACCACGAATTTCGAGACCGGTGGAGTGGGCGGGCCGGAAGTGATCCGGCTGATGCGCACGCGCGGTGTGCTCAACAGCGGCGACACGCTCGACTATGCGTTCGGTCAGGCCATCGGATCGTACAAGGGATTGCGCGTCTTGTCTCATAGCGGCGCTGACGCCGGGTTCCGGTCGTACCTGCTCCGTTTCCCACATCAACGCGTCAGCGTGGCGGTGTTGAGCAACCTGGCGAGCTTCGACCCGGGGCGGCTGGCGCGGCAGGTGGCGGATTTCTACCTAGCCGATCAGTTCAATGCGGATGTCACCGATGATGCCGCGGCGGCAGAGCGCAGTGTGGAGGCGGTCGCGGTGGATCCGGAACTGTTCGACAGCTACGTGGGCGACTACGAGCTGCAGCCCGGGGTGATCTTGACCATCTCCTCGACCGGAGACCAGCTGTTCGTCGATGCGACCGGGCGACGCCAAGTGCGGCTCATTGCTGCATCGGACAAGCGGTTCTTCGTGGCCGGCACCGACAGCTACATCGACTTCGAGAGGAACGCGGACGGCATCGCGTCACGGCTAAAGTTGGTGCAGGAAGGCCGGTCCACTGCTGCCCGCAGGATCGAGCCGTTCGACACCGCAGCGGTACCGCTGGCCGAGTATGCCGGGGAGTTCTACGCCGAGGAACTCGGTACCAGTTACAGCCTGGTCGTGGCAGACTCCACACTGTTGGCGACCCACGTGCGGCACGATCCCATCACTCTCACCCCGACTTCCCCCGACGCATTCGCCAGCACCACGTGGTTCCTGTCACGACTAGTGTTCGAGCGGAATGATGCCGGCGCAATAGCGGGTTTCCATGCGTCGAGCGGGCGGGTGAGGGACCTGTGGTTTGCCAGACGGTGAGAGACGGTGGGAGACGGCGAGGGACTGTGAGGGATCGTGGGGTCCCTGGCTGTGGCCGTAACGGGACACTGTCGCGAAGCTGTCTGCTGTCAACCATCGCCGTGCCCTGCCCCGTGATACATCTTCTCTCCGGCCTCGATGCGTACTGTGAGACGGTTCTGGGCTGGAGGTAGCGGGCAGGTTGCAAAGGCGGTGAAGACGCAGGGCGGGTTGTAGGCCCGGTTGAAATCGATGAACGTACGACCCCGCTCGTCAGGCGCGGTCACTTCGAGGAACCGTCCCCCACCGTAGGTCTCTTGGCCGTTGGTCCGATCGCCGAAGACGAGCGAGAAGCGGGCGGCTTCAGGATCGCCGGTCACGTCGAGCCGGTATTTCTTGCCTGCAACCCGAAACACCACCGCTCCCGGCGACGGCTGCTCCGTCACCATGCCTAGCACATTGGGCACTGCGATTACCCGGGGGGGATCGTAGCGATCGAACCTCGCGGGGATGTGCCACTCCAGAGCTACGGGGAAGCTCTCGACCCCGGCGAACTCTTCGATTGCCGCGTTGGCCGTGTCTTTGAGTCTTATCCCCTTGAGTTCCTGCCGCTCTATCACGTACCAGAGCAGTGATCCCAATCGCGCGACGGTCGGCCTACCAGACAGGTCGGACGCGAGCAGCAACGAACCGACCGGTGCACCCTGGTGCGTAATGCGTACTCCCGGATTCACTTCCATCCGGACAGTGTCGCCGTCCAGTATGAACGACCCCGCGCGGGCCGGTACGCCATTGCCGCCTGGTAACACCACATCATTGGACGAGTCGGCCCCGAAACTGTTGGCGCCTGACTCCAACCAGTAGAGACCGACCACGGAGAGCCAACCCTCCGGTTCCCGGAGTTCAGCAAATCGCTCGGCCTGCCAGGCTTCAATGCCGGCCCGGTGCGTGTCTGGATCCGGTAGAGGTAAGTCGGGTGCGCATCCCACGGTCGGCGCGAGACATATCAGCGCTGCAAGCTTCGGGAGTCTCTGGGAACTTTGACGAATCAACGGGTTCATGGTGTCGCGGGCTGAGTGTGGACATTTGCTGCGCGGGTCGGGGCAGAGCCGATCCCGATCCGGAACACAACCACTACCAAATCATAACGGGCCTGTTATCTTGCCGACGATATTCCGGAAGCGTCTACCGTGGGAAGACGCCTGCCGAATGCAAACCCACTCAATGTAACTGGAGGCAGAGCAACTTGAGTAAACCTGTTGAATGGATTCGCGAGCGGGCCTACCACATCTGGGAACGTGAAGGTCGGCCGCACGGCCGAGCCTTGAATCACTGGTTGGAGGCACAAACCCTAATGGGTATAGACCTGCTGCAATCCACAAGCGGCGCACCTGCGGCCAGTCGGAACAGTGCGACCAAGCGAGCCACGAGCAAGGGCTCTACGAGTAAGGCCACCGCAACGAAGACGAATGCCAAGGCGACCGGTGCCAAGACGGCTAGGAAGAAGACAGCCAAGAAGACCAAGAAGCTCTGACAGCTATCGGTTGACAGCTGATAGCTGTTAGCCGCCATCCTCCCTTGCCCTACGGAATGCACTGGGAGTGGCGCTGCTTCGGCCGGCTCGATCCGCACCTGAGAGACCGCATCGTGCAGCTTCCGCTCGCCTATCCCACCACCCGGTCCGTCACGGACCGATATCTCTGGGTGCCGGGCCTCGGCACCAACATCAAGCTCCGATCCTGGCCGGGCGGGGTGAGTCTCAAGTTCAAGCAATGCTACCGCAGGGACCCCGCGGAAGCGATGGGTCTCTGGATCGAACGGCCGGAGGAAGATCACCCGTTTCCCTTGCCGCCGAGCGTCGTTGCCAGAGTGAGCGCCGAGCTGTGCCGCGAGATAGGACCCAAGGATGGAACCTGGGACTGCGATGAGCTACTGGCGGAGTTGGACGCAACAGGAGTTCAGGTCATAACCGTCCAGAAGTGGCGCCGGCTGTTCCGCTGGAGCCATGAGGACAGCGCGGCCTTCGTGGAGTTGGCTGAGATACGGTCGCCCGAGCGGCTCGAGACCTTGGGGATCGAGGATGGCATGGGACTTTCCGACGCCTCCATACCAGCAGCAGTCGCCACAGCTCGTGAGGTGGTGCTCACGGCAAAAGACCGGTTCGGCCTGCCAGCGAATCTCAAGGAAGCAAGCTATCTGGCTGCCCTGGCAACGTGGGCCCGCGGGGGAAGCTTGGCGTGATGACGTACAACATCGTACCGGATCCACTCACAGCTCGCTCATAACGGCAGCGCGGCTTCCCCAGCCCACATTCGCAAATCGTCGATCGTCGATCGTCAATCGTCAATCGTCAATCTGAAATCTGAAACCTCCTCCGCTCCACCCTCGTAGGGTATGTATTCGATGCCTACATTCCCTACATCGATGTAGACAATGCCGACTCTGGAGCTGCCATGACGTCTCTTTCGCTGGGTGAATTCGAGCAGTTGGTCCTGCTGGCCATTCTACAGCTGGGTGACGACGGGTTCGCGCTGTCGGTCTTGCACGAGTTGGACCGGCGCGTTGGCCGGCGGGTGTCCCGGGGAGCCCTGTACAAGACCCTCGAGCGTCTCGAAGAGAAGGGGTACCTCGACTGGGACGTGGAGGACGCGACGCCGGGCCGGGGCGGGCATCCGCGCCGCCGCTTCAGGGTGACACGTAGCGGCGTGGCCGCGCTGCGGACCTCACGTGACGCACTGTTCCGGTTCTGGCACGGGCTGGAAGGAGTGCTGGGAGAGCCAAAGCTATGACACATGACATCTTGGACCCGCCCGGCCCGGCCGAGTGGCTGCTCAAGAGGTCAGTGCCGGCCGGAGTCGCCGGTAGGAGTATCGTCGGTGACGCACGTGAGGAGTATCTGGAGCAGGTGCGATCGGGTTCGCGCATAGCTGCGAACCTGTGGTACTGGAAACATGTCCTTTCCGTGGTTGCGCGACTCACTTTAGGATCCCACCAGCGGTTCGTCCCCCGCTCACCGCGGCCGAGCTGGTTACGCAACACATTGGCGACGGTACTGTACGACTCGCGGCTAGCCATCCGCACGTTGTGCAACAGGCGTGGGTTCGCCCTGGCCGCCATAATCACGTTGGGTCTGGGGATCGGTGCCAACACTATGATCTTCAGTGTCGTGGATGGGGTCCTGTTCAAGCCATTGCCCTATCCGGAGTCGGACCGTCTGGTCAACGCGTTCCGGGTGGATCCCGAAGTCACTGGAAGGAATCCCGACCTCTCGAGGCTGGCGGGTCTTTATGCAGTACCCTACCCGGTGTTCCTCGACTGGGCTGAGCTCAGCCGGGTATTCGAGAGCGCCGGCGCGTATCGCGGTGTCGGGTACACCGTGACCGGCGGCGATCAGCCCGAGCGAATCTCGGCGACGGAGGTATCGTCAGGTGTTTTCGCAGCTCTGCGAGCACGCCCCATGCTGGGCCGGTTGTTTGGCTCTGAGGATGACGAGGTCGAAGCGCCGCGGGTAGTGATCCTGAGCCACAGTACCTGGCAAGGCCGGTACGGCTCCGATCCTGACGTACTGGGACAAACCATTGGCCTCAACGGCGTGACTCACGAGATCGTCGGCGTGATGCCGCCGGGTTTCCAGTTCCTGGGCATGGATGAGAGTCTGTGGGCAATTCTCGATGAGGGGATCAAGCAACAGACCATGCGCAACGCGGGTAACCTCCAGGTCATCTCCCGGCTCAAGCCGAGTGTTACGCTCGGCCAGGCGCAGCGCGAAATGGATGCCGTAGCCCGCCGCATAGGTGAGCTACATCCTGAGGAAGTCGAACACGGGATCGGTTTGGTGCAGCGGCGAGAACTGGTCGTGGCCGGCGCGCGCGCCGGTCTGTACCTGCTCATGGGTGCGGTCGGTCTCGTGTTGTTGATCGCGTGTGCCAACATCGCGAACCTGCTCCTGGTTCGGGCCACCGAACGGCGCCGAGAGTTGGGCGTGCGCCAGGCACTGGGCGCGGAGCGGGACAGGCTGCTGCTGCAAAACCTCAGTGAGAGCATGCTGCTGTCTCTGGCAGGTGGTTTGGCCGGATGCGCCATCGCCATTTTCAGCTTGCGGCCATTTACCGCGGCGTTTCCAGGGGGCCTCCCACGCGCCGCGGAGATCGCGGTCGATTACCGGCTGTTGCTGTTCGCTGCAGGCTTGGCCGTGGCGACAGGAGTCCTCATCGGACTGTTGCCAGCTATACGCTCCATCCGCACACCGGTCGTTGAAGTATTGCAGGACGGCGGCAGGGGACATGCAGGCGGACGGCGCACGCACCGCACGCACGCTGCACTGGTGGTAGCGGAAGTTGCGCTGGCTTTCGTGCTACTGGCGGGCACTGGTCTGTTCGTTCGCAGCCTGCAACGCCTGACCGCGGTCGACCCCGGATTTGCCCCTCAGGGTCTGCTGATCAGCAGCATCAACTTGCCGGCGCAGTATCGTGACTACGGCGACACGACGCGAGGGTTGTTCCGAGACCTGGACCAACGGATGGCGGCGATCCCCGGGGTGCAGGATTTCGCACGCGCGAGTCAGATGCCGATCGTCGGGGGTTGGTCGTCTCCGCCCACCCTCATCGAGACTCCCGATGGTGAGGTCGAGACAACGGTTCACAGAGCGAGCATCACACCGAGTTACCTGTCGACCATGGGGATTCCGTTGTTGGCCGGACGCAGCTTCACAGCCGAAGACACGGAGGATGCTCCAGCGGCAATCATCATCAACCGCGCGATGGCGGAGCGCTTTTGGCCTGGCGTTGATCCCATCGGACGGCGCGTGATGGTGCCGGTACCCGGTGACTCTATCTGGCGCACCGTGGTGGGAGTGGCCGGGAATGTGCGCTACCGACTCAACTCCCGCCCCTTCCCCAAGTATTACGTGCCGTTTGCACAGATCCCCTACTGGTACCAATTCATCATCGTCAAGTCGGCACTGGGACCTGAGGCGCTCGCACCCGCTATACGGGAGGCCGTGTGGTCGCTGGATTCCGATCTCCCGGTCAGTGTGTTCAGCCTAGAGGAAGCGATCAGCGGCTCCGCTGCGGTCTCCGCACCCCGCTTCGCCATGATCGTGTTTGGCTGCCTCTCTGCGCTGGCCGCGTTGCTGGCAATCATCGGCATCTACGGCGTGCTCGCATACGCAGTGCAACAACGCAGCAACGAGATCGGTATTCGTATGGCGCTGGGCGCGGGAGCGAGCGACGTCCTGCGCAGTGTGTTGCGGCGCGGACTGGCAATGGCGGGGATCGGCCTTGCCATAGGGCTTGCGCTGGCTCTGGCTGGCTCCCGAGTGATACGGAGTCTCCTGTTCGAGGTCAGCCCAGCCGACCCGCTAACACTTGCCAGCGTCGCCCTACTCGTCACAGTGGCCACCCTCATAGCCAGCTACCTGCCCGCCCGCAGGGCGACCAAGGTCGATCCGGTAAGCGCGCTCAGAGATTGACGATTGACGATTGACGATTGACGATTTGCGAGTGAGGCATGGGGCGATTTTAGAGGCGGCCAACAAACTGAATCGTTCGTCATTCGTCATTCGTCAGTCGTCAATCATCAGTCCTTGAATTGCCCCTGGCTGTGGCTACGCCTGCTACGAAGATGGCTGTCAGTTCGTTGCATTCAGCGATCACTGAATGAACCAGCTGGCCCTGAGTCAAGCCAAGTCTCTCAACAATCTGCAGCCAGACCAGCGACTCACGTAATTCCTTGAGTGCCAGCTTCATCTTGTGGATGAAGTCTCGTCGCGACTCCGCATCCACGGCTTCTGCATAGTGCGCCGCCGGTGCCGTACCACAGCGGGTGAGCTGAACAGTGATATGGCCGGTCACCCTGTCTCTGCTACACTCCACCGCCAGTCGGCAAGTCGAGACCGCGAACTCGACCAACCTATTGCTGAGATCGAACCGGTTCATTGACACCTGCACAATCTGCACGTTGCCGTCCAATCTGGAGTACCAGACCCGCGCACAACGGGATCAAAATGGCGGTGCGGACTCTCCCGTGGCACCTGCCGACCGTCAATCGCCATTCGTCAATCGTCAATCGTCAATCTGAAACCTTTTTCTCACTGCCTGCGTCTATTTTGTATGATTGGATGAGGCTCACCTGTCACTATACTGGCGCGGAACCATGAAGCGAACCGGATATCTCGGCGAACTGGAACAGATGATCCTGCTCGCCGTGCTGCAACTGAACGGTGAGGCCTTCGGTACCAACGTGCTGCAAGAGCTGAGCGAACGAGTCGGCCGCACAGTGTCGCGTGGAGCCCTCTACGTGACACTCGACCGGCTGGAAGAAAAGGGCATGCTCACTTCACAGCTTGGGGACCCGACGCCCCGGCGCGGCGGGAAGCCCAAGCGATACCTGACAGTGACTCCTGCCGGGCTTGCCGCAGTGCGGCGATCGCGTACCGCCTGGTTGCAACTGTGGGAGGGGCTGGACTCGATACTGGAGCAACAATGAGACCAGTACGCAAGGCAGTGCCTCCCCGCGCAGCCCAGGCGCTGCTGGCTGCCTGCCTCCCCCGAGGCATGGTGCGGGACACCGTGCTCGGCGATCTGCACGAAGCCTATTGCAGCCTGATGGAACGGGATCCCACTAGTCGGGCAGTGCGGCTGCGCGCGGGCCTGTGGTACTGGAGTCAGCTGCCGCCGCTCTGCTTGCGGTATCTGACGCGCCGCGGCGCGCACCGCCGCCAAAAACCCGGGCCGGTGCACTCGAGCGGCCCCGCCACTGGAGGCAGAGCTTCGAGGGGTTTCATCATGAAAGACTCATGGAACGACATCCGTTTTGCGTCCCGCAGCTTCAGACGCAGCCCCGGATTCACCCTGGCTAGCGTGCTGGTGCTCGCCATCGGCATCGGTGCGGTCACGCTGATGTTCAGTCTGCTGAACTCGGTTGTGCTGAGACCGCTCCCGCTCGAAGATCCCGAGGAACTCGTTTGGATCTCGAGCATGAATGAAGAGCGGGGAGTCATGAGCAACTCCACATCCGCACTGGACTACTGGGATTTTCGCGAACAGGCAGATGCGCTCAAGTCGGTAGCCGCAATGCTGGTGTTCACACCGCAGGCCATCATCACTGGGCGTGACGAACCGGAACGCGTTCCCAGTACGACGGTATCGTACAACTTCTTCTCCACGTTGGGCGTCGCCCCGCAACTGGGTCGATCCTTCTTGCTGGAAGAGGAACGCACCGGCGAGCAGAACGTCGTAGTCATCTCACACGGCTTCTGGCAGAGACGATTCGGAAATGATCAGACGGCCGTCGGCACTTCAATTACGATCAACGGGGAGCCATATCAGATAGTCGGTGTCATGCCACAGGATTTCAATTTCCCGAGCGCAGTGGGCCTGTTGTTCCCAATGCAAGCCAGAGATCCGTTCACGCAGAGCCGAGGAAACAACAACTTCAATCTGATAGGCCGGTTGGCGGAAGGCATGACCATCGAGCAGGCACAGGGGCAGATGCAGATGATCGCCCAGCGCATCGCAGAAGCGTATCCGGAGACCAACCAAGGATGGAGTGTGCGGCTCCAATCGCTACACGAGCGGCTCTTCGCAGGTGCGAGAACCGTCCTGTTCATCATGCTCGGCCTGGTCTCACTGGTCCTGCTGATCGCGTGCGCGAACGTGGCCTCGCTGGCGCTCGCTCGGGCTGCCACCAGAATCCCCGAAATAGCTGTGCGGTTCTCGCTGGGCGCAGTACGAGGCAGAGTAGTGCGGCTGTTGCTGACCGAAAGCGTGTTGGTCGCACTTCTGGGTGGTGGTGTCGGCGTGATACTGGCACTGCTCGGGATGGACGCTCTCAAGTCGTTTGGGCCGGGAACGTTGCCTCGCTTGCAGGAGTTGGGATTGGATGCTAGGGTGCTGGGATTCGCGTTCATTCTCTCCCTAGCTACGAGCATCCTTTTCGGAGTCGTGCCGGCACTGAGAGGAACCAGCCTCTCACTCGCGGATGCTCTCAGGGTCGGTGGCATGCGCGGTAGCAGCCAGGGGAAGTCGGGCTTCAGGAGTACGCTGGTGGTCACACAAGTTGCTCTGTCACTGATGCTGATGATAGCATCCGGTCTGCTGGTGCGGAGCTACTTGCGGCTGCAGGGGGTCGATCCCGGGTTCCAGGCGCAGCGGTTGCTCCAAGCAGATGCGCAGCTGCCGAGTTGGAAGTACCGGTCCAATGAAGAGATCGAGCAAGCCTGGTCGCTGATACATCAGCAAGTTGCAGCGCTGCCAGGCGTGGTGTCGGTCGGCTCCATCGATCAACAGCCGATCCGGAGTGGTGGCACCTGGAATACCGTCTATCCGGCTGACCGGCCGCCGGCAAGTACTGCCGACCGCAATCAATCGGCGGGTGACCGCAGGATGATATCGGAGGGCTACTTCGCGACCATGGGGATCCCCATCCTCGCGGGCCGTGACTTCTCGGCGCTGGACGGGCCCAACTCCACGCTGGTCATGATAATCGGCCAGACCATGGCGAACCGGTTCTTTCCGGACGAAGATCCGCTGGGCAAGCAGATGGTCCTGTGGGATGCGAATTGGGACGTGGTTGGCGTCGTGGGTGACGTGAGGGAGTTCGGGCTGGCCGCAGACGTACCCAACGTGTTCTACATCCCGGCGCGTCAGGTCGGTCCTCAGAGGCTGCAACTCATGGTGCGGACCGCCGGAAATCCGACCGAAATAGCACCGGCGTTGCGCGAGGCGGTGTGGGAGGTGGACCGGGAGATACCGATCTCGGGATTCCAGAACATGGAGACACGCATTGCGAACTCGCTGTCGCAGCCGCGCTTCAGGATGATACTCGTGGCTCTGTTCGCGGCTGTAGCAGTGGTCCTAGCGTCGACGGGGCTGTACGGTGTGCTGGCTTACTTCGTGAGACAGCGCACCCGCGAGCTGGGAATAAGAGTGGCAATGGGGGCAGCGCCTCCAAGCATAATCGGACTCGTGCTCCGGAAGGGGATGTCGCTGGTGGCGATCGGGATCGTCCTCGGACTCACGGGTGGCTTCGCGGGCACAAGGATTGTCAGTAGTCTCCTGTTCGGCGTCTCCGCTAGGGACGCGGTCACGTTTGCCAGTGTGAGCCTCTGCCTCGTAGCGGTCGGATTGATCGCGTGTGTGGTGCCAGCACTGCGGGCGGTCAGGGTTGATCCACAGGAGGTGTTGCGGGCGGAGTGATTGACGATTGACGATTGACGAGTGACAATTGGGATTAGTCAGTCGTATCGCAGCGTTTGCAGCGCCGGGATCAATGACGCCGCGAGGCCCGCCAGGAACAGAGTGAAAGCGATCACCGAGTAGATCCTCCAATCCCACAGATCGGCGTCAAACAACAGATTCCCCATGGCCGGGGCCAACCCGGCCACAAGTGCGAACCCCATCCCCACGCCAGTTGGATGGAGCGGTCATTGTTGTCGTCAGTATTCAGTTATTAATAATCAGCGATCAGGAATCAGCTCATCACTCGTCATTCGTCAATCGTCAATCGTCAATCGTCAATCTTTGAGCGCGATCTGCGGGTCCACTCGCACGGCGCGCCACACCGGTACCAGACCGGCCAGCAGCGCCACCGCCAGCACGAACAAGCCCACGCCTACGAAGGTGGTGGGGTCGGTGGGCTGGATACCGAACAACATCTGCTGCAACAGCCGGGTGGCGGCGACGGCACCACCTATCCCCAGTGCCAGACCCAATCCGATCAGGCCGATACCGCGTCCCAACACCAGCCAACCAATCCGCGCTGCATCGGCACCCAGTGCCATGCGGATACCTATCTCGTGGAACCGTTGGGTCACGTGGTATGCGAGTACGGCATAGAGTCCCACTGCCGCCATTACGAGCGGCAACACGGCGTAAAGGGTCAGCGACATCGCGATCACTCTACGACGTGACACGGAACTATCGATCACGTCGTCCATCGTCGTGATGGCAGATACTGGTATGTTCTCGTCCAGCGCCCAGACGGCGTCGCGCAGTTCGTCAGCGATGGATGTCGGCACCACGTCGGTACGGGCGACGATGCGCATGGCGGGGTAAGCGATCTGCGGATACGGTACGTACAACGTGAGGCCCGGTGCGGCATCGAGTCCGCTCATGCGCACATCACCCACAACACCCACGACCTCCACGGTAAGGGGTGTGCCAAACCAGTCCAGTGTCAATTCACGGCCGAGCGGGTTACCCCGTAACAAAACCGTGGCTGCAGCCTCGCTGATGAGGCAAACTTGGCTAGCGTTCGCTGCATCGCCGGCCTCGATCGCTCGACCGCCCAGTAGCGGGATGCGCATCGTCTCGAAGTAGCCGGACGGGACCGCCCGGAGGTACACCGAGTTGGCCTGATCCGGATGCTCAGCAGTGGTTACGCGGAACACGTTGCGCGGCTCGCGAATCGGCAGGAGGTTGACGAGGCTGGCAGATTGAACCCCGGGAATGGCACGTATTCGCTCGACGAGTTCACCGTAAAACTCGACGCGCGCGTCACGCCCGGCATAGGCAGCGCTGGGCAACTCGACGTCGGCAGCTATCACGTTGTGCGGGTCGAACCCCGGATTGACCGCCAGCACGCTGGCGAAGCTGCGGATCAACAACCCGGAACCGATGAGCAGGATTACCGACGCCGCTACCTGAGCTACCACAAGCCCGCTCCGAAACCGCAGGCCTCCGCCTTCGATGGTTCTCGCACCGGCCCTCAGATCTTGGGCGAGATTGCCACGTACGCTCCCGAGGGCCGGGTAGACGCCGGCCAGCAAGCCTGCGGCGAGCGAGAAGACAACCGCGAAGCAGAGCAAAGGCGCTGAGAAGCCCCGATCGTAGTTACCGGGCAAATCGACGCGTGTGAAGTCGACTATCGACTGCTGCAGGAACAGCGCGATCACCGTGCCTGCGAGTCCAGCGACCAGAGCCAGAACCAACGTTTCCGCGAGGAGCTGAGATATCAGACGCGATCTCGCCGCACCGACTGCAGCCCGCACCGACAGCTCGGTGCGGCGTGCCGGTGCGCGGGCCAGGAGTATTCCGGTCACGTTGCCGCAGGCTATCAGCAGTACCAGACCCACGGCAGCTGTGACTATGAACAGTGTCGCGCGGTAGTCTTCCATCAGCACGTCGTGCAGTTCCGTAAGCAGCAGCGACTTCCCCGTGTTGGTCTCTGGGTAGGCTTGCTCGAGTTGCGCCGAGATCACGTCGACTTGGGTCTGTGCCTGCTCGAGGGTGACATTGGGTTTGAGACGTGCCACCAACAGCCAGTTGTGACGATCCCTCGCCGCTGCCGCGTCCCGGTCCGCACGCATGGGAAGCCAGAATTCCACCTCGGACATGAAGCGGAAGTCTGGCGGCATTATTCCTACCACAGCGTACGGTCTACCATTCACGACAATCGTCCGGCCAACCGCACCGTGTGCCCCGCCGAAGTGACTCTGCCAGTATGAGTGACTTATGAGCGCCACATCCGATGCTCCCTGCAAACCCTCTTCGGTTGCGAAGTCTCGTCCGGCTTGGGGACGCACGCCGAGCGTGGCGAAGAAGTTCGTTGAGACGGTGAAGCCCGCGGCGCGCTCAGCGCGCTCGCCTCCTGTCACCGTGTATTCCTGAGGAAAGGGGAGGAAGGCGGCCAGGTTGTCGAAGGCCTCAGCGCGGTCGTGATAGTCGTAGTAGTCGGCACCGGCCGCCCACGGATTGAGCTGCTGATTGAACACCGCCCTGCCCATTACCAGGCGGTCGGGGGTGGGGAACGGCAACGGTCTCAGGAGCGCGGCGTACAACGTGTTGAACGTGGCCACGCTTGCGCCGATGCCGAGTGCGAGCGTCAAGACCACAACCGACGTGAGTACCCAGTGCCTGTGCAGCGTCCGAACAGCGAACTGGACGTCCTGACGTGCGACGCAGAGCACTCTTGCGGCGGTCGATTGCTTCCTTTCCCTCGACTTCGTCACTGACCGTTCGTCCCGCTGCATGCGCAAGCGCAGACCGCTGCGGATCACGCTGGAGAGTTCCTTGTACCAGAACCGGATCAGCCGCGACCGTTGTCGTGCTTCCCTGATAACGGCCTCGCGGCTCCGGAGCGTCTCGATCATCTCCTCGGCGCATTCAGCGCGAAACGCGAGCGGATAAGCGCGTAGGGCTAGACGGTAGAGGCGCAGAGGCCAGGTCAATCGGTTAGTCATCGCTGCGTCTCCGCCACAGAGCGGTGAGCGGTCATGATCGGTCATTCGTCACTCGTCAATCGTCACTCGTCACTCGTCAATCGTCAATCATCAATCGTCAATCCCACGCCGGCAGCACACTCTTCTCCACCGCCATTCCCACCAGTTGAGCTAGCCGCTGCGACTCGGCCTTCAGCACAGCCTGGCCGAACTTGGTGAGACGGTAGTTCCTGCGGCGGCTGTCCTCCTCTGGCGGCCGCTCGGATCTTGGCACGACCTCGATCAACTGCTCGTCGCGCAGCCGCTTGATGGCCGCGTACAGGGTACCGGTCTCCAGCTCCACGCACCCATCGGTCCGGTTGGACACCTCCTTGATGATCCCATAGCCGTGGCGCGGCGTGCCGGCCAGTGCGAGGAGTATGTGATAGGTGAGCGTGGTTAACGGTAGCAGCTCTGTGGGATCCCGCGCGCTCATGGAGCCTCCGGTGGCTGATGTCAGATTCCAGGGGGCAAAGCTATAGGGATTACCCCTACATCTTTACCATACGGATTGTCTCCGGAGGAGGTTTCAGGCGATCGCCACCGTCGGGACCCGGCCCGACGTCGGCTAAACACATCTGGACGGCTAGCTAACTTCGCAGGACGACCCGTCGCGTCCGCACGCCCCTTGCGGCCCCCCACTGACCTGAAACCTCCTCACCAGACAATACGTAGATTTGATGAATACTATATCGCGCTACGCAGTACTATTACATGATTCGAGATAGAGGTTTGGCTTGTCCAAGACACTCTCGCCCCAAGCCTTCCAGATCCTGCTCTCGCTGAGCGACAAGCAACTGCACGGCTACGCCATCATCCGCGACGTTCAGCGGCACACCGACGGAAGAGTGCGCTTGACGGCGAGCACGCTCTACACCGCGATCAAGCGGATGCTGAATGACGGGCTCATTGAGGAATCGGAGGAGCGCCCGGTACCCGAACTCGACGACGAGCGCCGCAACTATTACAGCATCACGGCCAGGGGTAAGAGAGTGTTGCGAACGGAAGCGGAGTGGCTCACGGCAGTGGCCGGGATGGCCCGGGACAAAGGCGTAATCCTCTGAGGGTAGATGAAGCGAGAATCGAGCGATGGACAGGTGGAGAGCCCCAGAGCGGTGCGCTGTTACGCTCGGCTCGCGAGGCTGTGCTTGCCAAGAGAGTTTGGCTCGGAGCACCGTGAGCGCATGATCACTCTGTTCTTTGACTTGCACCGCGAAGCGACGCAGGACCGTCGGTGGCTGGGGCGGCAAACCCTATGTTTCCGGGAGTACGTCTCCCTGCTCTGCAATTCAGTCACAGAGCGATTCCAAGTCCGGTTCAGCTCTAACCCGCGAGCACCACGCGCATCAGGTCGCTCGCGTTCGGTGTGGACTAACATGGAAGCCTTCATCAAGGACATCCGCTTCGGCGTTCGGATGCTGCTAAAGCACCCGAGTCTCTCACTCATAGTCATCGGCACGTTCGGGCTCGGCATCGGTCTCACGACCACCGTGTTCCGCATGGTGAACGGCGCTCTTTGGAAAGGGCTGCCGGTGCCTCAGGCGGAGCGCGTCGTGGCCGTCGAGCGTACCAATCTGGCTCGGGATGCGAATCCGATTGGCATCACGGTCCACGACTACGCGGATTGGCGCGACCAGCAAAACGTGTTCGATGAATTCGCGATCTTCGGAGGCTGGGAACTCACCATCAACCTGTCGGGCTCGGAGGGCCGGCCGGAACGCTATCGGGGCGGCGTGTCCACGGCGAATCTGTTCGATGTGCTGCAGGTCAGTCCTGTGCTGGGAAGAACTTTCCGCGAAGGGGAGGATTTGCCGGGGGCAGAACAAGTAGTCCTCATCGGATTCGACGTGTGGCGCGATCGCTTCGAGTCGTCGGCCGATGTGATAGGAAGGAACGTTACGGCAAACGGAGTCCGGCACACAATCGTCGGCGTCATGCCGGAGGGGTTCGGCTTTCCCGACCGCCAGCAGGTCTGGCTGCCGATCGTGTTCGATCCCGTGAGCACGCCGCGCGGTGAGGGTCCGCAGTACATCGGCATAGCACGCTTGAAGACGGGTGTCACGCTAGACGAAGCGAGGAGCCAGCTCGCTACGATTGCTGCTCGTTTGGAGCAGGTGCATCCGGAGACGAACGAGGGCATTGGCGCCACGGTGGAGGGGTTCACGGTTCGTTTCGTCGGGCAGCAGTTCAAGCCCCTCATGCTCACGATGTTGGGTGCGGTGATAGGTGTGCTGCTCATCGCCTGCTCCAATGTGGCCAACCTGTTGCTCGCACGGGTGTCGGCGCGCGTGCGGGAGGTCGCGCTGCGAACGGCCCTCGGTGCCAGCCGCGCGCGGGTAATGCGTCAGTTCTTCACGGAGGTGCTGATTCTGGCGGCAATCGGAGGGGCGCTCGGATTCGGGCTGGGTGAGTTCTTCATGAGTTCGCTCGACGGGCTGATGCAGCTGTCACCTCCTCCCTTCTGGGTGAGGTTCGACGTGGATCATCGGGTGACCGTGTTCGTTATCGCGATGACCACGATTGCCGCGCTGGTCTCAAGTGTGGTGCCGGCGCTCAAGGCATCGGGTGCCGACGTGGGTGAAGCGCTCAAGGACGAGAGCCGCGGTGCGTCCAGTTTCAAGTTGGGGCGGCTGAGCGCCGGATTTGTCGTGGCGGAGGTGGCGGTGTCGTGTGCCCTGCTGATCGGAGCTGGCCTCATGATCAAGAGCATCGTGAAAATGAACACCCTCGAGCTGCCATTTGCCACCGAGAACATCTTCACGGCCCGGGTGCTGCTGCCGGAAGTGGAATATCCGGACAACGCCAGTCGAGTTCAGTTCTACGAGAGTCTGCTGCCACAGCTCGAAGCGATTCCCGGTGTGGAGGCTGCCACGTTGTCGGACGGACTGCCGGCCGCGGGCAACGGTCTGCTGGTCTTCGAAGTGGAAGGTCAGACCTACGCAACCGATGATGACTTTCCAAGCGCGCGAGAGGGAGTCATCACAGCCGACTACTTCCGCACCTTCGAAGTAGATGTTCTAAGGGGCAGGGCGTTCGACAACGGCGACGGAGACAACTCGCTGCCCGTTGTCGTAGTCAACCAGTCGTTTGCGCGCACCTTCTTCCCGGGCGGTGACGCCATTGGTGGGCGCATTCGCATGGGAAGAAGAGACACCACCGAGGCGTGGTTTACGGTAGTAGGGCTGGCCCCCGACCTGTACATGCAGGGCATCGGCAATCTGAACGGTAGTCCGGCGGGGTTCTACAGGCCGATCTCCCAGGCAAGTGTGGGTCGGAGTATCAGCATGGCCCTCCGTACCAGGGCGGAGCCCTTGTCCCTCACCAGCGACGCGCGGGCGGCCGTTGCCGCCGTCGACCCGAATCTCCCGATCTACAACGTATTCTCGCTCGCAAGGGTGATGGAGAACGCAACCTGGATGTTCAGGATATTCAGCACCATGTTCATGGCGCTCGGGTTCTTCGCGCTGTTTCTCGCCGCCGTGGGCCTATACGGCGTGATGTCGTTCGCAGTGAGCCTCAGAACGCAGGAGATCGGCATCCGCATGGCGCTCGGTGCGCAGCGGATGCAACTGGTGGGTCTGGTGATGCGGAGAGGTGTAGTGCAGCTTGGCATGGGGTTGGGTTTGGGCATATGCCTCGCGGCGCTGGCCGCCGGTGCTGTCGGGCAGATCCTCTATGACGTCAGCCCCCGCGACGCATTCGTATTCGCAACGGTCGTGCTGGCTCTCACTCTGGTTGGGATGATAGCGAGCTTCGTTCCCGCGGCGCGTGTGATGAGGGTCGATCCGGTGGAAGCGTTGACGGTGGAATGACCGCGGGTCCATACCGGACCTGATTGTCAGTGTCCTGATCAAACGCACAGTGACACGCGTTCGCGGCGTTGATCGTAGCGCAGCTGACGTTACGCTCCTTTGCCGCTGCACGGTAGGCGGTGCCGAGCGTGGCGTTGGATGATCTACCGCTTGTGCCGCCGCCCAGAGGTGCGCTACCCAATTTAGCTTGACGGTCCGGTCATTCTTGTCAGTATTTAGTAATCGGTGATCAGTGATCGCTCGGGTCGAAGTCACTCGTCAATCGTCAATTGTCAATCGTCAATCGTCAATCACATGGCTGCAAGACACTCTAAGGCCACCATGGCCGACATCCTCAGGCACTGGTCCAGCTGCTTCATCCTCCTCCCTTGGGCTGTCTCGTGTGGTGGCGCCAGCGGTGACATTGAGCCGCGCCGGGACTATGCGGCGGTGGCTGAGTTGCTCGAACCGTTCATCGAATGGCACATGGAGGTGAAGGAGATCCCCGCCGTCTCCATTGCGCTGGTGGACGATCAGGAGATCGTGTGGGCGCGCGGCTTCGGCTACGCCGATCCTGGCGACAGCACTCCGGCTACGGCCAACACGGTGTACCGCGTGGGATCGGTCTCCAAACTGTTCACCGACATGGCGGTGATGCGGTTGGTGCAACACGGCGAACTGGAGCTGGATGCGCCAGTCACCACGTACCTGCCCGACTTCAGCCCCGAAAACCACTACGACAAACCGATCACACTCCGGCAACTCATGTCCCACCGTGCTGGTCTGGTGCGGGAGCCACCAGTTGGCAACTACTTCGACGACACTGAACCTTCGCTCCCGGCGATGGTGGCAAGCCTGAACTCCACGACACTGGTGTACGAGCCTGAGGCCAGAATCAAGTACTCCAATGCCGGCGTAGCCACAGTCGGCTACGTACTCGAGCGCACGCAGGGCGTTCCCTTTGCCAAGTACGTCAAGGACGCGGTCCTCACACCCTTCGGCATGAGGCGCAGCGCATTCGAGCCGGAACCACAGCTGATCGAGGATCTCGCCGCCGCCCAGATGTGGACCTACGACGGCAGGTCGTTCGAGGCCCCCACGTTCCAATTGGGGATGGCGCCGGCCGGAAGCATGTACTCCACGGTGATCGACCTGGGCGGTTTCATGAGCGTGCTGTTCGCCGGGAGTACCCGCGACGGCACCGCCGTCGTCGGGCAGGAGACCCTCGCCGCGATGTGGCAACCCCAGTTTGCTCCCGCGGGAGCCACCAACGGTTACGGCCTCGGCTTCAACGTCGGCCTGTTGGACGGCCACCGCCGCATCGGTCACGGCGGTGCGATCTACGGCTTCGCCACCGAACTGGCACTGCTACCTGACGAGAAGGTCGGCACGATCGTCGTGGCCACAAAAGATGGCGCCAATGCCGTCACTGACCTGATCGCCGACCTCGCGCTCAGGAGCATGCTGGCCGTGCGGGAACACCAACCGCTACCGACCCCGAGAAGAACGCTTCCGGTTCCCCACGAGCGAATTCGCGCCTTGGTGGGCGAGTACCCCGTCGGTGACGCGGGGATCGAATTCTTGGAGCTGAACGGCCGGCTGCACGGCCTGTTGTACCGCGGTGGCATCGCCTTCGAGTTGCGTCAGTGGGGCGACACATTGGTGGTCGACGGTCCGCTGGACCAGGGGGGGACGGTCGTGCTGCTACAGGATGGCCGGATCGTGATCGGGCGGGACACTCTGCGGCAGGCCAGCAGCCGGCCGCCCCCGGCTGTCCCGGACAGCTGGCGCGGTTTGATCGGCGAATACGGCTGGGATCACAACACCCTGTTCATCCTGGAACGCCGAGGACAGCTCCACGCCTTGATCGAGTGGTTCTTCTTCTATCCGCTGCAAGAGGTGAGTCCCGACGTCTTCGCGTTCCCCGACTTCGGGCTGTACCACGGCGAACGGCTCCTCTTCAATCGTGACAGCACTGGCCGGGCGACAGCGGTGGAAGCGGCCAGCGTGGTGTTCGAGCGGAGACCCGTGGGTTTGGATGAAGGCACTTTCCAGATCGAACCGGTACGACCGGTCGAGGAACTGCGACAGGAGGCTCTCGCCGCATCACCGGCGCCGGAACAGGGCGAGTTCCGCGAACCCGATCTGGTGGAAGTAACCGAACTCGATCCGACCATCAAACTCGACATCCGCTATGCCTCCACCGACAACTTCATGGGCGCCGTGTTCTACCAGCAACCGCGAGCATTCCTGCAACGACCCGCGGCTGAAGCAGTGGTGCGTGCTCACAGAGCGCTCCGAGAGTACGGCTACGGTCTCCTGATCCACGACGCCTATCGGCCGTGGTACGTGACCAAGATGTTCTGGGACGCTACGCCTGAAGACAAGAAGATCTTCGTCGCCAACCCGGCGAGTGGTTCCCGCCACAACCGCGGCTGCGCGGTGGACCTCACCCTATACGATTCGCGCACGGGGGAGCCGATCCAGATGGTCGGCACCTACGACGAGATGACCGAACGCTCCTACCCGGCCTATCCGGGCGGAACCTCTCGCCAGCGCTGGCACCGGGACCTGCTGCGCCGTGTCATGGAAGCCGAGGGGTTCTCAGTCTACGAATTCGAGTGGTGGCACTTCGACTACAAAGACTGGGCAGCCTACCCGATTCTCAACTCTGAGATTGACGAGTGACGAGTGACGAGTTACGAGTGAGGGTAGGGTGACTGAATCCGGTTGCTGACCAGACTCGGAAGTCCTGTTCAGCAAGGTGGCTTGCGGTCGTTCCGGCCGGTGAGTTGACGTGCACGGCTACATGACAGGGATGTTACCGTGCGAGGCGCAGAGTATCAGGTGGTCCAGCAGGCCTAACGATGCGGTCAAAGGCCCGCTGGATACCGTGCAGGCCGCCAGGACACCGTCTTGCATTGACCCGTCCACCACCGATCCCATGAGCTATGGCTCTGCAACAGCTCGTCAGAAACCGAAGAAAGCAACCGAGTTGAGTTACATTACCCACGACTGACGATTTCCGATCGTCAATCGTCAATCGTCAATCTAGTTCTTCCTGATCCTCACCGCGCCGTTGGTCGTGACGGCCTGTATCAAGGCGCCGCCGTTGCCGAGTTCGGTGTTCAACCTACGGCTGATCCGGCCGCTCACCGTGACCGGGAAATCGACTTGAATGGCGCCATTGGTCGTGGCGGATTCGAGTACGGCGTTGTATTCACCTGACATGAGGATGTCGATGCTGCCGTTCGTCGTCCTGAGGCTCAACCCCGCACCGTCCCACTCATTTCCTTCGAGCTCCGCCTTGATCCCACCATTGACGGTGCGACCCTGAACGTCACCGCCGACCGCTCTCAGGGTGATGCCACCGTTGGTGGTCCCCAGCTCGAGATTGCCCGACACATCCTCTACCGCTATCCCACCGTTAGTGGCGTGCAGCGACCAATTCGACCGCCGCGGCACGGCCGCACAGTAACTGACCGACCACGATTCGTTGCGCCCTACCTTGGGACCGCTGGTATTGAGTTTCACACCCGACGTCGCGATTCGGACCACGGATACCAGGTCATGAGCGTCCGCATCCGACCGGGCGCTGGCCTGAACCTTGGCAAGAACCTGCACTGCGTCGCTGTCCCAACCTCTCATTTCAATGTCACCGTTAGGGCTGGCATCCAGAGCGTTCAGGTCCGAGGCTGAGAACGAGAACTCGCGGACCTCACAATACCACCCGCGGCTGGATTTGGGGCGCTCGCTACACCATTCGTGCTGCTGCGGCAGTGGTGAGACCACAACCGTCACTTCCTTGTGATCGGTGTGGTCCCGCGTGTGACGGTTGACCGCCACGCCTGCACCGACCGCAACCATGGCTAACGGGATCAAGTAGAGTCTGGGGCTCATTTCAGTCGCTCCGGTTTGACTGCCTGGTATTCACTATACGCAATATGGCACCAAAAGGGTTCGACCGCGCCTTCGAATCCGGTCGCCAGGGCACCGCTTGGCCCGGCAACCGTGAACCCCACCGCTTTCCCCTTCAGGAGTCGCCTTTTGCCACCCGCGCTAGGATCCAGTCAGTCATCTCTTCCAGGAAGCCAGGCACGAACTCCTTCTCCATGGTAGGGTATTCGTTTGGACTGCCGGTCTCCGCAGTCAGGAAGAGGTGGTTCGCTCGCGGGAAAACACGGATCGTGACCGCGTCATTTCCCCCCCGTTCCAACGCACGGGTCAACGGCTCTCGGTTCACAACCAGAGGCACTTGCAGGTCAAGTTCACCAAACAGTGCCAGCACCGGTACTGTCACTTGCTCCAAGGTCACCGCGGGGTCGTAGTCCAAGAAGAAGCGGAACCAGGGCGACCGGATCATGCTGAGTTGTCCCTCGAGCCTCGAGTTGACGAAAGCATCCTCGTCTGTGATGGCAGCCCGCTGCTCGACCGGCAGCGAATCGAGACTCGCCTGTATCTGCTCGCGCAGGTTGGCTGCCAGCTGTTCCATCCCTGCTCCACTGCGCACCACAGCGAAGATCTGCTGTTGCATTTCTCTCTGGGCTTGGAGCCGCGCTTCCGTTGCTCCGTTGGCCCGCAGTATAGCCTCGCCCTGCGCCAACAGTATCCTCTCGCCGGTCACCGCCGTTCCAGCCATCAGCACGATGAACGCTATGTCGCTCGACTGTGCGGCCACTATCGGCGCGATGATGCCACCCTCGCTGTGACCGATCAGGCCGATCCGTCGCGGATCGATGTCACTACGAGCCTCGAGTAGACCTACGGCAGCCAAGACATCACCGGCCAGCTCTTCGCTAGTCGCCTGCGAAACACTCCCTGTCGAGCCGCCGACGCCACGGTCGTCGTACCGCAGCACTGCAATTCCGTGGCGTGTGAGGTGGTCGGCGATGATGCGGAACGGCTTGAAGCCGAACAACTCCTCGTCGCGGTTCTGCGCCCCACTGCCGGTGATCATCACCACCGCCGGATGAGGACCGTCCGCATCCGGTAGCGTGAGAGTCCCGGCCAGCAAGATGGCGTCGTTGCGGAAACTGACCTCTTCCTCCACATAGGGCTGAGCCTCTTGCGCGGCCGGTTCCGCTGCAGCCGGCTCCGCACGGTGGAGCGAGAAGGTGCCGGTGTAGCCCGCCTGAGTGAAGTCACCGGTGACCGAGTCGCCCTGCACACGTCCGTCAAAGACCGCAGTCCCCTGCGCTGCGGGCAGCTCGAAGTGCACGTTGGGATCGTCGAATCGCAGATTGGCGAGGGGGAGCCCCTGCGCTCCCTGCTGCGGGATATCGATCTGAGCCGTTATTTGAGCGCCCGTAGCCTCGAATACGACCGTAATGCCCAGATCGTTCCCGAGGATAGCGATCACACCGTCCCACTGACCGACTAATTCGTGCTGGGCCCTGAGCGGCATGGTGCCGAGACCCAGCACTGTCACGGCAATCGCGCCGACCATCTGATGCGTATTCAATGCGTGTGCTCCTTGGTTGTGCCGCGGTGAACCAGCCGCACCATCACTCTGGCTTCAGCTTGACTGCGTTGCCGAACGCGAGCATTTCGGCAGCGCCACCCATTACAACCGAAGTGGTGAACCGCACGTCGGTCACGGCGTCCGCCTCAATTGCAGTCGCTTGTTCCACCATCCTGTCCAGTGCCTGTTCGCGCGCCTGCGCCAGCATCGTCGTGTATTCCTCTATCTCTCCACCCACGAGGTTCTTGATCACCGCAATGATGTCTTTGCCCACGTTGCGCGCCCGGATGGTATTGCCCCGCACGAGCCCCAGCGTCTTTACGATCCGATAGCCCGCGACATTGGCTGCTGGTGTGATTATCATCGTCTGACTTTCCTATAAGGGTCATCTCTGAACACGAAGTACTTCTCCCGAATCACTGATACGGCGAGTACCACTATGCCGATCAACAATGCCAACACGCCCGCTTTGACATACCAGGGAACGGTCACGTCTCCGACCAGCTCCTGTACACCACGCCATACACCATATGAGAGCACGACAATCGCCCCCACGGAAAGCAGTATCCAACCGATCCCGCGCTCTACGCGGCGGTAAACAGAGTTCATGTATTCCTCCCAGAGGTCATACGGTGCCGTTCGCAACCTCAATGTTGCCGTCGTGCCCTTCACCCATCTCAGCCGCTCCCACTCGGCACGCAACACCGGGTCGGCGTTCACGAGTCCTGCGAACTCGGCATACTCCTCGTCTGAGGCCTCTCCATCCAGCGCCAGCATCATGAGCTCGCGAGCCCGATCAACACCGTTGTCTTTGTGTTCCTGCTTCACAGCCTGTCCTCCAACAAGGAGGCCAACGACCGTCGGGCGGCGTAGAGCCGCGACATCACCGTGCCCATCGGGATCCCCAACAAGTCCGCGATCTCGCGATAGCGCAGACCCTCGAAATCCTTGAGTACCAACGCCTCCCGTTCCTTGTCCGACAACGCTGCTATGGCGATCTCCAGCCGCTCGCGCAGCTCGGTCAACTCTGCTCGTCGAGCCGGATCCGAACTAGCGGCACGTGCACTAGCTTCCTCTGTAAGCCAGTTGGCACGTTGTTCGAGTCTCCGCGTCCGTGACTTCTGATCCCGCAGGAAATTGAAGCACAGTCTCCGCAGAATCTGGTATATCCAGCCGTAGAATGGCCCGTCTGGATCGATCGACTCATGGCTGCGATAAGCCCGGGCAAACGCCTCCTGCGACATATCCACTGCGTCGTCGTGTGAGCCCACAAGTCCCAGCGCCGCATAGTACGCTCGCTGCATGTGTCGCGTGACCAACTCACCGAATGCCCGACGGTCACCGCGCTGCGCCCGGACCATGAGATCCCGTTCCGCCACCTCGGTGTGGTCACGCGGCGCTATGCCTGCCTCCTGTGACGGTTGTCTCTCTATCATTACCTACACATCAGTCGCGGATTTATTCGGTGCGTCGGAAGGATGTTGAGATGCGGTTCACGCTCTATTCCAGTTGCGGCACTTCATCGTTGCCGCTGCCTCCCTTCCCTTTTCCTCCGTGACTCTTCCTGCCGCCGTTTCGCCTTCTCCTCCATCATCAGAAAGGCCAATCCGGGATGCTTGAAATGAGCCTGCTGCATGATGCCCCAGTGTTGCTCCACTGCGTCGCGGAAAAAATCTAGGATATGGCCGAGGGTGATAACGTGATACGAGCGACGGGGGGCTCCGTGCGAGCCGAACGCCACAACCCGCACGCGGGGCCCGTCCTCCATCTGTGCCTCACCTCTCTTGAGCAGGGCCGCTACCAGACTCTCGACCTGCGTCATGGCTTTGCCCCCAAACCGAGACAGTACGGAGCTCAGCACTTCCGGGTCCCGTGCTCCCTCGTTCAAGATCGCCTGACCCTCCTTGACCTCCCCGATCAACAGATCCACCGAATCGTCGGTGGTTTGGAGCATCGGGTCAGGATCGAGCCTGTCTTTCCCGCGGCCCTTTGCGACGTTGCGCCCAGGAATGAGCCGGCCGGCATGCGGTAGCCGCACTGCCATTATGTCGATGTCGGTGGCCACCCGATAGGCACCGCCTGGTAGCGCCTCCATGATCGGATACTCCGTAACCGTGAAATAGCCGTTGGCGTGCAGATATGCTTCTACCAAAGCGACCGCGCTATTCATGGTCGGCTCCTTGGGTCAACGATGGGTGGTGGCACAGTCTCGCTGCTTCGGTGGCCCAACCAACCCAGGTCAGCGCTGCGGCGCGATTCCGGATGCAAACGTGCCACGGCGTGATAATGGACCCAAACAGACTCGTTCGGAAGTGGTGGAATACCTGGTGGGGCTCGGCTGAATGACGGACAACTCGAGTCGAGGGCTAGAACCAGCCCCATGTGATCTACCAGGTGGGAGACAGTGACCGCTGGTGGAAATTCCTCGGTGTCGGCCTACCCTCCCGGTACTGCCCAATACGCCCGTCGCGAGGTCGGGGCGGAAGAATCCAATGTCACCAACCTGGCGTCGGTTCCTTGCCAAGCTTCATTCGCGACAGTTCCCTCAGGCACTGGCGGGTGGATAGCTGCTCAACGCGCATCTCGGCAACGCCGGCGGCGATGTCCTCCGCAACATTTTCCACGATCGCACCAACTTGTTCCGCAAGCCGCTGTGCCTGCTCGCCGTATCTGCTGACGGCTTCCTGCCCCTCCTCGACAGCGGACTCAGCTTCCTGTTGCGCACGCTCGACCAGTTCCTGCTCGAGCATACGGCAAGGTGATACTGTCTTGTACTGCAGCAGGGGTATCGCCAGCAAGACGACAAAGGACAGAACAACGAACTTGGCGAGTGTTTTCATATGTCAGCTCTCAACTCCCAGTTCTCAGCGATCGGCTGATAGCTGTCGCACACTCCACCATACGGATTGTGTTCGTTCGAAGTTGCAGCAGCTATCAGCTTTCAACCGTTGTGCTGTCACGCTGCCCGTCGAGCCAGGTGGTCCACCCCTTCCAGCACCATGTCTACATGCTCTTTCGAAACAAAGATGTGTGTCGTCCTGGCCAGATACGCTACGAAATCCCTGCGATCCATCTTCGACTTCCTAGGATCGGGCCAAGTGGTCTAATACCTGCTTGCGGTAAGGGAAGAGCGCTGGCGTTCCCCCAGTGTGAAGGAACACGACGTTCTCCCCTTCCCTGAAGTAGCCTTTCTCAATCAAGTCCAGCATTGCAGTCATCGACTTGCCCGTGTAAACCGGATCGAGCAGCAGACCCTCAGACTCAGCGATGAGCCCGATTGCGTCACCCACTTCGGGAACGAAGACGCCATAGCCCTCCATCAGATAGTCATCCAAGACGATGACATCGTCCTCGGCCACCCTGACCGAACTGCCGAGCAGTTCCAGCGTGGAGTTGGCCACGGACCGCACATATCCCGCAGCCTTTTCTTCACCGGCGTATACGGAAATGCCGACGATCCTGGTGGCAGGCGACAACAGCTTAGCACCCGCCAGCAGGCCCGCCTGAGTGCCGCCAGATCCAGTTGCCAGGACGATCGAGTCGATGCCGACACCCATCTGCTCCGCCTGCTCGACCAGCTCCACGAAGGCCTCTACATAACCCAACGTTCCCCATGGCTCCGTCATCGATGCTTCCACCAGCGATCCGCCGATCGGTGCGACATAGGGCCTGAGCCCCGCACGGCGCATTTCGTCGGCGATGGGATCGACGATGTGTCGCACGCTCTCGAATTCGAGCATGTTGTCGATACCTGTCGCGTCAAACACTCTGATGTCGGCGTCGAAGATCCGGTCTAGTAGTAGGTTGCCGTCGTCGCCCTCCGGCGATGTCGGTCCCTTGAAGAGCGCAAGCACTGTCCTGATATCGAGTTTCGCTGCTGCAGCAGCCACCTGACGGCACCAGTTTGACTGCACCCCAGCCCACGTGATGATGCAGTCGGCTCCCCGGTTCATCACGTTCGCCATCAGGAAATCCAGTTTGCGCGCCTTGTTACCACCGAACGCCAGCCCCGTCTGATCGTCCCGTTTCACGAAGACACCAAAGACCTCGAGCCGTCTGGATAGGTTCTCAAGTTTGTCGAGCCGCGTGGGTAGGTCAGCTAGCGATACTCGGGGGAACTGCCCTAGGATCCGTCTCAAAGACTGGGCTGATTCCATGTTGTTGTCGATTCACTGTGCGTGGTGGACGCCGCAACACAACACTGCCGGGATGGTCTGGCATTCTCGCGATCGCAAACCGTCCTGCGGCGAGTCAGGGCGGCAGCGGGGCCGACAGGCCACTGGCAGCAGGAGCTTCTCTTGTCAGTGCCTACAATTTAGCGCTGTGCCAGAAACTGCAAGGGCAACGCCCTCAGGGGAGCGTCTCCGCAGTATGCTGCGCGCGCACCGCCTCACGCCGGGCCATAAAGGTAGTGCCGAAAACGATGACCGCAGCACCAATCCAGGTCCACATGTCGGGAAACTCCGCAAAAGCGACGAAACCGATCAGGGCCGCCCAAATCACCCGCATGAACATCACCGGCTCGACCAGGCTAACATCAGCCAGCTTGTATGCCTTGATGAATAGCAGATGCCCTGCGGTTCCCAGACTACCCACCAGTGCCAGGAGGCTCAGCTCGCTCAGCATGGGCCGCTGCCAAACGAACAACGCCGGCACCAGAGTGATTCCCATCATGAGTAACGTCAGGTACGCCACAATGGTTGCCGTGCTGTCGGTACGCGCCAGGCTCTTGGCAACCAACTTGGATATCGAGACACAAGCTGTGGCGAACAGAACCAGCCACGTCTCTAATCCCACGGTCTCAATGCCCGGCCGGATGATGACTGCGGCACCAAGCAGCGCAAGCCCGACACCGACCCAGCGATGCCAGCCAACCTTCTCCCGCAGAAAGACCACAGCACCTATGGTCACGAAGACCGGTCCGGACAGAGCGAGCGAAGTGGCCTCCGCAACCGGCATCAGGCTGAGTGAGGTAAACCAAGCCAGCATCGACATGGCGTTGAACCCAGCACGAATCATGTGAGTCCCGATCCGACTCGTCCGCAGACTGCCGAATCCCACAGTGAGGAACCACGGTACGAAAACCAAGACGCCGAACAGGTTGCGGAAGAAAGCAACCTCAAACGGGTGCAGGTCTGCCGTCAAATAGCGAATCGTGTTGTGCATCGAGGCGAAACAGGCACTCGCTGCAACGGCTAGGAGAATACCACGGACTTGCGGCTGGATGCGGGCCAGTTGCTCCCTCATCGCTGGGTCAATGCCGGCAGAGTAGTGAAGCTGAATGCCGCTAGTTGGGAGCTGTACCGCAGGTTGCGCACGAAACCGGTACGGTTACTGGGACGCACTTGATCGGACAAGCTGTTGGAACAGGCTTGTCTCCCTGGTTTCAAATCCATCCCCCGACCTGATGAGAAACAGTGCGGCGAGCCGCTCGTGTTCCGCGAGAGCGAACCCCTCCTCGGGTCCAAGCACACTCAGAGCTGTGGCCCAGGCGTCTGCCACTACAGCTTCGGAGTGCATTACGCTCACGGAAGCACCAGCATGTCGCGCGGGCTTGTGGGTGCGTGGATCGATGATATGAGCGTATCTGACGCCGTTTGCCTCGTAGAAACTGCGGTAGTCACCCGAGGTCGCGATAGCCATATCCGCCAAAGGGACCGCCCTGTACGCCGTTCGCACGTCGCTATCCGGCAGTTCGATGCCGACGCTCCACGCCGTCCCATCACTCTTGCGTCCTCTTGCCTTGAGCTCACCACCAACCTCCACCAAGAAACTCACAATACCCAATGACTCCAAGGCAGCGGTCACCTGATCCACGGCGTAACCTTTGGCGATCGCGGAGAGATCGACGGCGACCCCGGGATTCGCTTTGATGAGCGTGCCCTGCGCCGAGTCAATCGTCAGTAACTGGTACCCTACTCTGTGTGCCAAGTCTGCCAGTTCAGCTTCACTGGGCGCGGTAGGCGGCCTCCCAGAGGGTCCAAATCCCCACGCATTCACCAGTGGTGCGACGGTGACATCGAAGGCTCCGCCACTGCGTTCGCTGACACTGCGTGCGACGGTGAACACATCCAACATCTGTCGAGAAACCGGGAACGGCGTCGTGGCAGGATGACGATTGAAGCGCGAAAGTTGTGACGTCGAGTCGTAGGTGGACATCAAGTGGTCAACAGCATCGAGCAGAGCCTGCACAGTATCCTGTATTTGGTAGCCTTCGAGCGGGTCGGCTACCATCTTGACCGTGTAGGTGGTCCCCATGGTAATACCTGAGAACTCGTGGATCCGGGAACCGCCGTTGCCCAGCAACACGACACGAGCTACGATTGCCAGGACCAGGAGCACGCCAACCGCGGCGAGCCATCTAAGTCGTGGTGTCACCCGCCGCACCTGGAGCGTACCACGCTGAGCGCATTCCGTCTGTAGGGATCATCCATGATCATGTAGTAGACACAAGAAGCACCATTTACTTAGCCGAGTCGGTCGTCGCTCCGGTACTGCCGCCTCGCGGCAGCAACCAGCTCAGGAACACCATACCTATCAGCGCCGCGATCACCGATGCACCCATTACTCCGACCTTGGCAGTAGCGAGCAGTTCGCCATCCAACGCCAGCCCTGCGATGAACAACGCCATCGTGAAGCCGATTCCAGCCAGGAAGCCAGCTCCAGTCAGCGCACCCCAGCTCACTCCGTCGGGTAGCCTCGCCATACCCAGTCGCACGGCGAGCAAGCTCAACAACACGATGCCGACCGGCTTGCCGACAACCAGTCCTGCAGCCACAGCGACTGCCACGGGCTGAACCAGATCGGATAGCGCGAGCGGGACTCCGGCGTTGGCCAAGGCAAAGACGGGCATTATCAGGAAGCTCACCCAAGGGTGGAGCACGCCCTCGAGGTATTCCACCGGAGATATCGTGTCCCGCGCGAGTTGCCGGAAGTGCGCTACTTTCAGAGCGCGTTGGGACTCGCGGGGCCACTCACCGCCGTGGAATATGTCGCTGGTCCAGTTCAACACCTGACCGAAGGTCCCGGCACTCAGGTATTCCCGAGTTGGCGTCATCAGACCGAGGATAACGCCGGCAATTGTAGCGTGCACTCCCGACTCATGGAATGCCAGCCATACCAGGGCGCCCACCATTGCGTAGACCGAGTAGCTACGAACACCCACGCGTGCCAGGACAACCATCGTTCCCAGACCGACGGCGGCCAACGCCAGGGCAGTCCAGTCGAGCCCAGCGGTGTAGCCAATAGCGATGACCAAGATGGCACCGATATCGTCTGCGATGGCGAGTGACAGCAGCATGACGCGGAGTCCGCGCGGCACTCGCGAGCCCAGTACAGCCATGCAGCCGACGACGAACGCGATGTCGGTCGCCATTGGGATGCCCCATCCCTGCGCTCCCGGTTCGCCAGCCTGAAACGCGAGGTAGATTCCCGCCGGTACGAGCATTCCACCCACAGCGGCGAAGACCGGCAGCGCTGCGCGGCGCGGATCCCGCAGTTCTCCGATCACCAGCTCGCGCTTCACTTCGAGCCCGATGACGAAGAAGAACACTGCCATCAGCCCGTCGTTGATCCAATGCTTGAGCGAGTGAACCATCTCGAACGAGCCGATCCGAAAACCGACTTCCTGGTCCCAGAAGCCCAGGAAAGCGACGGCCCAGGGTGAATTGGCCAACAGCAGCGCCGCGAGGGCAGCGGCGAGTAGCACGATTCCACTGGCCGCCTCGACGTGCATGAAGCGCTCCAGCGGGGCTGTGACTCGATGGATCGGCTCACGCCGCAGCGGAGTACGCAGGTTTTGCTGCTCACCCATCTCTCTCTCCATGTGCGGCTCTATTCGCATTGGGACGGGTGTCGGCGCGGAACGGCGCAGGGCGGTAGTGGGTCGCTGCAACCCCTACCGCCCCGTTCACCACCATCTCTCGGTTCCGCCTGCCGATGCTACCGCCTCTTGGCTCCGGTTGTCACCACCGGTGCGGTCGCCGAGTCCGCCAGTTCCATGATCTGCCGGCTCAAATCACCGTGTTCGGGCGAATCGTCGCGCGCGTAGTTGAGGTTCTTGAACAATCCGGTTTGCCGCGTGAAGTAGTCGCGGACCTCGTCTTTCTCCTCGAAACGGTACTTGCGGGTGACCAAGTCGTAGAGTAGCTCGAACGAGTTCTTCTGTCGCTCGAGCGACGCGCTCGCGTCGACCTCATCGAACGCGTCCTGTTGCAGATAGACCATATCCACGAGCACGGCCTTTTGGTAGGTGATGTAGTCCTCTACCGTGATACCTTCCTCACCCGTCACTTGCATCATCTGCTGGATACCATCACCGCGCTTGAGGAGTTCCATCAATTCCTTCACCCTGTCGGTCCAGCCGAACGACAGCTCCTTGTCGAACCATTCAGAGATCTGGTCCAGGTAGCGCGACCAAGAGAGCAACGGATCGACTGCGGGATAAAAACGCTTGTAGGCACGGTCGGCGCTGAGCCCCAGGAATGCCTTGACCGTGCTGAGCGTGGACTGGGTCACGGGTTCTTCGAAGTTCCCTCCGGCGGGAGATACCGTGCCGATCATGGTGAGGCTGCCAATGGCGCCGTCGTTGGCCCGAATCAATCCGGCACGCTCGTACACGCCGCGAATCGCGGAATCCAGGTACGCCGGGAACGCTTCCTCTCCCGGGATCTCCTCCATCCGACCCGACGTCTCTCTCATTGCCTGGGCCCAGCGAGAGGTAGAGTCCGCGAGCAGGAGCGTGTCATAGCCCATCTGACGGTAGTACTCACCCAGCGCGATTCCCGTGTAGATCGATGCCTCGCGGGCAGCTACAGGCATGGAGGATGTGTTGCAGATGATGATTGTTCGATCCATTAGTGGACCGCCGGTCTTGGGATCGGTGAGTTCCGGGAACTCGGTGATGGTCTCCACGACCTCTCCAGCCCGCTCACCACACGCCACGACGATCACGATATCGACCGACGAATGGCGCGATATCAAGTGCTGCAACACGGTCTTCCCCGACCCGAACGGACCTGGGATGCATGCCGTACCGCCGCGGGCGATGGGGAAGAACGTATCGATCAACCGCTGTGTCGTAACCATCGGCTCCGAGGGGTAGAGCCGCTCTGAGTACTTGTGTCGCAGCAGCGTGTCCGGTACCGCTCGCCTGACGGGCCACTCCTGCGCCAAGCTCAAAGGCCGTTCTCTTCCGGTCTCGTCACGCACCCTCGCTACCGGCATGTCAACCGTGAAGTTGCCTTTCTGAATCGCTGTCAGCTCGAGTGTTCCGGGCTCAGCGAAGGGTACCATGATCTTGTGAACGTAGCGTCCTTCCGGCACCGTACCCAAGACGTCACCGGCACGCAGCCGCATCCCGACTTCAGCAACCGGCGTGAACGGCCACCTGGACTCGGGACTCAAGGGCGGCATCTCGACTCCCCGGGGAAGAAAGAAGCCGTGCTCGCCCGCTATCATCTCCAACGGGTTTTGCAGTCCGTCGTACACCTGACCCAAGAGACCAGGCCCCAGTCTCACCGAGAGCATGAGTCCCGTCTGTTGGACTCGATCACCGACAGCGACACCGCGAGTCTCTTCGTATACTTGCGCCTCGGCCGTGCGCCCCCTCACTCGCAGTACCTCGGCTTTGAGCTTCTCAGCGCTGCCTCGCGGACAGATGAGTACAACCTCGTTCTTCATGAGCGTACCCGAGCCATCCCCGGCATCGTCCAACTCTATCGTTACGAGCCCCTGCTGCACCGCCACCACCCTGGCGCTCGTTTTCCTCCCATTTTCATCTGACATCTCACACTCCTACACTGTCGACTGCGATCTCCGGTCCACTCCCGACTTCGAGCTACCGAACAATTCCGCGTGTTCTCCCAACCCTTCATTAACGAGTCGTCCAAATCGCTCCCTCGCGTGTTCACCGCTGTACGCGACCCACCGGGCAATGATGTCCCAGCGCAGTACGTAGAGAGCCACCGCCTCGAAGTTGAAGAAATGGCGATCTGCCACACGCCCAGTGAAGCGCCAAACCAGATCCAGCAACTGCTGCTCAAACGCGAACGTGTCTCCCTCATCGATCAGCCGGCTGAACTCCGTTACCCAGGGCATGATGCCACCCAAGCCGAAGTCTGACGCCGACCATCTCTGCTCCATGTGTCGTACCCACCGTCCGTAACCCCATCGTTCACCGGGTGACGGTGGTGCCTTGCCCATGGCGCGCCGTCTCAGGCCAGCGACAATGGTCCTCACCTCCAACCGCCACGTTGCGAGTTCTCTGAGGGTTGCGCTGCGAATTCGTGGGATCAGCTCGTTGGCACTCTCAATCACCTCAACATCGGTGATGTCGAGGGGCAGGCGGTCCCACCGCATCAGGTCCTCGATATCATACAGCTCAGCGTGGTCTTCCGGCTCCAGCATGTCGAGCCGTCGTTCGAGCCGAATCCGCGAGATGGGCGTCTGGGCGCTGGTGTAGAGGTATGGCAGCGGCGGCAGACTCGCCATGAGCATGTAGTACCGCGGCGATCGGGCCATCGTGCTGTTACAGCCTCACCACGTGAGGTCTTCCATGATGATCCTGAAGCGAGGTTGCAGGTGCTCTAGCAACAGATCCGCAATAGCGCGATCGCTCAGATCGAGTTCCAGTTCTTCGTCCTTGAGGCGCAGCCGGATGCCACGACCGCCGGGCTCGAGAGTGTCGATGGACACACCGTCCCGCCATGTCGCGCTCGCTATCTCCTTGGCAAGCTTACTCAACCTGACGTCGGATTCCTCCGGCTGCTGCCGCAGCTCATCCAGACCGATTGCTTCCACCGGCAACAGGATCTCGATTTCCTCCGCTTCAGCTGCCCCAGAGTCATCGCGTGCCCGGCGAGCCACTTCGACGATCAACCGGTGCAGGAACTCCTGGTCTACGAGCTGTTCGGAAACGAGGCTCCTGAACTGGCCCTCGAGGCGCTTTCGCAAAGTCTCCCGCATGCGCAGGACTGTGTCCCGCATGGCAATCCGCAGTGCATCCTCGCCGGAAGACTGTAGCCGCCGGACTTCCTGGCGGGCTTCATCTACTATGGCTGACGCCTTCTCGCGAGCTTCCTTGACGACCCTCTCAGCCTCACGTTCGGCTTCACTAACGATCTCCTCCCTCGCCGCCAGGCCAGCTTCCACACCTTGCTGTCGCAGGCGCTCGATCAAGGCCTCGACGCCCGACGATGTAGCCCCAGTCTCTTGCGAGACTTCAGCCGGACTCTTTGTTTCTTCCATTTTTGCCCCCGCAGTTACCCTGCCAAGCCTCCGGCCAGCACCAATGCGAACACGAACACGAACACCGCGAAACCTTCAACAATCGCTGCGGGCGCTATCGATAGTCCAAAGACCTCAGGCTTTGCCTTGGACGCGCTTATGGCTGAAGCCAGGGCTTTGCCTTGGTTGCTCGCCGACGCCAAGAGACCAACGCCCGTGAGAATGCCGATAGCAGCGAGACCTGCCGCATTCTCCGGCGTTACGGTACGGTTCAACGCAAACATCACCACGATCCCGTAGATCGTCTGAGATGACGGTAGAGCGGTGAGGCCTATGTAACGTCCATAACCTCTCTCCACCTCGAGTAGGGCGCCACACGCCGCTTGCCCCGCGATCATGCAGCCCACTATGCTACCGACAGCTCCAAGGGCGAGAGGACTGAATATCCCCGCCCAACCCAATAGCTCCATCACTGAGTCCACGATAACGTCTCCTTCTTCCGGAAGGCGCGGAACGTGTCGCCCTCACCGGAAACCCCCCAATTGTAGAACTCGATTAGGTTCAGTCTCAGACCGTGCACCACTCCGCTGATGATGGCGAGGATCAAGTTGAGCACATGCCCCAGGATCAGAATCGCCAATCCAAACAGGAGTCCAATTCCCGGTACATCCATGGACTGAACTGCCAACTGATTGAATGTCACAGCCAGCGCCGCACTGGACAGACCCAATGCGAAGAGACGCAAGTAGCTGAGAATATCCCCGAACCAACTGGACACTCCGGTAACGGCCATGAGACCGTCCACCAGACGCCACAGGAAATCCCCCACACCCGCGACCGACCGCTGGCTACTGAAGAACAGGATCAACACGAGGCCGACCCCCATTGCCCATGGGAACACCGTGTTGAACGCATTGTCGGCGCCTCGCAACACAAGACCGAGGAACCCCGCTACGAGAAGCATCCAGCCCAGCGGCGCGAGAGCCGACCACGACTTGCGCCGGTTGAAGGCTACCATGAGGTTCGCCAATGCGACGTGTACTCCCCCTACTACTACAGACAACTTCATCATGCTGTCGAAATCGTTTATCTCGAGGACCTTGAGCCCGCCAAGCAACGAACCCGCTGACGGTGCCAGCCCGAAATAGCTCCCCACCAACACTCCATACGTTACCGACATAGCGACAATCGCTGCCGCTAGGCTCTGCAGTCTCTTGCCCGCAGTGCTTCTGCCCATCCGCTTCCACAGGAATGCCAAGGCCAGCCCCAGAACGGCTGCATATCCGGCATCGGAGAGGATCATGGCAAAGAACAGCGCGAACGATACGAAGACCACTATCGACGGGTCCCAATCGCGATACCCGGGTAGCTGGAAGAAAGCGACCAGATCTTCTCCGGCAGCCAGTTTAGAGGGGTTCTCGAGTAGCACGGGTGGAGTGTCGGATGGACCCGGCTCCTCCAGTGTATAGGCCAAGCCATGCTCACCAGCGAACTGAGCCAGCGCGTCAGTCAGCTTGACCGGTACCCAGCCCTGAATGGCGAAGACTTCGGTAGAGTCGTAGGTCTGTGTCGCCGCGAACTCCAGAGCGGCGCGGTTCTCGGCCCGGGCCATGTCTCTCCGCAACAGGCCCAGCCACCGCGTCAGCGTCCACCGCTCCGCCAACAGTTCCTCCGCCTCAGCCTCCGCCAGCTCCTCTTGCCACCGCAGTTGTGACAGTGAGAGCCGGCCGATATCGACCGGCGGAGCGGGCATCGCCTCAGCCGCAGGCCGCGTGTCGGAGACGACGACGACGTAGGCGTTGCGATGGTCTTCAGTCACGACCTGCCAAGTGAGATCGCTCTCTCGCACCTGCCCCATCTTGTGCAACGGAACCACGTAGAAGAGCAACTGCAGGCCGCCCAACTCGGCAGGCTCGGGCAGCTGGAAATCCCCCCACGGCTCGACCTCCCTGATCTGCTGTCGCAACTCGTCGAGTCGGTCGTGCACCGCGCGGCGCCGCTGGCGGTTGAACAGGGCCTTCTCCACGATCGCATCGAGATCGTAGTCCTCGTCCTCAGATGCCGGCCGGCGTCTTATCGGGCTGTTTTCCAGGTAGCGCAGAGCATCATACGTGTCCTTCGGTTGTGCCGAAGGCATCTCCCTCCGTCTCTCGGTGGACGGCTGCAGATTGACCAGATGCAGGCACCCCAGCTCCTGCAATCCACCAAGCACGACATCCTTCTGGTCCGTCATGCCGTACAGCGTGAGCCGCTTCAGCTGTAAGATGCTCATATTGCGCCCTCTGCGATCCGTTTCTTCTTGGAGATCTTGGCCTGCACTACCCCGGCTCGCTCGTTATCTGACAAGTAGATGCGGATGCGCCGTATGTGCTCTCGCGACCGCGGGATGAGCACCTTCTCGAACAGATTGACCCGTTGAGTGATCTTCCTGACACCAACCTCCAACAGCTCCAAGCGGCGCCGTTCGACCTGTACCCGAATCTGCAACTCGATGGTCTGCCGCAGGAGCCGGGCGAACCGGTCGACCCAGTGCGGACGTCCCAGGAACCCGAATTCACGGGCCTCAATCTCGAGCGACTGCAGGACAGGTATCTTGACTCCGACCACGTTCTCCTGAGCGAGAATCACGCTCTTCACGCTCATTAGCCCCGTGAGATCTACGTCTTCCCGGGAGGCCATGGGAAACTTCTCGGCGACCAGGCTGTCGATGGGCTCGAGTTCCGCCTCGGTGCGGCGCAGCGCCGCGGCCGCCTTGGCCCGTTCGGCCAACAGTTGTTTCCGCTTGAGATCGAGCGACGGGAGAAAGCGCTCGAAGATCTTGAGCTGCTGAGACAGCCTGCTCAGGGTTGTTTTATTGAGGGCCAGGCGTGCCATCTGCCACTCAGTTCTGTGCGGTGCCCGACCGACTCGGGAAGTACTTCTCGACCAGGGACTGCTTCATCAGCAACTCGTGTGGCTCGAAACACTCGGAGAGCGTCCGCCAGCAGAGGTCGAGAGCTTCTTCCAGCGGTTGTGCCACTTCGATCTTCATGAAGCGCTCGCGGAACAACTGCCCGAACTTGAGCAGCTTGTGGTCGAGGGGCGAAAGCTCAAATGCCATCGCCTGCTTCTGCTCGGCGTCACGAGCCCCGGAATAGAAGCGGATCATAGCGTTCATGATCTGCGAGTGGTCTTCCCGAGTCACCTTGCCGATCACGTGCTGCTTGAGGCGTGACAGCGATCCAAACGGATCCAGCACCCCGTCATGCATGTAGTACTGTCCCTCAGTGATGTAACCGGTATTGTCAGGCACCGGATGTGTCACGTCGTTGCCCGGCATGGTGGTGACTGTCAAAAGGGTGACGGAACCGGCTCCCCTGAAGTCGCATGCCTTTTCGTAGCGTCGCGCCAGTCGCGAGTAGAGATCGCCCATGTAACCGCGGTTGGAGGGAACCTGCTCCATCGAGATTCCTATCTCTTTGAGAGCGTCGGCGTAGGCGGTCATGTCGGTAAGCAGCACCAAGACACGTTTGCCTTCATCCACTGCGAACCGCTCCGCAACGGCCAGGGCCATGTCCGGCACCAACACGCGCTCAACGATAGGATCCGAGGCCTGGTTTACGAACATCACCGTGCGCGGGAATACGCCGGCGTTCTCAAACGTCGTACGGAAGAAGTGAAAATCGTCGAATACGAGACCGAGACCGCCGAACACCACGATATCAGCGTCCGCCTGGATGCCCACTCGAGCGAGGAAGGGATTATATGGTTCACCGGCGACCGAGAAGATCGGGATCTTCTGACTCTCCACCAGGCAATTGAACACATCGATCATCGGCACGTCGGTCCGGACCATCTTCGACGCCAGCACGCGACGCATCGGATTGACCGTGGGGCCGTCGATCTCCACCCGCGTATCCAACGAGAGATCGGGACCGCCGTCGATCGGCTCACCGGTGCCGCGGAACACGCGGCCCAGGATGTTCTCCGAGTAAATGACCTGCATGGGATGGCCCAGGAACCGGGTGATGGCCCTCGTGGAGAGACCTTTGGTGCCGGAGAACACCTGCAACGACACCTGGTTGCGGTCGACCTGGATGACCTGGGACAGCGATTGGTGACCCGATTCGCTTTCTACCATGGCGAGATCGCCCAGCCGCGCCACAGGTCCCTTCCCTGCACTGGATTCTTGCACCGAGACCTTGATGATGTCACCGACGATCTCGAGTACGTTCGAATAAAAGACAAGCGACTGACTCATCGCCGCATTACCTCCAAGCTCACTACCTCAAGTAGCAACAACCGCGTAAGAAACTACAACAAATTGTGAAGGCTTTGCAGTCCTGAATTCGGAGCTAGGAGCCAAATCGTGAATTTTGGCACAGACTGCTGCCCCGATCCCACACTGTGCCGTCGGCAACGATGAATTCCCAGTCGTAACCGTTGGCGCGCAGGGTCAGCTTCAGCACTCCGTGGTGTTCGTTGGTCCAACGATCCAGCTGGCCCTTCGTCGGCTGAGACTGGTCGTGGAGGTAGGCCCCGCCAGTGCCGACGATATACTGGCGGATACCCGTGGGGTCGGGCTGGCCACCGCTCGTCTGGGGCCGATACCGCTGATAGCTGTGTTCGTGACCGGTAATCATAATGTCGACGCCATATTGCGTCAGGAGATCCCAAGCGTCTCGCATGCGCTCGTTGTCGCCGTGTTTGCCGGCGCCGAACCGTGGATGGTGTACGTAGGCCACGGCACACCGGGCAGAGTCGGCCGCGAGTTGTGCGGCCAGCCAGCTCCACTGCCGCGACGACTGGCTGATCCTCCCGCCCTTTGCGCTATTCAGGGCGTATACATCCCAACCACCGTGCACGTAGTGGTACCAGCCGTCACCGAGGTCACCGGCCTGACCGGGAAATGCATCGAAGTAGGCGAAATAGGGATTGGCGTGCCCACCCAAGAGGAACCAGAGGAAGCCGTTCTTATACTCGTGGTTGCCTGGGACCGGCCGAGTAATGCTCTTGAAGCGGCCCCAAGTGGGATCGTAACAGCGGATCAAATCCCGGGTTCTGCCCATCGGATAAGCCACATCGCCTGGCAGAAACACCTGCAATGGGACTGCAGTATCCTCGATCAAGCTGTCGATCAGGTGCGCAGTCAGCGCCGCAGCGCCCGAGCCGCAGTGACCCACATCGCCGGCACCGACCAAGACGGCAACGGTGTCGCCTGCGTCGACTCGCAGGTCCGAGGTCTGGTGGTCTCCCTCGTCGGCTGCGGGAGGCTGCGGTGAACCGGGATGCGGTTGCGCACAAGCCAGGGCTATTGCAAGCGCAGCAACCGCAGGCCAAAGTCCCCGCATACCCAAGTCAGGCAACCTGCACCACAACTTTGCCGAAATTCACATTTGATTCTAAGTACCTGTGGGCCTCTCTGACTTGCTCCAACGGGAATACCCGATCAATCACTACTCGCAGCCGCTGGGACTCAAACAGGGGCACTATCGACCGCGTAAACGACTTGCACACCTGCTCCTTTTCCTCCACACTCCGTGCCCGCAGCACCGTCCCCTCGACCCGTAGGCGCTTGCGCAGGATGACGCTCAGGTCCAGATGCACCTGCCGGCCGCCGGTGAGACCCACCAAGATCAGGCGGCCACGGGATCTCAGCGCCTCGAGGGTGGCGGAGAACAGCTTGCCACCCACCAAATCGAGCGCCGCGTGCGCGCCCTCCCCAGTATGGCGCCGCACTGCTGCGGGCAGATCCTCACTGGCGAGATCGACGCCAACTTGCATCCCGAGCTCCGCCGCGCGTGCGAGTTTGGCGGCCGTTCTGCTGGTCCCGATGCACCGCGCGCGCCGGGCAGCGATCAGCTGTACTGCGGCGGTACCGACACCGCTCCCCACGGCATGGACCAGCACCCACTCATCCGGTGCTACCCCGAGCCGCTCCAAGGCATCGTGTGCCGTGACAAACACCTCCGGGATGGCCGCGGCATCGACCAGGGACATACCGCAGGGAACCGGCATCGCGTGCACGGCAGGAGTCAGCACGTACTCGGCATATGAACCGCCACCCACAATCCCCATCACCCGGTCCCCCACCGCGACTCCGGTGACTCGAGGCCCCAGCCCTGCCACCTCACCGGAGTATTCCAGACCGGGAATGTCCTGGGGCCAGCCAGGTGGCGCCGGATACATCCCGCGTCGCTGCAACAGGTCGGCGCGATTGAGGCCGAAGGCCGCCACGCGGACCCGCACCTGTCCCGGTCCCGGCTCGGGATCGGCAACTTGCTCGAGCGCAAGCACCTCGGGATCTCCCGGCCGCGTAATCACAACTGCACGCATGATGGGATCAAGTTAGCACGGTCCGTGGCGAGGGAAAAACGGGGGATCCTGTTGGATCCCCCGGAACCGCAGTTACAACTGACGGTGGCTGCTGGACCGTGGATGCTACTTGACCCCAGCTGCCTCTTCCAGCATCGCCGTGGTCACGGACTTGGGACGCTCAATCGGATAGCCCAGAGCCCGATCCCACACGATGTTGGCCAAGACGCCGATTGCGCGGCCGATCCCGAACAACACCGTGTAGAAATCCCACTCGGTGAGTCCGTAGTACCATTGAATCACACCGGACTGGGCATCGACGTTGGGCCACGGGTTCTTGGCTTTGCCATGCTCTTGTAGCACGCCCGGGGCCACCTTGTAGATCGTGCTGATCAGTTTGAATAGTGGGAAATCGGGCAGATGTTCCAGACAGAACTCCCGCTGTGCCGTGTAGCGTGGGTCGGTCTTGCGCAGCACGGCGTGGCCATAGCCCGGAACCACTTGACCGGAGTTCAGCGTGTCCCACAACGCCTGTTTCACGTCTTCCTCGGTGTAGTCTTCCTTGCCCAGTTTCTCGAGGAACGCCATGGTCCAGCTGAGCACCTCTTGGTTCGCCAGGCCGTGGAGCGGACCCGCCAGGCCGTTGATGCCGGCTGAAAGCGCGTAGTAGCAATCGGATAGCGCCGATGCCACGAGGTGGGTTGTGTGGGCCGAGACGTTGCCCGACTCGTGATCCGAGTGCAGGATGAAGTACATCCGAGCGACGTCGTCGTATGGGGAGTCGATACCCATCTGTCGAGCGAAGTTGCCTCCCCAATCGAGCTTCTTGCTTGGCGCGATTTGTTGGTTCTTCTTGTACTTCAAGCGATAGATGAAGGCACCGATCGAAGGAAGCTTAGCGAGGAGATTGCTGGCATCCTCGTACATGGGATCCCAGTACTCCATTTTGTTCATGCCTTCGTTGTATCGCTTGACGAAGACAGACTCGCGCTGCATCGACAGGATCGCAGCCGAAAACATGGTCATGGGATGGCTGTTACGGGGCAGGTTCTCCAGCATGGTCTTGACATACTTGGGGACCGTCCGCCGAGCCTTGAAATCTTCCACCACCTCGAGCGTCTGGGCCTCCGTCGGCACCTCACTCGTCAGCAGATAGTACCAAAAGCCCTCCACATACGGGTAGTCGGAGCCCGGTACTTTGGGCAGCGCGGCGAACGTTTCGGGGATCGTCCTGCCCCGGAACCGGATACCTTCAAACGGATCCAGGTAGGAGATGTCGGTCACCAGACACTTCACGCCGCGCGCTCCGCCGATCGCTTGGGCGATGGTGACCTCACTGACCTTGGTGTCGCCGAACTCCTTGAGGAGCCGCGCTGTGCGGGGACGATGCTCCTCGATCTTCTTCAGCAGGGTTTTCTTGAGCGTCGACATCTCGCCTCTCCTAATCCTCACCATGAGGAATCGTATGATATATCGATTTAGAGCTGCGCCCCACGGTTTCAGTGGGGCTTCGGGCGCGAAGTGACCCAGCTACAAGCATCACTTCTCACAGTCGGATTATATGGCTTGTGAAAAAAAGTACAAGCTCTCGAAAACCGGCGCGGACGGCAGGCTGGGGGCCGCTCGGAACATGGGGGAAAACGAGCCGGTCGGATTGGCGGTCAGCCGGCTGGCAGGCGGTGGCCCAGCAGCGCTAAGCCTCGCGCAGGGCTTGAGCCACCAACTGCTTGGCAGCTCGGCGGGCCGGGAAGAAGCCGCCAAGCAGGCCCATCACCACTGCGAAGATCAGTCCATTCAGTAGTAGCCGCGGTGTGACCCGAAAGGCGAAGGCAACTTCACTGAACGAGTTCCAATTGGTGGTACTGGTGACGATCCCATTGATGGGTAGCGTGAGCAGGCAACCTACCAATCCCCCCAACAACGCGATGATCACCGCCTCGAGCAGAAACGAGCTGAGCACGTTGCCCGGCTTGAAACCCAAGGTGAGGAGCACGGCGATCTCCGGACCGCGCGAGGATACCGCCGCATACATCGTGTTGATCGCACCGAAGACGGCTCCGATGGCCATCACACCAGCTATAAAGACCGCAATGAAGTTGAGGATCTGACCCAACAAGGCTGACTGGTTCTCGTAGAATTCACGCTCCCGAAACGCATCGACAAAGAGGCGAGGGTCTTCCTCGAGCGTCTGCTTGACTCCTTCAAAGGCACCGGGGTCAGCCAACCTGAACGTCACTGACTGAAAGACCTCACCTCGAAAGACCGGCATGAACTGTTCGTTCTCACCCCAGATCTCCGACTCGAAAGACGATCCGTCGGCTGCGAAGTGCCCCACAACCGTCCACTCGCGCCCACCGAAACTGAGCGTCTCTCCGATGTCAGTGTTGGGAAACCGTCCGACGATGGTCTTGCCGACGATGATCTCGGAGGCACCTGACCTAAAGGACCGGCCGGCAACGATCTCGATCCCCTTGCGCACATCCATCGCACGTTGGCTGACACCACGCACCACGACGTTGGCCAACCCGCCGGTCACCCGAGCCAGGCCGATGACAACGAACACCTCGGGACTCACGAGCGGTTGGTTCGCAGCGTCGTGCGCGACAAACGGCAAGCCGGCGATGATGCTGACCGTATTGCGGCCGATACCACTGTACATCTCCGCGTTGGCTCCCTTGCGCAGCAGAATCACGTTGTCAGCCGCACCTGTCCGCACCATGGCGGCCTGAAAGCCGTTGGAGAGCGCCATCATTGCCACGAAGACGGCAACGACGAGTGCCATGCCGGCGGCCGTCATCAGCGTGGACACCGGTCGTTCCCTGAGGCTCCGCAGGTTGTAGACGATCGGGACCTTCACAGCGACCTCCTAGGCCACACGTCGCAGAGCCTGGACCACTGAAAGGCGTTTAGCCTGCCAGGCCGGGACAAAGCCACTCACGAAACCGAGCAGCAGGGCTATGGTGACTCCCAAGGCGACCGTGCTCCATTCGACCTGGAATCCCGGGATGAAGCTGTTCATCGGGTTGCCCGGTCTGAACAGCACTTTCGCTCCAAACACACCCAACAGCCCCCCCAGCAGGGTGATGACCGTCGCCTCGACCAAAGTGAGAGCGAACAGCAAGCCATCTTGGAACCCGAGTGTCTTGAGTATTGCGTTCTCGCCAACACGTTCGCGCGCTGCCATCATCATGGTGTTGGCAGCCACGAAGAGAATGGCAAAGAACACGGCCGTGCCGACAGCCCTGACGAGGAACCCGATATTACCCCACATCGTCATGAATCCAGTGTTGAATGCACGCTCAGTCTCGGTCTCGGTCGGGTTGCTGGAGTTCTCAAACATGCGGTCGATTCGATCCGACACCTCCGGAGCGGCTGCGGGATCTGCCAGCTGAATGACGTACCACCCGGGGATGATCCGCCGGTTGGTGCGTTCGTACAGATAGTCGTAGTGGAAGAAGAACAGCTGGTCGCCGAAGCTCGGATCGTCCGGCGTGTACACAGCCCGGATAGTGAATGTCCAGTCACCCGTGAAGATGGTTCCCTGCAGGGTCACATCCTGACCGAGTGACCAGCCGAACCGCTCCATCAGGCCGCGACCCACCAGCGCAGCCGTCCGCTCGGCGAGGAAGGCCTGCCGCTGGTCTTCCGGCATCCGCATTTCCGGGTACATCGCCAGATAGGTCTCTGCGTCGACGGCGAATTGAGCAAAAAAGTTGCGCTCATCGACATATACCCCCCCAAACCAGTTGGCCCAGGAAACACTGCGAACTCCCTCCTGCGCACGCAACCGCTCGTAGTATGACTGCGGCAGCGCGAATGTGATGCCCGTAGCACTGCGGGTGATCAAGCGCGCCTCACTGCCCACCTCACCTGCAGCATCCAACGCAGTCACCACCGAGCGTAGCGTGGCGAACAAGAAGAGTGCGACAGCCACGCTCAATACGGTCAAGATGGTGCGCCGCTTGTTACGCAACAGGTTGACCAAGACCAGGCGAGCGAACTTCATCGGCTGAGCACTCCTTTGTCCATGTGCATCACCGCGTGGGCACGTTCTGCCGCATGAGCATCGTGCGTGACCAGCAGAATCGTCTTGCTAAACTCCTCATTGAGCCGCTGCAGCAGCGTCAGGATCTCGTCGGCCGACTTGGCGTCCAAATCCCCGGTAGGCTCGTCGGCCAGGAGAATAGTCGGATCGCTGACTATCGCCCTGGCAATCCCGACTCGCTGTTCTTGCCCGCCGGAGAGCTGACGAGGGAAGTGATCGGCGCGGTCGGTGAGTCCGACCACGTCGAGAACGGTCGTGACGTGCTCACGGCGTTCCTTACGCGACAAGCTGGTGAGCAGCAACGGCAACTCGACATTCTGGTAGGCCGTCAATACCGGCAGCAGGTTGTAGAATTGAAACACGAAGCCGATGTGTCTGGCCCGCCAAGCAGCTAGTTGCCTGCGGCTCATGCCGGTCACCTGAGCGCCACCCACGGTGATCGATCCCGCCGTCGGTTTGTCCAACCCGGCGAGCAGGTTAAGTAGGGTGCTCTTGCCGCTGCCGGATGGCCCCATCAGCGCCAAGAAGTCACGCTGCTCGATCTCCAGATTCACGCCTTCGAACACCGGAATCTGCTGGGAGTCACGGTAATAGACTTTCGTCAGATCTCTGATCTCAACCAGGGCCATGTTCCACTCTCTCCTCTGGACGTCACCCGCCCGCGACGCGCACCGCCAGTCCGTCAACCAGTTCCTCTGGTCCCGTTACCACAACTTGCTCGCCTCCCGACAGGCCTGACCGGATTTCGCGCCTGCCGCCTGACACGGGCCCAGCCTCTACAGGTACACGAAACACCTGCCCATCCCGCACGACCCAGACTACGGCTTGTCCTTGTTCGTCACGCACTGCTTGAGCCGACACAAAGACGCGAGCGGCCGTCGGGCTAGCCGCATCTGTCTCGGCAGACTCCAGAAAGTCCACTCGCGCACCCATCTCAGGCAGAATACGGGGATCTCTGTCCAAGATGCTCACCTTCACCAACACCGTCGCACGCTGCCGATCCGCGGTGGGCACTATCTGACGGACCGCTCCGCGGTAACTGGTGTCCGGGTAAGCGTCGAGGGTGATCAGGGCAGCCTGTTCGGCTCGAATCTGTGCGATGTACGCCTCGTTGACGTCCACCTCGACTTCGAGTGTCTCGAGGTCCGCCATCGTCACAACCGCACCGCGGGTCAAGCCACCGCCCGTGGCCACCGGCGCCACCACTTCACCCACCTCGGCGTCCTTCCGCAGCACGGTCCCGTCAAACGGGGCCCTGATGTGTGTGTTTGCGAGATTCGCGCGGGCCACACCAACCGCCGCCTCAGCGGCTCCACCTTGTGCCTGCTGCACTGCTACACGTGCTTCGGCGCCGTTCACACGCGCTGTGAGATCCTCTACTTCCTGCTGTGAAATGAGACTGTCCACCAGAAGCGCCTCCGCACGGGCCAGATCTCGCCGTAGCTGATCTCGCTCCACCTCGGCTTCGCGCAACGCTGCCTCGGCCCGCAACACATCCGCCTCGGCCTGCTCGAGCACCGCCTGGTACTCGGAGTTCTCCAAGCTGGCTACGATCTCACCCCGCTTCACAACCGATCCTTCGTCAACTCCAAGGTACGCAAGCCGACCGGAGATGCGCGACGAGATCGACGCTTTGGTGCGTGCCACGACGTATCCATTGGCCGTGATCCCCACTGATCCACCGGTGCTTCCCCCAACTACCTGGGAGACTGCGACGGTCACTACAGCCGTTCGCATGCCACGGACCCAGAGGAAGACGACGACGAAGACCGCCGCAATAGCAGCCAGCCCTAGGCTCAGTCTGAAAGCCCGCCTGGATTCCGGGGAGGGATCGTCCCGGCGAATGGTGAGACGAGACAGATCGGGAGTCGTGTCGGTCAAGGATCCACCTCCAACTCCTTCACCAAACCAGCATAACGCCGTTCTATCTTGAATCCATACGAGTAGAAGTACTCGGGCCGGAAGAACCCCGTGGTCAGCGTCTTGAGACCGGCCGCCCGCAACCTATTGAAGAACTGCCGCATCAGTCCGTCCGCCACACCCTTCCTCCGATAGCGCTCGGCAACCACGATCTTCTCCAGGTGAGCACCCTCGCCACCTTCTTCAACATAGTAGTAGATCCCACCGATGATCTGTTCCCGGTCGCTGAGCGCGAGCAAATACCTGTGTTCGGGTCCGAATCGCACATCCAGGTTGGCAGCGAGGAATAACCGGTGCAGCCGCTCCACCTCTTTGGGAACCAGAGCATGGCGTACCCTGAACTGCTGGCCGTCCGAATCCTCCAGCGTGACCACGATCTCGCTTTGGTACTCTCCACCTAAGTCACTACTCACGAAATCCACCGAGTCCTCTGGCCGGAGATAGGCAAACGGAATGCGGGCCAAGAAATAGTCGTCGTCCGGCTCCACTGCGAGACGGTGACGCAGGTCTGCGACCCCCGTTGCCAGTTGTCCGTTTCTCACGTCACCGGCGCGAACGCTGCGAATCAAGTCGTCCAGGCCTCGGGTCAATTCGGCGGCACTGTCGCGGAAGACCGTCTCGCGGAAGAAGCGGAGTCGCACTTCCGGATACGACTTGGCCAATTTCTCTAGCCCGTAGGTATCGTAGAATTCCTGCAGGGTGGCGGCACGAGCCGGGGGCGTGGCCTCCTGATTGAGCCCGGCCCAGCGCCGATACCGCTTCGAGGCGAAGTACAGGCGCATGGGCAAAAAGCCGCGGGATCGCACGGTTGAGATGTACTGCTCAAGTGCCGACCGCAGCTCCTCTGCCACGGCAGATTCATGCCGCAGGGCCGTCTCATACGCGTCCAAACCGTCGTGCTCGCCGATCACCTCCAGCACGGAGGAGAAGATCACATCCCACCCTACGAGCCCCTCGAGATCCGGGTACTCATGCTGCACGGGCACGACGAACTGATCGTGGAACGACTGGACCATGGCCAGCAGGCCGCCGTGGGGCTGCCGCGCTGACAACGACACTATCCGCCCGCCGCTGTGGTAGTCGTGCGTGGGGAGGATTATGTCCGACGGGCTCAACTCGGACACCTCATACCGTCTGCCAGTGCGCTGCCAGAAATCCACGAAGGCACTCAACGCGCTCCACGCCAAGAACGGCCACAGTTGGGCGAGCCCCTCTTCTTCACTCGAACGACGTGCAAGACGGCGTAACTCGCGATCCAGCGTGTCGCCCGGAATGAACTCCTCACTCCAGATATCCTGCTCAGGCGCGTAGCCGCCAAAATCCTCCACCACGGGCGCTCGTCCAGCCGACTCACCGCAGAGGATCAACCAGTCGATTTCCTCCTGCACTTCATCGCTCGTGAGCGACTGGTTGACGTTGGCTGCCAACTCGTACGCGTCATGAGCACGGGTTTGGATCGTCACCCGGTACACCGTCTTGCCATGGCGCGAACCATACTTGCGGATCCACACCCCCCCTGGGGGTACATCGGTGAGCCTGATCGACCTGCCGTTGTAGAGCAGGAACACCGCCTCCCTGAGGAATGGTGTGTTCTTGATCGCCGACAGCAGGCGGCGGCGATCGTCGTCCGCAGTCTCCTCCTCGAAGACAACGACATCGTCCCAGCGGTACTCCTTACCCGTTTCTGTGTCGACTGCGATCCTCAGAGTAGGTCCCAACCACTGCCAGAAGCCGTACTGTAAGGTGCTGCGCGCATCGATCGCCATACCCCGCAACTGTGCAGACTCCGCGAACAGGCCGGCGCGAACCAGGAACACCCGAATCCTGCCATATTGGATGGGATGGGCCGCACCGTATTCAGCCAAAAACTGGAACAGTGAGATTGCCGCCTGATCTCTGTTCCCACCGCTTGATTGGTGGCAGCACACCTCCCAAGCCAGAGCGATGAGTCCTGCGATCTTGGATTCCGGCAGGCCCCGCTCGCATAGCACGGCCCGCGTTTCGGCGTCCAGCAGCATCGGGTCGTGCGCCAAGAATCGTCCCACGGTATCCCTGAAGCGCTGGGGCAGTTCGGTTGGAACCAGCAACTGGAAGGCGCGGCGCCTCACGTCTTCCGCACTGGAAGCTGCCCCGCGCGCTAGCAGGAGCCGTGCGGGCTCCGCCAGTTCGCTCTCTTCATTGGCGAGTACGCGTCCGAGCAAACACACCGCCTCGAATGCGGTTGCATCATCGGTGGAACCCAACATCCGGGCGGCATGATCCAAGTCGAGCAGGCTCCACTCCTGATGAGCCTGCAAGCTGGCCAACCGATCGCGGTCTTCGTCGCTGGGATCGTAGGGCTCAGCACAACTGCGCCATTCGAACCTATCCACACTGCGGCCCGGCCGCTGCCGCTCTTCCAGGTCCAGCGGAACGAACCCAACCAGCTCTTCATTTCCCAACCAGAGGCGCGGCGTGGCCAGGAACGCACCCAAGTCTATCGCCTGATTGCCGCACTCGTAGACGCAAGATCCGACTTGCACCGCACCGTCTTCCCGACGCCTCACGGTCAGGCTGGAACCCCGCGAACCCACTTGGGACAGTGAGAGTCGATCTCCCTTGATTCGCACGTCTTGAGCCGTGAGACCGAGGGCTTGGAACAGCCAATTGGGTAGGGTGAGGTCGACGCCTCCAATCTCGAGTGACGCACGGTGATAGAGAGAGTCGATGACACCGGAGAAGTGCTCCTCAACAACCTTGCGGCGTGGAGTACCTTTCGGCGTCAACCCCCCCTTTTCAGCAGCCAAGTCCCGCTCGATGACTGCGAAATCGACGACTCTCTCAAACGGTGCCACAAACTGGTTGACCGACACAACCAGCGAGCTGAAGTGATCCTTCACCTCCTGGCCGGAGAGAGCGGCAAAATCCAGTTGCTTGTAGTCCGGATTGGGATAGATCAGCAGCGTGTTGTATTCCTTGTGATCTCCCACGAGAAAGGCCCGTCCTACCGACTCGAACTCCCGGAACAGGTTCTCGATCCGCTGGGGGGCGACGGTCTGCCCCTTCACGTTCTTGTAGATCTCTTTCTTGCGGTCGACGATCCGGAGGTGACCTTTCTCGTCCATCCGCATCAGATCGCCGCTGTGTAACCATCCCTCCGGGTCGAACGATGGTTCGTTATCCGGAGGATCCAGGTAACCCATCATCACGTAAGGTCCCCGGACCAACAGCTCCCCATCCTCGCCAAGCCGGACCTCAATCCCGGGTAACGGCACACCGAGCGAGTTGTCAGCGTACTGTAATGGCGGTGTCATGGTGATGCCGCCGGTCGCCTCACTCATCCCGAAACCACTCAGCAGCTGAATGCCCTGCCTGTGGAAGAAGCGAAAGATGTCGGGATCGAGATAGCCGGCCGCAGAAAGTCCCCAGCGCAGACGCCCACCAGTCAAATCCTGCGTCACGGCCCGTATCTCGTCATCCGAAGCGTGCAACGGATCAGCCTTGCGGGTGATCATCTCGTGCAGCTGGGTCCACTTGCGGGGAACGCTGATGAACACCGTGGGTCGATGACGCCGCATTCCGTCGATCAGGGCCTCAACCGAAGGATCCAGCAAGAAGCAATACTTGGCGCCCCAGAAGATGCACCCCATCAACTCCAAGTAGCGACCGAAGGTGTGAAACAGCGGGAGATAGGCGAGAAACACATCACGATCACCGATCTCCGGCAGCGCCAGCGCACGAGCGAATCGCTTGAACACCAGGTTACGATGCGAGTACTGGATCCCTTTCGGGGTGCCGGTAGTGCCCGATGTGTACATCACAGTCGCCAGATCCCCGATGCGCACCGACGACGCCCTCTCCGCGACCAGCGAGCTGGGAACGCGCTCCGCCCGGGTCTTTAGCTCGGTCAGCGTAATCACATCGCGGCCGGCACTTGGCACCTCGTCCAGCACGATCACCCGGCGCAAATCCGGCAACGCCTTGCGGTTCCTCTCGACCTTGCCGAGCTGTTCTGCGCTCGACACGATCACGGTACCCGCCCGAGAGTGGCGCAGGATGTATCCCACGTCCGTGTCGGTCGCGTTGGCCGGGACCATCACGTCTACCAGGCCGGATGTGAGGCAAGCCAGGTCTAGCAGCGCCATCACGAGACTGTTTTCCGACAGTATCGCTACGCGTGCGGGTTGCTCCGGATAATCGAGGGAGTGCAGGCCTCCAGCCAACTGCTCGACGCGCCAGGCGACCTGCTCCCAGGTGAGGCTCTCACCACCGCTGGGAGTCGGCACCTCGAACAGGATCTTGGCAGCATTGGCCCCGGCGCGCTGCCTGAACAGAGCACCCACCGTGAGGTGCGACGCCTCAACGGCTGACAGTATCCTGTCACTCCACTCTGCGGTCGTGCCAGCCGCCTGCACACGGCGCAATACCGCGGGGCGACGAATGGAGTCCAGGACTTCCCAGGTCAGTTGTTGCAGGCCGTCGTCCGACTGTTGCGTGGCTGCGGTCAGCCGCGCTACGCACCGTCCCAGTAACTTGTCGAGCTGTCGGATATCGATCTGCTCGAGCACCGAGTCCTCAGCGAGAGAGTCCCGGATCGCCCCCACGATCGCCCGGTCCAAGGCGAGTGCACGCAACTCGCCAGTTGCGGGCTGTGCAGCCTGTTCCAGCGCGGCATTGATCCAGGCGGGCACTTCGCCAGCCAACAGCGCCGACAGGTCAATCGGATCGGACACGTTCGTCATCAGCAGGCTGAGCTTGGGCACTCAGTTGTAACAGAACAATAGGGATTCTCGCACGGTCTCAACCTCTCGGCATCCTCACTATCCCTCACGACCCCCCGCGAATCTTCTTGGTCAGCGCCGGCTCCAAACCCAGCAGCCTAGCGTACAGCGCTAGCTGGCCCCGGTGGTACATCTCCTGTGCGATGCCATGATGCAACCACTGCAGCTTGGTGCCGGGTTTGCCATCGAACCGCTCAAGGTACTGCCACAGAGACAATTCGCCAGCCTGCCGGAACTTGCTTTCGGCGTCTCGCAGCTGAGAGCGGAGCAGCGCCAGCAACTGCTGCTTGGTCTTCGCCCGATAGGCAGGGCCAGCGTAACGCCGCAGGAGCTTGGGCCACGGTAGGCGGTGCAGATCGGTATCGGGTCGAGTGAGCTCCCCGGTCATCATCAGCGATACTTCCAGGATGTGCTGCACGAGCTCGCGCACACTCTTGGTTCCCTCCGCCGGTCGGAAACCGAGCTTACCTGCGGGGATGTTCCGCAGTTCCTCGATAATCCCCTGACGGGCATCCCGCCATGCCTCGAGCGTCTCCTCCAGGAACGAGTCAAGGTGTTTCATCTCGCCCTCCGCCGCTTGTCGACTACTGCGTTCCGGGTGAACTTTCCCAGCAGAGCCGCACTCCACGCCAGTGCCATGGGGAAGAGCACGGTCAAAAACACCAAGGTGAAAACGGAAACCCCCATCACGCCGGCGGCCCGACTGGCGAGCACTTTGATAGGTCCTTCTCCTGCGGTCCAGATCAGTAGCAGCACCCAACCCAATCCGGCGGCCAGCGAGGCCACCAGGGCCGGTCGCTCATCAGCCTTAGACACCAATGCCCAAATGACTGCCATGAGCGGCACCGCCCACCATCCCACCACGGTCGTTGCCAGCGCGATGGCCACAGATAGCAGCACGATCTGCAACAGAGTCAGGCGCGTCATGTTCAGTTCCTTCCTGGCTGCAGCGTCAGCACGGCCAACACATCAGACGTCGGCAGATCAGCCTCGGAATGCGGGTACAGGACTTCGTCGAACTCACCGTCGGTCCACTGCTGGATGCGGTCGTCGTACCTCGAGCTTGCCGGATTGCCGGACTGCCCACCGGGGTACGTGGCCCACGCACGCACGCGCGGACCCAACTCCACAACCATGCGCCAGCTGGCGCCGTGAGTGCCTGCTCCGGACGACGGGTTGAGTGTGCTGGGACCGCCTTGAACGGGGAGATCGAGCGCCGAGAGGGACGGGAAGCCCAGCAAGTGGTAGATGTTGGCGCGTCGCACGTGGCTCCAGCGCCAGCCACCTTCATTCGGCTGCCCCAGCTCGCCGGTGGTCCGATCGAGGGCGGCGGTGAGACTCGCCGAGAGGATCACGTCACGAGTCTCCACCATATCCTCGGTAGCCACGATGTCCCACCAGACACTCTCCGGATACTCCAGCAGTTGCAGCAATGTTGCCTGCGACGGCGTGGCGACACGTTCTCCCGACGGGGTCTCCAGTTCGTCCCAGGTGCGCGTCACCAATTCCTGCATGGCATACTCGAACAAGATGGCGCGCTCGTTGTCTTTCGTGTAGTTCCTGTCCCATTCCGCCAGCAACCGTCCAGCCCGCTCGAGCCCGGAGTCATTAGCCGCGGCAAGCACCCGCTCCGCTGCAGCCAGGAACGCAGCGACGAACAGGTCTGCCCGAGGACTCCCAGGATGGGTTTGCATCTGGCGCATCTCTTCCGCAGTCACCGACGAATCCGCTCGCAACAGCGCATTGATCTGCATGGCCCGCCAGGGCGCGATCCAGTTCACCCCAAGGTACCTGGCATCCACCGTCGGATCGATTGGCTGCTGATTGGCCGAGGCCAGGAATCCCTGCTCAGGGTTGATCGCGAAGGGGTAGGTGCCGACGTCCCAGAAACCCTGCCAGTCGTGTTGACTGACTACACCGGCGCGGATGGTGGTTCCCTTGCCATCACCGGCCCGAATCGGGAAGTGACCCGTGGAACGAATTGCTATGTTCCCCTCACGGTCCGCGACCGCGCCGGTTTGTGCCGGGGCGACGTATGACTCGGTAGCCGCAAGCCATTCGGTCACCGAGGCCGCACGACCAACATCGAAGAACTCGGCGGTAGCTCCGGTTCCCTCGAGCACAGTCCATCGCATGGAGAGCCTCGCATGGTCTCCTTGCACCAGGGGACCCCGATGCGTGAAGTAGACCGTGTCCTCGACGAGTACTTCACCCTTTCTGCCGTGGTATTGCTCTATGCGTTGCTCCAGCGGGAGCCACTCGCCGTCGACATGGTATTCGGTCGGTTGCTCGTCGTTGTCCAGCACTTCACGATAGTAGTCCACCACATCCGCTTCCGCATTCGTGAAGCTCCATGCAACGTTTCGGTTGAAGCCGATAATTACTGCTGGGACGCCGGGGATCGTCACCCCGTACACGTCCATCTCTCCCGGCACGACCAAGTGTACTTCATACCAGATGGCCGGAAGCGTCAACTCTAGGTGAGGATCACCTGCGAGCATGGTGTGGCCAGTGGCGCTGCGGGATGGCGCTACCGCCCAGTTGTTGCTCCCCACCTCACCCGCCCCACCAGTCGATGAGAGCTGGTGCGGGACGGTGAGGGACGGTGAAGGAGAACCGCCACCGTCTTCCACCGTCCCCCACCGTCCCTCTCCAGCCACCACCATTTCCTGAGCGGATCCCTGGCGTTGCGGTTCCGGCAGTGGCGCGAAATCGAATCTCGGTTCAGTGCGATCGCTCGGTTGTATCGGCTGCTGGATCGGACTGTTGATCGGGAACAGGGCATCGCCGGCAGCTCTACCTACCAGCAACTCGACCCTGCGCCGTACCTGATCGTGGGTACTGTAGCTCAACATGTAGCCCATGCGTTTGAGCAGATACAGGGTGTAGAGCGGTTCCCAGCGCATGGGGCGGACTCCCAGAATGCGGTACTCGAATGGGACATCCCGTGCCCGCATGCCATCGATCCAAGCGTTCACACCGTCAGCATATGCCGCCAGCAGCTTCATGTCGGTTGACGCTGAATCGAGCCGCTCCAGGTCACGCTCTGCGCTCCGCACCAGTCCGAGGAACCGCTGCTGTCGATCCATAGGCAGCACCGCTCTCCCCCCCCACTCGGAAAACCGCCCCGCCGTTGCTCTCGTTTGCACTTCGAGCTGAAACAGCCGGTCCCGCGCCACCACATAGCCCAGTGTACGCACGGCGTCTGTGACCGAGGAGGCCCAGATATGCGGTACCGCCCTACGGTCGTAGACTACGCGGACCTCTTGCTCCAGCCCTGGAATCACCACCGACATAGCGCGAGGTAGATCCGCCGAACGGGCCACAGCCCAGATGCCGTTGGCCGGGTCCAGCAGCGGACCCAGCGCAGGGACTACACCAATGCGTCGAGCCCCCACATACATACACCCACCGAAGAGCGCAACCGCCCAGGCAACCCGGGCGATGCGGACCTGCTTTGCGCGTTTTGCCCCTGCGTTGGCTGCGTTGACAGCGACATCACCTGTGTTAGTCAAGGTCGCCTCCCAGGCGAACAAATGCGGAGTGCCGGCTCGCTGAGTCATAGGTAGCGGGGCCGCTCGGAGAATGCCAAAGATATCTTGGCTCAACTTGGCGTGCGAGGAGACTCAGCTGACCGGCTTCGCTCACACGGCCTGATCCGCCGTGTGGACACACGGGTCCTTTATCTTTACCGTTGTCGTGACTCTCACAGCAGATCGTCGCTAATGCCTGAGCGCTACCTGATAGTTTCGAACCCACCACACAAAATCCCTGACCCGGCCTCTGCCGCGAGCGCACTGAACATGGCGGCGACCGAGGCACGTATGAGGTACAATTTTCCGGCCCCCGAGATCTGGTTCGCACACGCTGATCTGGCGGTTGCTCAGCAAAGCGCGCGGGCTCTGGTAAATGCGGGACTGGGCATCGCTCTGGTACCGGGTTCAGTACTCAGCAAGGTACCTATCGCCGTGCGCGCGACGGAACTTGCCGCAGACCAAGCCGGCCTGACAGTGACGACGCGATCGGGCTGTGTGGAGATAGCCGGCGCGAACCAAGTCGTCGCCGTGCTATGTGAGGGTCTCGCTGAAGAGGGGCGCCCGCGAGTAGACCGGCAGTCGATTCTGACCCACAAGATAGGTGACCAGAAGTCTCCATCCGGAATGATTCCAGGCGGAGGCGGGTTGGCCGGAGCGGCCCTGCACGCCGCCATGGACAAGCTCGAAAAAATCGGGCATGAGGCTCGCGAGTCCATGGAGGCTCGGATCGGTGATATCGAACCCCCTCCCAGCGCCACGCTCTTTCTGGACCTCTATGTTTACGCCGCTACAGGCTGGCAGGCCGCGCGCGTCGTGGCGCAGGAAGCAAACTTCTCTGGCCTCGGGGAACTCAAACAACTCACCGCCCGCGCCAACATCCTGAAGCTCATCGAAATACTGCGAGAAACCTGCGATGGCCTGGTGGTAGACGAACGTCTGGTGAAGATCAACTACCGGTATCTGACTGTAGACGGCACCGCGTTGCCCAAACTGCTGGGCGAGATCTCTGGCGACCTGGCAGTCCTGCAGCCGCTGGATATCGCTTCGCGGTTGGCGTTCCTGACAAGCAAGCAGTGACCGGTGGCCAGCTACGGTCTACGGTCGCGGGACTAGCCTCCGCAAGGCACTTTCCAATTCGGCCCGCACGTTGGTGATCTCGTCGAGCCGAATCCCAACCCTACTGGCCACATCCGCTTGGAGTGCGTCGGCTCTCGCTCGCGCTGCCTGCACATGTTGATCCACGAGCTGATTCACTCGAGCCCTCACCTCCTGCTCTGCTCGCTCGATCTCAGCCCCGACCTGCTCCCGCAGGGCTCGGGCAACCGCTCCACCCACATTGGACCCAATCTCTATCGCTGGCGCTCGCACCGACCCCGAGAATCTGAGCTCGATCTCTACTTCCCGCAGGGACGAAACGGTACGCCAGAGAAAGTCGGTGGCAAGCCCTCGGATATCTTGTGTCAGTCCCTCACCTCCCCCCCCAGCCGCACCAGCCAGCCGCGACCAATTGACGTCGGCGGATCGCCACATCCATCGGCCCGAGAGTTCCCCACCCACCCTCTGGAAGGAGAGCTGACTGGTGCCGCGTCCCAGCGCGAGCTCGGCGCCGATCGCACGCAAGCTCAGGTTGGGTAGCGCGATGCCTCGCACCAGCACCGTCGCGGAGTCCACGAAGTCCTGGCCGGTGTGGTCCAGCACCGCGTTGAGCAACACGTCCGTAGGACCTCTGGCGGAGCCTGTACGCGCAACGGATGCTACCAGCGGTTTGCCATATAACGTCGGCTCCGTGGTGAGGCCGGTTATGCGCGCCGCGTAGTCGCCCGCGGCGGCACCGGTCCCGCCGATCTCCAAGCCCAATTCAGCCAAGTCGAGCACAAAGGACGGATCGCCATCCGGATCGGGGAACGTCATGGTGATACCGGAGCGCCGGCTGCGTTTCGGCCCCGGGCGCCGTCGTGGATCCAGGCCTGCCGGCAAGTACCTCTCAGCCGTTCCCAGCCAGCGGAGCAATGGCCTCAGCCGGGCGACCGCCATTTCGCCGAAGATGCTGCGGGATACGTCGGGTGATTCCAACGCAGGTAGCCGCAGTAGACTGCGCGCATACAGGTAGTCTTCCCGCCGAGCGTCCGCCAGGCCACCGACATTCTGCACCAACGCTGCCACTCCCGACCGCACATTATTGTCCAATCCCGTGAGACGATCTCTCGTTGCGGTGAGGGAGGAGAGTGTGGTCCGCGCGGAGTTGATAGTCTGCGTGGCACCGCCCAGACCCAGTCTGAGCGGGTTCAGGCCACTCAGGTTCGCGACCAACAGGCGCGCCGAGTCGATTAGCGGGCCGGGATTCAGCTGGGCCAACTCGGCCTCCCAGGCTCCACGGGCCGAATCAGCGAAGATCACGGCCGACCTGGCCAGTGCGATCGTTCTCAGGCTGTCGGCCGAAATCGCCGCGACGTTGACGACGGTATTCAGCGCTTCCAGGCTGAGCGGTGGGATCCTGACGTTGTCAGCCCAATTGGATATCTCACGGACCAGCCGACCCGACGTGGGGCTGGGGTTCTCCAGCACTCCCGATGTGGTGCGCTCGGTGCCAAACCGCACACCCAACACTGACGCCTGCTCGATGTGCAGATTGCTCCTCAGTAGCGGCGTCGTGCGGATGTCCAGCACGATCTCGTCGGCCTCGAACAGGTTCCGCATGGGCGAATCGGGATTGGCGGCCTGCAACCCCACCAGCCGCACTTTCCCTTCCGCCAGTCTCAAATCGGCCGATTCCAGGTCGACCCGCGCGCCGGTTATCTCGGCACCGAATTCCTCCACCGTGCGCCTTACGAGGGTATCGGCATATAACCACCAGCCCAGCAGTAGCAGGCCCAGTAGCAGCGACAGCGGGACGACAGCTCTCCAGCGAAATATCTTCATCCGCTACTCCGGGCGGAACAAGCGATAGAAACTGTACACCTTGGAGGCCTGCACTGCTTTGAAGACCCTGGTGCGTTGCAGCCGCGCGTAGATCGTTGCGCGATAGCGGGCCACACCCCAGCGCGCCAGCAAATACAGGGGAAACACCGCCAGCAGCCACACCACCAGGCTGCCCAGCACCACACTGTTGTTGAGCCGGGCGAGGGCCATCACGGGGGCGTTGGTGAGGGACTGCCACAGCGGTGCGAGTGCCAGCGTCTCCAGCAGACGCCGGCCTAGCGAGTCGAATAGGGGATCCAGCGCGAATCCCAACGGCACCGCAACAAACCACCCCAACATCACCGCGGGCACGGTCACCCGGAACAGCAGCACCAACACCACCATCAGCAGGTTGTGCAGGCTCAACAATGGCGTGAGACCGAACACCGCTCCCAATGCCATACCGGCCCCGACCTGCCCCGGCGTGCCCTCGGAATTCAGCGTGGCGATCAGTTTCTGCAGCAACTGGAAGATGAGGTACATAGACTTCATTCAACTACCGGATCCAGCGGTTGTCCAGTCCTGCTTCGCCTTTTCTCACGGCCACGATTATTCTATCAGCTATGTCTTCGCTCGATCCGATTCTCAGACCCAAATCGATCGCAGTCATCGGGGCTTCCAGAAACCCCAACACGATCGGCTGGCACATACTCGACAATCTGCTGGAGCACGGCTTCACGGGACCCGTTTATCCCGTGAACCCCAAGGCCGAAGCGATCCACTCGATTCAGGCTTACCCGTCAATCGGTGCCGTACCTGGACCGGTGGACCTGGCAGTCATAGTCGTGCCCAAAGAACTCGTCATCGGCGTTGTGACAGAGTGCGTGGCGGCGGGGATCAAAGGGTTGGTGGTCATCTCGGCCGGCTTCAAAGAAGTCGGAGGGACCGGCGTGGAACGGGAGCGGGAATTGGCTGAGTTGGTGCGCCGCCACGGCATCCGCATGGTCGGGCCGAACTGCATGGGTGTGATCAACAACGCTCGTGACGTAGCCATGAACGCGACCTTCGCTCCGGCGACACCACCGCCCGGACCGGTGGCTTTCATGAGCCAGTCAGGCGCGATGGGTGCCTCGGTACTGGACTACGCCGGGAGCCTGGGAATCGGGATATCCTCCTTCGTCTCAGCCGGCAACAAGGCCGACGTTTCGGGCAACGATCTGCTCGAGTTTTGGCGGGACGATCCCGACACCAAGGTCATCCTGATGTATCTGGAGAGCTTCGGCAATCCCGCAACGTTCGTGAGGCTCGCCCGGACAATCACCAAGACGAAGCCGGTTTGCGTCGTCAAATCGGGCCGGAGCGGTGCAGGTGCTCGGGCTGCCGCCTCACACACGGGTGCTTTGGCTGCAACGGATCTCGCGGTGGATGCGATCATTGCTCAGGCCGGAGCCATCAGGGTCCAAACGGTCGGGGAGTTGTTCGACGTCGCCATGGCGTTCTCCAACCAGCCCCTGCCGGACAGCAATAGAGTGGCGATAGTCTCCAATGCGGGTGGCCCGGGGATCATCATTGCCGATGCGTGTGAAGCCAACGGACTCGAAGTCCCACCCTTGGCTCCCGAGACCGAGCAGAAGTTGCGAGCCGGACTTCCCGAAGAGGCGAGCGTGAAGAATCCGGTGGACCTGATTGCCAGTGCTACCGCCGAGAGCTACGAATTCGCGCTCAGTTGTGTTTACGACGATCCCAACATCTCCGCCGCCATCGCAGCATTCGTTCCCCCACTCGGCATCCAAACCAAGGACGTCGCCGCAGCACTGGTGCGAGTCAATGCGCGTCACCCGGAGAAACCGCTGCTCGCCGTGCTGATGGGCCGGCAGGGTCTGCCGGCGGGTGTCGCGGAGCTGCACGAGGCTCGCGTGCCACCGTACGTGTTCCCCGAATCCGCCGCCAGGGCGCTGGGCATAATGTGGCGCTACAGACAACGCTGCGAGCGCCTCGATGGCCGCGTCGTGGAGTTCGCCACCGACGATGCCGCGGTGGAGGAGATCCTGGAAGCCACGCTGGGAGCCGGTCAGCTCAAGCTGTGCGAGCCTGATGTGCTGCGCGTGCTGCAAAGTTACGGCATACCGGTCGTGCCGTGGGACTTCGTGGGCGTGAAGCTGTGTCCGGGCGACACCGCAGCCGCCGCTGAGCCGCAGGCCGGAACCGAGCAAGCTGGGTGGGGCATGGACGCCATTGCGGAACTGGCCAAGGCTGCCGGGGACGCGGCGGGGCGACTCGGCCTCCCGGTAGCTCTGAAGATCGTGAGCCCGCAGGTGATCCATAAGACAGATGTGGGCGGAGTCGTGCTGGGATTGGAATCACGGGAGGAGGTCGAGCGGGCGGTTATCGCAATGGTCACCAGCGTCACCGAGTCGCAGCAGAGCGGAGTCGCGGACGGTGCCGAGCCGATCGACACGATCGATGGTGTGCTAGTTCAGCGCATGGCGCCGCGCGGAACCGAGACCATCGTGGGTCTCACGCAAATGCCCAAGATGGGACCAATGGTGATGTTCGGTCTCGGCGGCATTTACGTGGAGGCACTGCGCGACGTGGTGTTGCGCCTCTGTCCGCTGCACGACACGGATGCCGAGGAGATGATCCACGAGGTGAAGCTGTTCGAGTTGCTCAAGGGCATCCGCGGCCAGGCACCGCGGGATCTCACCGCGATAGCCGACGTGGTCTTGCGGGTCTCTCAACTGGCGGTGAGACATCCGCGCATAGCGGAGATGGACATCAACCCCCTGCTCGCACTCGAGGCGGGTGTTGTGGCCGTTGACGGCCGCATCCAACTCGGCGGGTGCGAGGCAGGCAACCACACTGAGCCCAACGTGAGTCGCTAGTCCACATGCATGTGTTTGTCACGGGCGGAACCGGATTCATTGGAACCCACCTGGTGCGGGCGCTGGTCGACCGGGGGGACACGTGCACGGTGATATCCCGCTCGGGCCGCGACCGCTGGCTCCACAGCTCGGTGAGCGTCATCAAGGCCGATCCAGTGTCTCCAGGCGCATGGCAGGAGGCAGTCTCAGGAGCGGAGGGAGTCATCAATCTCGCCGGAGAGAGGATATTCGAGCTGTCGCGGCGCTGGACCCAAGCCCGCAAGAATGTGTTGCGTGCGAGCAGAGTGACCGTGACCCGCAATGTGGTCCAGGCCGTGAGGAGCGCCCGGGAGCGCCCGGCCGTTCTGCTGAGCGGTTCCGCCATCGGCTACTACGGCGCCCGGGGAGATGACACAGTGGACGAGTCAGCGGATCCCGGGAATGATTTTCTCGCAAATCTCGCGGCTGAGTGGGAGAGCGCCGCTCTCGAGCTAGCGGACAGCATGCCGGTCGTCCTGCTGCGTACGGGCATCGTGCTCGGCCGGCACGGCGGCGCGCTGCAACCGCTGGTGACGCTGTTCAAGACCGGTTTGGGTGGTCCTTGGGGGAACGGGGGCCAATGGTGGTCCTGGATTCATCTGGCGGATCAGGTGGGCCTGATTTTGTTTGCGCTGGACCAGCGTTTGTCGGGCGCGGTCAACCTCACAGCGCCGAATCCCGTGACCGTGAACGAGTTCGCCCGACTGCTGGGGAAAGCTCTACGCCGACCAGCGCTGTTGCGAGCGCCGGAATTCGTCATGCGCACAGCCTTGGGTGAGGCCGCCACTGCCCTGTTCGATCTCCAGCGCGTGGTGCCGCGCCGCGCACTCGAGGCCGGCTATGATTTCCGCTTTCAGTCGCTAGCACCGGCTTTGGTCGATCTGGTTGGCAAGGAAAAACGCCCCTAGCAAGGGGCGTCGCGACTACACTCACTGGCTCAGTGCGGCTACAGCAGCAGCCCTCCCATATTTTTCCACACCGATCCACGCCGTTCTTTCAACACCCGCCGCTCGATGTGCCAGCGCCGGTTACTGATCTGACGGCGTTCGTCTGCCCTACGATCCGCTGTGTGGCGCCGGTCCCCCATCATTCGGCGGTCGGATGCTACAACCACGGCTGCCACTCGTCGGTCGCCGTTGCGGCGACTCGCCGCCGCGCGACGCTCTTCCCCAGAACGGCGTTCCCCGCCCGAGCGGCGCTCCTCGGCCCTCCGCCCGCTGGGTCCGGACTTACGCTCCGGGTTATAAGAACCAGCGCTCATCGAGCACTCCAGTCACATTCTGCGCAGAGTAATGAACAACCAGCGAAGTCCAACCTCTCGTGATTGAGGCAAATGACATGCCGGTCACGCTGCCCATCCACCGCCGTGCCGCCCGCCTCGGTTTGGGGCGCCAGGCTGTTGTAGAAGCAGTGTTAAATCCCTGTGGAAAACGGCGTGGCCGTCGACGGTGCCCTCTGGCGATGCCTGGCCTGAGCGTTGGATTCCTACCCTCCCGGGAGTCGTTTGACGTCTCTGGCCCCGTGAAGGACTCCGGTCCCAATCCCGATCCCGAATACGATGGCCGACACAGTTGTGAGAATAGGCAGCAGCCCTGCCAGGGGCAGCGCTATGAGACCTGCAGCACCTCCGGCAATGAGTGGCACAACCGGATTCTGTACGGCATCTACGTAGCGGAGCCTACGTCTCACGAACTGCCGCGATTTGATGTAACCGAAAATCGACGCAGCTCCCGTCACGCCGAGCCAGACTAGGGTCTCGAGACCGAACATAGGTAAGCCTCCTTACGTCCCACGACGAAACGTCAGGTTGCTAAGTTTCATCTGGTTCGCGCTCAGTCAAGCACCTCGAGCGCCACATCAGCGGCGACCGCACTGTGCGTCAGCGCGCCCACCGACACGAAGTCGGCACCAGCGAGTGCGTATTCCCGCACCACGTCGAGCGTGATGCCGCCGCTTGCCTCCAGCTCGATGTGCGGCGCCAGCCCGCGCGCCAGGTCAGCCCAGGCACGAAACGTCTCGGGTGTCTGGTTGTCCACCAGCAGCCGGGTGGCCCCGGCAGCGCATGCTGCGCGCACCTGATCGGGCGATTCGACCTCCACGTAGACAGCGGTGACGCCACGCGACTTGGCCTCGTCACACGCCGACTGCAGCGTCAGCTTGCGACGCTGCAGCAACTTCCAGTGGTTGTCCTTGAGCAACACGGCAGTCGACAGGTCCAGCCGGTGCAACGCGCCACCCCCGGCAACCACTGCACTTGCATCCAACCCACGCAGCCCGGGTGCGGTCTTTCGAGTGTGGAGGACTCGGCACCGCGTCCCCGTTACAGCTTGGACGAACGACCGCGTTGCCGATGCAATCCCGCAGGCCCGCTGTAACAGGTTGAGCATCGGGCGCTCGGCCCGTAGCATATCCGCCATATCCCCGCGGATCTGACCGATCTCAGCGTGGGGCGGGACAGCAGCCCCTTCCTCCACCTGCCAATCGAGCACCTGCCCGCCGCATTGCCGCACGACCTCCTCGGCGTAACGCAGCCCAGCCACCACACCTCCGCTACGGTACTCCAAACTGCCGACCGCATTCAGGCCGGCAGCTCCGACCACGTCGCTGGTGATATCGGTTGGCCCGTCCTCAGCCAGCGCCCGCCTAGCTACGGCCTTTGCATCTTTTGCAATATCAAGGGGAAAGTGACCCAACGTCACGCGGCGTCGGACCGCTAGCCTATAGTGACCATGCGGTTGAGGGCGGTTCTGGCGCGGTCCGCAATAGCTGTGGGAACGGTTACCACGTGTTGATCGAGCAGCAAGGCGTCTCTCACTCCCTCCAGCGTGATCGTCTTCATGAAGGCGCATTTCGCTTCGGGATCCGCTGGGAGGAAGCTCTTGTCAGGCGCAATCTGCTGCATGCGGTGCAGGATCCCGGTCTCAGTCGCAACGATATAAGTGGACGCCGAGCCGTTACGGGCCGTGTTCACCATCCCTTCGGTCGAGGCAATGTGCACGCCGTTCCCAGCCACATCGCCCAGACCAATCCCATAGATGAGTTGCCCGGCGCAGCCGCACTCCGGATGGACCAAGACCTCAGCGTCCGGATGTTGGCTCCTGCTGAAATTCACCGTGCGAGAGTTGATGTTCTTGTGGACGTGGCATTCGCCCAGCCAGATCTGCACCCTACGATCCGGCCGCATGCGTTTGATGTGAGCGCCCAGGAAAAAGTCGGGTAAGAAGAGAATCCCGCGATCGGCCGGGATCGCGTCGATCACATCGATCGCGTTGCCGCTGGTGCAGCAGTAGTCCAGCTCTGCCTTGACCTCCGCCGTGGTGTTCACGTATCCAACGGCGACATAGCCGGGAAACTCTGCTTTCCAGCGCCGCACGTCGTCGCCAGTGATCGAGGCCGCCAGCGAGCAACCGGCGCGGAGATCCGGCAGGAGCACGCGCTTTCCCGGTGACAGGATCGCGGCCGTCTCGGCCATGAAGTGCACCCCGCAAAACACGATCACCCCGGCGGCGGTGTCGGCCGCCTGGCGTGACAGCCCGAGGGAGTCACCGACATAGTCGGCGACATCCTGCACTTCGGGGCGCTGGTAGTTATGGGCCAGAATCACCGCGTCCCGCTCCGCTGCCAAGGCGCGGATCTCGGTCTGCAGAGTTGCGATCTCCTCGGGGGCGAGCCGGGTGTCTTCTATTGTCGGAATTGCAGTACTCATAGCTGCGCAACTTCTAATCAGAATCATTCAAACAAGCATAAGCTACTGTCTAGAGTTACACGCTTCGGGAAACAGGGATCCCAAAGTTAGTTGGGCGGTCACGCAGGGTCGAGACCGCTGCCGCGCAGGCGGACGCGGATAACCCACCAGCTGCACGCCCTCCAGCGCCAGGAGTCGCCGCTTAGTGTCGAGGCCACCGCCGTAGCCTACGAGGCTACCGTCGCTACCGATCACCCGGTGGCAGGGTACGATGATGGAGATGGGGTTGGCACGGTTGGCAGCTCCGACTGCCCGGACCGCCCGCGGCTTCCCCAGGCGGCGCGCCAACTCGCGATAGCTCAGCATCTCGCCGTACGGGATCGCGCGCAGCTCGTGCCAGGTGGCCAGCTGAAACTCGGTACCGCTGGGCGCCAGGGGCAGCTCAAAACGGCGCCGCCGACCAGTGAAGTGGTCCGCCAGCTGCAGCTCCGTCTCACGCAGGATGTGCCCGCCGGCGCCCTGTGCGGGCACGACGTTCCGTACATCGTGCGGCTGCGCTAGGAACCGTAGCTGGGTCAGTCCCGCGTCCGTAGCCGCGAGGTACAGGGGGCCGACGGGGCTGGCGATCACGGTTGCTGTTTGGACCGCCGGGCCGCTGCGATGTGGCTGTTTCATGTCGTCTCCGTCCGGTTTCTCAGGGCCGTCCACAGGCGGACGGCGGCATAGGCGCGCCAGGGGCGCCAGGTATCGGAGCGCAGGGACAGGGCGCGCGGGGTGAGTGGCCGCTCACCCGCTGCCAGGGCGCGCCGCAGTCCGAGATCTCCCGCCGGGAAGGCATCGGGCTCGCGCAACGCCCGCATGGCTATGTAGTGGGCGGTCCAGTCGCCGATCCCATCCAGCGCCGTGAGGCGAGCGATGGTGCTGTCCAGGTCGGCAGCCCGCTGCAACACCGGCGCTCCCGCCGCGACCGCGCGCGCCAGCTCTTGGATAGCCGCCGCCCGCGCGGCCGGGATACCGATGGCGGCGAGCCTAGCGGTCGGGGCGCGGACCAGGTCTCCGGGTGTGGGGAAGACCCAGGCGGGGCCGGCCGGCACGCCCGCCGCACCCTCTGCAGCGGGTCCGGACATGGGCTCGGCGAGCCGGCGGCCGAACGCCGCGACCAGCCGGCCGGACAGTGTAGTGGCGCTCCTGACCGACACCTGCTGGCCGAGGATGGCGCGGACGGCCAGCTCGAAGCGGTCCCAGGCACCGGGCACGCGCAATCCGCGCGGCACCCTCAGGTTGGCCAACTCGGAATCGCTCAGCAGTTGATCTTCGATCACGCCGGGGTCGGCTGACAGGTCCAACAAGGTCCGCACGCGCTCCACCATCTCGAACAGGCGGGGTGCCGCGGTCAGCGGGGCCCGCAGCACCAGACCCTCACCGCCGGGGTCGGGCGCAACCGACATTATTCCCTCCCTGCCATCGAGCGCCACTGTGCGCTGGTAGGAGTCAGCGACGACCGCTTCGACTCCGGGTATGGCGCGTGGCGCCAGGAAGGCGAGCAAGGCGTCCCAGGCCAAGGGCGGTCGGTACGACAGACGCAGTGTGATGGCGCCGTTGGTGGCATCACTCGGCAGGTGGGCCGCGCGTGTGGCGTGGCGAATCGCACTGGGTGGCTGCTGGAAACAGCTGCGAAACGCTGCATTGAACCGGCGTGCATTGTTGAAGCCGGCTGACAGCGCCACCTGCATGATTGACAGCTTGGTCTCCGCCAGCAGGCGCTTGGCGAAGTGCACCCTGCGCGTCATATCGACGGCGAGCGGCGCCGCGCCGAGATGCTCCACGAACAGGCGGCGCAGGTGGCGGGCCCCAACGCCGACGCCCAGCGCCAGTTGGTCCACTCCGCCCCGATCCAGCGCTCCCTCCTCGATCAGCCGCAGCGCGCGCGACACCGTAGCCGACGTGCCCTGCCATGCCGGGGTACCGGGCGAAGTCTCCGGGCGGCAGCGCAGACAGGGCCGGAATCCCGCCTCCTCGGCCGCCGCGGCGTGGGGGAAGAACACGCAATTGTCCCGCTTCGGCGTGCGTGCTGGACATACAGGCCGACAGTAGACGCCGGTGCTCGTCACGCCGGTGAAGAAGCGGCCGTCGAAGCGGCGGTCGCGCGTCCGCAGGGCGCGGTAGCAGATGGTTCGGTCGAGCTGCATGATCACCAAGATACCGCCGTGGCAACGGAGGAGTGGACGTTTTCGGACCTAGTGGTGGGTGTCGGCACAGCGGGGAGCGGGCTGCGGTGGGAGGAACGGTACCTCTCCAGGCTGCCGAATTGGCGCCAATAGTCTCCGCAGCGGAGGACACTCGGCCCACGCTGTGCACGGGCGGGGCTGCTGAGGAGGCTTTACCTGTAACCGGGAAGCGTTCCCGACGACGGAGGAAGCGTTCCGGACGGCTGAGGAAGCGTTCCCGACCGCTGAGGAAGCGTTCCCAACGGCCGGGGGAAGCGTTCCGGATGACGGAGAAGGCATTCCCGGTCGTCCCGAACGCGTGCCGGGTCGTCCAGGAGGTCAGCTAGCTAGGGGAGCTGGCGTTCCCGATGGTCCCGGAGCCTCGGCTCATGGCACGTAACCGGCTGTATAACAAGGACTTAACATATCTAGGGCGAGCAGGGCGGTGTGGATTCGGGGTGGCTCCCGAGTCCGGCTGCAGGGCGGGCCGGAGTACTGCCAGTGTAGCAGGGGAGGAACCCCACGTCCTGCGCTGCTGCCGCGTGGGGAAAGAACAGGCGGTTGTCTCGTTGGAGCGTGCGAGCCGACGGTAGGTTTACCTTGGATTTCTCCCACGGTGTGGCACGATATCTCGGTCTCCCGGTGGATCTGCTTCTCGTGCGGCGACTCCTGCCGGCAGGTGGGCACCGAGCAAGCAACGACAGAGGAAGGAAAAGAGCCACCGGACGGACTCGAACCGTCGACCACTCGATTACGAATCGAGAGCTCTACCACTGAGCTACGGTGGCGGGGCGGCCGCGGAGCTACGCTGAAAAAAGTGCGGATGAACGCGGCTCGTTGACGTCACTGCAAGCGATCCGCGTTGATCCGCCCTGTTCCACGTCCATCCGCGGCGTCGATGCCCTGGGCCGGATTCGAACCGGCACGGATCTCTCCACTGCCCCCTCAAGACAGCGTGTCTACCAGTTCCACCACCAGGGCGTAGTAAGGCGTAACCTCCTGTGAGGGATGAACATATCGGGAGCAAATGTGGGGGTCAAGCGGAGTGGGGGATATTTCTAAGGCCCTCAGAAATGTCCCCCCCCGGTTTTTGTTCGGGTTTAGTGCCAGACGTGGGTGCGGCCCTGTGTGAAACTCTGTGCAGAAACCAGATTTCACAGCCCCTATTCCGGATCCAGACCTAGTTTCTCGCCTGACTCGGCTCCAGTCACAGTCACGGTACCATGGGGTGGTAGGGTGGCGGGGCCTCGCCTGGCCCGGTCTGGGGTCGGGGCCAACGAATGTCCCGAAAACGTAGGTCGATGTCCCCGGAGCGCACTGGCGGATGTTATCAGTTGAGCAGATCTTAGGCGCTGAGGAGGGGGCTTCTTTGGCGGATTCACTCGTTGTGCAGCTATGGGTCTGCCGACGCTGTGCGCTGTTTGAACGCTCTAATGCAAGGTCCCGGCGCATAGGGTGAGGTAGGTTCATGTGACAGCGCCTCTAGAGCCGAGACCCGAACTAGATGTTGCCGTACGCACCCTGCTTAGCGGCGGCTTCGTTGTTGAGGATGTTGAACGGAAGCCCGGATACGCGATGGTCAATGCCGTTCGGACAGATGAGTTCGGCATGAGCCTTCGCTACTGTTTCATGTTCCTTGAGACTTCCTTGACGGAAGCTCAGTTAGCCGCTGCAAAGATTGCCTGTGATCATCATGAAGCTGAGCTTGTCGTCGTGGGGGATAGCAGCGACGAGGCTTGCGGCGCTGACAGTGAACAGCCTCACTTAACGTGGAGCCGCTTTCTAAGTTTGCTTGGAGGTCCTGTCTCCAGTGCGGCGGCACTGGATCCCGATTTCCCATCAAATCTTGAGACACTTGGGCGTTGTCAGTTGCCCGCACGGATGTCAGGGAATCCGGATGACCTCTTTGAGGCTTTTGTTCGGATCGCGCTGGAGTTCTGCCTCGCCACAAGGGGCGTCTCCGGAGCTGGGCCGCGTCGGCGACCCTGACGAACCGGCCGGTGCCCAGGGCCGTCGCCGAGAAGCGGTCGATTCAGGGACTGTACCCCCAGGCTCCCGGTGACGGGATGCTCTCCCAGTTGTCGCTCCCGTCTCTCAGACGAAAGAGGCGAAGAGTGTAGTACGGATCCCCAAGTGTCGGATCGAACTCCACAAACTCTCGTGCCACGGCGTAGAGAGTCCCATCAGCATATGCCAACGCCGGAACCTGCACCTCTTCGCTGAGCGAAGGCTCCCATGTCTCTCCACGATCGTTGGACACAATCACCGCACCTCCGTCAACAACCTCGCTGTAGGGGGCAGGGAAAGACACTTCCCACGTGTCACCGGAATCGAGGCTTCTGAAGATGGGCCCGACTCCCAGGGCTGATTGCCCGGCGGCCCACACCCCGCCATCACTGTGGGGAGATACCGCGATGGCTTGTATCCCTTGTCCCCAGGACTCGAAGCTACCGTGCACGAAGTCCCATGTTTGGCCTCCATCGTCAGAGCGTAGAATTGAATATGACCCGCCCATGTACAGCCTTTGCGGTCGATCTGGATCCGCCGCCAGCGAGTGTGCCGAGAAATAACCCCCCTGATGATCCGCCAAGCCACCATCCCATGGAATCCACGTCTCGCCCGCATCCTCAGTGGCGTAGACAGCAGATTCCGTCGGTCCGGTCACTCCGACCAACAGCCTTGGCCCATCACCTGGAAGGAACAACATGGAGCGAACCCTCGAGGACTCCAACCCGAGTGGCACCCACTCATCAAGTTCCGAGTTGTACCGAAACACGCCGTTGCTCCGAGTGCCGGCAAACAGTCCCCAATCGGTGTGGGCAAGAGCGGTTACCCACTTTGCATCAAGCCCGAGCCAGATCCAGTGTTCAGCAACGGGACCCAGATTCGAACACGCCGACGACCCGAGCCAAACGAATAGTGACAGTAGGGTTGCTGTTATTCTTACAGTCAGCATCGACAGCCCCCTGCGAATGAGTGGGTGGAGGTGGGGACCGAACCCCACCTCCGAAGATCTACTACCAACAAGGCGGTGCATTCCAATCCACGTCGACGTAGATCGAGTTACTGCCCTGTCGGCTGCCACTTGTCACCGTGAGGTTCAAGTAGCCCGGCTGCGAGACGTATCCACTTACATAACCAGCTGTCCCGGTCAAGACTCCGGACCACTGATAGCTGTATGGTGGTGTCCCATCCACGACCTCCGCGTACCAGGTGCAATACCCAAACGGCGACACTTCGGTCGGTCCGTCGATGGGCGTCTTATGTTCTTATATCACAGTAAGTTAGAGGTCAGACGTCGTCTCGGTGGGTTGTCCCATTCTTCTCCTAGGGACATGGGGCCTCG
>JBDHKN010000027.1:0-54809 GCA_039586365.1 Gemmatimonadota bacterium | reverse complement strand
CGAGATCGATCCAGCTCGTCTTGCCCGAAGATACTTCGACAACCCCGATGCGGACCTCGGAATTCTGCTCGCCCGACTTGGGATAGCGAACCGGCAGGAGTTCGGGGTAGAGGCTAAGCTCATCCACCAAATAGAACGGCTTGATGGCGGTTTGATCCAGGCGCCAAAAGGCAACCCATTTCCCATCCGGACTGAAACGAAATGCGTCTCGCAGACCAAGTTCCTCCTCATAAACCCAGTCCGTCGTCCCGTTGATGACGTTCTCATCACCGTCGAACGTAAGCTGCCGTTCGCGACCGTTCCTGACTTCGGTGACGAAGATGTTGTGATCACGCACGAACCCTACGTAGCGCCCATCCGGAGAAAACTTGGCAAACATTTGCAGTCCGGGTTGGGTACTCACGGGGTCGAATCTCCTGCGACTGATGTCCCACACGTAGTACTCACCCCTCGTGTTTTGCCGCCACACCCGAACAGAGTTCGTGAAAATCAGAAGCTTGGACCCATCAGAGGAGAACTGATATGACTCCATGCGTATAGGCTCTCGTTCCCCCGCAGGAATCAGATCGCCGCTCCTGAGGATCAGCTCTTCCTGCCCCGATCGAGCCTCGATGCGGTAGAGATCACTGATAGGTCCATTCTCGACCTTTCTGATGAAGTAGCGCGGGTCAACTGACCATTGCACGTCCACCAGATCGTCAGAGAAATCCTGAGATCCAAAGATGGTCTCAACTGTGAGGTCGGGTGCTTGAGCAACAGCCTGAAACGCAGCCAGCTGCAGCGATACAAACAAGAATAAGCGCCTGGCAATCATGGTTGATCTGTGGTTTGAGACAGGCCTAAAGATAGACGGCACGAGATGGACAGGAAGCGCCGGCTTGTCCTACGGACTATCACACTTCGCTCGGCGATGCAGGACCTCGATCCAGCGCTCCACCCCGGCTCGTCACCAGTTGAAGCGATGGATCGAGCTGCAGTGTGATCCTATCGATACGGTCGAAGAAGGGCGGCTGTGCGCCACCCAGCCACTGCTGCTCGAGAGAAACAAAGAGCCTGCGTTCACGGCGCCGCACCTTCTGGATAACCGCGGCCAAGGCACGGCATTCATCCAGTTCCGGAACCTTACGCGCAGTAGTCTGAGTTGCTTCCTTGGAGGCGCTCAGATCAGCCAACCGTTCAGACCATGCTACGGCCGTTCGTTTCAAGATTGAACGGACCATTAGCTCCAGGTTCTGGAGGTCACGGAGGTTGCCCAGTAGATCCTGGAGGTTCTTCAACTTGTTGACTGCACTTCCACCACCTGCCACCAGAGACCGCACAGGCTCGAGAACGTAGCGAAGGTGTTTTGATGCTAGCCGTGCGCGGTGGGCTTCCGAACGGCCATCAACCGATTGGACTTGATCCAAAGCATCTCTCAGCTTAGCTGCATGTTGCTGCAGCATTCGCGCCGTCACGGATGCAAACGACTCAAGCTCGCCCGAGGAATTGAGCTGAATTGCCTGCTTCGCCGTCGCCAATCCCTTCTCCAGCCTCTCCCGGATCTTCCCGAAGTCCTCCGGAATAGTACCCACGAGATCCTCCATTGCGTCGTCCTGCTGTTCTCGCAGCTGACGGATGACGACCGAGAGGCCCTGGCGTTGCAGCCGCCCCAGGTTCTTGCGACTGAACTGTTGTTCCAGCCACGCTAGCTGAACCTGGCTATCACGCCAGGTGTTGGTGGCCGACATGAGCTCGCGCAGCTGTTTGCGGGATCTCCTGCATACAGTCTTGGGGAGATAGGCCTGGTACGACTTCAAGAAAGTGCGCAGGCGCCTCACGCTGACGCGGAAGTCGTGCAGTGCAGCCGTATTCTCTGGCTCGGAGAGGCCGTCGCATTCTTTGACGGCGTTCGCGAGTAATACCATCGCAAACTGACGGCAGGTGAGTTCGACTGGCTGGTGCAGGTGTTTGCGAGTGCTTTTCATCGCTATGGCCCGAGACCGCCGCAGCTTGTGACGCCAGCATAGCCGCGTCTGTAACGAGAAAGACGATCCGGCGGGGACTCGCACCTAGTGCGGTGACGCCTCCACCCACTTCGGGACAACACGTCGAAATTCGACTTGTTCCCCCCGTCCGTACCGGAGCTTATGGTTAACACCTCGCACCTACGGTCGCAACCCAAACATGTCTGCATCGCGCCGTCCACCGTGTCGAGGACCCAGACGACCGTCAACCTTGCAGAGCGTTGGAGTGATCATGCGTCGGCATCGCTACCATCAAGTGTTGTGCACAGTTCTGACCAGTTTCCTGGCGCTCCCGATCAGCCTGACACCCGTGGGCGCGTTTGCTCAGATGACTAAGTCACCTCCCCCGCTTGGGACCCGGACACACACAGTGGTCCTAGGTGAGCGATATCGAGCCTCCGGTTTCAGGCGGTGGCTGCTGGGGAGTGATTATCGGGATCTCTGGACCAGCCCGATAGAGGTTCCTGTATTGAACCTGGACAGCGTCGGGTCCGGGTTGACTCCCTTGCGAACGGGAGGGTTCGGTCAGTCGGTCTCCCTGCACTTCCAAGGTAACGACGGCCGTCGCTACGTCGTGCGGTCAGTCGACAAGGATCCCACAAAGCGACTGATCTCGCAACTCAAGAACACGTTTGCAGAGGAGATCATCCAAGATCAGATCAGTGCCCTACATCCGACCGCTGCCCTGGTCGTGGACGCTCTCCTGGAAGCCACAAGTATACTGCACGCCTCACACCGGCTTGTCATCATTCCGGACGATGCACGCCTAGGCGAGTTTCGCGAGGAATTCGCCGGTTTGGTTGGTATGCTCCTATTGCATCCTGACGAAGGTGGCGACAACACCCCGGGTTTTGCCGGTTCGCGGCGAATCGCTGGCTCCGAGACTTTCTTCGGATTGCTCGAGGAGACCCCGTGCGACCGCGCTGATGCTCATGCATTCCTCAAAGCACGGTTGCTCGACATGTTGATCGGAGACAAGGACCGACACGCAGGTCAGTGGCGCTGGGCGAGCTTCCCCGCAGGAAGCTGCCGAGTCTGGCTGCCCATTCCAGAAGACCGCGATCAGGCGTTCGTCCATTTCGACGGTTTCGTCAACTGGATTACGCGACTTCCAAGGCCACAGCAGATCGAGTTCGAGGCAAACTTTCCCAATATCGTGGGACTCACCTTCAACGGTTGGGAGGTCGATCGCGAACTCCTTGCCGAACTCGAGAAGCCAACTTGGGATTCACTCGTAGCCGTGGTGCAGCTGGAGCTGAATGACACAGCGATTGACGCAGCCGTGCGGCGCCTCCCACCAGTACACCTCCGGTTGAGTGGAGACCATCTGTCGCAGGCGCTTAAGAGTAGACGGGACAGGCTCGCCACAGCCGCAGACTCGTACTACCGCCTCATTTCGAGCTCCGTCGACATCAAGGCCACCGATCTGGCGGAGTACGCAGAATTCGAACATAGAGCGAACGGCGACCTCCAGGTACGCGTCGGCCTCAGGGAGGACGGTGCACAAAGAGCCGAACCATACTTCCAGCGAACGTTCCGCCCCGACGAGACGCGCGAGGTCCGCTTGTACCTGCGCGGTGGCGACGATAGCGTAGAAGTCACCGGAGCAAGCGGCACCATCGTTGTGCGTGTGAATGGTGGCGCGGGTGACGACCAATTTGTGAACTCATCAACGTCGGCAGCTGGGAAGACACGCTTCTATGACTGGCGAGGTGAGAACGAATTTATAGTCGGGACTGGAGCCAAGGTGGATGTACGGCCCTGGGATCGACCTCCTGCAAGAGATCAGGCGCACAAATTCGCTCTGGACTGGGGCGGCCGCCGCCTGGCATATCCGCTCTTCGGCTACGCCCCAGACCCTGGTCTGTTCTTCGCTGTCAGCTTCCACTCCGAGAACTACGGATATCGCAAGGATCCGTTCAGAACGCGGCACACAGTAGTCGCTGGTCTGATCACCAACGGCCCCGAGCCAATCGTAGGTTATCGGGGCACATTCCGCAGTCTCTGGCCCGGGATTGACGGCAAGGTCCGTATCGAGTACACGGGACTCGACTTTCTGCGCTTCCACGGATTCGGCAACGAGACCGAGGTACCAGGTTCCGCTTCATTCTATGAGCTGGAACAACGCAACGCCCTGATTCTCCCAACACTGGCCATCAGAAAAGGACACAACCGCGGAGGGAGGGAGGGTGCGGGCACCGAGCCCCTACGCCCAGCTCTCACCTTCGAATTTGGTCCCGTCGTAAAGTACTCGAACACCCCCGCAGACAAGAACGCCAGCCGGTTCATCGGAACGATCGAGCCTGCACTCTATGGTACCGGATCATTCGGTCAAATAGGGGCGACTAGTTCGCTGGAGATCGACACCCGTGACAACTCCGGGCACCCAAAGCGAGGGGTGTTCCTAACTGCTGGAGCATCACTCTACCCTCGAATGTGGGACGTCACATCCACCTTTAGTGAAGTCCACGGAGCTGCGTCGGTCTATCTGACAGCCGAGCTACCCGCCGAGCCCACTTTGGCACTCAGGGCCGGGGGCAAGAAGGTGTGGGGAACTTACCCTTTCCATGAGGCAGCATATCTCGGCGGGGGAAGGACGTTGCGCGGTTTCCGGTCACAACGGTTTGCCGGTGACGCTGCAGCCTTTGGTAACATAGAGCTACGTATTACCGCCTCACGATTCAAAGCCCTGGTTCCGGGTGTGGTGGGGCTATTCGGACTGGCGGATGTCGGACGGGTGTTCCACGGGGCGGATCCGGCGGAAGCCGACACCTGGCACACCGGGCTTGGTGGCGGGATCTGGCTATCCATCATCGATCGACTTCAGACGCTATCGGCAGGGATTGCGACCGGAGAGGATCTAACAGGACTCTATATTACGGCTGGCTTTTTCTACTGACCTTACCAGTGGGGCCGCCGCCGCAATTCTGACCGCTGAGCAACCGCCAATGACGGCACGAAGCTCACAGATAGAGGGCGATTCACAGGCCGGGATGGAAGAGACGGACTTCGACGGTCAGATGTTCGCAGCCGTGGATCTCGGCTCAAACAGCTTCCACCTCATCGTGGCCCGTTACGGGATCGAGCTCACCGTGCAATAGTGCCAGTTCACCAAGCCGACCACATCACTGACCTGTCTGGCTGTACAGCGTAAGCCTACCGCGCCCGCCCTGTCCTTCGTCTCCCAGCAGCAAGTCGGCAACCGGTACGAACGCGATTCCTTCGACTTGCCGATGTACCTTGCCAGGGAGCTCAATCACAGCTCTCACCGCCCCGGCCGGCGTGACTTCGACTATCGCCTCCTGCTTGGCTGCAACAACGAAGTACGTGTGCGTCAGCGGATGTATCTCGATACCCGAGGGATTGAACGATTTCCCTTTGATGTGATCAGTAACTGCCTCGAGAGGTATCAGCAGGGGGGAATCCGCCGTCAGACTGCGCCGATCCAACGACCATTTGTATATCGCAACGAAGTCTTCCAGCTCCTTAGTTCGAGCTGTCTTGCACAGCAGCAAGAGTGATCGATCAACAGGCTCGAAGGCCAGACCCTCCACCTCACATTGCCTGCCCACCCCAGTGCCGTACGTGTTGAACAGCATCCGCTCGCCATCGGCTCCCTCAGCAGCTTCGTAGAGCCTGCCGTAACTCGAAACGAGATAGAACTTATTGTCGGCCACTGCCAGTCCCTCGAAATCATCTCGCTGAGTGACATCTCCCAGGGCGAATGCCTTCACTACGCGCTCGCTGCCGTAGTCTATCTCATAGATGACGGCCTTCTCGTCATCGTGAGCGAACAGGCGACCGTCTGGGGTTGTGGCTAACCCCGATATTTCCCTCAGACCACTAGGTAATCTCCACTGCGTTGCCGTCTCTGCCGTGAAGCGATATCGGCTCAGGGCTGACGACTCAGGCACCTGCGCCGCCTGTTCTTCGCAGCACAGAAGACAAGAAGGAACAAGGAGAACAGCAGCGCGCCGAATCACGCGATCACCGATCCCTGTGTGGCACCGCTGGCCATCAATCCTTGGGAGGGGGCCAATAGGGAGCCCGTGGATCCTTGGTCTTGCGGGCCTGTAGATTGCGAAACTCCGCAGCAGTGATGTACATACCTGCCCTGGCACGTATGGCAGCTATGAACTCTGCCCCAGCAACGTCTCTGGGAAGGCCAATCAGGTACTCGAGTGTAGAGTTTCCGTCGGCCGTCGGTGTTATCTCCGCCAGCTTGAACTTCTCAGTATGCTGCTTGAGAACCTCATCGAGGGCATCCAAAGTCTGTTCCGTGCCGTTGCCTAACACCACAAGTAGTCCGTTGTATTTCTTGGCACCCTTTCCTGCACTTTCGAGGTGTTCTCGTATACGTGCCTTGCGCTCCGCAATCTCAGCGAGGCTGTCCGGTGTAAGCGAGGCCAGGATGCCAGGATCCCCGATGGTAAGCTGACCCGTTCCAGCACCGGGTGTTCCTCCTCCCGCTAACACATCACCCAGCCGCATCTTAGGCGTGAACTTGAGCTGATCAGCGTAGATGTTGCCGACCTGGTACTTCCACATGACCAGAACGAGGTAATTGAACAACACCGTGGCCACACCGGCGATGCCCAGCGCCTGCACTCCTGCAGCCAGAGCAGTGCCGATGGCCAGAAAGATGTACACTGCATCCTTGGTGTCCTTCAGCGTGTTACGGAACCTGACCGCAGCCACGATACCGGCTAGGCTGAATGCGAGAGCGAAGCTGTCCTGAACCACCATGACCAACGCTGTGACCGGAAGCGGAAGAATGAGCACCGTGTGAACCACAGACTCATCGTACCCTTCCTGCTGCTTGGTGACCATGTAGACCCAGACAACTGGTGCCAGCATTATCAAGCAGCCGAAGCTGGCAAAAAGGGTGACCAGCATCGTCTCTACAGGGTCCCGTGCAACCTCTAGAGCATCGCTCTGATCGAGGAACACGTTGCGCTGCGCTAGCTCACCAAGACGCTCGGTCGAGAACGCCTGTTGCAGCACTGGGAACAGAGTCGCGAGGCCCCAAAAGATGAGACCGATGACGATGTAGTATGCAGTTATGCTTGTAAACGGAGACGACCAGACGCGAGCTCGAACGTTCATCTTTGTAAGTCCCCCATCGACAGGATTACCTGCCCTTTCCCAGCTTCCTCAGACTAGCAGCGGTGAGCAACCAGCGCAAAACTGCGTCCCCTGCCGCAATATTCACCGGCCACTCAAGCAGGCAGACGCCGCCCTTCTTCAATTCGAGGAAATGACTGTCGGGCGTCGCGAGCAGCCAGCTCGTCAGCTTGCCCAGATCCGGTTCGTGTCCAACGATGGCAATGGTGCTTCCCTCATCCTGCATCTGAAGCCAGGTGAGTATTGCCCGTTGGTCACCCGTCGGAGCCAGCGGATCCAGCTCTAGTCGCTCGGCGCTCTTGTAGCAGGCTGCAACGATTTCCGCGGTCTGGGCCGCTCTAACAAGGGGACTCGCGGCTAGCATATCAATGCGCGGCACCAGCGTCCTGAGCCCTCGCACTGCGGCCTCCATACGCCTCCTCCCCTTCTTGGTGAGCGGACGTTGGGTATCGTCCTGCCCAGTCTCCGCAAAGACCTTCCGAAGCTCGGCAACAGCATGCCGGATCACTAGCAGTTCCACGCCATCTGCCTCTGCAAGAGTACCTACGCCCCCCTCACATTCCTCAACTTGACCAGCCCGCGGGGCTTTCTTCGTCGGAGCCGTGTGGCTTGTCTGTTCAGCCGATCAGCCCACCTGATCAGTTCCTCCTGCGAGTGGACGGAATCCTCATCATTGGCAGGGCGACGTTGCACGTAGCTGCCGTCGGGACACATCTCCCATGCTCCACGCTGGTCGTTCACCTGGGTGTCCAGAAAGTACCTGATATCATTCCGTAAGTTTGGATCCTCCACAGGCACGATGAACTCGACCCGGCTTTCGAGGTTCCGCTTCATACAATCAGCCGAGCCTATGTAGTACTCCTCATCACCGCCATTCCGGAAGTAGAAGATTCTGGGGTGCTCGAGAAAGCGCCCGACAATACTCATCACCCGTACGTTCTCCGACAGTCCTTCTATCCCCGGTCTCAAGCGACACGAGTCGCGTACCACAAGGTCCACTTTCACACCTGCCTGTGATGCCCGGTACAGCGCACGCGTCATGTCAACATCTTCCAAGGCATTCATCTTCAGCTGGATGAGGCCGGGATTCGCCTTGGAGTGTACGGCAATCTCCCTGTCTATCTTGCTCAACAGCGCAGCCTTGAGGTTCTTCGGTGCCGGAATGAGCTTGTTGTAGGTGCGACTAGGCTTGTATCCTGTCGTTAGATAGTTGAATAACTCCGTGAGATCTTGCGCGATCTCCGAGTCACTGGTGAGCATGCCCAGATCTGAATAGAGCCTGGCGGTTTCAGCATTGTAGTTTCCTGTTCCCACATGTGCGTACCGTTTCAGGCCATCGTAGTCTTGGCGCACGACCAGTATCGCCTTGCAGTGTGTCTTGAGACCAACCACCCCGTACGTAACGTGAACGCCCGCCTCCTCGAGGCGATTGGCCCAGCGGATGTTGGCCGCCTCGTCAAACCGCGCCTTCAACTCGACGACGACCGCTACCTGTTTGCCGTTGCGGGCGGCATCCACCAAGTAGTCGATCGGCTTTGAGTGGGCAGAAGTCCGATAGAGCACCATCTTGAGTGCACGAACCTTGGGGTCGCGGCTGGCCTCTTGCAAGAAACGCTCAACCGACGTCGAGAACGACTGATACGGGTGGTACAGCAAAAATGACCCAGCATCTCTAACGATGTGGAAGATGCTGTCTTCATCCTCCATCGCTGGGTGGTTCGCCGGCTGGTGCAGCGGATCGTGCAGGGACGGCTCCTGAATGGACGTCAGCTCCATCAGATCGCGGGGACCCAGCAGGCCTTCCACTTCGAATACGTCGGCCTGTTCATCCAACCCCAGCTCCGCAGCCAACCGACCCCTATGCAGCGGTGATATCCCAGCGTCAACCTCCAGACGTACCACTGGAGCGAATCTCCGTTCCCGTAGTTCACTTTCTATGAGCGCGAGGAGATCATCGGCTGTCTCTTCCTCCATGAGTGTGTTCGCATTCCGCGTTACCCGAAACTCTTCGCAACTCTCGATCTCCATACCCGGGAACAGCAGGTCGAGATTGCCCGCCATCACGCTTTCGAGGGTCACGAACGTTCTGGTTCCCTCGAGTCTGAGGAGTCGAGGGACTCCGCTGCCGACAGGGACTTTGACTCTCGCGAGCGCCGGGGTGCTCTCCTTGGGATGATGCAGACTAACTAGCAGATTCAATGAGAGATTGGAGACGAACGGAAACGGATGTGCTGGGTCGGTTGCTTGCGGGGTGACCAACGGAAAGATGTTATCGATGTAATACTGACGCAGCCTTTCTTGGTCCTCCAGACTCAAGGAGTCGTAGGTGGCGACAACAATACCGTTTCTGGCAAGCTGCTCGAGCACATCGCCCAACACCCGGCGCTGCCTCTCTTCCAACTGGCTGATCAGTTCGTAGCACTCCTGGATCTGTTGCTTAGGCGTACGACCGTCGACAGTACGTTCGTGCACCCTGGCTCCGACCTGCTGCTTCAGACCTCCAATCCTCTTCATGAAGAACTCGTCGACGTTGGAACCCACTATGGCGAGGAACTTGACCCGCTCCAATAGTGGAGTGCGCTCATCCTCGGCTTCGTGCAGGACGCGGAAGTTGAAGTTGAGCCACGTCAACTCACGATTGAGGAAGTACTCGGGACCCTCCAGATCGTACTCACCAGTTGCTGTGGCTTGCGGTAGCGGTCCCGGGTGTACCGGTGTTCCGGCCGGTCGTCGCTTCTTTGACACAGCACCTTTCTTCACCGGTTTGGATTCGTCGGCCGCAACGTCCCTAGCTTCCGGCAGGCCGACAGCCTCCGCAGACGTACTTGCTTGATTGCCCTTAACAACGGATTCTGTTTTCGACGCCATGATCGTCGCCCGGTGGAACTTCGTGGAATGTTCCCTATTTCGTCATTGCACCTCCCTCGTCGGGAGGTGGCTAACCGGAACCGTTACAGTCTTTAATGATGCGGCTCTATCAAGAAGGGCACAAGGATACGGGACGGCATTCGCCGAGAAATCGCGATTCCCGCAAGAGCACGACCCCCCTTCAAGCACCGGATGCGACAGCCCTGCCTTTCTCGACCATCTCAGCCACTACACCAAGCAGGACCGCCACATCATACGGTTTGCCGATCACCGGTTGTCCGGTGTGCTCCAGGAATTGACGCGAGTCCGGATCCGTATAGTCACCGGTGACAAACACGAAACGGCTCGCCAAGTGAGGCAGTTTCTCTTCCACCTGCTCGAACAAGGTCCGCCCTCCAACGTAGGGCAACCGGAGGTCCGACAAGACACAGTCCACCCCACCCTGACGAAGCACCTCAAAAGCGTCCAGCCCGTTGGTGACTGTCGTTACGCGATGCCCCAATCGCTCGAATAACTTGTACATGACCGTGCGATTCGCTTCGTCGGGTTCGACGATCAGTAGGTGTGCCCCCCCCAACCCACGTCCATCGTACTTCTGATACACCGTGGGAATCGTGTCGGGTGCTCCTGCATGTACCCTGCGCAACAGCCCCACAGTGATTTTCGCAGCTCTTTCGGCCTCCGCTCTAACTCGCTTGAGATCCTCCCGTTGCTCCGCCGTTAGGTTGGGGGAGTCCATCGAGGCCACTACCGAGATCACCGTCAACCGATTGTGCAACGCGCTTACGGCCTCGGTAAGGTCGTCCTTCAAGAACTGCATCCAGGCAGCCAACAGCTCCCGAGGAGCCTCCCCGCTGTCCACACCGGGAAGCCGCTCAGGGGGCCCCGACTCAGTCTTGGCACTACGTCTGCCAGCCCGGAACCCCGACTTATATCGCGACCGAGCCACCAAGATCAGCGCAACGATGGCGGCAGCTGCCGCCCCAAGGAGAAAGAGATCGGCGACTTGCGTGTGTAGCTCCTAGTTTGTTCCCCGGTACAGTATTCTGTAGATCCGCCCACCACTGTCATCGCTCACATAAAGCGAGCCATCTGGCCCTTCAGCAAGTCCTACCGGTCGGTGCTCCGCACCACCAGGGCTCCTGTCGGCACCGGAGAATCCATCAGCGAACACCTCCCAATCACCGCTCGGATCTGTACCAATAAAAGGTACAACAACCACATTATATCCGCCCTGCGGTAGCGGTGCCCGGTTCCAGGAACCGTGGAAGGCTATGAATGCACTGCCCCGAAACTGTTCCGGAAACTGGTCTCCATTGTAGAACAACAGGCCGTTGGGCGCCCAATGTGCCGGAAGGCCTAGCAGTGGTTCCCTCACCCCGTTACAGCGGCCCACGCGGGATCCGTTTCCGCCATACTCAGGGGCCAGCACCTTGTGACGCGGTTCCGGATCGTGATAGCAGTAGGGCCAACCGAAATCATCTCCGGCTTCAATGTGAACGAGTTCCTCCGATGGTTTCTCCGCACTCTGCTTGTCATCGAAGTACTGCGACCAGTTTGCGGCCAACTGATCTCTACCATGCACTGCCCCATAAAGTTCTTTCGTCACCGGGTGGCTGGCCAATGCCACAGTGTTCCTGAGACCGGTAGCGTGGCGGGTCCCGTCAGCCTGCAACTGCCCCAGCCTTGTGGCATCGAACCTCCAGATACCGGCCCGTGTGGCACGCTCGTCACACGGGTCCTGACCTGGACTCCCCGCCTTGCGATCCTCCACCTGGCAGGAGTTGGACGCCGATCCTATGTTGACGTAGAGCGCACCGTCCGGACCGAAGGCGATGCTCTTGGTGCGATGGCTACCATCCACAGGCAAGCCGCTCACGACAGTGTCCGGCGCGCCTGAAGGCTCCATGGAGCCCGATGGCCAGGGGTAGCGTACCACGGCATCGTTTGTCGAGTAGTACAGAAAACCACCGCTCAGTTCGACGTCGTCTCCCGCCCCAGCACCAAACCGGCGGCGCACGTCGGCCACTCCGTCTCCGTCGGTGTCGCGCAACACGAGCACCCCCCCGTCAGCCGGTGCCGACCGGCTCCCGCGTCTCGCGAGCGCCACTAGAACGTCGCCGTTGGGCGCCACGGTTATGTGACGGGCTCGGCCAACCTGATCCGCTACCACGACGGCGCAGAAACCGTCTGGGAGCGTGATCCCCGCATTGTCCGGTGCACACAAGGGCAAAGACCCCTGCCGCACGGCGGGTGCCGTGGACAGAGTGACGGGGACAAACAAACCTACGCCCACCACCAAGAGTCTCATACTCATACTCATACTCACTATCACACCTCACTGATCAAATGGCTGTGACCCCGAACACAGGTCCCTCATGCGCCAGGGAAAGTTCGTGATTATTCCCGTCACACCCAGCGCCCACAGGCGCTCAGCCTCCTGCCTATCATTCACCGTCCATACGTGTACCGGCCTCCCCACCTTGGTGGCTGCAGCGACGAACGATCGGTCTACAACCGTGATCCCGCTGTGGCGGACCGGAACGGTGAATGCACTGTGACTGAGTCCAGTGAGGCCCCACCGCAGTCGGCCTGCAAGCCAACACAGCGCCGTTTCGCGCCGCGATGCCGCCCGCCGGAACTCCGGGCCAACGAATGGCGCCAGGGCCCTGTGGTCGAAGGATCCGACTAGCACACGGCTCTGCGCGCCGTGCCGCCTGATAGTCTCAGCCAAGCGATCGGCCGCCTTGGCTTCCTTGATCTCAATGATCGCGGGGACGTCAGGGAATGCGCTGAGAGTCTGAGCGACAGTCGGGATTCTCTGACCGGACCCGGCATCGAGCTGCACCAGGTCGTCCAACAACCAGTCCCCCACAGCACCTTGCCCGTCGGTGGTCCTGTCGACTGTGGAGTCGTGAATCACAACTGGAACACCATCGGCTGTGATCCGCACATCAAACTCCAGCGCATCAGCGCCCTGGGCCAGACCGCGTTCAAACGCTACAAGGGTGTTCTCCGGGAACTCCCCTGAGGCCCCACGGTGGGCGATGATGGGCCTTGCTGCCAGGTCCAGCAGGATCACGGAAGATCAGTGTCTCGGCACGTTCAAGCCGAGGCGGCACAATGCTCATCGAAGGCCGCTTGGAGCTCATCGGCGACTTCCTCCGCCGACCGACCTTCTATGTCCTGCCGCTCCAACATATGTACCAGTTGACCGTTCTTGAAGAGGCCTATCTGTGGGGAAGACGGTGGATACCCAACGAAGTAGCTGCGAGCCCGCTCAACCGCATCCAGCTCCATGCCGGCAAACACGGTGGCCAGACGGTCCGGTTTGCTGTTGCCTAGCAGTGCAAGCCTGACCCCTGGCCTCGCAGACCCTGCGGCGCAGCCACAGACAGAGTTCACCACGACGAGCAATGTTCCATCCGGCGCCGACAGTACCTTGTCGACTTCCTCTGGACTGCGCATCTCGTGGAAGCCGATTTGGGTCAACTCGTCCCTCATCGGCTGGACCATGACCGGATCGTAGCGATATATCTGCATCAGTTCTGTTACTCCTGGGCCGCTCTTGAAACGCGGTCCCGGTTGCCAATCTCAGAATGGGCCGGACCCGGGGTGCTATCCTTGAGAACAACAAAGGCCGGGTGCACTCGATCCCGTGCGCCAGCGGCCCTTCCTGCCCATTCCTGCAATTTGACTTGGAAGATCACCAGTTCGCTACCCAACCGGCAACTCCCTGGCAACTTGACAGCCAAAGCCAAGCTAGCAACATTGCCAAATCGATGGACAACTTGCTGCTCTTGGGGAAGAAGGCAGGGAGAATAACAACATGACCTACATTATCGCCGAGCCGTGTATCGGCACAATGGATAGAGGATGCGTCGACGTATGCCCCGTCGACTGTATCTACGAAGGCGAGGACCAGCTCTACATCAGTCCGGAGGAGTGTATTGACTGTGGGGCGTGCGAGCCGGAGTGTCCGGTGACAGCTATCTTCCCGGAGGAAGACGTCCCGGATGAGTGGTCCAGCTACATACGCAAGAACTACGAGTACTTCGAAGGTGACGTCGAACGGCAGGTCGCCAAGGGACGTGGCGGTTAGCTAGATCTCGACTCCACTGCCGTAGGGGGCCCCGACTACGCCGGGGCCTTTTGCTACCCACTAGACAGCGTTCTGGAGTTCAGTCGCCTAGCCCAAGCATCTTCCAGAGGCCGGCGAGATGCCTCTCAACGCTCATCCGATGAGCCTTCTGCTGCGGCTCTTTCTCCTCTCGCAACGCTGCCCCATTGTCCGGCCGATCGTCCGCCCGGTCGTCTCTCAATTGCTTGTTCTCTTCAGCACTGGGATGTCTCTCGACCATGTTCCACTCCTTGGTGCTGCATCCGTATACTGAAAGTTACTCGCTCTGCTCGATATGAGCAGTCATGAACTAGTGACCCGCGGTATTGGCCTCGACAATGGCTTGTGCATACCCCTGGTGTCAAGTGGACTAGTCACCAAACACCCACGGATCCGTGGATCCGACACGACGGCACCGCCGTCGTGCTACCCTCGCCATTCCGACGAGTCCGTGCATCTTTGTTAGCAGCGGAGAGTATCGGACCTGACCAGTCGAGCTATCCCATGAGCTATACATCATGCCCATTGAAGAGCGCTTGCTGTAAGAGAACACGACGATGAGTGATTGATACACATGGTGAAACGAACTCACCCCAGAGATCGACCGCTGATCATCGGTGTGGCCGGCGGTTCGGGATCAGGCAAGACGACGGTGGTCGAGGCAATTGTCGAGAACTTCGGGCCAAACCAAGTCAGCGTTATCCAGCACGACTCCTACTACCACGATCGCAGCGAAGTGCCACCCGATGAACGTGTCAACATCAACTATGACCATCCGGACGCACTAGAAACGTCTTTGCTGGTAGCGCATCTCGAGGAGCTGCTCGCCGGACGGAGTGTCCAGGTTCCGGTCTACGATTTCAAGAACCACGCCCGAACAACCAAGAGTATTGCTGTTGAGCCGCGCAGGGCAGTGATCGTAGAGGGGATCCTGATCTTGGCCGACAGAGCACTTCGGGACCTAATGGATATCAAGGTGTTCGTCGACGCAGACCCGGACCTACGCATCATTAGGCGGATGGAGCGCGACATATCACAGCGTGCCAGGACTCTCGACTCGATAGTGCAGCAGTACCTGCAAACCGTTCGACCCATGCATCTCGAATTCGTCGAGCCCAGCAAACGTTACGCACACATCATCATTCCTGAAGGTGGCTATAACGACGTAGCAGTGGACATGTTGATCACCAAGGTCAACTCGATTGTGACAAGAGACGACACCGGGCAGAGGCACAAAGTGGAGCAGGCGAAGAAGCGCAGGTGAGGCGCGGCCCCACAGAGGTCGGATCAACGCCGCAACATCAGTCCTACCGAATCAATCGTGCCATCGTTCGGGGCTGCACTGAGCCCTAGTATATGGCACAACAGACTGTAGACATGGATACTCTGAAACGGAGGAACTGTGACGCCTGCCTTGAAGGCAGGGCCCGCTCCTATGAAGATCGACCCCATCGGTTCAGTTTCAGGATCGTAACCATGACTCCCTCCCACAAACCGATCCGTGTACCGCTCGAAGTACGACCGGCTCGAGACCGACCAGCCAACGTCAGCTATTCCCACAACAGGAGTGATGCGCTCGCTGGCGCGAAAGTGCAGGCGCTCGGGGATTTCGTGCTTCCTGTAGACCTTGAGATGCGGGTGGGCGTCAACGAGGGACTCATACACCTCGGCTACGGACTCGCTGTCCGGCCGCAACATGACCACAGGATCCCAGTCGATGACATTTGCCCGTTGCAGATCCACATAATCATCGATCAGTATCACTCGATCCGGAGATCGCTGAGCCATACCGTGGTCTGATACGACCACGATGTTCACCTCGTCGATCATGCCACGATCCTGGAGCCCCCCGATCAGAAGCCCCACCACTCCATCAACCTCCCCAATCACAGCCGCCACCTCGGGAGCACCGTCCGGATCGTAGTCATGTGCTACGAAATCAACGGCTTCCACATACAGCGTAACGAAGCTAGGTCGCTGCTGTACTGGAAGATCCAGCCAGGCCAGGACTTGGCGGACCCGCTCGGCGTAAGGCACACTGCCATCGAACGGCTCCCAATAGGTGGGACGGGTCTCCTGTATTGCCGCCTCCGAGCCCGGCCAAAAGTAAGGCGCTGTCACGAGTCCACGTCTTTCAGCGGTCACCCAGATCGGTTCTCCCCGCCACCAGTGACCGTCGCCGACTGCAAGACGATCACTGAGCCGAAACCAAGCATCCGCTGCGGGATCGTACATAGTATTGGACACGATGCCGTGGTGCTCTGGGTACAGACCGGTGGCCATGGAGTAGTGGCTCGGGAATGTCTTGGTGGGAAACACCGGCACTAGCCGCTCGGCCCGCACACCGTGCGCGATGAGCCAATCCAGAGCTGGTGTCTCTGTACGCTCCAAAAAATCCCAGCGAAAAGCATCCAGGCTCACCAGAATGACGGTTGGATCGCTCGGCTGAACCTCAACACACCCTGAACTCCACACCCCTGCGGCTATCACAGCCGCGAGCGCACTCCGCAGTTTGCCGCAGCTTGCGACGTTGCCTGGTGCTCGTTGCTTTCCCAAAAACTTCATCTGCCACGCCCAGTACGTGCGCACAGTGGAATGGTCCGTTTACTGTTGGTCCAAGTCTCCGTGTCGTGCGTGCCAGGCTGCCAGCACTTCAGCCTCTCGATCCGGTTTGATCCCGGCCCGTAGATTGGCCTGCCGTTCTTCCGGCAGTGTCTTGAACCAGTCGAGAGTGTCTCTTGCCGTCTCAGCCAACGGCCGGAAGGTCAGGCCCTTGCCGATCGCTTTGGCACAGTTCACACGGCTGAAACCTTCGGCCCCGTCTCTGGGAGGAATCCAGGTCGGCATGTCGGCCCAGGCTCTGACTTCGTGCTCATCTAGGAAGTCAGCATCAGCCCAAGTGAAACGCACATCAGCAGAGGTCACAGCACGAATGCCGTACAGCATTTCTGCCATCGTCAGGGGCCTGATTGGACCTGTGGCATTGTAGATGCCTGTCTCGCCCTGCTCAAGCATCCTGATCATCCATCCTGTGAGGTCACGGGCATCGATTATCTGGGTTGGATCACTGGGATCCCCCGGAGCCAAGACCTCGCCGCCCCGATCGATACGCACCGGCCAATAGGTGAACCTATCCGACCGATCCTCCGGTCCAACGATCAGCCCAGGTCGAACCACCAGCGCACGACGCGGAAATGCTCGCTCAGTCTCCTGCTCACACAGGGCTTTCAGCGCACCATAGGTTCGCCCGGTCACTTCCTCCGTAGTCGGATCTTCGATCGTGGCTACAGGGACGGATTCATCGGCGCCGATAATGCTGTTGTCCGCAATGACTGATAGAGTCGAAACGAACAGGTACAGATCGGCTGAATCCTTGAGTAGCTGTGCCGACTGACGAACCCAACGAGGGATACTGGCCGAGTTATCGACAACGACGTCCCACTCGCGCCCGCGCAGAGCCTCTAGGTTGTCGTTGCGGTCTCCCACGAGCTTCTCCAGTTCGGGAAACAGATGGGGATTCGTCTGGCCGCGGTTGAAGAGGGTAACTGAATGGCCCCGCCTTCGCGCGTAACGAACTTCGTGGGGGCCAATGAAACCCGTCCCACCCAGGATGAGAATGCGGAGTGGGTGGGGAGCCGGTTCTTGCCAGCCATGTGTGGCTGAGAGCGGCAACCGCATACTCAGTGCACCTCCCAGCGCGGCCGATGCCTGCAGGAATTCCCGTCTTGTAGTCGCCATTGCCTTGCCCCTCCGAGCGTCGCGATCAAGAGCGTGTCTTCACTGTACTGTTACGTCAGCTCGAGGCCGCTACCGATTCTCGCAGCTCGATGCCTCTCGCCTTGAGATCACCAACCACAGATTCGAAGCACCCAGCATCCCGACCAACGTACTCCGGCGGAGAGATGCCGGTTCTGCTGTACAGCCCACTTGCCACTAACCGCACAACTGCCGTGCAGGTGTATCCGGTTGTGCGCGCCATGGACAAAGTGCCCGTCTGGGCATCGTAGCGGTCTAGCAGTTCGAAGACATGGCGGCTCGACACAGAACCGCTCACTGCTTCTATTTCCACTCGCATTACCGTTATGTCTTGATCACCCGGACCGAACTCCCACAGAGGGATCAGCAGCCGGGCTGCCAGTTCGCGTGGCACGACTTTGGTGCCCTCTATCTCGACAGGTTCCTGACCGAACAGGCCCATTTCCCGCAACAGCGCCATCTGTGCTGCATGGCCGGGATACCTTATGGTCTTTTCCCGCATGTCCGGCACACGCGCGGTGTGGAGCAACGTCCGGAGTCCGTCGGTGAGAAATGCCTCCAGCGTCCCCACGCCTTCGACCTCGATCTGTTCCACTTGAGATAGGGCGGCTTCGGTTCTCAGCTCTCCACTCTCGACGTACCGCGCAGGCCGACTGTATTCAGCTATCACATCGATCGGAGAGAACGGGGCCTTGTATTGAAAGAGCCCGCCGCGATCGACAGGCAGTCCACCGACGTAGCAAATGAACCGTTTCACTCTGTCACAGGCCGTTTCGGTGAATCCCAACAACATGTTGCTCAGACCGGGAGCTACCCCACAGTCCACGACAGCGGTTACCCCCATGTCTTCAGCCAGCTCGTTGAGTTGGAGAGGATTCTCTGCGAAGAAGGAGATGTCCACCACATCGGTGCCCGTCTGGATGACAGCCTCGAGAGTCTGGTAACCGATCGGGCCGGGCACTGCACCAACCACCAGGTCGTGTCGTGCGGCGAGTTCGCGAACCTGTCCTCGATCGCCGAGGTCTAGCCGTTGCTCGCTAGCGGCACCCTTAAGTGCGGCACGCTGGAGCGCGGCGGCCGAACCATCAACCGCCGTCACCTCGAAATCCCCATCGCGCGCGAGGTCCGCAACGATGGCACTTCCCACTCTGCCTACCCCGAGTACTGCGACTCTCACCGAACCTCCGAGCTTCCTGCAAGGCTCCCAAGATCCTGGAACCTGATTGAGGGAGCAGTGTTAGCTTATTAGGCCTACCAGAACCGTCAGTCGATATTCGAATCTAGCGCGGTGAGGTGGGGCGACGCGAGATCCACGGGATCAACCGACGCTGAACGGGCGAAGGTCCCGCGCCTGGCACACAAATCCACAGCATGTGTTGCCCGACACAAACCGGAGCAATGGGGTTCACTAGAGGAACCCCAGCAGGGTCATAGTACCCCCAACCAGTCAACGAGATCACGGGAGTCACCCAGGATGAGACAGATAGGCATCTACATCACCGGTTTGGCGCTGCTCAGCTCGCTGCATGCAGCAGTGCTTCAGGGACAGCGCCGCGTATTCGTTCAGACGCAGCCGAATGTCGCCACCAGGCCGCTACCCTATCCGGTGATCACGGCCCCCGAGTTCCAGCGCGCAATCCAGGAAGGCACCAGGACTGAAATCGGCAGGCCCGGTCCCAACTACTGGCAACAGTGGACGGACTACGCGCTCGAAGCGAAGCTGGTCCCCGAAGAGAAACGAATCGAGGCCCATGCCGGTGTGGTGTACCACAACCGGTCACCCGATGAACTCCCGTTCGTGGCCTTACACCTGTTCCAGAACCTCCATGCCGAAGGTGCTGTGAGGAACGAACGAGCGGAGGTCACCGGTGGCGTCGAGTTGACTCACGTCGCGGCTGCCGGTAATGCACTGCAGGAACTGACAGTCTTCGACCTGATGGGGCGGAACCGAATGGCAGGTTACGCGGTCGATGGGACCATAATGTATCTCAGGCCTGCGCAACCGATCAGACCTGGTGATTCGCTCCAGCTGGCTGTCGATTGGACCTTCAAGGTGCCCCAGAGCGGTGCCAGTGGGCGCATGGGTTGGAGCGCGGACAACCTGTTTCATATCGCATACTGGTATCCACAAATGGCTGTATACGACGACGTCGTGGGCTGGCAGGTGGACCAATTCCTGGGCAACGCCGAGTTCTACCTGGGGTACGGCAGTTACGATCTCACCGTGGTGGCGCCGGAAGGGTGGGTGGTCATGGCAACGGGTGCCTTGCTGAATCCTGCTGAGGTGTTACCTGACCCGATTCTGCAGCGGTATCGACTTGCGCAGAGTAGCGACAGCGTGGTCCACGTCCTGACCGAGTCGGACCTGGGCCCTGGCAACGCGACCAGAAGCTCACCAGACGGCTACCTCCGCTGGCGGTTTCGCAGCGATACGGTCCGAGACGTAGCGTTCAGCGCAATGAGGGCATCCCAGTGGGACGCGACCCGAACTGCTGTGGGCGACCGGGACGGCGACGGTAACGCCGACTATGCACTGATCAATTCTTTCTGGCGCAGCAGTGCCCCACGCTGGAATCAGCAATGGCGTTACGCCCAACATAGCATTGACTTCCTCTCCCGCTGGACTGGCTTCCCGTACCCCTGGCCCCACATGACCTCGATCGAGGGCGGAGGTATCATTGGCGGCGGGATGGAGTTCCCAATGATGACTCTCATGGGCACTTACAACCAAGGTGGCGACGCCGGACTCTATGGAGTCACCGCTCATGAGCTGGCGCACATGTGGGTGCCAATGGTCGTCGGTACGGACGAGCGGCGCCACTCTTGGATGGATGAGGGTACGACTTCGTTCAACAACAGCTATGCTGAGGACGAGTTCTACCCAGGAGTGGACCACAGCCAGGATAACAGTGAGGGCTATCTCTTCGTGGCCCGCATGGGCCTCGAGGGCGAGATCATGCGGTGGAGCGACTATCACTACTCGGGTCAAGCCTACGGGACAGCATCCTACTCCAAACCGGCCGCTCTACTTACCACGCTGCGGGGGCTGCTCGGTGCAGATGGATTTGACAGCGCGTATCACGAGTATATAAGAACCTGGGCATACAAGCATCCGCAGCCGTGGGACTTCTTCAATCATTTCGCCTCCGCGAGCGGCCAGGATCTGGATTGGTTCTGGCGATCTTGGTACTACGAGACCTGGACCCTCGACCACGCTGTGGAAAGCGTGATCGCCAATCAGACCGGCACCACGATCCTGATTGAGGACCTCGGTTGGGCACCCATGCCGGCCCGGGTGACAGTCACCCGACAGAATGGCGAGATCGTAACACTGGAGGTTCCGGTACAGACTTGGCTGGGCGGCGCAACCAGCGCCGAACTCAAAATCCCCGCAGGATCACCGGTAGTGCGGGTCGAGATCGATGCCGAGATGGCATTCCCCGACGTCGACCGGGGCAACAACGTGTGGGACCGAGATCAGCCACCCGGGTGCTAGTACAAAGCTGGCGGGTGGAGGTGCGTGGGAAACGAGACGAAGCACCACGCACCGAGCCACCTCCTCTCCAGCCTCTTCTTAGCGTACTTCCAGCAGTTCCACGTCGAATACGAGCGTGGCGTTGGGCGGGATAACGGGTGGAGACCCACTCCTGCCGTAGCCCAGAGCCGGAGGGATGACGAGCTTCCGTTTTCCACCCACCTTCATCCCAGCGACACCTTCGTCCCATCCGGAGATGACACTTCCAGTTCCTAACTTGAAGGAAAAGGGCCTTCCATGATCCACGCTGCTATCGAATTTGCTGCCGTCAGTAAGCCAGCCCGTATAGTGCACCACAACGTCCTTCCCGGAGGTGGCTTCATCCCCTCCACCGACCGCTAGATCTTGGTACCGCAAGCCTGACGACATCTCGATCAAAGAATCCACTACCACCTCCAGATCTGGGGCAAACTGTTCGTCCGCTTGAGCGTTTTCACCGGGACTACACCCCGCCAGACCCACGAGTCCGGCGGCCAACAAGATGTTTCGCATCGACCTGTAGCCTCCTCTACGTGTTCGCAGCAGATGCCTGCTTGACCGTGGCGCGTGGCCAAGGCAACGTTCCGGCTGGCGGATAATACTGAGCCGAGAGGAAATCTCCATGCCCAAGCTAAGCCGCTCACCCGTGACCGCCCTGACCGCGTCGTTGCTGCTGTCCTATGCCGGTTGGGCTCAAGGACCAGGCACCGACATACACCTGGTGGCGATCCGCCTGGCCGGCGATCAGGTGACCTTCGACAGGTCCTTGAACATCACGAATCGAGACGGCTACGACAACCAGCCCTTTTTCCTGCCGGATGGCAACAGTCTGCTCTACAGCTCAAGCCGAGGCGGCCAGACGGACATATACCGCTACGTCATCGCGACGCAGATCACGGAACGCGTAACGGACACCGATCCAGAGAGCGAGTACTCTCCAGCCATGATGCCAGGGAGCAACACGTTCTCGGTAGTTCGCGTGGAAGCGGACTCTGCCCAGCGTCTCTGGCAGTTCGATCTCAAAGGTGCAAACCCACGGGTAGTGTTGACGGAGATCCAACCGGTCGGCTATCACGCCTGGGGCGATGCCAATACTGTGGCGTTGTTCGTTCTCGGCGACTCAGTGACGCCGGCTACTCTTCAGCTTGCAAACGTACAAACAGGACGCGCTCAGATAGTCGCATACAACATCGGGCGCTCGTTGCACCGGGTGCCCGGCCGCGCCGCGATAAGCTTCACGCATCGCGTGCCTGAGTATCTGATCAAGCAACTCGACCTGGCGACCGGTGCGGTGAGCCCACTAATTCAACTACTCAGCGGCAACGAATATTACGCTTGGCTGCCGGATGGATCCGTGTTGATGGGCCTGGATACCAAGCTGTTCCGCTGGGTCCCCTCTAGCGGCAGCGGTTGGCGGGAGGTGACCGATATGAGCGACGCGGGCATCTCCGGAATCACGCGCCTTGCCGTGAGTCTGGAGGGTGACAGGCTGGCAATCGTGGCGGCACGCCCCGCTCGGTAGGCTTTGGTACAGCCAAGCGGGGAGTGAGGAACCCACAGAATCCCCATAATGAGGGAGTGAGACCTCGGCCTGCTTCCCGGCCTCTACGACCCTCCGCCTGACAAGGCCAGCAAGCAGCGTTGCCCCGGATTCCACTCGCTATTTCTCCAGGATCTCTCGCAAGGCAGCGATCAGGTAGTGGACGTTGCGCTCGCTACAGCTGTACCCCATCAAGCCGATCCGCCACGCCTTACCTTTGAGCGGTCCGAAACCACCAACGATCTCGATCCCGTAGTGCCGCAACAGATGCTCTCTCACCGCCGCGTCGTCGACACCAGCCGGGATCATCACACAGGTCAGCATGGGTAGCCGGTTCGACGGATCACCAAACAACTCCAATCCAAGACCCGTCAATCCGGCCTTCAGCAGGTCGCCGCATCGCTGGTGCCGCGCGAATCGTGCCTGCAACCCCTCCTCCTGGACCAGCCGCAGCGCCTCCCGTAGGGCGTAAACGAGTGGACCAGGGGCGGTGTGGTGGTAGACACGATCGGAGAACCAATACTTGCGGATCAGCAAGAGATCCAGATACCAGGTGTCGACAGGGCGGCTTCTCGCTTCAATCACCTGCATCGCCCGATCATTGAGAGTAATGCACGAGATGCCCGCGGGCCCGCCGATGCACTTCTGACCTCCGCTATAGCAGATGTCGATCAAGTACTTGTCCACCGGTATGTCCGATCCACCCAGCGAGCAGACTGTATCAACCAGAAAGAGCTTGTCCCGTCCGCGAACCAGCTTCCCGAGCTGCTCCAATGGCTGACCGATACCCGAGGACGTCTCGCCGTGCACCAGTGCGACCATCTTGGCGTTGGGATGGGAGTTCAGAGCCGATTCGATCTGAGCGGTTTCCACCACCTGACCGAAATCGACCTCCACTCGGATGGCCTTGCCGCCGTGCCGCTCGACAATCTCGCCCATTCGCTGCCCGAAAAACCCGTGGATACCCACGATCACTTCGTCCCCCGGCTCGACAACGTTGCAGATGGCCGCTTCCATGCCCGCCATTCCAGTTCCTGGCAGGGCGAACGTCATCTCGTTTTGAGTCTGGAATAGATGCCGCAACAGCTCCATCGTGTCGTCCATGACACTCAGAAAATCCGGATCGAGATACCCGAGGATCGGGCTGGTCATGGCCTGAACGACCCGTGGATGAAGGTTGCTGGGTCCTGGCCCGAGCAATACACGCGGCTGGTGACGCAGCTGGTCGAACGATTTGTCGGTTTTAGTCGCCTTGTTAGTCATAGTGGTCGAGATTATGACGGACGTAACTCTAGGTGTCAATGGTGCTCCCTAATGAGGTATGATGCCATCCCGGCATAAATCTTCCATTGTCTCGTCACGTAGTGTTCGTAGAGGTACGTGGAACGTGCTATCGAACTGAGGTACAGATCCGATGCCGCAGCTGGCGTCACGCAGATCCCTGCACGGTAGCCTGGTGTGCGCGGTCGGCCGGCACAGCGCGCCGTGCTGCTGTGCCGTGGGGGAACCCAGCTCAGACTGGGAGTACGACGACATCTGGTGCATATTACGTATGTGGTGTTTATAGGAATTCGCCCATGAGGCTTTCAGCCGAGCCACGGCCAACCTATAGCTGTCTCTTCTGCCAGGGACACGTGGGGCAGAACGAAATAGTCGAGCATTGCCCGGTGGGGCACCGCCTGGCCTTCGACGCCAGCAAAGGGCGCCTCTGGGTTGTCTGCCCCGCTTGCGGAGGGTGGAATCTGACGCCCTTGGATGACCGGTGGGAGGCCATTGAGGAATGCGAGCGGTTGTTCCGCAAGACTTCCGTTCGGGTCTGCAGCGAGAACATTGGGTTAGCGGTGGTCTACGGTGTCCTGGAGCTCATACGCATTGGCGAGCCGTTTCGACAGGAACTCGCCATCTGGCGGTATGCCGACGAGCTCAAGGGCCGCCGTCGCAGGGCCTTCATCAAAGCCGGTGCGCGAACAGCCGATCGCTTCGGATGGATGACGGGGGCGGGTGGTCTCATTGGAGCCGGCGTGGCTCTGCTGGTGGGTACCCCGGCCGCGATCGGACTGGGGTTGCTAGCGGGAGCCGGTACGGAAGAGCTGTGGAAAGAACTCGGTCCCGATCGCATTGAAAGGCTGCTCGGCCGGATTGTCGCAAAGGTTCGCATCAACACGCTGGATTTCTCCTACGTACGGACCCGGCACATTCCGGAAATGCGGGTAAGTGAGTTCAGCGACGACTGGCGCCTCGAGATCGCGCACTCGGTAGGTTGGGAGGGGTTTCAGGCACCGCAGGCCACACACATACTGGGCCTCATGCTTCCCATCGCCAACGGTTTTGGTGCTTCGCAGACTCAGGTTGTGGATGCGGTGAAGGAGCTGGAGCGAGTTGGCAGCGCCGAAGGATACATCCAGCATGCGGCTCAGCGGCTCAAGAACCTCGGATTCGGCAACACAGGAGTTGGCGGCTACCCCGTGCCAATCAGACTGGCTCTGGAGATGGCAGCCCATGAGGAAACCGAGCGGCAGGCCCTGAAGGGTCAACTGAAGTGGCTGGAGCGAAGGTGGCGCGACGCCGAAGAGATCGCCGAGATCGCAGACAATCTGTTCACCGCTACGGCCGAGGACTCCTTCCTAGCACAGCTGGGTCTGCGATCAGGCACGCCGTCGCCCTGACTATCCAGATGTTTGGCCGTACAGGTGCTTGAGTATCTCCTGTCTCCGGACTATCAGCTACTCAAGCACCCAGTCATCTACCGTCGGTCACCCGCCCGGCTCTCGATCATCTGTCTATCACAACTCAGTGTGTAGCCGCATCACTTGCCGTATGACCAGCTGTCACCCGGCTCCATGATCTTCACCTCCACTCCTGCCGGGGTAAAACCCGATGCGTCCGGTGCCAGCAGCGGCCATGTCTTGTAATGGATCGGGACCGCCACCTTCGGCTTGATCCACTCAGCCGCCTTGGTTGCCAACTCCGGGCCCATGGTGAACCGGTCTCCTATGGGAATCAGCGCCACATCCGGCCGATAGATCTCACCGATGAGTTTCATGTCACTGAAGAGCGCTGTGTCACCACAGTGATATACAGTGACCCCACCGAGCTGGACCACGACCCCACATGGCATGCCCATGTAGCGGCCCTCATAAGACGAAGAGTGTATCGCTGGTGTGAAGGCCACCCAACCGAAATCTGTGCTTATCTTTCCGCCCGGGTTTCCGGGATCGGCCTTGCAGCCTTGCTCGGTTAGGTATTCATAGATCTCGAAGGCCCCGTAAACGGTGGCGTCATTCGCCTTTGCTATCGCCTCGGTGTCACCCATGTGATCGGCGTGGCCGTGGGTGAGGACTATAGACTTGCAGCGGATATCTTGCGGTGCCTGCGTGGCAACGGGATTGCCTGTCAAGAAGGGGTCGATGGCGACCGAATGGTTGCCGTCCTCCAACACGAATCCTGCGTGCCCCAGAAACGTGAAGGTGATAGCCATATGCTCGTTTCCTCCGGCCCAAGTGAGCTTCTGACGATGTTGGTGGTCAACAGCGGTCTTCGCCAGCCGCACCGTTCCCGGTGACCGCCGACACGGCTAACCTCACTCAGGATCCGGCCGGTGGCAAGAGGGTTGCCAGCGGCGCCAACACCTTGCTCCTTACGACACGTCTCAACATGCTTACACAATGCCCTCCTTACTGAGCAACGAGGAACTACTGGCCATGTTGGTCGGCTTCGATTCAACCAGCCACAAGAGCAATCTGCCGCTAGCCGACTTCATCTGTGAGTATCTCACCCGACCCGGGATTCAGGTCCAGCGCGTGCCGTCACCGGATAGTGACAAGGCGAATCTCGTAGTGCGGGTTGGGAACGGCGGCCTAGGTGACAGAACGGGACTAGCACTGGCCGGCCACATGGATGTGGTCCCAGCTGAGGAACCCGACTGGCAGAGTGATCCGTTCACGCTCACAAAGGTCGGCGATAGCTACTTCGGAAGAGGTGCCTGCGATATGAAGGGCTTCTTGGCCCTCGCCATCAATGCCGCAGCAGCAGCCGATCCCTCAAGCTACCGGCACCCCCTGGTACTCGTGCTCACCTACGACGAGGAAGTTGGCACCGCCGGTGCCCGCCACCTCGCCGGAACCTGGACCGACGCCGCCAGTCTTCCCAAGGCCACTATCGTGGGCGAGCCGACCTCACTCCGCGTGATTCGGATGCACAAGGGATACCTGGATTTCCGCGTCGTGATTGAGGGTCTGAGTGCCCACAGCGGGTATCCCCATCTGGGCCAGAGTGCAATAGAGCCAGTGGGCCGGCTCATCGTCGCCTTGACAGAGCTGCGGCAAACCTTGGAAGGCGAAACACCGCCGAACGCGGAGTACTTCCCTGAGGTCCCCTACGTGCCGCTGAACATCGCGCGCGTATTGGGAGGCACCGCACTCAACATCGTGCCCGACCGCTGCACGCTCGACTGTTGTATGCGACTCCTCCCCGGGATGCCTAGCGATCAGACTCTCGACAGGGTGCGCCACGTCGTCGCTCGCGCGGTCGGTGATGCGCGATACAGTTTCGCAGTGAACGGTGAAGGACCGCCCATGTTGTTGGCCGAGGAGACCGCTATCTACCAGGCGCTATGTACTGCAGTGGGCCAGACAGAGACTTTCAGCGCATCTTACGCCACGGACGCTGGTTGGCTTCAGGAACTGGGAATGGAGTGCGCCATCTGGGGTCCAGGATCCATCGAGGTAGCACACAAACCGAATGAGTCTATCCCGATCTCCGAGTTCAATCGTGCCGCTGAGACGCTGCAGGGACTGATACACCAATTCTGTTTCGACTAGAACCGCCGATTCGCACTGCTTTGGACAGTGCAGATGTCTGAGGATAGAGCTATGCAAGCGCAACTGATTGAATGCGTTCCCAATTTCAGCGAAGGGAAGGATCTGTCAATCATCAAGCAAATAACAGACCAGATCGAGGCAGTGGAGGGAGTCACCCTGTTGGACGTGGATCCCGGCAAGGCTACGAACCGGACAGTCGTGACGTTCGTGGGCCCGCCGGAGGAGGTCATCGAGGCCGCTGTGAGAGCAGTGGGCAAAGCCTCCGAGCTGATCGACATGAGCAACCACAAGGGTGAGCACCCTCGCTTCGGTGCCACGGATGTATGTCCTCTGGTCCCGGTGTCCAACATCACAATGGCAGAGACCGTCGTCTACGCCCGAAAGCTGGCTCAGCGGATTGGTGAGGAGTTGAACGTCGCGGTGTATTGCTATGAGAGCGCGGCATTCACCGACCAACGGCGGAATCTTGCAGACGTGCGGGCAGGGGAATATGAAGGGCTCAGGGAAAGACTGTCACAACCTGCGTGGCAGCCTGATTTTGGCCCGGCCGAATTCAATCCCAAGACCGGTGCCACTGCGGTGGGCGCACGTGATTTCCTGGTAGCATATAACATCAACCTCAACACGACTTCCACCCGCCGAGCCAACGCCATTGCCTTCGATGTGCGCGAGAAGGGTCGCATGAAGAGAAGTGGCAATCCTGTGACAGGAGAGATCGTCCGCGACGAGCAAGGAGAACCAGTTTGGATTCCAGGTTCGCTCAAGAACGTGAAGGCCATCGGTTGGTACATCGAGGAGTACGGTATCGCTCAAATCTCGATGAATCTGACCGACATCAGTACCACCCCAGTTCACCTCGCATTCGATGAAGTATGCCGCAGGGCCGAAGCTCGTGGCATCAGAGTCACGGGCTCTGAGTTGGTGGGTCTGATTCCCCTCAGGGCGATGTTGGATGCAGGCAAGTACTTCCTCAAGAAGCAACAACGCTCCACTGGGATTGCAGATCGAGAGATCATCAAGATCGCCGTCAAATCGCTCGGACTCGACGACCTTCATCCATTCAAACCGCAGGAGAAGATCATCGAATACGCTATTTCCGATCGGTCGCAACGGAAACTCAGCGACAAGACTGTCAGTTCCTTTATCGAGGCCATTGCGGCTGAATCTCCCGCGCCCGGTGGAGGTTCCGTAGCGGCAGCGGTCGGCTCTATGGGAGCCGCCCTGGCGACGATGGTAGCGAACATCTCGGCACACAAACGGGGCTGGGACGAGCTGTGGGCCGAGTTCTCGGATTGGGCAGAGCGAGGCAAGGTGCTGCACGACGAGCTGCTCAGCCTAGTCGATCGGGACACCGATGCATTCAATGCAGTCCTGGAAGCCTTCGGCCTGCCGAACGGGAGCGAAGCGGAGCAGCTAGAGCGCAAGCAGGCCATTGAGTCGGCGACTAGGAAAGCCATCGAGGTGCCGTTCAACGTAATGGAGACAGCGTACCGATCGATGGAAGTGATCAAGCAGATGGCGGAGATTGGCAATCCAAAGTCCGTGTCGGACGCGGGCGTAGCGGCCCTCTGCGCTCTCTTGGCCGTGCGGGGCGGGTTCCTCAACGTGAAGATCAACTCGGCTGACTTGGCCGACCAGGAGTTCGTGGCCACAGTGACGACTCGAGGAAGAGAGCTTGAGGAGAAAGCTATGGCCCTCGAGAGAGAGATACTCGAGATCGTCGAGGCGAAGATGTGAGGTTGCGGGTTGCTTGTATGCATAGGACCACAGGTACGTAGGGCCCCACTATGACGGTGCGACTCTCGGCTGAAGAGGACTCCTTCGTCCGCGGTGATCACGGAGCCGCGGCAGGGACGGCCATGCGAATCGTCACTGAGATGGCTGAGCTGATGGGCGCGGACGAATTGGTGCAGATCAGCTCCGCACACATAGACGGGTGCCTCTACCACGGTGACGGCGGCGTGGAGTTCGCCGAACGGCTGGTTGCGGGCGGGGGTAGGGTCCTGGTGCCCACATCCCTCAATGTCGGCGCGCTGGACCTGCTGCATCCCAAGGTGGTGCGCGCTGACGCCCAGCGACGCGAAATGGCACGACGCCTCATGGAGGCCTACGTCGAACTCGGCTGTCGGCCCACGTGGACCTGCGCGCCGTATCAGGCAGGACACCGGCCCGGGTTGGGTGACCAGGTAGCCTGGGGAGAAAGCAATGCCGTAGCGTTCGCCAATTCGGTGCTTGGGGCTCGCACAAACCGGTACGGTGATTTCTTCGACATATGCTGCGCATTGGTCAGCCGAGCACCATACACCGGATTACATGTGGCCGAGAATCGCCGCGCCACGATCCTGGTAGATACGAGTCAATTGCCCTTGGGGTTGAAACGGTCTGACGTCCTTTACCCTGTGCTGGGTAGCTGGCTGGGTGCCACTGTAGGTGACCAGATAGCAGTAATCGATGGGCTCCCGCCGGACACGACCGAAGACCAGCTCAAGGCGCTGGGAGCTGCGGCCTCGTCAACCGGGGCCGTTGGGATGTTCCACGTGGCAGGTGTGACACCAGAGGCACCCGACGTCGCGACAGCGCTGGGCGGGGTGCTCCCTACCCAAGTCTTTCGCCTGACCGCCTCCGTCCTCCGAGACACACTCAATCGGCTCACCACAACCGAGTCGCAGCTAGTCGACGCCGTCGCAGTCGGCAGCCCCCATTTTTCACTGGCTGAGTTCAGCGAGTTGGAGCGCTTGGCGGGCAACCAGAGCTTTCGCGTTCCGTGCTACGTCTGCACCAGCCGCAACGTTCAGACTGAACTGGCCTCCCAGGGACGCCTTGCCAGGCTTGAGGCACTCGGGATCATTGTGGTCGTGGATACGTGTATAGTGGTCACACCAATCCTACCGGCGGACGGTGGCGTTTTGATGACCAATTCCGGGAAGTTCGCCCACTACACTCCGGCCAACACGGGCTACGACGTAGTCTACGGCAGCCTTGCGGACTGCGTGGCCTCGGCTGTGACCGGCCGCGTGACGCGCGACGAATCAATATGGAGTTGAGGGAGGTGGAGCGAGCACTGCAGGGACGCATGCTGCTGTCAGGTGAAGCATCGGGCCCCGTACTGAAGCTCGCCGCACCCATCAGCTTTTGGGGCGGAGTAGACCCGGAAACAGGGAAGATCTCCGATCCACGCCACCCCAACTACGGGATGCGCATCGACGGTACCGTACTGGTTGTCCCAGCGACCGTGGGCTCCAGTTCCTCGAGTGCTGTGATGCTGGAGTTGTTGCGCAACGGCAAGACCCCTGCCGCCCTCCTACTGGGGAACACCGACGCAATCCTGTTGCTCGGAGTTGTCGTTGCACGCGAGCTGGGTTACCCAACGGTCCCAGTCGTCCAGTTATCCAGCACCCAACTCGCTATGATGCCCGACGACGTGGAGGTTCGGATTGCTTCCGATGGCCGTGTTGTTTGGGCAGCGTAGTTAGCTCATCCATTCTCATTTTCCAGTTTCAGTGCAACAGAATTGAGACAGTAGCGCAATCCCGTCGGTTCAGGACCATCCTCGAACACGTGCCCCAGATGTGCATCGCAGGCACTGCACAGGACTTCGGTGCGGCGCACGAACAGGCTGTTGTCTGCGCACGTGGTCACCGAATCCCCCGAGACCGGCGCCCAGAAACTCGGCCAGCCGGTGCCAGATTCGTACTTGGTGTCGGACCTGAACAGCTCGTTGCCACAGCACACACATTTGTAGACGCCTGCTTCCCTGCAATCGTGGTATTCGCCGGTGAAGGCGCGTTCCGTACCCTTCCGTCGAGTGACATTGTACTGCTCGTCGGTCAGTTGCTCGCGCCACTCAGCATCGGTTTTGGCAACTTTCTTGGACATGAAGTACTCCCATGGGATTCTGCTGGTCTTGCACTGTATCCTGGATCTTCCTAACCTGCAAATCCAGCGGCGAGTTCCCTGCCGCAAGACGAACACCTGTTGCCTGGAGGGCCACATGCCTTCGTTCCGTTCAGTCGGTGCGATACTACTGGCTTTACACCTTACGGCAAACGTCGCCCAAGCACAGCCGGGACACCGTCACGAGGGGTTCTGGATTGGCTTCGGCATCGGAGGCGGCTGGAGCACCACGGAGGGTCAGCGTGAGGAGGGGCTGGGTGGTGGCGCGGGTTACTTCCGGCTGGGAGGAACCCTGAATCAACGGTGGCTGCTCGGTGGCGAGATAATCGGCTGGGGACGGGCCGAAGAGGGAATCAGATACTCTCGCGGCAACACAACTTTCGTCGTGCTCTTCTTTCCCAGTACCACTGGTGGGTTGTTCTTGAAGGGTGGCATAGGGGCTGCCTACGTGGACGTTAGCGGCGACTTGGTGGTTTTCGATTTCTCCGTTTCGAGAGGAGGTTTCGGCACCACATTCGGCCTTGGCTGGGACGTGAAGCTGGGGAACAACATCTATCTCACACCCAACGCCGACATACTCTTCCAGGCAATCGAGACAGCAAGCGGTGACGATCGGAACACGGCCATTCTCGCGTTCACTCTCGGACTGACCTGGCACTAGGGAATCCCGGGCGGTGATGTACTCGGAGCCCCAGGTCGGGCGACCTCAGGCCCGGGGCGCCGAGAGCCAGTCGGCGATCAATCGATAGGCCGATGGCCTCAGCTGGCCTGACGCAGCGATATGGTCCGTCAGGATACCCGCTGCAAGAAGGCGCTCGGCTGCCCACCCCGTAGCGTACTTCGAATGGAGCCAGGGAATAAGCTCTCGCCAACTACCCTGTAGTTCTCGACAAACCGCGCCGAGTACTTCTGTGTCCCCGGACGACTTGAGCTCGATCTCCACTTCGTGATGAGCGATTACTCTTCCCGGCAGGTGGTAGCTGACCGAGTCCACGACTAACTCGGCGATTGCAGTGGACTGCTCCGATCGATCGACCAGGTCGCGGCGTAGGCGTTCCGTATCCCGAACCTGAACGGGCTTGAGTCCCAGACCCTCAATCACACAGACTGGATTCTCAGTGAGTCCGGCCGCCTGAGACTTGCTGACGGGGATCCCGTAATCCGCTATCAATTGCAGCACCGTCGTCAAAGCCATAGGTGTCCAAATGGCTTCGTGTTCCATGCGTTTCATTCCGTCGGCGGCGGGCTCCTCGGGACCCTTCAAGCCAATCAGGCAGCGCCCGCCGACCTCCCTTAGGCGCAGGGCTACCTTACCGGCGCTCAGTTGCCGGTCGGTGGTATCAAAGTAGGTGTCCCGCAGAAGGACTGTCTCCGGTGAGACAAGCAGGAGGTCAACTATGGATGAGAGCTGGGAGATCTGGTCCACGATTGCAGTCGGCATATCCGATACAATCGCTAGCTTGGTTTCGATCTCAACAGGACTCAAGCTCTTGTCTCGAACAGAACTCCCAGCAGCCGCACTTCTGAACTGGTACACCGGCCTAACAGGCTATCCCACAAAGCGGCGTCTCGCCCAGCCCAAGACGAATAATACTACGACGACCACACCCAAGATCACCATAGTATTCCTGACCTTCGCGGCCGGCCAGCTCCGCATGCGGGTCCACAGCATGCGATTGATGAAGTACGCAGCCGTCAGTTGGGCCATGAAGAGCACCACCGCAACTGCTGTACCGGGTGATGGGTATGCAAGTGCCGTAGCCAGAAGCAGAATGCCGTAGATCAGGATTGCACTGGCCCACCAGACCAGCTGACCAGAAGTGGTGCCCAGGTCGGGCAGACCCACCGCTGCCACTTCGGCTGCGGGGCCCTCCGCTTGCCCGGTACCTGGGTCAGTAGCCTGGCCCACAGCCGGCTGTGACCCAGAACTCGCGCCGCGATCGACCAGCGGTTTCACCTCTTTATTGCAGTGGGCGCACACCGCTGCGGACCGGTCAATCAACTCCCAGCACCATGGGCAGCGACGCCGCTGTTCACTGGTCATGACAACCTCGGTTCATGGAGGCTTGCGTGGTCGCTCGATCGAGCGCCACAGAGGGATAGAACGGCCGGCCGCTGCGCGAGGCTGCCCCCAAAGCCACCCCCAACCGAGCGGAAGCTACTCAGAATCCCGCCGATCCGGGCGCCCGCTGCGCCGGGGCATCAAGCGCCGACTCTGCACCCGGCGTTCGACTCCGGCGCGCTGACCCACCACTAATGCGACCGGCACCACACGTCGTTCATCCCCCCGGCGGTCGGTACCCGCACGACGATCCCGCCGTTTCCGGCGTTGCCTACCACGACGCTCGCCCCCATTCCGACACATTAGACGCTCCCATGGGTCGCTTTTTCAAGAGCAAACCCATCAAAATGTAAGAGCGCCAGCCAGCACGCCATACCGGGCCGGTGAACCGGGGAGCGAATCGACCGGCGGTCGCTACACAACGCGCGACTCAAGAAGACCGGCGTGAGATGCACAAACGCTTTAGGGACAACATCTTACGACAGGACGCAGATGGTTGGACGCGGACGGAATCTGGGTTCAGGCACACAGGAAGCGGGGAACTCAAGGCTCCCCACCACTCACACCGGTCGCGCCGCTACTCCTGGTATTTGACGGAGCAGCCGTAGGGCTTTGACGTAGGAGTAGTAACGGGTCGGCCGTTCATTGCCTCGTCCAACGCCGCGGCAAGGTAGTTGTGTGCCCCCTCGAGTGATTCCAGCCGCGCGCTCGGCTTGTCGTCAATGGCACCGTTGTAGAGCAGGATCCCGGCCGGACTGATGACGTACATCTGAGGGGTGGTCTGTGCCCCGTACAGCTTTCCCACCGTACCCTCGGGATCTAGCAGCACGGCAGCCACCTTGCTCCCCTTGGCCTGTGACAGGCGGTTCAGCTCATCCGGTTCGTGGTAGCCTTGTTTCCCCGGCGCGGACGAAACAACCGCAAACCACTTGACGCCCTTCTCTGCGTATGCTTGCTGGAGGCGTTGCATGTTCCCACTGTCATAGTGCTTGCGCACAAAAGGGCACTCGTAGTTGAGCCACTCCAACACGACCCATTCGCCCCTGTAATCGGACAGCGAGTGCTCCTCGTCATAAGTATCTGGCAGCGTGAACGATGGCGCTGGACCGCCGATCTCGCCGCCGCTAATCTGGGCCGCAAGATTTGACGCAACCACTGTTACCGTAGCCAATCCAGCAAGTATTGTTGTTGAGATTGATCTTCTCATACTCCACTCCGTTCGCTTGTCAGGCTCTCGAGACTGTCCGTTTGGCGTAGGGACCCAGTCGCTGCCGCGGCGTCTGACAACGCATCCAGTACACCTTGTTTCGACAGGATCGTAGGCAGGACGATGGGTGACATATACCCGTCGCCAGGATAGACAACGTACAAAGGTACCCCGCTGCGACCGAAACTCTCCAGTGCGTCGGTTATTTCCTGGTCGAACTTGGTCCAGTCGGCCTGCAACGTGGCCACATCGTACTGCACAAAAGCGTCTGTCACCGTACGCGAAGACAGAACCACTTGCTCGTTCACTTGGCAGGTGATGCACCAAGCGGCTGTGAAATCGACGAACACGGTACGTCCCGCAGCCCTCAGTTCCTGCACCCTTGCGGCAGAGAAAGGCTGCCAGGACAGGCCACTGGCTGCAGCAGCATCACCTCCGCTGCCGCGCACCACGAGCGCCCCGGCCAAGAACAGGGCAACAGCCGCGATGCCCCGCGTCACCAGCCGCGTGCGAGCCGTGATCAACTGTGCTTGCCAGCGACCCAGAATCCACGTTACGAAGCCAACCAGCAACAGAGCAATGAGGAGCGAAGTTGCTCCCCCCATGCCTGTCTGTAGCCCGAAAACCCAGAGCAGCCAAATGACGGTACCGAGCAGGGGAAATGCCAACAACTGCTTCAGTGTTTCCATCCACGCCCCTGGTCGCGGCAACCGCTCGATCAAGCTGGGCGCTAGCGACAGTACCACGTACGGTGTCGCCATGCCTATCCCAAGCGTGCCAAAGACAATCAGTGTTGTGGCTGCCCTCTGGGTCAGAGCAAACCCCAGGGCCGTGCCCATGAAGGGTGCCGTGCACGGGGTGGCTACCAGCGTGGCCAGCGCTCCACTCAAAAAGGAATCAGGGTAACCGGCTGGCTGGGCTATCCGCCCCGTGACGCTGGCGAGCCAGGTGCCGACCTCGAACACTCCTAGCAAGTTGAGAGCTATCACGAAGAACAGGATCGCCATGCCCGCCACAAACGTCGGCGACTGAAGCTGAAACCCCCAACCCAGCCGGGTGCCGCCGGCCCGCAGCACTTGGATGACCGCAGCCAGAGCCAAGAACGACACGATGACTCCCAGCCCGAAAGCAAGCCCGTGCGCCCGCACCCTGGCCCTGTCTTCACCGCCGCGGTGCACGAAGCCCAACACCTTGATGGATAAGATCGGGAACACGCACGGCATCAGATTGAGGAGCAGCCCACCAACAAACGCAAACGCCAGCGCCACCAGCAAAGTCGGCGACCCACCCTGCCCCACCTCCGAGCCAGGCTGCAACACCTGTGCTGTGACCGGTGCCGCTACCGCCATCGCCCGTACGGACCCTGCCTCGTCCCAGGTGACGCTCTCTCCGGCCAGTAGCACACCATTGAGCGTCTCCACAGTACCCTGCAGGTACGGCGATATCGTGAGTGAGAGGGTCATGGATTGTCCACTCGCACCGAGCGGTTGCTGGGCCGACGGCGCCACCACCGCCTCCTCACTGGCGAAGAAGTACGCGCCCTGCACGGTCGTTTCACGGCCGGGTGGAGCGGTGATCACGAGATCGAATCCGCGGCCGGTCCTTCGCGCGGTGAGATCCCAGCCCTCCACCTCGACCGGCAGCTTTGCCCTCGTCTCCGCAAAGACCCCCCGCCACACCTCATCGCGACTCGGCGTACTCGATTCTACAGGGAGTTCGAGGCGCAGCTCCGCCGAGGCAGGTAGGCAGATCTCAGTACAGATCAGCCAATCTGCCCGACCTTCCAGCGTCACCGTCGTTCCCGGAACCAGCTCATGGGGTGGGGTCATTTCGGCCAGCAACAGGACCTCATCCAAGTACCCGTAGCTAACCAGCGGCGGTACTTCAATTCGCAGCGGGTACGGCCATCGCAGCTCACCGACCTCGAATCCCTCCGGCAGATCCCACTCGATCGTGGTCGCCATGCCGGCATCACCCGGATTGCGCCAGTAGCTGTGCCATCCCTCTTCCATGAGGAGCCACAGAGCTACCGTGAAAGGTTCACCGGGTCGCACGGAGGTCATTTCGGAAACCAGCTCGGCGTCGCTATGCGGGCTGAGGTCGTCGGCCTGCTGCGCAGCTGCCCCGGCGGTCGATGCAACAAGAAGAGCGGCAGCGCATGCCCTCGCGCGGCCCCACCATGACCCGCTCGGCACCACGCCACCTACGGCAAACAGCGGCGGCAGAAAAGACAAAGGTCTATATCGGTTCAACGTCCTGGTCTCGTGGCCAGTTACTTGGTATCCGACTATACACTTTACCCATCTGCTCGAGCCACCGCCACGCTCCGTGAAATGGTGTAGCTGGTGAGACGCGGCTGTGAGCCTCAGAAGACCGCCGTAGCCTCGAGGAACAGCGTGTTTCCTTGATCAGACTGCTGGCCGCGCTCAGCTGTGCCACGCTGGAATGCGAGCTGGAGTGTCCCAAACGGCGGACGGTAGCGATAGACGAAGACCGCTCGGACATTGCGGCGGTCGATGGCAGAATTCGTCTGGAAGAACACCCGGACGAACAGATCGTTGGTGAAGAACTGGTTCGCTCGTAGGACGTGGATCCAAGTTGAGGCGCTGTCTGGACCCGGGGTCAACGTGAGGCGCTGCAGATCGTATTCGATGGAAAGCCCTGAGGTGACCTTCAGTCCACCACCAACGCTCCATAGCCGGAAGTCTGCTCGAAGTTCTTGCCGAATTCAAATCCAACCTGAGCCGACTGGAACTCCCGAGTGTTATAGCCCAACTCAAGGCCTATCTGATGATTCCTGAAGTCGGCCTCGAACCGCTTGAACTCTTCCGTGTAGCTCGCGCTCAGACTCACGCGGTTGCGGAACCCCAAGTCCACAGACTGATCGATCTCCCAGCTGCGCAGCACTCCGGTCTGACTCCAATAAGCGTTGTAGTTGGAGTTGTACCGAGGCCGTTCCAACATGCCGCTGCAAATCCAGAACGTGCGGGCAAGGGCAGCGTCAAGCTCTCGCCGATCATCGTCGCGTACAAAGCCAATGCCGTTCACACTGTCTGCAAACCCTCGCCAAGATGCGTATACCGCACGTGGAAGTGCCCGGTCGGCGAATAGCCCCCCCAGCAGTCGGCTCGAAGCTGCACGGGCCATATTAAGGACATGTGACTGCAAGATGAAGCGTACACCCTCGAGAGACACGAATCATCAGGTGATCGGCCGCGGGATTTGCAGCTGAGTTCCGGATTATTGTGACGTAGCCCACGGCTGGATTCGCTCAACCGGTTCATCCTATCAGCCGGTCCCGTATCCAGGGTGTATAATGCCAGCAGAACAGTGGGCGCGTTTGAGCGAGGCAGTTGATTGCGGACTCCGCCGCGGCGCCTGGTATCGCGTCGTCTCCGTCGGTCCGTCCGAAGTATCGGTCTCGGTTTGCGGTGAGAAGCGGCCCGTCTCCCGTGAGTCCCTGGAGATCGTCACAACGCCACCACCCCGGTGGACCGTCGTGGCCTTCTCCCGCAAGGTAGCGGCGCCGACCCGCTGGGCGAGAGACTACGCGGTGTGTCCCAGCTGCCGCACGCGCCAGCTGCCGATGGGCCAACCTAACAAGCTGCGCTGCGAACGCTGTAACGGGTTGTTCGAGGTCGCCTGGGACGAGTCGTATTTGGGAGGAGATCTCGCTTGACAGCACCGCAGACAGCTGCGCTACGGGCTCCTCGGCTGGGGTCGTATCCTGTTGCCAGCAAATACGTTACCAGGTGTGCAGCCGGGATGCTGAGCCGACCCCGCAAGTATCCTTGGGACAGCGTCGGCCCCACGGGGCTCTTGGACGGCGAGCGGGGGAACAGGGATGGCGTATCACGACCGGAGATCGCACCATGCAACCAGTGATTAGCAGGATGTTCGGTAACGGAGCCTTGCCGGAGGAAGTGCGGGGTGAGCTGCGGACCATACTCCTGCAAATGCGCAATGAGCGCAATGCATGCGAGGCCGTGGCCGGCGAGGCTAAGGCATCGCTGGAGCGGGCCGAGGGTCTGAACGAGCCGGTTCGCAACATCGAGCAATCGTTGGCACAACTCGAGAGTCGGCTTCAATCGGTGGAACGGCTTGCCTCGCGTGTGTCGACGCTCAGCGAACAGGCAGAAACCCTCGCCGGTGGCCAGACCGAAGTCGGGTCCCAGCTCACCGAGTGCGAGGGCCGTGTGACAACTATCCGGTCCGACGTAGCGGGCCTGCAAGAGGAAATCCGCACGTTGCAGCAGGTGGCACGCGAGGCAAGCGCGCTAAAGCCGGATATGGCTCAGCTGCACACGCTCGGGGAACACCTGAAGTCACTACGGGGTGAGGTAGGCGCATGCTCGGGAGAGATTGGTCAGCTGCGTGCCACCTTCACGACTACGCGGGACCAGCAGGACGAGATCCGGCAGCGCGGCGTCGCGGCGATGTCGCACCTGGCAGCGATGGAGGAACGGTACGACCACGTGAGCACGGGGTTCCGCACCATCGACGAGCGCGCCAGCAAACTGGAAGGCACCGTGGATGCCCTCGCAGAGTTGGCGGCCGGAGTGCCGGACGTTCGACGCGAACTGAGCACGCTCAAGGCGCTGGCAGATTACGTGGCGCAGAAGATTTCCGAAATCGAACAGCAGCGCGAGGCGGTGGACCACGCCACCAGCCGAGGAGAACGGTTCGCGGAATTGCTGAGCCGAATCGATCGAGACACGAAGACACAGTTGGAGAACGCCAAGTTCCTGGCCCACATGCAGGAAGAAATCGAGCGGTTGCGGGTAATCCACGTCGACCTGCTCGAGCAGTCGGATACCATCGCGACACGGCAGGTGGAAATAGCTGCGACGGATGAGTCGCGCCGCCAGGAGCTGACTGAGCTACGAGATGCCCTGTGCGACGACATCCGCCAAGCGACTGACCGGTTCGAATTCGAACGACAAGGACTCGACACTACCGCCACCCAGGTCGCCGATCTGCGCCACGCTCTGGCTGAGATGGAACGACGTTTCCGCTCACTGGACGAGGCTGCAGGCACGGTGACGGAGATTCAGACGGAGGTGGCGCAACTGGCCGAACGTGTCGGAGAGATCGGCGGCGAAGTCGCACAACTAGACGCCCATGCTGGACGCTTGCCTACAGTTGCAGCTGGTATTCACCGCGCCGAACGGTCGATTGAGGATCTGTTCGGGCGGCTCGACGAAGTGCGGGAGCCGGCCATGACCTCGCTGGATGAGGCGGAGGAGCGGCTGGCGGATCTGAACACCGATATGCAATCTCTGGAAGCTCGCTCCCGCGAGTTGCAGGGGTTTGCAGACCGAATTCGGGTGCACGCTCGCGAAGCGGAACAGCGTGAGAGCTCCATTGAGCGAACGCTGGCTCGGCTGGACCACCTCGCAGCCCTGCGTGAGGACGCCGCTGCCAAGGTCGACGCCCTCACAGAGCGATCGCAAGAGCTGACCGAATCGCTGGCCACGACTGGGGAACAACTCACACAGGTCCAGGAACTCTGTGACCAACTCGATCGCAAGACCGTCGATCTCCAGAAGGTAAGCGAGGACATCACTCAGTTCGAGCAACGGCTGGCCAAGTGGCAAGCAACCGAAGCGATGGTCTCGCACGCGCTCGAGAACGCGACCCAACGCCAAGCTACGATCGACGCGCTCAAGGGTGAAATCCATCGCATGTTCGAAATCGCGCAACGGACGACGGACAACGTTCGTGCCATTGTGGGAGCTCGCGAAGAGCTGTCCGACAGCCGCGGCACACTCGAGGGGATCGTTGCCGAGATCAGGGCGGTCCGGCAGGAAGCGGATCGGCTCGACGCGCGCAGGCGAGAGATGTCTGAGATCGATCAGCAAATCGCCAGGGCAGAGGCGTTGATGATCGACATGGGCTCGACGCTCAGCACATTACACGGTCAAAAGGCGTTCCTGGATCAGGTAATGGAGACGGCCGGCTCGCTCCGATTCCAAGCCAAGCAGGCGGAGGCGCTCATCGCGGCAATGCGCGACGGGCAGATTCAGATCGTGGCTGCAGCAGAACAGGAGTAGTGCGGCCCTGGTGTAGCCGGCCTAATCACAAGTCGTTGCCTGCCAACGAGATACGTGTAGCGATCGAGGTCTTCCCGCCCGCTGCCTGGTTCATCTCCTGTGCCTTCGGATGGCTCCGTGAGTGGCCTCGGCGACGGTCGGGTCGACTGCTGGCCTGGCACACCCAAAGGATAGCGTCCTCCCGTCGTTGCAGTCCGACTTCCCAGACAATCTCCTCTCTTGATCCCAGCCCGAACCTGATAGATAGTGCACTGGCGGCGTAAGGCTCGGAAGCCGGAGGAATCCTGGAGGACTGATGACCGAGAGAGAGCGCTTTCAGCGTCTCATTCGGGGCGAGGCCGTCGACAGGCCCCCGCTGCTGGAGGAAGGCGTACGGGAGGAGGTGATTGAGAGCTGGCACAGACGGGGCCTTCCGCGGGGCCAAACACATGTGGAGATGTTCGGTCTCACCCCTCACGAGAGGATAGGACCAGACCTGACATACACCCCTAGTTACTTTGGCCGCATCGTCGACTTGTCTGCTCGCGACTACACCAACGCGTTCGATGTCTCGGCGCGGCGCTTCCCTGAAGACTGGAACGACACTGCCAAGAGACTCGAGAATCGGGACCACATCGTCTGTATCTGGGCATCGCGTGGCTTTTTTCAGGCCTTGGGAGTCGGAGACTGGCCGACCCTCGAGCGAGCATTACTGGGGACTCTCAAGGAACCTGCCAGGATACGCAGTCGGCTGGAGATGTACGGCGATTTCTGCGCCCGTATGCTGGGAATGACACTGCGAGATGTGGACCCGGAGTTCATCTACTTGAGCGAACCGATCTCCGACAACGAAGGACCCCTGATTTCGCCCGGCATGTTTGCAGAATTCATGATTCCCGTATACGAGAGGATCATCACCACTGCTAGGGACCATGGCTGTGAGAACATCCTGGTCAGTACCTACGGCAACACGACACGCCTCTTTCCAGCGATGTTCCAGGCGGGGATCACGATGCTCTGGATCTCGGAGGCCGCCGAGGTTCCGGAGGTCGATTACCGCAACCTGCGGCGCCGATTCGGGCCGCTGCTGGGCCTGATCGGCGGCATTCCGTTGAGCATTCTCCGCGCCAAGGCGACCGAACACATGCGAGATAGGCTCCAAGAGATAGTAGCTCCGCTGCTTCAATCGGGTCGCTACATACCGCTTGCCGGTGGGCGGATCAGAGAAGAGATCCCCTGGGCAGTATACCAACGCTATCGTGAAATACTGGCGGACATGATTGGATGACGCCTGCGGTCACGGGATTGGCGGGAAGACGCGCAGAACGCCGCGAGCCCAACTGACGCTCGACTGCCACACGCCCAGGCCGGTGGGGCATACATCGGTGAATGGTATGACGGCACAATCTCGTGCGTGGAAGGATTGACGCCATTGAGACCGTGGCTGACTCAGGTGCACCGCGCAGCCATAGGACGTATCGCAAAGTTGTTACCTGACCACTGACGAGGAACGAGAAGGATGAGAGGAAAACATCTGAGCCGACTTGCTGCACCCCGGTACTTCCTGCTCGCTTGGATGCTGGCGGTCCCGTGCACAACCACGGCCCAGGGGAGCGAGGAGATCAAGATCAATATCCGGCGACTGAGTGACCGGGTGCTGTTGACCTGGGGTTGTGATCACTTCCAGGGAACCAACATGGCGGTTGTCGTTACGGCACGGGGCCTGGTTCTCATCGACACGGGTCTCAGCCCGAGCACGGTCCGACGCCAGCGGGAACAGATCGAGCGGGAAGTCGGCCGCAGTGATTTCCGCTACCTCATCAACACCCATATGCACAACGATCATGCGTTCGCGAACGAGGTCTTTCCCGAGGCCACTGTGATCGCTCACGGGAACGCTGTGGCGGCACTGCAGAGGGAGGTCGACCTGATCCCCGAGCTGGTCGAGCGCCTGCGCAGGAGCCGGGAATCGTACGTAGAATGGGCGGCTGAAACATCACCGGACAGCTCGTCGGGTAAGCTCGCGCGTGAAGGCGTGGCTGCCTATGAGGCGGGCATCACTGATCTCGGAAATGGCATCGAGCCCGGCTACCCCACTGTGACCTTCGACAGTCACCACACGCTGGATCTGGGCGACGTCCAGCTCGAACTCTTCGACTTCACCGGTTTCCATTCCGACTCCGACATCCTGATCCTGGTTCCCGAGGAACGAATGCTATTCACCGGGGACGTCTTTTGGGGAGGGCAGTTACCGTTGCTCCGGGAGGAAATGGCCGGCCAGTTCCACCGGGTGATGGACACCTGGAAAACGATCCTCGAAACCTCGCCGAACCTCGAGACCATGGTACCGGGACATTCAGATGTCCCGCTGACGGTCGATCATTTCCGAGGGATGTACCGATACCTGTCACGACTCTGGTCCGATGTACAAGCCGCTAAGGAGGCAGGCACTCCTCTGGTGAGGTTCCTAATGCAGAACGTGTTCGCAGAGCGGTACCCCGAAGTCGCCGATTTCAACTTCATCCGCCGTGACTACAACCTGCACCAGCACAACATTTATGTTCTGTGGCAGCTCGCCGGTGGTTAGGCTCGGGCAATCTGTGGAGTGAATCGAACTCCGGGTGCGGTATCCCCTGACAAGGCCGGAAGCTCGCTGCAAGTGGTCGTGCGGCTGGGTAGGTCTCTGTCTCCGGACACCTTGCTCGGTTGTCGAACCAGGCTGGCCCGCGGCCCTAGCGCAGAACCTTCGCCCTCCGTCGTGTGTGTCCCTACCCCTTGGGCCTCATGAATCCTTGGAACGGCGGGTAGTTACGCAGCGATTCGAAATCGATGGCGGGTGTATGCCAGTCATCCACGTGTCCCTGAGCCCTAGCCTCCTGCAGCAGCGTCACGGCCCGGTCACGTTCATCCAACACGGCTGCAATCCGCGCCTGCCACCACTGTGGCAATCCAAACGAATATGGCTGATCCACACGCCCCACCTGCTCCGATATTTTGAGCGCTTCTGCGCGATCACCGCGTCTCGCTGCAAGCACTCCGAGCTGCCCCAGATAATCGATATTGTGCGGGAACTCCTGGAGCAGATTCTCGATCACGTGTTGGGCCTCATCCCAGTGCCGAGCCAGGTACAGCGTTCGTCCATAGTCGTAGCGCAGGGCAGCGGATTCTGGATGTTCAGTAACGCGCCCCTCGAACCAACGGACGGCGCGCTCGAGCACCTGCCGTTCCGCTGCGAGATAACCGTGTCCTCGCAGGTCATTGGCGGCCCAAAGCATGATCGTACCTGCGGTGTACACTTCCACTGACGGCGACAACGCTACTTCGTCAAGCAGCCGGTTGATTTGCACGATGTTTCCCAGCGCGGCCAGCCCGAGGGCTTCGTGGGTGTAAGAGCGAAGGACGGGATCAGGAAACAGCTCCCGCATCCTCCCTGCCGCTTCCAGCTCGCGCTCGTGCTCGCCCACCTCGTGCAATGCCGTACACAAGACCGACCAATAGCCGATCCACCCACGCATGGGACCGCGCTCGGGATCGAGCGTGCGGAGGGCATCGAGAGCCTCCTGCGGGCGGTTGGTGTTCACGGCAACGCGCGCTCTGTTGTAAGCAGCCTTGGAGCGCGGTGCGATCTCCGCTGCCCGACGAATCGCTTCCAGCGCCCGTTCATGATCTCCATCCAACGCCGCCTCCAAGTACTCGACCCACGCCACGTCCAGATCGGTGAGTTGATCCGAGAACGCTGCCAGAATGTTCAGTACAGAGTCGGCCTGACGGTACTGATACAGTGCGTAGTATGCGATTGCGTTGTACTGGAGGGCGAGTGCAAACGTGGTGTCGAGTTCGAAGGCCCGTGCGAAGTGTGGCAGAGCCTCCTCATACTCCAATCGGATGTAGCGGTCGATGCCCTGCTCGAACGCCCGGTACGCCTGAAACGTAGGTGGACGGCCCACGGCACCGGTACGTGTTGCGAGGCGCTCGTCAAACGTTACCGCGAGGAGGCCCAACACCCGTTCCCGTAACCGTTCGACGGCGCGTTGCTGCGAGTCCAGCGGAACGATCTCGGGCCCGAACGCCCCGATGACCCGCCCCTCAGTTGCGTTCGTAACCTCGACCTGGAACTGCATCATGTCCGCTCGGCGGTAGTACGACCCCGCCACGATCGTACCCGCTCCCACCTCCTCGGCCAGCGCCCGAACGGGATTCCTCACGCGTCCCGCCGCGGCCTCCTCAGTTATGTAGCGCGATGCTTGCTGTGCGTCCAGCCAAGGGACCGCTTCCGCAACGGAGGTCTGCTGCAGCCCCTGCGTTATCCAATGTCCTGCCATCACGCCTGCCGCATCCAGCGACGTGTCGCCAGTCTCATTCTTGAATACCGCGACCACAACCCGATTGGGATCGAGCGGCACTCTACTCTCGTGGGATGAGGTGGCTATCACGGCAACAACGGCGAGTACCGCCGCAACACCGGCTGCAACGAAAAGCACCTTCTTGCGCTGCGCCGCCATACCACTGCTACTTGCCAGCGCCTTCCCGGTTGGAGCTACGCCCCCGCTCGGAGTGGTCATCGCCTCTAGCTGTGACAGCAAGTCTTCCGCACGCTGCCACCTGTCAGCGGGATTCTGCGCTAAACACCGCAGTACCAGTTGTTCAAGGGCAGGAGGTACCGACTCGCGGTACCTCGAGACAGGGTTCAGCACAGCGGTCGAATTGCCTGACGACCCCGGCAACGGCGTTGTCTCGAAGTACGGCGCTCTCCCGGTAAGCAACTCGTAGGCGAGAGCGCCAACAGCATAGATGTCGGCGCGGTGGTCAACACCACGGTCCCCCAACGCCTGCTCCGGTGCCATATAGGCTCTGGTGCCGAGCGGAAACCCGGTGGTCTTCAGCCGATCCCTACCTGTCGCCTCCGTCATAGCCTTGGCTATTCCGAAATCCGCCACCAGAGCGTGGCGACCCGAAAGCATCACATTGTCAGGTTTGATGTCGCGGTGGACTACACCCTGCTCGTGAGCGTGTGACAGCGCGTCCACCACGTCTCTCAGAATCCGCACGACTTCCGTGACGGGCAGGGAACCCTCCCGTACCAACCGGTCACGTAACGACCGCCCCGCTACGTACGGCATCACGTAGTACAGGAAGCCGCGGGCCTCTCCCGAGTCGTGGAGCGGCAGGATGTGAGGATGGTGGAGGTTGGCTGCTATCCTGATCTCGCGCAGAAAACGCTCGACTCCGAGCAGTGATGCGACCTCGGGCCTGAGCACCTTCACGGCGACCTCGCGGTGATGCTTGAGGTCTCGAGCCAAGTATACCGTCGCCATCCCTCCGCTACCGATTTCATGCTTGATAGCGTAGTGATCGGCGAGAGCAGTCCTGATACTGTTCCCTGACTCGTCCAAGTTAGGCGTCTCCAGTGGTCCCTGACAATCCTCTGTCCGGCATTCGGGCCCCGCAACCCCGGATATTCAGTTGAGTCGCGGTTCCGGGCCGGGGCTACGGTGTCGCGACGGCTTGCGACAGCTGCCCTTAAGGTAAAGGTAGGCTTGAACCCTGGCCAGAAGTGGGCACGCACCTTTGCCGGCACCATCACTGCTCAGCCTCAGCAGCGGCACAGCTTCGCACACGACATGAATCGCACAGCAATCACCGATCCCGAGCTACGCGCCGTAGTGTGCCGCGCATGTCACCTGCGACACGACCTCAGCCGTGGGTGACGATCTGCCTGCGGTCGTGACCGCTGGAGGCCGCGTTGCGAGCCAGCAAGGCGCGACGTGAAGAACGTGTCTAGGCAAGGTCGTTGATGCGAGGCTTGGCTCGGCGACGGGGCCTGGACCGTGCAACACAGCGAAGCCCCGAACGCTGCATGACGCTCGGGGCAAGTCGGGGCTACCCTGACAGCCCTGGCGCGTAGGGCCAGGCGTGGCGTGATCCTGCTCGTCCCCTCCCTGACGAGCTCCCTGCCTGGCGGCAGGAGTGCCCTACGCGCCGATCATCTTTGTCGCAAGCCGCGCGCGGCCCGCGTAATCTCCTCACCCAGTATGCTAGACCCCCGGGTCTGCGGTCCTGGTTGCCGCTGCCGTAGGAATACAACCGTCTGCCGCTTGCCGGACCCGTGACAAACGCGCCGTTCCCGATGAGATAGACGATCGTGTTGTCACGCGCCGTTCCCGATGAGATAGCCGATCGTGTTGTCGCAGTGACAGCTGGCGGCGCTGGGTGACCTGCCAGCGTGCCAGCTCCGGCCGCACTGTGCGGGCGATGCACAGTCCGTCCGCCCCACAGCTGCGGTCAGCGTCGTCGCGGGCCATGTGAACGATCACAACCCGATCCACTATCTGCCGGATGCCTGCAGTTCCCTCGCCCAGGAACAGCCGCGAGCCAAGGCCGAAGATCAGAATGGTGCTGGGAATGAGTCCACGCATTTCGCCCTTCCGGGATGCAATCGATCAAACCGCCAATAAGCAGTTTGCGTGCCTATGGGGGATAGTCATGTAATCCATTGTGTCAAGGGAACTTCGGAGACTCCCGTTGGCCACGGCCTGCCTTCCGGTTGTTCGTTTTTGGGATCCCTCGTTTCGAATCCGGACGCCTCGACGCGCCCGACCACGATCGGCGGTCCGCTCCTGGGTGCCGGGAGCGGCACCGAGTGCACTTCTCAACCTGCACACCGCTCCAGCAGCTCATCAGCGCTCTGCTGCGCCATATCCTGGGCGCTGACAACCGTCAGTGCTGCGAAGACGAGTAGCACGAGCGCTAAGCGTTGTGCAGTCCTCTTGGTATCGCTGACTGGTGTCCGGCGAACTCTGCGTGTTCACGACTACGTGTCCTGCGAAACCACACATGACACGTCTGGCTGACAGGAGTTATACCAACCGTTAGCCGCGGTTTTGAACTCGTCGCTTCGCGTCCCAACGGAAAGTGGCTAAGCTCACATAACGATAGGGTAAGGGCCTCGTTACGGCGATTGGGGTCCATTTCTGGTCCGACGCGGTGTGGCACGTTGTGTTTTCCATGGCGAGCGTGATGTAGACACACGGTGGGTTGTGGCGACCTGCAGGTACTGCATCAGCCGGCTCTGCGACCATCCTTGCGTCCGGTGGGCAGCTTGTTACGGACCTCGCGGACCACTCGGTATGGAGCGTGTGTCACCGACGTGAGCTACTCAGCCGAAGAAGGGTAGCCCTGCTATTCTGCACGCGCCCCTGCGATATCCGGCGGGGAACAGATAGCGCAGTTCGTCGAGGTTCAACTCGTTGGCGCTGCACGTTTCAAAGACGGTCGGGATGGTACGGTGAACCGCGTAGTAGTCACGCAGGTACCGCACGACCTGCATGTGCCTTGCTGCGGGAGCGGTCGGAGGCTGTCGCTGTTCCAAGGCCAGCTCCACGAAGTCCTCGTCCCACTGCTCGAAATCCTGCAAGAAACCGAGCTGGTCCAGCTTGTAGCGGGCCTTCGCCGGCGGTGCAGTCTCGTAGGTGAGCCAGTAGTTGGTCTCGTACATGAACTGGTAGTTGATGCCGGCGATCTTGCACGCCCCTCTGTGGTATCCAGTGGGAAAGAGCGAGCGCAGCTCCGACAGCCGCAACCCATTGTCGGCACAGGCTAGCACCAGTACTGGAACAGTGCGCTCCTCGAGGAACTTGCGCCTGAGATAGAGTATGAAGTGCCAGTGCCGGTCGGTGAGGCCGGACGTGACTCCCACCAACTTGGCCATTCCCTCGGCGAAGTTGTCGTCCCACTGATCCGGCGGGTCCAAGAAGCCATGATCATCCAGCTCATATGTCTTGCCTTTGAAGGCGACGGCGCTCATCTGTCACCAATCCTCACAGGGTCGGTAGCTGGTTCTGCGGCAGCTCTGACATCAGCGCAACGCCGCATACCAGAGACAGGGTCGGCGGGGCCGGCACTGCGCAGGCGTTCCAAGGACCAGCACTCCCCAACCGGCACCTTGACCGGCTATGCGACGTCGCGGGGCACCCGACGGGCCGAGTTGGCCACCCTCTCTGCCAGTTGCTCGATCTGCTTCGCCGTGAACGGGGCTCCGATGCTGGGGACGTCGATCTGGTCAATCGCTGCCTCGTCCCCCTCTCTGCACGCCACGAACACCGCCACTCCGGGAACACGGTCATCCCCCATGATTGACTCGGGTAGGCTGCCCTCCCTCACTTCCGGCAAATCGCTATCCATCACGATCAAGGCCGGGCGTAGCGTCCCAATAACGGTGGCGCACTCGTATCCGGACTTGGCGAACCGCACGGAGATCTTGCTAGAGTCGGAACGCTTCACGATCCTGCGGGCGAGTGCCTCGTCACGTGTTACGATCAGCACCGACGCCGCCATGCCACGCTGGTACCGGTAGAACGCGCAATCCGCGCACTCGGTGGCGCAGAAGTTGAGCCTGTGTCCGGCCCCCTCCCCCAGCTCTGCCAGCCGGTAGCAGTTCTGCGCCCTCGCCAAATACACCACGCAGCTGCGGCACTCGTCCCTTGGTGTTCCCCCATGGCCGAAGTACTCCCAACAACGGCCCACTGCATGAGACTCGGTCGGCTCAGCCACGGCCGCCGCTCCAGTCCCCCCGCTGCCCGGGTCGCACACCCCCAGGGCAACGCACGTCGCCCTCGATACCCGGTAGTGCCCTCCGGGTGTACGAGTGGCAGGCAGCTTTCCTCGCTTGATCCACTTCAAGACGGCATCTGGCGTTACGCCGCAAAGCCGGGCGACCTCTCCGGTCGTGAGCAGCTCAGAATCCATAATTCTCTTATAAATCGAATACAATCAAAACGAATATATGCATAAATCGCTGACATAAACCATACAGGAGCACGGCATTAGTGTCAAGGTTCACTAAAATGACATACGAACGTATGGATTATCGACGTTTGTGAGTATTGACACTCGGTCACACGTAGGTAATTTATGCATTCAGTCTCCAATCTGCCAACGCTGCTTCCATAAAAGCCGTACGGGGCTATGAAACAAAGGGAACGTAGCTGGCTCACGACCGGTCAGGCAGCTGAACTCTGCGCCGTCACACCCGCGACCGTCCTGAACTGGATAAGGAAGGGACGCTTGGAGGGAGTCCGCACTGCCGGCGGGCACTACCGCATCAGGCGAGAGGAGTTGGAGTCTCTGCGCCCCCCCGAGCAAGACTCTGACGTTCGTCTCTCAACCGCGGATGATCACCGGCGACCGCTGCGGTGCTGGGAGTACATGGCGGAGGGGGAAACGCCCCGGGAGGACTGCACCAATTGCGTCGTCTACGCAGTACGGGCAGCGTGGTGTTTTCGGTTTGCCAAACTGGATCCCGCGTTCGGCGACGCGCCCCGGCTTTGCCCGGCCTCCTGTGACAGCTGCGCGTACTACCGGCGTGTGATGGACCTGCCCACCAACGTGCTCATCGTGACGTCCGACCGAGGTACGGTCCAACATCTGGCAGGAACCGCAAGTGAGAGTATCGCACTGCGGTTCGCTCGCAATGCGTACGAGGCCTCGGCTGTCGTCGAGACCTTCCCACCGGCCTTTGCGGTGGTCGATGAGGATGTCATCACCTCCGGCAACGGAGATCTTCTCAACAGCATCAGCAATGACCCCAGACTGCCGGGATTGAAGATCGTACTGGCAGTGGCGAGTGGAGCGGCGCACTCGCTGGGAGATGGGACGATCAGACGATTCGTTCGCCTGATCGAGAAGCCGTTTGGTCTGCGTGAGATCGCTGCGACGATAGAGAGTTTCCCTGTGGAGATGGTGTTGCTGGAGGGGTTCGACAACTGGGACATACGCCCGACAAGGGGAAGACCCATGATGCAAGTGCAAAGGGCTGGAACGAGCGCGGGAGTAAAGACCGCTGACGGAGCCAAGCTCAATGACGACGGATTCCTCGATACGATGTCGAGTTGGACCCGCTCGTCCGCTGAGACCCTCGCAGTGGAGCACGAAATCGGCCCGCTCACGGACGAACACTGGAAGGTGATCGAGTATGTACAGGAGTACTACCGAACCTACGGCAAAGGCCCGCCAGTGGTGAAGGTACACAAGGAAACGGGACTCACATCAGCCGACATCTGTCGCCTGTTCCCCTGTGGAATGGTGAAGGGGGCGTATCGCCTCGCAGGGCTGCCACGTCCACCCGGCTGCGGGTGAGAATCCCACTTTGCAGCACGGTTGTCAGTATGGCCGCTCAGTCCCGCGGCTAACATCGCTGAAAGGAAGAACATCATGGATGTCGTGAGACTCATAGTGGGCGGCATTCTGCCATACATTGCGGTGACAGTGTTCGTGGTCGCCATGATCCACCGCATCTACGTGTGGAAGAGACTCCCGTCCCCATCGATAACTCTCTTTCCAGCACCAGAAACGGACCGCGCCAATACCGTCAATACGCTCAAAGAAGTGACCCTCTTCAAGAGCCTGTTCCGAGGCGATCGTCTCCTGTGGGCGTTTGCCTGGGCATTCCACGTAGTGCTGGGGCTGATCTTCGTCGGGCATCTACGCGTGTTCGCGAACGTCGACGGAGTGCTCGTCAGCGCGGGCATGTCCGAGGCGGGCATACAGCTCATGTCGGGCGGCGTGGGAGGTGCGGCTGGCGTGGTTGTGCTCGTGACCGCGCTGTGCCTTCTGTTCCGCAGGTTGGTGATACAGCGTGTGCGGGAGATCACGAGCTACGGCGACTACTTCGCCCTGCTGCTCATCGGCGCGATTCTGATCACCGGGAACATCATGCGGTTCGGGCCGGAGCATTTCGACCTGACCCTCACACGGGACTACTTCGCCACCCTTGCCACGTTCGGCAGTGTCAGCGGTGCCGCCGCCCTGGAAAACGAGGTGTTCCTCGTCCACCTGGGCCTGGCGTTGCTGCTGATGATCTACATCCCGTTCAGCAAGATCCTCCATTTCGGGGGGATCTTCTTAACCCACCAGCTGGTTCGAAAGCATTGAGGCGGAGTCACACCGCCCAGTCACATAGGGGAGACCGCGATGTCCAACATCGAGTTGAACGCCAAACGCAGTGAAACTGTCGTGAAGAGGCCAGTGTCCGGCTCGCCCGCTGGAGACTCGCAGGAGCTTCAACCAGCGGAGACCAAGCAGACCGTGGTAGACGCCGTAAAGGCAATGAAGGACGGCCCCAGAGCCATGCGGATGTACATGGAGATGTGCGTCAAGTGCGGCACGTGCGCGTCCGTCTGCCCCGTCTACTACGGCAAGCCAGAGGCGCGGTACAATCCCGCCAAAAGGACCGATTTGATACGGCGTGTCTACAACGGGCACACCACCTTGTCGGGCCGCCTCTTCGGCGGTCTCGCCGGAGCTCAGGACTTCGACCCCGACGAGATAATGCTGTGGAGAGAAGTATTCTACGAGTGCACCGGTTGCCGTCGCTGCGCCGTCTACTGTCCCTTTGGCATCGACCACTCGGTCATCACCCGCAAAGGTCGAGCAATCGTCGACAAACTCGGCCTGACCCCGGACACCATGGCGAAAGTGGTTCAGATCTCGCTGGAGACGGGCAACACGGACGGGGCTGGCGAAGCCGCCTTCCGGGACGCAATCGACTTCCTGGAAGAGGAGATGCGGGACGAGCACGGCACCGACATCAAGATCCCAGTCGATCAGAAGGGCGCCGACTACTTCTACGTGCCGCCGTCGGGTGACGTGCTGGTCAATCCTGAAGCCACCATGGGAATCGCCAAGGTGTTCCACGTGCTCGGCATGGAAGACAAGTGGACCATGAGCTCGAAGTGCTTCGACGGCGCCAACTATGGGCTCTTCACTGGCAACGACGCCGACATGAAGGCCGACAACCGACGGTACGTCGAGGAAACGGAGCAGCTCGGCGCCAAGGTTTTGCTGATGGGTGAGTGCGGCCACGCACATCGGATCATGAAGATGATGATGGAGAAGGCCGGCTGGTGGGGTGACCTGCCATTCGAAATCACCAACTGTATGCAGTGGACCGCCCAACGCATCGAGGCCGGTGAGCTGCAATTCGACAAGTCCAAGAATGACCAACCGGTCACTTATCATGACCCCTGCAACTTCGGCCGCTCCTGCGGCATCACCGAGGAGCCACGTACCATTCTCAAGGCCTCCTGTGCTGACTTCCGCGAGATGCACCCCAACCGGTCGGACAACTGGTGTTGCGGAGGCGGGGGCGGGCTGTCGGCAATGGACGACATCAAGGGTTTCCGCATGGAGATATCAGGCAAGAAGAAGCTCGAGCAGATCCGCATCACCGGCGCCACATACGTGGCCACCGCCTGTTCCAACTGCAAACGTCAGCTGACGCAGCTAATGGAACATCACAAGGAGGAGATCGAGGTCGGGGGCGTGCACGACATGCTTTCGCGCGCGATTCTGGTGAACGGCAAGGCTGCGGATCGGGAGGACTATACCCACTGACTTCTGGCGATCCAGCCGTTCGCCGTGACCTCCACTAACTGGCCCACGACCTCGTACGGACACAAGACCGAGCGAGGCAGAATCAAAGAAGAACGTGCGGCCAGTTCACCGGTACGATATGGAAGTGGTCCGATGATCCAGCGGTAGGCTGGCGGCTCGTCGGATCCAACCAGCGCCACCGCGCCAGCTCCTCAGACCACACTGCCCGCCAGCAACAACACGGCCACAGCCGTCTTCACAATCGGACATACCTTGAACTGCACAACAGACGTCCTCCCCCCGGTGACGAGCGTCCAGAAGGCCATAACCAGCAGCATTACGGCACATCCGCGCAACGCGAGCAGCGACCCAGCTGAATCGCGTGGAACCATGGCCGTCACGCAGAAAGCCAACACTCCGATGAAACAGAGGGTGAGCCCCTCGGACACCCACTCCATGGTCAGAATCCGGCGGTTGTCCGCGGTCAAGGGCTCGAATCCTGCGATCACCGACTTGGTTGGGACAATGTGCGCGATGCCCCACAAAGTGATGACGACCGAGCCAGTATAGAGCATTATCGTTGCCAGCATATCCAACCTACCTTCCCGTCGCTGACTGTCAGCAGCCGCAGGCTGGGAGCGAAGTGATGCTACAGCAACCCGCCGCACGGCGCTCTTGCGCGGCCGTACAGTGCTGCCACCGCTTCATGCCCCCTTGCAGGCTGAACACCCGTAAGCAGCGCGCTCATGTTTGTGCTCCTCACCTCTTCTTGGGCCAGCGGCCCCTCAGCCCCGGCTCGCTCTCGCCATCACATCGCGCACCTGCGCGTTGATGCGTCCCGCCGATACGGCCATGACCACCGCCTGCACGGCTCCCAACTCGCGCTGTGTTATGCCCTCTTCCTTGGCCACGCCAAGGTAGTGCTCCATTCAGGGATAGCAGCCCAGTGCCATGGCGGCGGCCAGATGGAGCATCAGCGTGGTCTTTGGCTCCAGAATCTTGGTGTTCCGTGCCGAGTCGTAGAACTCGTCGTATGCTCGCTTCTGATAGCCGGTTATCAACGTTCTCTCCTGTCTCTCACAAGTCGCAGTTCACTCTGCGTGATTCGCGTGCTCCAGGATCTCGAGGAGCTGAAGGCGATGTCGCATCGGATGCACTACAGCATGCTCCAGTAGAGCTTCGATCGGTAGCTCAGTGCCCCATCTCGTAGTGTGTTGCGGCCCGAAGAACGGCTCTTCCGGTACGTCACACAGCGGGGCCCTCCAGCGCTCCAACAGATGCTCCAGGTAGGCATCGAGTTCGACCTCAATCGCGTGCAGTTCCGGTACCGAGCTGATCTCGGGATCCGGTGCCCCGAGCCTGTCGCACGCCCAGATCATGTAGTCGCGGGCCCACCACAGAACGTGTGCCAACAACGTCTCCAGCGACTCATAGTTGGGGTCTGCGAATCCCGCCAGTCTGATCCCCCCGTCCCTTGCAGTCTTCCAGATCTCTACGAAG
>JBDHKN010000026.1:0-88724 GCA_039586365.1 Gemmatimonadota bacterium | reverse complement strand
GACGACCACCGGGTCATTCTGCCTACCAAGACCGCGGCCATGACCGATATGGAGTCGATGATCCACCACTTCAAGCAGGTCATGGAGGGTGTGCCGGCCCCGGTGGGCGAGACCTACATGTCGATCGAGAACGGCAAGGGCGAACTGGGCTACTACTTCGTCTCCGATGGCACCGCCAAGCCGGTGAGATGGCGCATTCGGCCGCCGTCGTTCATCAATCTGTCGGCCCTGCCCAAGATGGCCGAAGGGCACCTGCTGGCCGATCTGATTGCGATCAATGCCAGCGTGGACATCGTGATGGGGGAAATCGACCGCTAGCCGGTCGGAGCGGCACCCGGAGATTGTAACGGAGCTATGCATCAAGCGACGGAATACGAAAAAGTCTTTACCGGTGGGGCGCGCGAGCAGCTGGACACCATCCTCGCCCGCTACCCGAACAAGCAGGCCGCCCTGCTGCCCGCCCTGTGGCTGGTACAGCAGGCGCGGGGCTGGATAGCGCCTGAGGCCATGACCGAGGTGGCGGACGTGTTGGGCTTGACGGCTGCCTACGTCAAGGGCGTGGTCACGTTCTATACGATGTATCACGAGCACCCGGTGGGGGAACACTTCATCCAGGTGTGCACCACCTCGCCGTGCAACGTGTGCGGTGCCGAAGCCGTGGTGGCGGCACTGCTCGAACACACCGGCTGCGGCTCACTCGGCGCCACGTCTCCGGACGGCAAGTTCACGGTCGCCGAAGTCGAATGCCTCGGCGCCTGCGGCTTCGCCACGCCGATTCTCATCGACGACGACTTCATCGAGAGCGTGACGCCGGAAACTGTACCCGAAGTGCTGGAGCGGTACAAGTGAGGCCCGCTCCCCGCTCCCGGCTCTCCGCTCCCCGGCGCGGTGTGGGGTGGTGCGGTCCGCTCCCCGCTCCCCGCTCCCCGCTCTCCGTGGGGAAGGGAAGGGTTGGGTAATGGGCTATCCGCATCCTCCCCATCCCAAGGAGACCCAGGTCCTCTCGAAGTATTTCGGCGACGCGGGGGCTAGATCCTACGACGGCTGGGTCCAGCGGGGTGGTTACCAGGCCCTGCGACAGGCCCTGTCCATGGAGCGCCAGCAGATCATCGACCTGGTGAAGGAGTCGGGGCTGCGCGGCCGCGGGGGCGCCGGGTTCCCGGCCGGCCTCAAATGGTCGTTCATGCCCAAGGAGCGCACCAAGCCGCACTATCTCTGCTGTAACGCGGACGAGTCGGAGCCCGGCACGTTCAAGGACCGCGAGATCATGCGCTGGACGCCGCACGGCTTGATCGAGGGCTGTGCCATCGCGGCCTACGCCATTTCGGCCGAGGTGACCTACATCTATATCCGGGGCGAGTTCACCGAGCCGATAGCGGTAATGGAGCGGGCGCTCGCCGAGGCGTACGCCAACGGGGTGCTCGGCAACAACGCGATGGGCTCCGGACAGCGCATCGACATGTACGTGCATCGCGGCGCGGGCGCCTACATCTGCGGTGAAGAGACCGCGCTGATGAACTCAATCGAGGGCAGGCGCGGCAATCCCCGCATCAGGCCGCCGTTCCCGGCGGCCCGCGGCTTGTTCGGCATGCCGACCACGATCAACAACGTCGAGACCTTGAGCTCGGTGCCGTACATCATCAACAACGGGGCTGAGTGGTACAAATCGCTGAGTCTCTCCAATCCCAAGAGCGCCGGCACCAAACTGTTCTCTGTCAGCGGCCAGGTGGCCAAACCGGGCAACTACGAAGTGGTGCTGGGTTTCCCCTTGAAAGACCTGATCTACGATCTGTGCGGCGGCATGCGGGACGGCCGCACGCTCAAGGCGTGCATCCCCGGAGGCTCGTCGGTGCCGATTCTGAACCGCGCGGAGACCGAGGCCTGCCTGCTGGACTACGAGGGCTGTGTGGCAGTCGGCACCATGCTGGGGTCGGGTGGCGTGATCGTGTTCGATGACAGCGCCGACATGGTGTACCAGATCATGCGCCTGGCGCACTTCTACGCGCACGAGTCCTGTGCCCAGTGCACCCAATGTCGCGAGGGCACCGCCTGGACCACCAGGATCCTGCGGCGGATTCTGGCCGGCCAGGGCCAGCTCGAGGATCTCGATCTGCTGCTCGATCTGTCGCACCACATGACCGGCCGCACCATCTGCCCCCTGTGTGACTCCTGTGCGGCGCCGGTGGTGAGCGGCATCAACAAGTTCCGCGGTGAATTCGAGGCGTACATCAATGGGTCGCAGCGAGTGGCGGTGACAGCGGTATGACGGCGACAGGCCAGCAGGAAATGGTGACTCTCACGATCGAAGGCTGCGAGGTGACGGTGCCCAAGGGCACCACCATCCTCGAGGCCGCCAAGCGGGTGGGCATCGTGATCCCCCACTACTGCTATCACCCCAGCCTGCCCATTGCCGGTGTGTGCCGCATGTGTCTGGTGGAGGTGGAAGGGGCGCCCAACCTGCAGATCAGCTGTCACACCCAGGTCGCCGCAGGCCAGAACGTACGCGTCTACAGCGACAAGGCCCTCAAGGCCCGCGAGAGCGTGCTGGAGTTCTTGCTGATCAATCACCCACTGGACTGCCCCATCTGCGATCAGGCCGGCGAGTGCGAGCTGCAGAACTACGTGTTCCGTGAGGGGCGGCCCCGCACGCGCTACACGCCCACCTACTCCAAGCGGTTCGATCCGGTGGAGGATTTCGGGCCCGACATCCTCTACGTGCCGAACCGCTGCATCCTGTGCACCCGCTGCGTCAGGTTCATGGAACACGTGGCGGACGACGACGTGATCAGCGTGGCCGAGCGCGGCGACAGGGCGTTCATCGGGATCCATCCCGAGCGGCAACTGGATCATCCCTGGGCGGGCAACGTGGTGGATCTCTGCCCGGTGGGCTCGCTGTTGTCCAAGGATTTCCTGCACAAGGCTCGCGCCTGGGAGGTGGACCGCACCGCCAGCATCTGTACCGGCTGCTCGCAGGGCTGCAACATCGTGCTGGAGACCCGCGACAACTCGGTGGTGCGCGTGCACCCGCGCGCCAACCTGGAGGTCAATCGCTACTTCATGTGTGACCACGGCCGGTTGAACTATCGCGGTTTCAATCGCGGCGATCGGCTCGAGGCTCCGTTGATCAAGGACGGCGCGGCTCCGGTGGCCACCGACTGGGATCACGCGTTGGATCGGGTGGCGCGGATCGTCAAGGGGTCGAGCGGCACGGCTGTGGCCCTGGTCTCTCCCGCCGTATCCACCGAGGCGCTGTTCCTGCTGCGCCAGCTGCTGGCGGACTTCACCGTGAAAGGAGCGTTCCAGGCAGAGCAGGTCGCGGGCGAAGCGCCGCTGCCGGGAGTGCCCGGCCTGGCGCTGCGGAGCGAACGGGCCCCCAATGCCACGGGAGCGCGGTTGCTCGGGTTCACCACTGACTACGCCGCAGCCGTCGCGGCGCTGGACGGTGCCTCCGTGGCGATCGTGCTGGGTGAATTACCGAGTGGGGTGGCTCGCGAGACGCTGGAGCGTGCCGCCCACCTGATCTATCTGGGCACCGTGCTGGAGGACGCCGTGCGCGGCGCCGCCGTCGTGCTTCCGATCACGAATACGGCGGAGGAAGACGGCTCGTTCGTCAACCGCGACCACAGGGTGCAACGCTACTTCCAGGCCAAGTCGGGGCCGGGCATGGCGCGGCCCGCCTGGTGGGTGCTGAGCGAGCTGCTGGCCGAGCTGGGCCGGGGCGAATCCTCGAGCGACGCCGCCCAAGCCTTCCAGCTGCTGGCAGAGCGGGAGGCTGCGTTCTCCGGGATGTCCTACGAGACAGTGGGTTACACCGGGGCGCTAGCGGCCCGGCCGAGTGCCGCGGAGGTGTCGGCATGACGCCCGAACTCAAGGGTTTCCTGCTGCTCGCCGCGATCAAAGTGGTGATCGGGTTCGTGGGGCTGCTGCTCGCTGTGGCGTTCGTGACCTGGCTGGAACGGCGCCAGGCCGCCTTCCATCAGGACCGGCTGGGTCCCAACCGGGTGGGGCCGTTCGGGTTGTTCCAACCGATAGCGGATGGGCTCAAGAATTTCATCAAGGAAGAGGTGGTGCCGGACCAGGGCGACAAGTTCCTGTTCCTGCTGGCGCCCGCCCTGGTGTTCTGTCCCGCCATGCTGCTGTTCGCGGTGGTGCCGTTCGCTGCCCCGCTGCCGGTGGCGTTCGACTTCACACTGCCGCTGCTGGGCCGATTCGTGTACGACGGGGCCATGCCGATGATGGTGGCCAACCTGCCTATCGGCCTGCTGTTCGTGCTGGCGATAACCAGCATCAGCGTGTACGGCATCGTGCTGGCGGGCTGGTCGTCCAACAGCAAGTACTCGTTCCTCGGGGGACTGCGCTCTTCGGCCCAGATGGTGAGCTACGAGGTCGCGCTGGGGCTCTCCGTGGTGGCGGTGTTCTTGATCGCCGGCGACGTGACCCTGCCCGAGGTGGTGCAGCGTCAGCAGGTGGAGTCGTGGTACGTGCTGCCGCTGATCCTGGGTTTCGTACTGTTCTTCATAGCGGCCTTGGCCGAGACCAATAGGCTGCCGTTCGACCTGCCGGAAGCAGAGTCGGAGCTGGTGTTCGGCTATCACACCGAGTACAGCGCCATGAAGTTCGCCATGTTCTTCCTGGGCGAGTACGCGGCGTTGATAACCATGTCGGCCCTGATGGCGACGATGTTCTTCGGCGGCTGGGACATTCCGTTCACCAGTTGGGATGAGACGGAACCCACCATCGTCAAGTCGCTGGCCACGTTCGGGGCGTTCGTTGCCAAGACCTTCAGTTTCGTGGCCATATACATCTGGATTCGCTGGTCGTTGCCGCGGTTCCGCTACGATCAGCTGATGGGACTGGGCTGGAAGGTCCTGCTGCCACTGTCGCTCGGTTACCTGATGATTCTGGCCACCGCGATCTGGATCCTGGAGACCGTGGGGATCGAGCGGGGCCTGGTGTATTCGCTGATTCTCTTTGCGGTCAACCTGCCGTTCGTGTACCTGCTGTTCTGGGGTCTGGACTCTGACCGTCTCGTGTTGGGACAGCACCAGCGGAGGAGTACTAGCTAATGGCCATCGAAGTGAAGGTGGTGCGGCGACCGGAACGGGATGTCAGCTATCTCCGGGCCAGCATGAAAGGGATGGCGCTCTCGTTCCAGCACCTGTTCCGCAAGAAAGTGACGATGGAGTACCCGGAGGAGATCACCGAACCCGAGTGGTCGATTGCGCCGCGCTGGCGGGGCACTCACCGGATGCTCACCGACGAACAGGGTCGCGCCAAGTGCGTTGCCTGCGGCTTGTGCCCCCAGATCTGCCCGGCCAACTGCATCAAGCTGGTGCCCGGCGAGGACGAAGCGGGCAATCGCTATCCGCTGATCTACGAGATCGACGAATTCCGCTGCATCTTCTGCGGTTACTGTCAGGAAGTGTGTCCCGAGGAGGCCATCCACGTCGGGGTGCACTACGAGAACTCCGAATATCAGCGCGAGCGCTTCGTGTACGATCTCGAGCGGCTGTGCGCTCAGACCCATCCGGTCTCATCTCTGTGGGATCCCTCCGATCCCAGGGGCGAGTAGGGATGCAGTTATTCAGCTTTTGGTTGTTCTCAGGCACCGCGATAGTCGCCGCGTTCCTGTGCATAACGCGGAAGAGTCCCATCGGCAGTGCCCTGTGGCTGGTGCTCACGCTGTTCTCTCTGGCCGGGTTATTCGTGCTGCTGGACGCCCACTTCGTCGCGGCCATCCAGGTGCTGTTGTACGCCGGCGCCATAATGGTGCTGTTCCTGTTCGTGATCATGTTGCTGAACCTGGGCGTACGAGGTAGCAGCGATCTGCCGGGCTGGTTGGGGCACGTCGTGGTGGTTGCCGTGGGTGCCGTGCTGGTGGCGGAGCTGTGGGCGGTCACGCGGATCGTGCCAGCGGGCGGCTTGCAGCTGCCGGCTCGCACGGTGGGTCGCATGGCGGAAGATCAAGGGGCCATCATGGTCATCGCCGAGCCGCTGTTTCGCGACTACCTGGTCCCGTTCGAGATAACGTCGGTACTGCTGCTGGCAGCCGTAGTGGGAGCGGTGGTGCTGGCCAAGAGGAGGCTGTAATGCAGTCGGTACAGCAGGCTGGGGAGCTGCTCGCGCCGGCGCTCGCCGTGTCGGCGATCCTGTTCAGCCTCGGCGTGGCGGGTGTGCTGCTCCGCCGCAACGCCATCGTGCTGTTCATGTGCATTGAACTAATGCTCAATGCGGTGAACCTGACCTTCGTCGCGCTGGCACAGCAGCTCGGCTACGATGGTCAGGTTGTGGTGTTCTTTGTGATGGCCGTGGCGGCCGCCGAGGCGGCCGTGGGACTGGCCATCATCATTGCGATCTACCGTCACAAGCAGACGGTCAACCTCGACAAGGTCAACTTATTGAGCGGATGATGCCGACTTCGGTAGGGTGGGTGTGGTTGGCGGTCGTACTCCCGTTCGCCGGGTTCCTGGCCAACGGACTGATGAGTTTCGTCCGCCCGCAGGCCAAGCAGGCCGTGAGCGTCATTGGCGTCGGGGTGCTGGTCGCCAGCTTCGCGGTGGCGCTCGCCGTAGTGGCTGGGCTGGCGGGTGACCCCCACGGAGCACCGTTCGTAGTCAGCTTCTGGTCCTGGATGCCGGTGGGCGAGCTGGAGATCGACGTGGCCTTCCAGATCGACCAGCTCTCAGCGGTGATGTTCCTGGTAGTCACCGGCGTGAGCATGCTGATCCACTTGTTCAGCGTGGGATACATGCAGGACGACCCCGGTTACGCCCGGTACTTCTCCTATTTGAACCTGTTCGTCTTCTTCATGCTGGTGTTGGTGCTGGGTGCCAGTTTCCCGGTCATGTTCGTGGGATGGGAGGGGGTGGGGCTGTGCAGCTATCTGCTGATCGGGTTCTGGTTCGAGGACAGGCTCAAGGCCGACGCCGGCAAGAAGGCGTTCATCATGAACCGGATCGGGGACTTCGGGTTCCTGATCGCGATGTTCATGATCTTCCACCACGTGGGCAGCCTGTCGTTCCTGGAGGTGTTCGAGACCGCGCCGGCCAGCTTCACCATCGGCGGCACCACGATCACCGTGATCACGCTGTTCCTGTTCCTCGGCTGTACCGGCAAGTCGGCCCAGATTCCGCTGTATACCTGGCTGCCCGACGCCATGGCGGGCCCCACGCCCGTCTCGGCACTGATCCACGCCGCCACCATGGTCACCGCCGGCGTCTACCTGGTCGCCCGCACCAACGTGCTGTTTGCGATGGCGCCGATCTCGAGCATCGTGGTCGCCAGCGTGGGAGCGGCCACGGCGCTGTTCGCGGCCACCATCGCGCTCAAGCAGTGGGACATCAAGAAGGTGTTGGCCTACTCAACCGTGTCGCAGCTGGGATACATGTTCCTGGGTGTGGGGGTGGGAGCCTATGCCGGCGGCATCTTCCATCTCACGACACACGCGTTCTTCAAGGCCCTGCTGTTCCTCGGCTCGGGCAGCGTGATCTACGCTCTGCACAAGGCGTATCACCACACGCACTCCCACGAGGACGCGCAGGACATGCGCAACATGGGAGGGCTCAGGCACCACATGCCGTGGACGGCCGGCCTGATGTGGGTCGCGACGCTGGCTATCGCGGGTATCCCCGGCTTCTCGGGATTCTTTTCCAAGGACGGCATACTCGCCGCGGTATTCTTGCGGGGCCATGAGCATCCCGTGTTCTACGTGCTGTGGACGGTGGGTGCGGTGGCGGCGCTGCTCACCGCGTTCTACATGACGCGCATGATGATCTACACCTTCCACGGTCCCAACCGGACCGGTGAGGCCGAACGGCCGCACCTGAAGGAAGCACCCTGGGTGATGACCGGCCCGCTGGTGGTACTGGGGCTGGGCAGCATCTGCGCGGGTGTGCTCAACCTGCCGCCCGTGCTGCCCGGGGCCGGCTGGCTGGAGCACCAGCTCGAGCCGGTCACCGAACTCAGCCACCGCTACTTCGCGGAAGGGCACCTGTCGGCCAACACCGAGTGGGTGCTGCTGGGACTGGCCACGGCGATAGCGCTGGTGGGAATAGTGGCCGCCGCGCGCGCTCTCGACCTGACCAAGCTGGTGCCGGCGCGCGAGGCAATCGCCGAGACCGGTATTCAGCGGGTGTTGCTGCACAAGTGGTACGTGGACGAGATCTACGACGCCGTCATCGTGCGGCCGATCGTGTGGCTGTCGCGCAGTTTCCTGTGGCGCTTCTTCGATGCCGGCGTGATCGACGGGGCTTTCGTCAACGGATCCGCCTGGACGGCCAAGATGGTCGGCTACGTCGGCAGTGCCGTTCAGTCCGGCCGGTTGGCCTGGTACCTGTTCGTGTTCGTGATCGGAACGTTGGCGCTACTCCGCGCCGTGATGGGGTAGCCGAATGAACGAGATCCTGACCAACGTGGGCTACAGCGACTGGGTGCTGGACGCCTTGCTGATCGTCCCCCTGGTGGGTGGCTTGCTGGTACTGTCGCGCCCGGAAGACCAAGCCAAGAAGGTGGCGCTCGGTGTGGCGCTGGTGGAGTTCCTGCTGTCGGTGCCGCTCTGGTGGGTATTCCAGATCGGGACTGCCCAGATGCAGTTCCAGCACGAGTATCCCTGGATTCCCGACTGGGGCATCTACTACCGCGTGGGACTGGACGGCATCTCGCTGTTCATGGTGCTGCTCACCACGTTCACCATGCCGTTGGCGGTGCTGGGCAGCTGGAACTACATCACTCAGAAACTGCGTGCCTACTACGTGCTGCTGCTGGTACTGACGACGGGCATGCTCGGCGTTTTCATCTCCCTCGACCTGTTCATGTTCTACGTGTTCTGGGAGATCATGCTGATCCCGATGTACTTCATCATCGGGGTGTGGGGCGGGCCGCGTCGGCTCTACGCCGCCATCAAGTTCTTCGTGTACACCTTCGTGGGATCGCTGTTGATGCTGGTCGCGATCCTGACGATGTACTACATGGTGGGAAGTGGCACCGGTACTTATTCGTTCGCCTACGATCATCTATTGGCGAACATCGGCTTGGTCGCGGAGTGGGCGCTGTGGCTGTTCGGTGCCTTCGCCCTGGCGTTCGCGATCAAAGTCCCGATGTTCCCGTTCCATACCTGGTTGCCGGATGCCCACGTCGAAGCGCCCACCGCCGGTTCCGTGATTCTGGCCGGCATCCTGCTCAAGATGGGAACCTATGGGTTCCTGCGGTTTGCCCTGCCGTTCTTCCCGGGCGTGGCACTGCACCCGACCGTGGTGAACATCGTGGTCGGTCTCGCGATAGTCGGGATAATCTACGGGGCGCTGGTGGCCATGGTGCAGCCCGACTTCAAGAAGCTGGTGGCGTACTCGTCGGTGAGCCATCTCGGGTTCGTCATGCTGGGGATCTGGGCCCTCACGCTGCAGAGCATCCAGGGCGCGGTGCTCATCATGATCAATCACGGCATCTCGACCGGGGCGCTGTTCTTTCTCGCCGGCATGCTGGGTGAGCGGCGCCACACGCGGGAGATCGCCGCGTTCGGTGGTCTGGCTCGCGTCGTGCCGGCATTCGCGGTAGTGTTGACCGTCATTTCCCTCTCCTCGATCGGGTTGCCCGGCACCAACGGTTTCGTGGGCGAATTCCTGGTGCTGGTCGGCTCATTCGGCCGCTATCCGGTGCCAACCGCCATCGCGACCACCGGCGTGATTTTCGCGGCGGCGTACCTGTTGTGGGCCCTGCAGCGGATCATCTATAACAAGCTCGACAACCCCGAGAACGAGAACCTCCCCGACCTCTCCAAACGGGAGCTGCTCGTACTCGGCCCGCTGTTGGCGTGCGTAATGTGGATTGGCCTCTATCCGAAGCCGTTCCTCGATCGGATCGAGGCTTCCGCCGAGGCTCTGGTGACAACTGTGCAGGAACAGCAGGTGACTGTAGCTCAAGTCACCGGTTCCGAGGAGCAGGTTCCATAATGGGTATGGCGATCGACCTGAGCACGGCCGGAGGGCTCACCCTGGCACTACTGCCGGAGTTGGTGCTGACCGGTTGGGCCCTGGTTCTTCTGCTGGTGGTAGGGTGGCGGCACCGCAACGACGCCGACCAAGCCATGACGGGTCAGCTGGCGCTACTCGGACTCCTCTCCACGATGCTGGTGCTCCTGTGGCTGTGGGGCAGAGGAGCGTACACGGTAGAGCCCCACATGATCGTGCTCGACGCGTTCCGCTACGGTACGGCTTTCGTGTTCCTGCTCGGTGCGATTTTGGCAGTGATGTTGTCGGTGAACTATCTGGAGCGCGAGCGGGTCCTGGTGCCCGAGTACTACGTGATGGTGTTGTTGGCGACCGTGGGCATGATGTTCATGGGTGGTGGCTCGGATCTGATCGTGATCTTCTTGGGGTTAGAGCTGATGTCGCTGTCGGTCTATGTGCTGGCCGGCATCGACCGGCGCAGCGCCTTCGCCGCTGAAGCAGCCGTGAAGTACTTCCTGCTGGGAGCGTTCGCCGCCGGATTCTTCTTGTACGGCGTCGCGCTGATCTACGGGGCCACCGGTACCACCAACCTGGTCGGGATCCACGAGTCGATTCTGAGGTATGGATTGCAGTCCAACGTCATGCTGGTCATTGGCATCGGTCTGCTGCTGATCGGTTTTGGCTTCAAGGTTGCTGCGGTTCCGTTCCACATGTGGGCGCCCGATGTGTACGACGGCGCCCCCACACCGGTTACCGGATTCATGGCAGCCGCCGTCAAGGCGGCTGGGTTCGCCGCTCTGTTGCGGGTCCTGTTCCAAGCGCTCGGTCCGAGTGAAGTGGTATGGCAGGAGATAATCTGGTGGCTGGCAATTCTCACCATGATCGTGGGGAATCTGGTCGCCCTGGCACAGACGAATCTGAAACGGATGCTGGCCTACAGCTCGATCGGTCACGCAGGCTACATACTGGTGGCCGTTGCCACTGGTAGTCTGGCGGGAGCCGCCGCTTTCCTGTTCTACATTCTGGCCTACACACTCGTGACGTTGGGGGCTTTCGCCGTCCTCGCGGCGGCGGGTCGCGGCGGCGAGCGGGACGTCAAAATCGACGACCTCTCGGGCCTGGCGGCGCGGCGGCCTTGGATTGCCTTTGCCATGGCGGTGTTCATGCTGTCACTGCTGGGCTTCCCGGGCACGGCCGGGTTCATCGGCAAGTGGCTCATACTCTCAGCCGCGGTGCAAACCGGGCAGGGGCTGCTGGCCGTAGTCTTGGTGTTGGCCAGTGTGGTGTCGGCGGGATACTACCTGCCGGTGATCATGGCGATGTACATGAAGCCCGCGCCTTCCGAGGCTGCCCACAAGGGCTTTGACCTGATCGGATCGGCCCGCTGGGTAGTCGGCGTGGCAGCCGTCGTGTTGCTGCTGTTCGGTGTCTGGCCCAATCGGGTGATGGACGCCGCCAGAGGCGGGACCGAAGGCCTGCAGCCGACGCCGACCCGGGTTTTCACGGACTGACAGCCTCCCAGGTCGGTACTCCCGACCGTTCTGCTCAAAGGCGTAACGATGGACATACCCGCAGTCATCTTTCGGCAATATGACATCCGGGGCTTGGTCGGCGAAGAGCTCTCCGCGCCGCTGGCGCACGCCGTGGGCCGCGCTCTGGCAACGGTGGGACGGCAGGCGGTGGGCCGCGATCCGCGCGTCGCCGTCGGACGCGACAACCGTCCCTCGGGGGAGCTGCTCGCCCGCGCCATGCGTGACGGCATCGCGGCGGCGGGTGGCACGGCCGTCGACGTGGGAATGCTGCCGACTCCCGCGCTGTATTTCGCACTGCACGAGTTGGCCGTCGACGGCGGCGTCCAGGTAACCGGATCGCACAATCCGCCCGAGTTCAACGGCTTCAAGATGGTCATGGCCGACGAGACTCTGCATGGCGAGGCAATCCAGCACCTTCACTCGCTGATACAGCACGACCAGCTGGACTCCGGCTACGGCACGATCACAGCCGACGACTCGGTGCTGCGGCGCTACTGCGACAAGATAGCCGAGGTGATTGGGCCGCTCGCGCGGCCGGTGAAGGTCGCAGTCGATTGCGGCAACGGGGTTGCCAGCCTGGTCGCCGAGTCCATTCTGACCCGCATCGGGGCGGACGTCGTGCCGCTGTTCTGTGAGTCCGACGGCACGTTTCCCAACCATCACCCCGACCCCACCGTATTGAAGAACCTGGTAGATCTGCAGCAAACGGTGCGGCGTACCGAGGCAGAGCTGGGGATCGCATTCGATGGTGACGGTGACCGCATCGGCGCAGTGGACGAGAGCGGCAAGGTCGTGTACGGCGATCAGCTGCTCATCTTGTTCGGACGCGACCTGGTCGAGCGGGCGGGCCCCGGTGGCTCGGTGATCTTCGACGTGAAGTGTTCCAACATACTCGCTGACAAGTTGCGCGAGGCGGGGCTCACTCCGGTCATCTGGAAGACCGGCCACTCCCTCATCAAAGCGAAGATGAAGGAAACCAAAGCCACGTTGGCCGGCGAGATGAGCGGGCACATGTTCTTCGGCGGTGACTACTACGGTTATGACGACGCCGTGTTCGCTGCCGCCCGGCTGCTGGCCTACGTGTCCCGCAAGGGTGGCCCGCTGTCGCGGCTGCTCTCCGATCTGCCGCAGACGTTTGCCACGCCCGAGATCCGGGTGGACTGCCCGGAAGACCGCAAGTTCGCCATCGTCGAGCAAGCCGCGCAGTACTTCGGGGCGCGCTACGAGGTGCTCACTCTGGACGGCGTGCGAATCTCGTTTCCCAACGGTTGGGGGCTGATTCGGGCCTCCAACACCCAGCCGGTCCTGGTGATGCGATTCGAGGCTGCGACGGAGCAGACGCTGGCGCAGTACCGGGGCGAAATCGAGAGCTGGCTCACAGGGCAGGGAATAGCGCCGCAGGGCGATTGAGAGGGGTGCGGAGGTGGCAGCAGCGCGCCTTGCTGCTGGTAATTGTACTCACTAGCTTGCAGCCACTCGTGACCGCAACAGCAAATACCATCGTTGTCGCAGTCGGTGGCAATGCACTTGCCCCGGCGGGTGAGCGAGCAACGATTTACGATCAGTTTCGCCACACGCGCGAGTCGCTTGCCGTGGTAGTCGACCTGGCGCGACAGGGATGGCGCATAGCAGTAATCCACGGCAACGGCCCGCAGGTTGGTGATGCACTCGTGCGCAACGAAATGGCTTTGAGTGCCGTGGAACCGCTGCCACTCGGTGTGCTGGTGGCCTCTACCGCCGGGTGGATCGGCTACATGATCCAGCAGTCGCTGCAGAACGCCCTCACACTTGCCGGGATTCCCCGCGAGGTCCTCACCGTCGTCACGCAAACGGTGGTGGATCAGCGGGATGTTCGGTTGCAGAATCCCACCAAACCCATCGGACACGTACTCAGTCAGGCGGAAGCCGACAAGCTCAGCGAGCGTGGTGTTGCCGTGGGCCGCGACGGCTCGGGGAACCTGCGGCGGCTGAGCCCCAGTCCGGAGCCGTTCGACGTGGTTGAGACCGATGCGGTCCACCAGCTCGTCAACGAGGGCAAGATCGTGATCGCGGGCGGCGGTGGCGGCCCTCCCGTGTATCGGGACGCCATGGGTCGCTGGGAGGGAGTAGATGCTGTGGTGGACAAGGACAGGGTCGCCGGCATTGTGGCCCGCAAGGTGGGCGCGCACACGCTGTTGATCCTGACCGATGTGGCGGGCGTATACCGCGGCTGGGGTACCCCCAAGCGCGAGCTGCTCGCGCGGCTCGGGATCCGGGAAGCCGAACAGCTACTGGAGGGTGACGAGCTGGGGTGCGGTAGCATGCGGCCCAAGGTCGAGGCGGCCGTGGACTTCTTGCGCGGAGGTGGTGAGCGCGCGGTAATCGCGGAGCTGGCGCAGGGAATGGCAGCGATCCACGGTGAGACAGGTACGACAATTACAGGAGAACTTGAGTGAACCTACATGAATATCAGGCACGCGGGCTACTCAAACAGGCGGGGATCCCGGTTCCTGACGGTGAAGTAGCGGTGTCGCCGGACGAAGTCGAGCAGATCGCCGCTCGAATGGGTGGCGGTGTAGTCGTAAAGGCGCAGGTGCACTCCGGGGGGCGGGGCAAGGCGGGTGGGGTCAAGCTCGCCAAGGACCCCAAAGAGGCGCGCGCCCACGCCGAGCAGATCCTAGGCATGCAGATCAAGGGGCTGACAGTAGAGAAGGTTCTGGTGGTCCCCACTTCCGCGATCGCGTCGGAGAGTTACGTGGGCGTGATCGTGGACCGAGCGTCGGAGCGGGCTGTCGTCATGGTTAGCCCGGCCGGCGGTGTGGACATCGAGGAAGTCGCCGCCAAGACACCGGAGCAGATCTTCAAGCAGTCCATCGACCCCAAATACGGCCTGCTGCCGCACCAGGCCATGAGCCTGGCCTTCAATCTGTACGCCGATATCAAGCAGGTGCGCCAGGCAGCCATGATCATGCAGCGCCTGTATCAGGCGTTCTTGGATGCCGGCGCGTCGTTGGCGGAGATCAACCCGCTGATCACGACGCCCGATGGGGATGTGGTGGCGTTGGATGCCAAGATCGGTGTGGACGACAACGAACTGGAGCGACGGCCCAACATCGCTGTACTGCGCGACGTGTCGTCTGAGGCTCCTGCCGAGGTGGCAGCGCGCGAGGCCGGGCTGACCTACATCAAACTGGACGGCCAAGTGGGTTGTTGTGTCAATGGAGCCGGACTCGCCATGGCCACCATGGATCTGGTCAAGTACTATGGCGGAGAGCCGGCCAACTTCTTGGATATCGGCGGCAGCAGTAGCCCGGAGAAGGTGATCACGGCCCTCGAGATCATTACCAGCGATCCGAACGTCAAGGCCATTCTGTTCAACATCTTTGGCGGGATCACCCGGTGCGACGACGTCGCCAACGGTATCGTGGCGGCAACCGGGCAGACCAAGCTCAGCGTGCCCATCGTAATCAGGCTCACCGGGACCAACGAGGACGTCGCGGTCGAGATTCTCAAGCAGGCTGGATTCGAGGCGCTAACCGACATGGACGAGGCGGTGCAACAGGCCGTCAAACTCGCGCAGGAGGCAGCGTGAGCATATTCATCGATAGAGACACGAAGCTGGTGGTGCAGGGCATCACAGGTCGCGATGGTTCGTTTCATACCCAACAGGCGATAGAGTACGGCACCCGGGTGGTGGCCGGTGTGACGCCCGGCAAAGGGGGACAGCAGTTCAACAGCTCAGTCCCGATCTTCAATACGGTGGCGCAGGCTGTAGCCGCGACCGGCGCGAACACTTCGGTGATCTACGTGCCCGCCCGTTTTGCGGCCGACGCAATCTACGAAGCGGCGGACGCCGGCATCGCCCTGATAGTGTGTATCTCGGAAGGGGTCCCCGTGCTCGACATGACGCGGGTGATGCCGTTCGTGCGTGACAGCGGAGCGCGCCTCATCGGGCCCAACTGTCCCGGTCTCATTTCGCCGGGGCAGTCGAAGGTGGGCATCGTGCCCGGACAGATCTGCGCCGAGGGCAAGGTGGGGGTGGTGTCCCGCAGCGGCACCCTGACCTACGAGATCATCCACCAGCTCACCAAGAGCGGCTACGGACAGTCCACGTGCATCGGTATCGGCGGTGACCCGATCATCGGCACCAACTTCATCGACTGCCTCCGGGAGTTCGAGGCGGACCCGGCCACCGAGGCGATCGTGATGATCGGCGAGATCGGGGGCACCGCCGAGCAAGAGGCGTCTGAGTTCGTGGAGCAACACGTCTCCAAGCCGGTGGTCGGTTTCATTGCTGGCCAGACGGCGCCTCCGGGCAGGCGCATGGGGCACGCTGGTGCGATCATCTCCGGGTCAGCCGGCACCGCCGCCGAGAAGATGGCGGCGCTCGAGGCCGCGAACATCGGGGTCATGAAGCGTCCGATGGAGGTGATCCAACTTCTCAAGGAACGGCTGTAATTAATTGCAGTTATTAGACTTGCTTACGGTCGACCACATTGTGATCCCGGTCCAGGGGGAGACCCTGCGGCTGGCGACGGTGGAGTTGGTCGAGGCCATGTCTCGCTCCGGCGCGATCACGGATCAGCCGCGGTTCGAGGAGTTGGTAGGCGAGACGCTGCCGCAGGATGTGGTAACCGTCGGTCAGGCGTTCTTGCTCTACTTCCGCACCGAGGCGGTGCGCCGGCTCACCGTTGCGCTCGGTGTGGCCCGGAAGCCGATGCACCGCGAGCACGATCCCGCCAAACAGGCCAGCATGGTGCTGCTGATCTCAGCGCCGCCGCGGCACACTTCGCGGTTCCTGAGAACGGTGAGTGCATTCTCTCACGCTCTGGGGCGCGAGGAAATCGTGGCAGCACTGTTGGCGGCCCAGCGGCCTGAGGACGTGCTGGCCATCCAGGCGCTGGGTGAGATCGAGTTGTGGAACTATGTGACCGTGCGCGACGTGATGGTGCGGCGCCAGATCTCGATTCGGCCCGACGCGAAGCTGGGTGAAGCGGCGAACAAGATGGTGTTGCACGACGTGCCATCGCTGCTCGTAGTGTCCGACACCAATGAGGTGTTGGGGTTGGTAACACACAGGGAACTGCTGCGCTACCTGCTGCCGGCACGGGTAAAGCGGCTGACCGAGGAGGCCGCTGGGATCGCTCGTGACGCGGCAACGCCGGACCCGTTTGACATCCCGGTCAGGGAAGTGATGGACCGCAGCGTGCTGTGCGTGTCGGAGGGGCAGACGGTGGCGGAGGTAGCCACGATGATCTTGAACCGCAAGATCGACCGGTTCCCCGTCGTGCGCGACGGAACGGTTGTTGGGTTCCTGACCGAAGGAGACATCGTGCGAGGCTTGTTCGGTCGCTGACCCGAGGCGGGAACCGGCCGGTACGGTGTCTTGCGGGTGGAGTGGTGCGGCATTGGCCGGCCGGTTCTCTTTTCTCTTGCTACATGCTCTTCTCTAAGAGGCCATGCTTACACTCGCAATTCTCAAACCGGATGCAATTGAAGCCGCCTTGGGCGGGAAGATCATCGCACTGCTCGAAGCGACTGGATTCAGGATCAAGGCAGCTCGGCTGCTGCGGCTCAGTGACTCCGAGGCGCGTGCGTTCTACGCGGTGCATCGCGAACGACCGTTCTTCCAGTCGCTGGTGGCCTACATGACGTCCGGTCCCTGCATGCCGTTGGTGCTGGAGCGGGACGACGCCGTGGCCCACCTGAGGGAGGTCATAGGTGCCACGGATCCTGCCGAAGCGAAGGAGGGTACGGTCCGGCGGCTCTACGCCGAGTCGAAGGAGCGCAATGCCATCCACGCCTCGGATTCACCCGAGAACGCAGCGATGGAGGTCGCGTTCTTCTTCCCGCGTGCCGAGTTGAGTCGGATTTGGGCTACCGAGGTTCGTTGACGCAAGTATCGGTCCTAAATACCTTTAGCGGCTATGTTACGGATTGACCTCGGTGCGCTGCGCCAGGGCCCCATCGTGTTGGCTCAGGTGGTGCCGGCGGACGATCCCGCGTTTGACAAGCTCGAGTTTGAACTGAGTGAGCCGGTGCACCTGAGCGGGCGGCTCATGGATGCCGGGACTGGCCGGTACTACTGGCAGGGAGGCTTGCGTACGCGCATGAGGACGACCTGCCGCAGGTGCCTGGCCGGCGTGGAGATCGACATCGCTCAGGAGGTGAGCGTGTTGTTCACCGAGGACGTGACAGCGGAGGATCCGGCGGCCTATGTCATCCCGGCTAACAGTGCCGAGCTGGACCCGAGCGAAGCCGTACGAGAAGAGCTGATACTGGCGGTTCCGGACTACGCCCTGTGCAGCGAGGAGTGCCGCGGGCTGTGTCCCCGCTGTGGCGCCGACCTGAACAGCGAGACGTGCGGCTGCGAGCGCGCCAGCGATCCGCGCTGGGCGAAGCTGGAGGCAATGCGGAACGAACTTTCCGATCAAGAGGCGAGTTAATGGCGGTACCCAAGAGGAGAACATCCAAGAGTCGGAAGCGTAAGCGCCGGACTCATCACCAGGCGGCTCCGCTGGCGCACCAACCGTGTGAACGGTGCGGTGATCCGCGGCGCCCCCATCGAGTCTGTCCCACCTGCGGCTATTACGGCGGCGAAAAGCGGGTCGAGGTAAAGGAAGTCTGACGGTGACCCGGATCGCTCTGGATGCGATGGGTGGCGATTCCGCACCTAGCGCTCCGGTTGCTGGAGCCATCGAAGCACTAGATACGCTGCCGCCGTCTTGCGAGGTCATTCTCGTGGGGCGGTCGGAGCAAATCACGGCTGCTATCAATGACCTAGGCATTGAGCGGCCCGAGCGGCTCGGTATCCTCGACGCTCCCGAGGTCATCGAGATGAGCGAGAAGCCGCTGGCTGCGGTGCGGGGGAAACGCAAATCGTCGATCCGGATTGGGCTGGAGAAGCAGAAGGGCGGCGCTGCTGATGCCTTTGTGTCTGCTGGCAACACCGGTGCGATGATGGCTGCGAGCGCTCTGATCCTGGGATTGCATCCCGGGGTGGAGCGGGCTGCCATCGGCGCGCTGTTCCCTACGGCCTCGAAGCCGGTATTGGTGTTGGATGCCGGCGCCAACATCGACTGTAGCCCACGTGAGCTGCGCGGCTTCGCCCACATCGGCAACGTCTATGCTAAAGACGTACTGGGGCGCGACAACCCGAAGGTGGGACTGCTGAACATCGGCGAGGAAGAAGAGAAGGGTAACCAGGCGGTGCGGCAAGCGTTCGATTTGTTGCAGAGCGATTCCGGCATCAATTTCATCGGCAACGTCGAGGGCGGCGACGTTCTGAAGGGTGACCTCGACGTGGCTGTGTGTGACGGATTCGTCGGTAATGTGCTGCTCAAGTTCTACGAGTCGGTGGCGCGGCTGTTCGTGGGCCTACTCCGGCGAGAGATGGAACAAGACGTATTGGAGAGTGAGGCGATGGGCCGAGTCCTCAAGGTGCTGGACTACTCGGAGTACGGTGGTGCCCCGCTATTGGGTGTCAAGGGTGTCTCCATCATCTGTCACGGTCGATCGTCGGCCCGTGCATTCAAGAATGCGATCGGTGTCGCGCTGCAAGCCGTGGAGAGCCACGTGAGCCAGCATATCGGTGTTGAGATGGCGAGCGGAGTCTCCCAGTGAAGCGACCGCTGGTCGAACTCGTGGGTACCGGTCGCTACACGCCGGAAAAGGTGCTCGACAACGCCTATTTCGAGCGCATAGTGGACACCTCCGACCAGTGGATTCGCGAGCGCACGGGCATTCGTGAGCGACGCATCTCCGAAGATCACGAGACTATCGCCTATATGGGGAGCAGGGCGTGCGAGCAGGTGCTCGACGAGGTGGGTATCACACCGCTCGATGTCGACACCATCATCGTTGCCACGGCCACGCCCGATCGGTTTCTGCCAGCCACCGCCTGCGATCTGCAAGCCGAATTGGGTGCCAAGAACGCAGCCGCATTCGACATCAGCGCAGCATGCAGCGGCTTCATCTACGGCCTGTCAGTTGCCGAGGGTATCATCGTGGGTGAAGCCGGCAGCAACGTGCTGGTGATAGGAGCGGACCGACTCACCAGGATCACCGACTACACCGATCGTGGCACAGCCATTTTGTTTGGGGACGGTGTGGGAGCGACGCTGGTCAGACCGTGTTCCAACGGTAAGCGCGGCATCCTCTCCACCTATTTGAAGTCCGACGGTACCCTGGCGGAACTGCTGTACCGGCCCGGTGGGGGGGGCATTCATCCGCCCGACGAGCAGCTGCTGCAGGACCACAGCTACTACATCAAGATGGCCGGTAGGGAGGTGTTCAAGTCCGCCGTACGCTCCATGGCCGACGCCTGCGACCAAGCACTGCAGCGGGCCGGCTTGACCAGCGACGAGATCGACCTGCTGATACCCCACCAAGCCAACATCAGGATCATCGAATCGACTGCCAAGCACGCCGGTGTTCCCATGGAGAAGGTCTATGTCAACGTGGACCGCTACGGCAACACGTCGGCCGCGTCGATCCCGATTGCCATGGATGAAGGCGTCAGGTCGGGTCGGATCGGACCTGGAGCAACCCTGCTGTTAGTTGCGTTCGGCGGAGGGTTCACTTGGGGTAGCGCGGTGGTGAAGTGGTGAAGAGCGTGCTGCTGTGCCCCGGACAGGGGGCGCAGTTCGTGGGAATGGGCAGGGATGTCGCGGAACAGTTTGCCGCGGCTCGTACGGTGTTCCAGGCTGTAGATGAGGCGCTCGGGTTCGGTCTGTCGCAGGTCATGTGGGAGGGACCCGAAGCTGAGCTCACGCTGACCCACAACGCGCAGCCGGCTATCCTCGCGCACTCGCTGGCCGTTCACGCGGTGGTGCGCCCGGCGCTCGATCCGGTGTTGGCCGCCGGCCACTCACTGGGCGAGTACAGCGCCTACTCGACTGCCGGCTGCCTCGCCCTGGCCGACGCAGCTCGTCTGGTGCGGCGCCGCGGCGAGTTGATGCTGGCGGCGGGCGAAGCGCGGACCGGCACGATGACCGCCGTGCTGGGCCTGAACGCTGCTGAAGTCGAAGCTATCTGTCGGGAAAGCAGCGTCGACGGCAGCGTGGTCGTGGCAGCGAACATCAATGCTCCCGACCAGACTGTCCTGTCCGGAGACCCTGATGCGGTGGAGCGTGCCGGAGCCCGCTGCAAACAGGCCGGTGCCAAGCGAGTCCTGCCGCTCAAGGTGAGCGGTGCCTTCCACTCCCCGCTGATGCAACCGGCGGCACTCGGATTACAGACGGTGCTCGACTCCGTCGAGCTAGCAGAGCCGGCGTTTCCCATAGTCGCCAACGTGACGGCGGAACTAGTGAGCGATGCCGCTACGGCCCGGGCGAACTTGGGTGCCCAGCTCACGTCACCGGTCAACTGGGTGGCATCGATGCAGTGTGCCGCACGAGCCAGCGGCGACTCGGTTCGGTTCCTTGAGATCGGCCCCGGCAAGGTGCTGTCCGGACTGCTAAAACGCATCGTTCCCGGAGCTGAGCCGCAGAGTCTCGGGAGCGCTCGAGACATCACCGGTTTCATGGAGGCGTTGGGATGATCGATCTCACTGGCAAAGTCGCCATGGTCACCGGAGGGTCCCGTGGCATCGGTCTCTCGATTGCGACCAGCTTGTATCAGCTCGGGGCCGGTCTTGCGATCCTGGATGTCGACGAGGCTGGAGCCAGGCAAGCCGCTGGGGGATTGAGCGGCAAGGGGCAAGCGATCGGCCTGGGCGCCGATGTCTCGTCCGCCGCGCAGGTGGAGACCGCGGTGGCCGCAGCCGAGCAGCAGCTCGGCCCCATCGACATATTGGTCAACAACGCGGGACTCACCAGAGACGGTCTCCTGATCCGCATGAGCGAAGGTGACTGGGACCTGGTCCTAGACGTCAATCTCAAGGGCCCGTTTCTGATGACGAAACTGGTCGGTCGCGACATGATGAAACGGCGTGCTGGTCGGATCATCAACGTTGCCAGTGTTGTCGGCATTACAGGTAACGCCGGTCAGGCCAACTACGCGGCTTCCAAAGCCGGGTTGATCGGGTTCACCAAGGCGGTGGCGAAAGAACTGGCGTCGCGCAACGTGCTGCTGAATGCGGTGGCCCCGGGCTTCATCGACACTGAGATGACGCGGAAGTTGCCCGAGACCGCCAAGCAAGCACTCCTCACGCAAATACCGCTGCAACGGCTCGGTCAACCCGATGACGTTGCGAGTGCCGTGGTCTTTCTTGCATCAGACCTTGCCAGCTACATTACGGGCCAGGTGCTCGTGGTCGATGGCGGGATGGTGATGTGACGTTCCCTTTCTCACACAGAGGACAGCAATGAGCGATCTCGACGATAAGGTCAAGGACATCATCGTAGAAGAACTTGGTGTCGAACGGGACAAGGTGGTGGATGATGCCAGCTTCATGGAGGACCTTGGCGCCGACAGCCTCGACACGGTCGAGCTGGTAATGGCCTTCGAGAAGGAGTTCGACGTCGACATTCCCGACGAGGACGCAGAGAAGATCCGAACCGTCGGCGATGCTCTGAAGTATCTACACGACAAAATCGGGGACTAGCCGTTGAAGCGGCGTGTCGTTGTCACCGGGCTGGGACTCGTCACCCCGCTCGGCGGCACCGCTGTGGCGACCTGGGATGCCCTAGTCCAAGGCCGCTCCGGTGCTGCGCGGATCCAGCGCTTCGATCCTACTGAGCTGGATGTGCGCTTTGCCTGCGAGGTGAAGGGCTTCGATCCGCAAGAGTACATGGATCGCAAGGAAGCCAAGCGGGCTGACCTGTTCGCACAGTACGCGATCGCGGCGGCCGAACAGGCGGCCAAAGATACCGGGCTGAACGGCGCTGTGCCCCAGCCCGACCGAACCGGCGTGCTGATCGGCAGCGGTATCGGCGGTATCTGGACCTTTGAGGAGCAGTGCAAGTTGTACCTGGAAAAGGGCCCGGGCCGGGTGTCGCCTTTCTTCGTTCCCATGTTCATCCCGGACATCGCTTCAGGCCTGATATCCATTCGGTTCGGAGCGAAGGGCCCCAACTACTGCACCGTATCTGCCTGCGCATCTTCTGCCCACGCCATCGGTGAGTCGTTCCGGCTGGTGCAGTCGGGTGTGGCCGACATGATGATCACCGGAGGTGCCGAGGCAGCCGTTACACCTCTCGCCATCGCCGGCTTCTCCAACATGAAGGCTCTGTCGACCCGCAACGACGAACCGGAGAAGGCCTCGCGGCCGTTTGACAAGGATCGGGACGGATTCGTGATGGGGGATGGATCAGGCGTGATCATCCTGGAAGATCTTGAGAGCGCGGTAAACCGGGGAGCACGAATCTACGGCGAGATATTGGGGTACGGGATGAGCGCCGACGCCTTCCACATGACGCAGCCCGCGCCGGGCGGTGAAGGTGCCAGGCGTGCCATGGAGCAGTGCCTCGCGGACGCCGAGCTGGCGCCCAGCGAGATCGACTACATCAACGCTCACGGAACAGCAACACCTCACGGGGATATTGCCGAGACGAAAGCCGTCAAAGAGGTACTCGGCGAGCAGGCCACCAACCTCATAATGGGCTCGACGAAGTCGATGACCGGCCATCTACTGGGAGCAGCCGGCGGCTTGGAGTTCGCCATCAGTCTGTTGACCATCAACCACGGCGTCATACCCCCTACGATCAATCTGGACACTCCGGATCCGGAGTGCGACTTGGACTGCGCACCGAACCAAGCGGTGCAGCGAGAAGTCAATACCGTCTTGTCGAACTCCTTCGGGTTCGGCGGCCACAACGTCACGCTGGCAGCGCGGCGCTACCAACAGTAGAGCATGGGCCAGAAACAGGTCTTGATCGTCGTCGGCTCCCAGAGTGATGAGGAGCGCATTGCACCTGCATTCGCAGTCTTGAACGATGCGGGTGTAGGTTACGACTTTGTCGTTTCCTCGGCGCACCGCGACCCCGATAAGACCGCCCAGCTTGCCAAGCAGGCGAGACAGAACGGTTATCGCGTCATAATAGCCGGCGCCGGACTGGCGGCCGCACTTCCGGGTACGGTCGCCGCGCACAGTGATCTGCCTGTCGTCGGTGTCCCTTTCGATGTCGGTCCATTGCGAGGCGTCGACGCGCTCTACGCCATGACGCAACTCCCCAGCGGTTGTCCCGTGGGTACGGTGGGTATCGGCAATGCAAAGAATGCCGCGCTGCTCGCCATTCGGATTTTGCAGGCCTCAGCTGACAGCTGACAGCTGCTAGCTGTTATCGTGCCCACCGCCAAGCGCACCCAAGGCTTCACCGAATCGGTCATCCGTGGGATGACCCGGCTGGCGAACCAACACGACGCCATCAACCTGGCACAGGGGTTTCCCAACTTTCCCGCGCCCAGTGTCCTGAAGCAGGAGGCTGCGGGCGCTATCGACGCCGACATCAATCAGTACGCGATCACGTGGGGTTCCCAGCGGCTACGCAATGTCCTGGCCCTGAGGTATCACGACTGGTACGGGATGGACGTCGATCCGGAAGCAGAAGTCACCATCACTTGCGGCTCGACCGAAGCGATGGCTACGACGCTGCTGTCCCTGGTGAATCCGGGTGACGAGGTGGTGGTGTTCGAGCCGTTCTACGAGAACTACGGTCCTGACACCATCCTGTGTGATGCCAGGCCGGTATACGTCCCGATGGTCGTGGGGCAGCCCCTGGACATGGACCGGATCGCCGCAGCGTTTTCCGATCGCACGCGCGCGGTGATCATCAACACGCCGAACAATCCCACGGGCAAGGTGTTTTCCGCGGACGAGCTGCGCGGCATCGCCGCTCTCTGCATACAGCACGACGCGTATGCTGTGACCGACGAGATCTACGAACACATTGTGTACACGGGCGAGCACATCCCGATCGCCACGCTCCCCGGCATGCGTGAGCGCACCATAACCATCAGTGGTGCGTCCAAGACGTTCAGCGTAACGGGCTGGCGGGTGGGGACAATCGTGGCACGGCGTGAGGAGACTGATGCCATCCGGAAGGTGCACGACTTCCTCACGGTCGGTGCGCCCGCTCCGCTGCAGGAGGGAGTCGCTGCCGGTTTGGAGCGGTTGGGAGTGGACTACTATCGGGGGTTGCGCGGCGAGTATCAGGCTCGCCGCGAGATCATGTATCGCGGCTTGATAGCGGCAGGTTTTCGCTGCGAGCCGCCGGAGGGCTCCTACTATATTCTCGCCGACTTCTCCGAGCTGAGCGAACTACCGGACGACGAGTTCGCCTGTTGGCTGACCGAGGTAATCGGAGTTGCGGTAGTGCCGGGGTCCAGTTTCTTCTCGCGACCTGAACTGGGCAGAAAGTTGGTCAGATTCGCCTTCTGTAAGACAACGGAGGTACTCGAGCAAGCGGCTCGCAGGTTGTGTAAGATCAGGGAGGCACAGTAACTCCGCTCTCGGCTCTCCCTCTCCGCTCTCCGCCTTCGCCTTCCATTCCGTTCCTTCATACCATATCATCATCCCATGCGGCAACGTTTTGGCATCGGCTACGATTCACACTTGTTCGCAGCGGGGCGGCCCTTGATACTCGGTGGCGTCGAGGTGGAGCACGACAGGGGGCTCAAGGGTCATTCGGACGGGGATGCCGTAACCCATGCCGTAGTCGATGCTCTGCTCGGGGCCGCGGCGATGGGAGACATCGGCAGGCTGTTCCCCGATACTGACGCGCGCTGGAAGGGGGCCGACTCACTAACCCTGCTGAAAGAGGTGCGGCACCGTTTGAACGCCGCGAGCTACACGATCGTGAACGTAGACGTGACTGTCGTCCTGGAGGCACCCAAGCTGGCGCCGTACATCGAGAGCATGTGCGACAACGTGTCGCGAGCTCTGGGGCTGCCGACACGCGCTGTGTCCATCAAGGCGAAGACCAACGAGAAGATGGATTCAGTCGGCCGCGGCAAGGGAATTCAGGTCTTCGCCGTCGCGTCGATCGGAGGCGCCTAGCCTGCTCGAGAGTCTGCTACGACTACTTCAGTCACTTCCTCCCGGCGTCGTCTACACCGTCATTGGAGTGCTTGCGAGTGTTGAGAATGTGTTCCCTCCCGTGCCGGCGGATACGGCCGTGGCGTTGGGGGCTTTTCTCTCGAGCACCGGTGCCGTATCGGCCTGGTCGGTGTTTGGAGTCACCTGGGCAGCCAACGTCGCATCGGGAGCTGGTGTATACGTAGCTGCGCGTACACTGGGGCGACGCTTCTTCACCGGGCGTCTGGGACGCAGATTGCTCAACCCGAAACACCTCCTGAGGTTGGAGCGGCTGTATGCAGACTATGGAACTTGGGGCGTGTTTGCGAGCCGTTTTGTGCCCGGCGCACGAGCCGTGATCCCGATCTTCGCGGGCGTAGCGGGCCTCACCTGGGGCCGCTCGCTGATCCCTTTGGCTGTGGGATCCGCCATCTGGTACGGCGCTCTGACCTACGTTGCCGCCACTTTGCTGCCCAAACTCGATGACATTGCCGGTTTCGTGGTGCATCTGAATTGGGTTGGACTGCTGCTTGGCGTGAGCGTGATAGCGTTGGCGAGCTGGTTGATTGCCCGCAGTCGCAAACGGGCAGCCGCGCTGTTGAGCGAGCGGCTCAAGCAGTTGGCCGGAAGGTCCGCCTCCGATTCCGCCGCGACGGTGCGGCCGGAGGGGAATGAAGCAAGTCCGCCGACGGGAACTCCACGGTGAGCAAAGTGGTGGACCAGGCCGTCGAGCGGGATTTCTGGATCGAGGCTTTCGAGGACTATCTGGCGCTCGAGGCGGGCAACAGTCCCAACACCGTCACCAACTACGGCCGGGACGTGCGCCGCCTGGCGGCGCACGCCATTGCTCGCGGCGCTAACGAGCCGGGCTCGGTCAGCTACGCGTTGCTGCGTGATTTCGTGTATCACCTCAAGGACCTCGGCTTCGCCGTCACCAGTATCAGACGCCAGGTGTCAGCTATCCGTACCTACTACCGGTTTCTCCTCGGAGAGGGCCTGGTGGCGTCCGACCCGAGTGGCCGGTTGGAGACGCCCAAGGCTTGGCGCACCTTGCCCGACGTTCTCACCGTGACGGAAGTGGAGTATCTGTTGGCTGCCCCCGATCCGGATCGGACCCTAGCCTGGAGAGATCGGGCCCTGTTGGAGGTGGCGTACGCCACTGGGGTGAGAGTGTCGGAACTGGTAGGCCTGGGAACTAGTGACGTGTGGTTTGACGCAGCGCTGATCCGCGTGCTGGGAAAGGGGTCCAAGGAGCGCCTGGTTCCGATAGGTCGCAGGGCGCTGGGAGCCGCCGCCATCTACTCTCGCGAAACGCGGCCGACTCTGGACCGGGGGCAAGCGCAAGGCAGGTTCTTCTTGAACGCCAGGGGTAGCCCGCTGTCGCGCGTCGGGGCCTGGGGCATTATCAAGCGCTGTGCGGCGCAAGCGGGTATCGACAAGCGGGTGACGCCACACACTCTGCGCCACACGTTCGCCACACACCTGTTGGAGGGTGGTGCAGATCTGCGCGCGGTGCAGGAGATGCTGGGACACGCCAACCTCGCTACCACCCAGCTATACACTCATGTAGACCGGGAATACCTCCAGACGGTGCACAAGACCTATCACCCTCGAGCGTGATGATATTCGTTCTGGACAACTATGACTCGTTCACCTACAACCTGGTGCAGTACCTGGGCGAGCTCGGCGCAGATCCCCTAGTGCGCCGCAACGATCAGGTCGCGGTTGCTGACGTGGAGCGCATGGCACCGGCCGGTGTGGTGATCTCACCGGGGCCCGGCATCCCGTCACTAGCGGGCATCACGATCCCGTTGATCCGCTGGTGCGTGGGGCGGGTACCATTGCTAGGTGTGTGCTTGGGGCACCAGGGTCTTGCCGCGGCGTTCGGCGGTGAGGTGGTCAGAGCCGAGCGACTGATGCACGGCAAGACCTCGGAAGTTGCCCACACTGCCGAGGGAATACTGCGGGGCCTGCCGTCGCCGTTCAGAGCGATGCGCTACCACTCGCTGATTGTGAGCCCCGCTTCACTGCCGGCGGAGCTGCGCGTTACGGCTTGGACGAACGACCGACCCCGCGGCGCCGAGATCATGGCTATCCAGCACGTGAGCGAGCCGGCCTTCGGTGTGCAATTCCATCCGGAATCGATCGGGACCGATATAGGGAAGCAACTGATGGCCAATTACCTGGGGTATCTGTAGCGTTACCCTGTCCGTAACTATCTGTAATCAAATGATTTCAGGTGTGGTCCCCGGGAACTGCCTGCAATTGGCACGACTTTTGACAGCCGGCCCTGGCACATGTTACTTTGGACTGTGCATGTCCTAGTTGTCATCCCGGCCCGTATCGGATCCAGCCGACTCCCCCACAAGCCTCTCTGTCTGCTCCATGGCCAGCCTCTCATCAGAATAGCGGCGCGCCGTGCCATTGGTTACTCCCTGGGCAGGGTTGTGGTAGCCAGCGATGATGCCCGGGTGTTACGGGCGGTTTCCTCGCTCGCAGTAGACACCGTTCTCACCAGTGCGGCGCACCCCTCAGGCACCGCCCGAGTAGCCGAAGTCCTCGAGAGACCCGAATACTCCGGCTGTGAGATGGTGGTGAACCTCCAGTGTGATCAGCCGTTTGTTCCCCGTGAGGTGGTGCGCGGGGCGATTGGGCGGGTGGAGGCGGGATTCCCGGTGGGTAGCGCGGCTGTGAGTCTCGCAGCCGGCGACCAGGAGAATCCCAATCGGGTGAAGGTGGTGGTGCAGAGCGGCGGCCGCGCCGTGAGCTTCACGCGATCACCGCAGTACGCCATCGGCGGCGAGTCGGGATACCGAGTGCTGCACCATGTTGGCGTGTACGCCTACACTCGCGCCGCGCTGCTCAGTTGGGCAGCGAGTCCGGAGTGTGCAGCGGAGCGAGTGGAGCGGCTCGAGCAGCTGAGACCGCTGCGGCAAGGGGTGCCAATCGGAGTCGCCTGCTTCGATATCCCGGCTCCGCTGGCAATAGATACGCGCGAGGATCTGCGACAGGCGTCGTCGGGTTTCGTTGGCCCTGAATTACAATCACCTTCACGGATGAGCGCATGAACACCAAGTACATTTTCATCACGGGTGGTGTGGTCTCAGGACTCGGTAAGGGAATCGTTGCGGCCTCGCTCGGTCGACTCCTGGCGGAACGTGGTCTCAGCGTCACGATCCAGAAGTTCGATCCCTACATCAACGTCGATCCTGGCACGATGTCTCCGTTCCAGCACGGCGAGGTCTACGTCACCGACGATGGAGCAGAGACGGATCTGGACCTCGGTCACTATGAACGGTTCATCGATCGCTCGCTCTCACAGGTGAACAACATTACGACTGGTCGGATCTACCAGTCGGTAATCACCAAGGAGCGGCGCGGGGAGTATCTCGGCAGCACCGTCCAGGTCGTGCCTCACATTACGGATGAGATAAAGTCGGCCGTTCGTAGGCTCGCTCCGCAGCACGATGTCGTGATCACCGAAGTCGGTGGCACGGTGGGTGACATCGAGTCACTGCCGTTCCTCGAGGCGATCAGACAGTTTCGGCAAGACGTCGGCCGCGCCAACGCCATCTTTGTCCATCTCACTCTGGTCCCCTACATCGCGGCCTCGGGAGAACTCAAGACCAAGCCCACCCAGCACTCGGTGCACGAGCTGATGCAGATAGGTATTCAGCCCGACATACTGGTCTGCCGCTCCGAGCGTCCGCTCACGGAAGAGATCCGCCGCAAGATTGCCCTGTTCTGTAACGTGGACTTTGACTGCGTGGTGGAATGCCGCGATGTGCCGACAATCTATCAAGTACCCCTGCGGCTGCACGAACAAGGTCTGGACGCAACGGTATGCAAGCGGTTTGGTCTCGACGTCAAGGAACTCGACCTGAGTCCCTGGCGGGCGATGGTCGATCGCGTTGTGGCTCCGTCCGACGAAGTGCGCATCGCGATCGTCGGCAAGTACACCCAACTCAGTGATTCCTATACCTCCATTCGGGAAGCCCTGATCCACGGCGGAATCGCCAACGACGTTCAGGTCGACATCGAGTGGCTGGCCAGCGACAAGTTCACCGATCAGGATAGCGCCGGTGAGTTGCTGAGTCGGTTCGACGCGCTGCTCGTTCCTGGCGGCTTCGGTGTGCGTGGCGTGGAGGGTATGGTTGAAGCCGTGCGGTGGGCCCGCGAGCACGAGTTGCCGTTTTTCGGAATCTGTCTCGGGTTACAGACGGCGATCATCGAGTTCGCGCGCAACGTCTGCATGCTGGAGCAGACCAACTCGAGTGAGTTTGAGACTGAATGCGAGCATCCTGTCATCTCGCTGCTGGACTCGCAGGCTGAGGTGAGCGATCTGGGAGGCACGATGCGGCTCGGAGCATATCCGTGCCAGCTTGCTGAGGGGTCCAGGGCCGCGCAGATCTACGGCGTCACGAACATCAGCGAGCGCCATCGGCACCGCTACGAGGTGAACAACTCTTATCGTGATACCCTCCTGAAGTCCGGCATGCGATGCAGCGGGCTATCGCCAGACGGATCGCTGGTGGAGATCGTGGAATTGCCGAATCATACTTGGTTCATCGGCTGTCAGTTCCACCCGGAACTGAAATCGCGTCCCATGCGTCCGCATCCGCTGTTCGCGAGCTTTGTGGCGGCTGCCGCCGAGCGTCGGCGCGGTCGGGCCGTCGCGGCTGAGCTGGCCGAGACCCACGCGTGACATGGGTGGATTTTGGTCTCCGGCTCCGGTCGTCCTGGCGGGGCCCTGTGTCCTGGAGGATGACGCTCTCAACCTGACGATCGCTCGTCATCTTGCGGCGCTGGCGGTGCGGCTGGGGATCAGAGTCGTCTACAAGGCGAGCTTCGATAAGGCAAACCGCTCTTCGCTCAATGCCCAACGAGGACCCGGCTTGGAGACGGGCCTGCGGGGTTTGGCGCGGGTCCGCGACGAGACGAGCTTGGCAGTCATAACGGACGTGCACGAGACGTGGCAGGTGGATCGAGTGGCCGCGGTTGTCGATGCTCTCCAGGTCCCGGCGTTCCTGTGTCGGCAGACCGATCTGCTGACGGCGGTGGGGGGCTCCGGGTTGCCGGTCAATCTCAAGAAAGGCCAGTGGATGCACCCGGAATCGATGGCGGGGGCGGTGGAGAAGGTACAACGAGCGGGGAGCGGCGATGTCGCGGTGACCGAGCGCGGGACCTTCTTCGGATATGGCGACCTGGTCGTTGACATGAGGAACTTCGCCCGCATCAGGTCGGCGACGGGAGTCCCAGTCCTGTTCGATGCGACCCACTCGGTGCAGCTGCCCGGCATGGGACCGGGTGGGAGCAGTGGTGGCCAGCGGCAATATGTGCCCGACCTGTTGCGTGCCGCCGCCGCCGCTGGGGCGGACGGGTTCTTCGTCGAGACCCACCCTGATCCGGCCCGTGCTCCCAGCGACGGAGCAACCATGTGGCCGCTGCAGGATCTGGAGTCCTTGTTGGATAGCGCCAAGGAGATCTGGGTGCGAGTACAGCACAGGGGGGAAGCATGCTCCAGCCAATAATGGCCAAGCGAGTGCGTCTGGTCGGACTGGATGTGGACGGTGTTATGACGGATGCTGGGGTGTATATAGGTATGGGCGATGGCGGGATTACGGAGTTGAAGCGGTTCGATATTCAGGACACAGTCGGCGTCCATTTGCTGCAGGTGGCGCGCATCAAGGTGGTGATCGTCTCGGGACGGTATTCCGAAGCCACCAACATTCGAGCTCGGGAACTCGGTATCGACGAGGTCGTGCAGGACCCCAAAGCGCGCAAGCTGCCCGCATTCCAGGAGATGCTGGATCGTCTGGGTATCAGGATGGAGGAAGCGGCGTTTGTTGGTGACGATCTGCCCGATCTCCCCGTGTTGAGTAGAGTGGGCCTGCCAGTGGCGGTGCAGAACGCACGCCCTGAGGTGCGTGAAATAGCAGCATATGTGACAGGGAAGCCGGGAGGGCAGGGGGCAGTGCGCGACTTCGTGGAAGCGCTGTTGCACGCCCGCGGGGAGTGGGAGGATGTGGTACGCCGCTACTTGGCGGAACGAGGAGACCCTACACCGAGGTTGAGCGGTGCCCATTAGACGACAGATAGCTATAGCTCTGCTTGCCACTGCCCTGTGGGCCTGTGCCGATCCCGAGCAACCACCGACTTCGTCGGTACTGCCTGATTCGGCAGATCAAGTGGCGTACGGTTTCAGGAAGTTCATCACCGTGGAGGGGGTCCAGCGAGTGGAACTCGAGGCCGATTCAGCGTTTCACTATCCCGAACGAGAGGAATGGGAGCTGTATGTACTCGAAGTCCAGTTCTATTCAGCGCTGGGCGAACGGCGGTCGACGCTGACGGCACGCGAAGGTACCTACGATTGGCGGACCGGCAACATGGAGGCAAGGGACAGCGTCCTTGCGGTGACACCCGATGGGCGCCGCCTCACGACGTGCTCCATCACCTACAGCCAGGATCACGATGAGATCACTGGGCCGTGTGCCTTCGTGTATGACGCCCCGGGCGAACACCTGACCGGTGAGAGCTTCATCGCCGATCCCGACTTCCGGGAGGTAGAGGGGACGACGTTGGCAGGCTCGGTGCGAGAGCCCGGGAGCCGTTAGTTGCGTCCTGCTGTTGCGGTGCCGGGAGCGACAATCGCGCTGCTGGTAGCAGTGTCTGCTGCGCAGCCGGCGGTAGCTCAGCAGTCTTCCGATTGCCTGGTGACGCTGGACAGCAGCAGGGTTGGGCGCCGGATTGTGACTGCGACAGGACAGATTCGGGAGTACGGGTCGGGAGGGGTGTGGTGGTCTTGCGTGGCCAATCCGGGCACACCTAGCGCCGGGGTGGTTGTGTGGAACGCTCACGCGGACAGTGTCGCCCGTTTCGTATCGGCTGGTCGCATTGAATTCGTCGGAGGGGTGCGCTTCCAGGATTCCACTGCTGAACTCATCGCCGATCGTGCTACTTACCACGAACGAGGTGAGCGGCTAGAGGCCCAGGGGCACGTTAGACTGACCAACCGGGCCACCGGCACCGTATTGACGGGACCGAGGTTGACCTATTTGCGGGAGGTAGCGGGGCTCAGAGAGCCGGCCGAGTTGCTGGCCACCCTGCGGCCGACTGTGGTCTACCGCACAGAAGCTGACAGCGCAGAGCCATATATAATCCTGGCAGATCGAGTGCGGTTGCTGGGCAACTCCACTTGGGCTGTAGGGAATGTCACTATCACCCGCAGCGATTTTGCTGCCAAGGGCGATAGCGCCTCACTCGATATCGAGGGAGGGGAAGGGACGATCGTTGGGGCAGCGGAGGCCTCTTCGCAGGATTCTCTGGGGTTCAACCTTAACGGTCACAGCATAGCGTTCCATCTGGTGGACGACAAGCTCGACTGGGTGCAGGCACAGGACAGTGCTCGTGCCACGAGCAACGAGTGGGACATCGTCGCCGACACAATCGCCTTCTCGGTGGCCGACGACTTGATCCAAACGGCGCTGGCGTGGGGGGACTCCACCCATCCGGAGGCGCGGTCACAGGAGTATACGATTACGGCTGATTCTCTGGCGGTGGACACGCCGGATCAGCAACTTACTGAGATGCGGGGCTTCGGCAACGCTCTCGCGAAGACCGTAGTGGCTGTGGTTGACTCGGTAGCGAACGAAGTCGACCCGTCAGCAGCTGAGGTCGACTCGTTGGCCATTGAAGGCGACTCGCTGGTAACGGAAGTCGACTCTCTGGCGACAGAAGGCGACTCGTTGGCGGCTGTGGTTGACTCGTTAGCACCTGACGTCGGCTCGTGGCAGCGTGAAGCCGACTGGATATCGGGTGACACGGTGGTAGCGCGGTTCGACAGCACGGAGACGGGCGCTCGTACTCTGACCGAGCTGATTGCTCGGGGCAACGCCAAGGCCTTCTACAAGATCTTCGACGAAGCTGACAGTACTGCGGCCCCGGCGTTCAACTACTCGCGAGGACTGACTATCATCGCGCTGTTCACCAATGAGACTGTGGAGAGAGTGGATGTGATTGGACAAGCTGACGGTGTGTATCTGGAACCCATAAAGAAGCCGCCCTCATGAACAGCCAGTTGTTCTCCTTGTTTGGTGGCGGGGATTCCTCGTCGCCTCTGGCTGCGGCCGCTCTGCTCAAGGTCGCTGACGAATCGGGTGCTGCGAAGTTCGACGACCTGGCCGTAGCATACCGCGAGGCCCACCTTGAGCTGCAACGCCGTGAGCGCGGTGATGCTGCCACCCAACGAGGCACTCTCTCGGTCGACGAGGTGCGCCACCACCTGCTGTCTTCCGTCCTGCCGCGGCTGGCAACCGCGGGAATCATTGCACCGGGTCTCGTGAGCGTGAGCTACAGCCATGGCGCGTGGACCCTGTCAGACACGCAGGTATCCGAGCAAGGCGTGCGGGTGGTTCCGGAGGTCTGGCAGCTGCTGAGCGAAGATCGCGCCACCCTGTATGAGGAATTGATGGATCTGGCCTTGGAGTCCCTGCGGGAGATCGAGGCACCGGTAGTGGCCGTGACGCCGGAGCTGACCGGCAGCGTCCTGTCGGGCTTTGGGTTGACGAAGATATACCGCAAGCGCAAGGTCGTGGACGACGTGGACTTGTATGTACAACAGGGAGAGATAGTGGGGTTGCTGGGTCCCAACGGTGCAGGCAAGACCACCACTTTCTACATGATCACGGGATTGGTCAAACCCAATGCGGGAAAGATCGAGATCGATGGTGCCGACATCTCGATGCTCCCCATGTACCAGCGGGCTCGCAGGGGCATTGGCTACCTGGCTCAGGAGCCTTCAGTGTTCCGCAAGCTCACCGTAGAGGATAATGTCAAGGCAATCCTCGAGACACTGCCGGTGTCGGACGACGAGCGGAACAGCCGTCTCGAGACGCTGTTGGACGAGCTGTCAATCAAGTATCTCAGAAAGGTGCCGGCCTACAAACTCTCAGGCGGTGAAAGACGTCGCCTGGAAATCACCAGAGCACTGGTCACGTCACCCAAGTTCATGTTGCTGGACGAGCCGTTTGCCGGGGTGGATCCGATCGCCGTCAACGACATTCAGACCATAGTGGCCGGCCTGCGGCGGCGCGGTATCGGCGTGCTCATTACCGACCACAACGTGGAACAGACCCTGGATATCGTTGACCGGGCATATATCATGTTCGAGGGGAAGGTCCAGGTAGCGGGCACGGTTCGGGAACTGGTGTTCAACGACCAAGTGGCCGATCTTTATCTAGGGCCTACTCTGACGAGCCGGTTACGGGAACGGTTGGGAGCGGCTGCATGAAGACTACGTTACAGCAGAGCGCGGTACTCAGGCAAGAACTCAGGATGAATCCTCGCCTCTATCAGGCGATGGATCTGTTGTATATGCCAATGTTGGACCTGCAGCAACACCTCAAGCAGGAACTGCTCACCAATCCCTTCCTGGAAATGCAAGAACCGGACGAGGAGGAAGAACAGACCACTGCTGAGAAGGAGCAGGAAAAGGAAGAGTCCAAGGGCGACGACGAAGTCAATTGGGAAGACATCATCCTGGACGGGTTCAGCACGGGAGGCATGCGTGCCGAATTCGAAGAGCGGGAGTACTATGAGCCAACTCCCGTTGAGCTGCACGACCTCAGCGACTACCTCTACGAGCAGCTACAGTTGCTCGATCTCACTGCCCGGCAGCGCTTCTTGGCTGATTTCTTCATCGGTAACATCGCTGATGATGGCTATCTCCGCGCGACATTGGAGGAGATCGTAGACGAAGCCAACAGACTCCTGCTGGAGGGGGAAGCTCCACCCGTCATTGCTGTGGAGCATGAAGCCGCGGCAAACTTCACCGTTGAAGAGGCAGAGGAGTTGCTCCGGATCATGCAGTTGTTGGATCCACCTGGGATAGCGGCGCGTGATCTTAGAGAGTGCCTGCTGCTACAGATGAGGGAGCTGGGGGAGCAAGACACTCTCACCTACAAGCTGGTCTCTGAGGCGTTCGACGACCTCATTGCGCATCGCTGGAGCGAATTGGCCAAGCGTTACCAGCTCGACCCGCGCGAGGTTCAGGATGCTGCCGATGAATTGGCCAGACTCGATCCGAAACCGGGTATCCGGCACATGAGCGCAGGCGACACCTATGTGGTGCCCGATTTGACGGTCGAGAAGATCGACGGCCACTACCGGGTCTTCCTCAACGATGGCGGAGTACCGCGGCTGCGGATCAGTCGTATCTATCAGCAGATTGCTGGTGACAAGAAGAAGTTCGTCGGCGAGAACCGAGAGTTCATTACAGACAAATTGAACAGCGCCAGTTGGCTGATACAGGCCATCGAGCAGCGACGCCAGACCATGCTGAAGGTGATGAATTTCATCGTGGATCGGCAGCGTGGCTTCTTCGAAAAGGGAGTTGAACATCTACACCCACTCACGTTGCGCGAAGTTGCCGATGTCATCGAGATGCATGAGTCGACGGTGAGCAGGGTGACGAGCCAGAAATACGTGCAGACGCCGCGCGGTGTCTATCCACTCAAGTTCTTCTTCTCGAGCAGCCTGGGCACGACGACCGGTGAGGATGCCAGTTCGCGGGCCGTCAAGGCACAGATTCAAAAACTGGTATCCGAAGAGGATGTGTCCGCTCCCCTCACCGACTCAGCAATCGTCAAGGCACTCAAGGAACGCGGTATCCAAATCGCACGGAGGACCGTCGCCAAATACCGGGATCAGTTGAACATCCTCCCGGCGCGCATGCGCAAGCGCGTATGACGCTGACGCAGACAGCAGAACCTGTCGAAGTCAGCGTACTGGTACCAGCCAAGGACGAGGCAGAGAACCTACCCGAATTCATCCGCCAGTGCAGCGAGGCTCTCGGTGCGGCTGAGTTCTCGTTCGAAGTGGTCGTAGTAGACGATGGCAGCGCTGACGACACGCCGGAGGTGCTGCGCCGCATCCGCGCCGAACATGGTTTTGTCAGAACGGTGACGCACCGGACCCGACGCGGCATAGCCGAGGCATTGAGGTCGGGCGGAGAAGTAGCCAGCGGAAGGATCCTGGTCTTCTACCCGGCCGATCTGCAGTTCCTTCCCGCGGAGATCCCCGCGTTGGTGGAACCGATCCGCCGCGGCGACGCCGACATGGTGACGGGCGCCAAACAGGGGCAGTACGAGAAAGCGTTCGTCTCCCAGGTGTACAACCGGCTGTGCCGCTGGATGTTCGGTGTGCGAGTTTCCGACCTGAACGCAGTCAAAGCCTACCGGCGCGAAGTCATGGACGCAATTCCGTCGCGTCCCGACTGGCACAGGTACATGGCCGTGGTTGCCACCGCCGAGGGTTTCCGTTTGGTCGAGCGTCCGGTGACGCTGCATCCGCGCCGTGCCGGTGAGTCGAAGTTCGGCCTGGGGCGGATTCCGGTTGGCGTATTCGACCTGCTTTCGGTTTGGTTTCAGCTCCGCTTTGGACGCAAACCGCTGCTGTTCTTCGGTGGCTTGGGTGCCACTCTGTTCTTGCTCGGATTCCTGGTCGGGGTCGTCGCTCTGGTGGTCGCCTTGTTCGGATTCGGCTTCGTAGGGGAGCTGTTGGCGGGACAGCGGGAAGAGATCCGGCGACTCGCACAGACTGTCGACCAGCGCCTGGTCGAGAGGAATGGTCGCCAAGGATAGCAGGACACCTCCGGGCTCATACTGCCCTGCGGCACTGGTAGCCGCTCTGTCCGTTTTCGCTGCGTTGGCTTGTGGGGATGGCGCCACCGATCCGGCGGTGAACGCGGCGTACCTAATTGTCCGTCCCGACAGCGTCCCCCTCGAGGTGGCCGGCTGGGTTCAACTGGAGGTCACCGTGCTTGACGAGGACAGCGCGGTGATCGCTGACGCGGTGCCGGCGTTTCGTTCCAACGACCCGTTCCTGGTGGTGGTTTCCTCCGCCGGAACCGTCTCGTCGGCAGGGGGGATTGGCTCATCCTCCCTGACGGTAACGAGTGGTTCGGCCAGTGTGCTGGTTCCGGTAGCGGTCTTCACTCACCCGGAAGGCGTATTGACGACTAGCCTGCCGCTGGATTCGCGACCCTTTGGAATCGCGATCTCTTGGCAGGGAGTTGCCTACGTAACGCAGCTCGACGCGGCGCAGCTAGCACGCATTGATCTTCCTGCGCTCTCCCTCTCCGGTGGCGTCGCCGTCCAAAGCGTACCCACGTCGGTCACGTTCGATCATGCCGGCACGACTGCATACGTGAGCAATCAGTTCGATCAGAGCGTGAGTGTGGTCGACGTGGGGCGAGACGTCGAGATCGGTCGCTACATGCTGGGCATCAATCCGCTGATCGTGACCATGAATCCCGGGGGCACGGAACTGTGGGTGACCAGCGGTCATGACTGGGTGTTGGGGATCGACGTGACGGCTGACTCATTGGTGTCGGTCATGCAAGTGGAGGGGGCGCCCAACGATATCGTGTTTCATCCCCACGAGGAGGACTGTTTCTACGTGAGTGCGTCGCTGGGCAGCGCAGTGACGGAGTTCGCCGGCTACCTGCGCCGGCGCGTGTTCGAGATGCCGACGGCCACCCCGCAGGGCTTGGTGGTGTCGCCTGACGGATCGGAACTCTATGTTGCTGACGAAGCCGGTCCCATCAAAGTCGTCACGCTGTCGTCGGGCACGGTCCGGTCGTTTGCCTCCGGGGCGCTGGGTGGCTTCGGACTAGCGCAGAGTCCGGGTGGGGCAGTGCTCTACATGACCGTACCAGGCCTGGGCCAGGTGCTCGTGATCGATCGTGAGTCGGGACAAGTGAGCAGGACGATCAGCACTGGTGGGCAGCCCCGCCGGGTTGCGTTTGACCTGTTTGGTCAGACGGCGCTCGTAGCTGATGAGAGCGGGTGGGTCCACGTAATAAGATGAACAGACGTGTTCTCATCGTCACACACAACTACCCGAGGTTCCGGGACGATCCCGCGGGCGCGTTCGTAGCCAGGTTGGCGTGGAGTGTAGCGGACGCGGGGTGGGGCGTGCAGGTAGTGGCACCGCACTCACCTGCCACCCAGGAGAGCGAGTGCGACAACGGTGTGGAAGTCACGCGATTCCGTTACGCTTCCGAGCGCTGGGAACGCGCGGCGTTCGTGGGTGATGTGAGTTTGGCGGCCCTGTTGCACCCGGCGAGAGTTGCGGTGCTGCCACTGTTCTGGCGCGGCTTCCGCCGGGCAGTGGCCCAGGTGGTCGCTGACTGGCAGCCGAATGTAGTCCACGCTCACTGGTGGATTCCCGGCGGCTGGATCGCGTCTCAAACCGGTTGCCCCTACCTGGTGACCAGTCACGGCAGCGACGTGCGACTGATCGAGCGGTCCCTGATCCTGCGCGCCCGGGCTCGGAGAGTGTTGGCCCAGGCAGGGAAGGTGACTGCCGTATCCGACTTCCTGGCGCGAGATCTGGAGCGACTGCTCCGAGCGGACAAGGTTGCAGTACAGGTAACGAGAATGCCGATCGACGTGGAGCGATACCGCCAAGGACTCCAGCTCGACAAGGTGGCTCCTCCGCGCATCCTGTACGCTGGGAATCTCGTAGCGAGCAAGGGAGTGGACGTGTTGCTCGAGGCCCTCGCGGTGCTCAAGCAGCGCGGGGTGGCCTGCAGCCTCAGGGTGCTTGGACGGGGTTCGGAGGCCGCCCCGCTCAAGCTCCTGGCCGGTCGGCTCGCTATCACTGACATGGTCGAGTGGTCTGATTTCGTGGACCAGAGCAGGATGCCCGACGAATACGGCCGCAGCAGCGTGACTGTGCTGCCCTCGCGGGCCAAGGCGGAGGGCCTCGGGTTGACTCTGGTCGAGGCTTTGCTGGCTGGGTGTGCCGTCGTTGGCACGAGGGTAGGTGGTATCCCCGAGGTGATCCAGCACGAGCATACCGGACTGCTCACCAAGGAGGATGACCCGCTGGACTTGGCCGACCAATTGGAGCGGCTGCTGGCTGACGACGACCTGAGACTGAGGCTGACAGCAACCGGTCGTGAGCGAGTGCGGGAGCTGCACGCGCCGGAGCGAACAGCGGCAGTCTTCCTGGAACTCTACGGTGACCTCGCTCAACGTCACTAGGGACTCAGCGCCGCCCGACTCCTGGCGATCATTCGTATCCGGTCGCGGCCTGTTCTACCACGACCCACGTTGGCTCGAAGCGATCTCCGCTCAGTTTGGGTACAGGGTCCACTGCCTCACGGCGCTGAGCGACGGTGTGACTCTGGGGATCTTGCCGCTGGCCGAGGTACCGGGTCTCTTAGGGCCGCGGCGACTGGTGAGCCTGCCGTTCAGCTACGCGGCAGGTCCGCTCGCCGACGGCGATACCGCGATTGAGCGCCTGTGTGTGGCGGCGCAACAGATCGCGCTGGAGCGGGGTATCCGGCGGCTGGAAATCAAGCGGCGCGACACAGCTGGGACGTGCTTGGCCGGGTTTGAACGGTCAGTTCGCTATGCTACATATGTTGTTGCTACGGAGGGGGGAGCCGACGCGGTCTGGAACCGGCTGCACGCGGATAGTACACGGAGAGGGATCCGCAAAGCAGAACGGTCGGGAGTCGCCGCCTCGCAGGAGGATTCCGAGGAATCCTGGCGACTCATGGCTCGGCTGCAGCAGCAGACATCGGCGCGGTTGGGCTTGCCAGCTCCACCCAGCGCGTTCTTCATCCGAACCTGCCGGCAACTGCAGCGCGATGGACTGGCCGAGCTCTACCTGGCACGTCGCGTGGATGGGAGAGCGATCGCCGGTGTGGTTATCTGGAAGGGTACGCGGGAGTGGATCTACGCATTCGGTGCGTCCGAGCGCAGGCACCTGTCGCTGCGGCCGGTTCACGCCGTTTTGTGGCTTGCGTTGCGCACGGCAGCGGAAGCGGGTGTCGTGTTCGACCTGGGGAGGGCGGCGCCAGAGCAGCAAGGACTGGTGCAGTTCAAGCTCCGCTGGGGCGGTGCGCCGCTTCCGCTGGCGTATGATTATTGGCCGAGAGCTGCGGGATTGAACACCGCGGCACGAGATCAGGGGTTGCTGGCACTTGGCGGTCGGGTTTGGTCGCGCATACCGTGGCGGATTACCGCCCTTGGGAGCTGGCTGTACCGTTATCTGGGGTGAAATAATGCACTTCTGGAGGCGGCTGCGAAAAAAGGTGCTCAAACGCTGGGCACGAAACGCATTCTTTCCAGCTTGGCGCGTTCGGCTACTGCGGTGGTGCGGGTTCGAGATCGGGCGGGATGTCTACATAGCCGACGACTTCTTGGTCGTTGAGGAACTCGCTGACAGCGGGAATCTGGCGATCGGTGATCGGGTGAGCATTGCGCCACACGTAACACTGGTGACCTCTTCGCATCCTAACAACTCGTTGATCCGCCAAGTCGCTCCGGTCCAACATGGCCGCATCGTGATCGAAGCCGATGCTTGGCTCGGCGTTGGCGTCACGGTGTTGCCCGGGGTCACGGTGGGGCGCGGTGCTGTTGTAGGTGCCCACAGCGTGGTGCACAAGGACGTGGCACCGGCTGGTCGTGATTCACGTAGCGCGATCGGTGACCGAACGCCTGGATCCCAAACAGAGATTCGGGCTGGGCCTGCTGGTCGATCTTTCCCGGCTCCTTCCCGTGGACGACCCTACCGCCGACGTGGTCCGACTGGAAATCGAGCCGGACGAGCGCAGCGGCTTGGCGCCTGACGAGCTGCGGAACCCGGATTCGTTGTTTGGTCAACGCGATGCAATCGTTACAGTCCAGCGTTCATTGCTCGAGACCACAGCCGACTTGGCCACGGCGGCGGCCGAGCAATCCTCCGCCGCAAGGGACAAACATGGCCGCGTACCGGCCAGCGAGAATCCCCTAGTGCAGGCCGGCCTCGAACGCACCCCGGTGGTCTCACTGGTTGCGGCTGCCTTCCGGTTGGTGGTCCAGGCGGCGGCGGGTCGCAGGGTGTTTCGCTGTCTGGCCCCGTGGCCGGCCGGTAAGCGCTGGGCCGTCGGATTCACGCACGATGTGGACGTCGTCTCGCTGTGGCCTTTGTTCACAGGACTGCGGCTGACGGAGCTGCTGGCTCGCGGCAACGTATCCGGTGCGGCCGGGGTGCTGCGAGAATCCATGAAGGCAGTAAGAGGCGATCCGGTGTTGGCCGGCGTAAGGTGGATTCTGGCCCTCGAGCACGAGTTGGGAGTGAGGTCGACTTGGTTCGTGATGGCGGGAGTCCCCACGGCGGCAACTCTGCTCAAGGGCGACGTCACCTATCGGCCGGAAAGTCGTCGCGCACGCCGCATAATCGAACTGTTAAGGGGACACGATCACGAGGTGGCTTTGCACGGGAGCTTCGCCACCATGGTCGATGGCGATCTCATGGCGGCGGAGCGGGCTCGGCTCGAGCAGGTTACGGGGCAGCCGGTGACCGGAATCCGCCAGCACTTTCTGCGGATGCGGCCGGGTCATACCAACAGACTGATGACGGCGGCCGGTTTCAGCTACGATGCCACATACGGCTTCTCGGACCGCAACGGTTTTCGCTTGGGGTTGTCAGACACGGTGCCCGGCTGGGATGCGCAATACGGTGTGGCAGCCGCCCTGGAGGAGGTACCGCTCGCCTGGATGGACCGCGCTCTCAGCAAGTACGCCAAGGAAGAGGATCCGCTGGCCTGGGCTCGGGACGGGCTGGATCTGGTGCATACTGCCAGGGCTCAGGAGGGGCTTTGGGTAGGCCTGTGGCACCCCAACCTGACGGCACCGCTGGGATTCCCGGGCGCGTTCGCAGCGCTGAGTGACATGGTGCGCAACGTGATGTCGCAAGGTGCCTTTGCGGCGCCACTCGCCGAGCTGGTCTCGTGGAGGGTCGCGCGGCGCAGCGTATGTGCCACGACGGTATCGGAGGACGGACGACTCGAGCTCTCGGCGGACACGGCACATGGGTCACCGCTCGTGTTGGAGGATGGCGCTGGGCGACCGGTGCTCGAGCTGTCGTGGCCCGCCAAACGCTCATGACCGTGGTACGGCGCACCGCTTGGAGGGCCCTGCAGGCCACGATCGCTGTGGTCGTCGTTGTGCTGGCTGTTCGCTCGCTGGTGACCAATTGGTCGGACCTGCGGGCGCAGCAAGTGGACTTCGATCTGTCAGTTCCGGCAGTACTTGGCAGTCTCATGGTGGTGCTCGGATCATTTGCGGTTCTCATAGAGGGCTGGCGACGGGTCGTGGTAGCCTACGGTGAGACGCTGCCGTTCCTAAGGGCAGCACGCATTTGGCTACTGGCCAGCCTAGGCAAGTACGTACCTGGGAAAGTTTGGGCGGTCGTGGGCGCCGCGGCTCTGGCGCGCCAGGCCGGCGTGCAGGCTGCTGCCGCCGTGGCAGCAGCCCTAGTGCTCCAGGCGTTGGCTCTCAGCAGTGGGGTGCTCGTGGTTGCCGGCACCGCCAGTGCAGGCCTGAGGGAGACGATCGGGGTTGGAGGAATGTTGGGCGTTTTCATGGTTGGCGCGCTCGCGGTGACCGCTGCTCTCTCACTCACCTGGCAGCCCGCTCTGAACTGGCTCCATAGGCTCTCTCCCAGCCGGATTCCCCAGCTTAGCATTGTACCACCCCACGTAATGCTGGCCGCTTTAGGAGCGAATCTGGTAGCCTGGGTCGGCTACGGCATCGCGTTCCTGCTATTGGCAGAAGGACTGGCCCCTGGTGCAGGAATGAGTTTACTGCAGGCGGTTGGCATCTTCAGTAGCGCCTACATAGTAGGGTTCCTCGTCGCCGTGGCTCCTGCCGGGTTGGGAGCCCGTGAGGGTGTGATGGTGCTGATGCTCACAGGATTGGTGGGTGCCCGTTTGGCAGCGGCATTGGCCATTGCCTCGAGGTTGTTGTGGACGGCTGCGGAACTCGCGGCAGCAGCTCCCTTTCTGCTCGGTTGCGGAAGATCACCGTCTGTCGCATCGTCCATCTCATCACCTGATGAGGTACCGTGACTAGTACTGCTACCAATGCGGGGAACGGTCAGTCCTTCGAGCCGCCCTGGCCCACTCTGGCGGCGCTCGGGCTGTGCACGCTCTGGATCGTGATTCTCTCGCTGCCGATGTGGACTGGGCAACTACTAGCCGGCCCGCTCAGCGACCAATACGCAACTGGTTACGTGTGGAGGCACTGGCAGGCTGAGCACTGGCGAGCGCTGGGCCACATCCCACAGTGGAACGGCTACATTTTCGGTGGGCTTCCCTACATCGCCGGATCCCACGGTGACATCTTCTATCCTACCGCCTGGATTCGGCTGTTACTACCCACCGCGTTCGCAATGGACCTGGGATTCGCCGTGCACTACGTGCTGGCCGGCTTCTTCGCGTACCTCCTGCTGAAGCGGCTGGGAATCTCGTGGACCGGGGCCGTGGTAGGAGGGCTGGGATACCAACTGGCTGGGGTAATCGGTTCATATGTCCAGCCGGGGCACGACGGCAAGCTGTACGTCACCACTTTGCTGCCCCTGGCGTTGCTGGCGTTGCTCCTGGCAATCCGTGAACGCAAGCTTGAGGGGTATGCGCTGCTGTCGCTGACCGTGGGCCTAGCCCTGCTCAGCCCCCAAGTGCAGATGACCCAGTACATGTTGATCGCGGCGGGTTTTTTCACCCTTTACCTGACGTTCGGGGAGTCTGGCGATAGGTCGATTCAGAGTCGCATTGCGGACATATGCCTGGCGTTCGCCGCAGTGGTGGTAGGATTCCTGATTAGCGCGATCCAGCTGTGGCCGTTCTGGCAATACATCCCCTATTCCCCGCGGGCGGAGAGTTATCGCGGCTTTGAAGGCGCAACCTCGTTCGCAATTCCGTGGGAGCATGTACCGGAGTTCTTCCTATCCCGGTTTGTGGGAGACAGCGGGAGCCGGACGTATTGGGGCTCGAATGGTCTGAAACTGCATTCAGAGTATCTGGGTCTCCCGCTGGTCGCCCTGGCCGTGTTGGGAGCGGCAACTCGTGACCGGAAGAGGTTGGTGCTGTGGCTCGGTGGAATCGGGGTCCTCTTTCTGCTCGTTACACTCGGTTCGTCAACCCCGTTTTATCGTCTTTGGTATGCTGTCGTGCCCTACGTGAAGCAAACCCGGGCGCCCGGGATGGCGCTCTATGTGGTGGCTCTGATCATGGCCGTGTTCGCCGGGCTCGGGGTCGACCGGCTGCTGAGAAGGGAAGGGAATCGACACGTGGTTGCCTGGCTGGGCATCGGGGCACTCGTTGTGCTCCTGGCCTTGGCCAGTGTCTTCGGTGGGATTGCCACGTTCTTGGCGCAGGGAATAGAGCAGGAGTACGGCATGGCGGTGGCCGGCGTAGCTGCCGGGTCGGGATCTGCCATCATGGCGGGCGCGATTGGCAGTGGGGGCGCGCTGCTGCTCCTGGGGGTGCTAGCGTGGGCATGGCTGAGGGGGCACCTGAGGGCTGTTTCAGTCGTGAGTCTCGGGCTGGCGCTGATCGTGAGCGGGGACCTGTGGCGCAACTCGCGAAACTTTTGGGTGTTCAGTCGAGTGCAGCACGAACTACATGCCCCGGACGAGGTTATCCGACAGATTCAAGCCACGCCTCAGCCCTACAGGATCCTGAACTTGGCAGAGACCGGGGGCAACTATCCGGGGTCGAGTCTGATGGCCCACGATATTCCGCAGCTGCTGGGCCACCACGGAATGGAACTTCATCGGTTCGATGAGCTGATGGGTGGTAAGAACCAGTGGCGCAATGTTTTAGGCAGCATTGCACTGTGGGACCTTTACGCTATCGAGCATGTGATCGTGCCGAGCGGGTTTGACATCGGGCAGGCACTGGCCGGATTCGCGGAGCGGTACCAGCCGGCCCTGAGCGGAGTCACGAGCTCCGCCGGAGGAACGGTCGACCTGTATAGCCGACGGGAGCCTGCCAGCTATGCTCGCTTGCTGCCGGCCGCCGTGAAGGCGCCCGACGATCAAGCCATCGTCACCGTGATTGATCCGCGGTTCTCGGCTGACCTGTTCGTGCTGCTCGATCCCGCTGCCAACCTCGAACCCCCACCGCTTTCGGGAGTCTACGAAGCGCTGGACAACTCGGTGACGTTTGACTCGTGGGAAACGGGCCGGATGAGGCTGCGGATCGAGCCGCCAGCTGATCAGGAGGCGTATCTAGTGATCGCCGAGAACTGGTATCCGGACTGGCAAGCAGCGGTAGACGGAGTCCCTGTTGAAGTGATCCGCGGCAATGTCTCGATGCTCACGATTCCCGTGTCGGCAGGAGCGCGCGACGTCGAGCTATGGTTCGATAGCCGGGACTACCACGTGGGCAGGACGGTCACTCTGGCAGGCGTACTGCTGGTCTGTCTGGGTCTGGTGCTGCCGCCTCTTGCCCGTCGGAGGAGCAATGCCTGAGAAGGCCCTCGTGGTCATCCCCACATACAATGAGGCCAGTAATCTGGGGCAGATTGTGCCTGAGGTTCTGGCTCAAGATGAGAGGATTGACGTACTCGTCGTAGACGACAATTCACCGGATGGCACTGGTGCGCTGGCCGACGAAATGGCGCGCCAGCAGCCGCGCATCAAGGTAATCCATCGAGAGGTCAAGCTGGGGCTGGGCACGGCCTATTTGTCAGGTTTTCGCTGGGCTCTGGACCGGGACTACGACTACATCTTCGAAATGGATGCCGACCATTCGCACGATCCGAAGCATCTTCCGGAGTTCCTTGCGGCAATTGGCGAGGCCGACCTGGTGCTGGGCTCGCGCTATTTGGAGGGGCGAGTAACGGTAGTCAACTGGCCCATGGGTCGGCTGCTACTCAGCTACGCAGCGAACATCTATGCCCGGATCGTCACAGGGCATCGACTGTGGGACGCCACCGGGGGCTTCAAGTGCTTTAGGCGCAAGGTGTTGGAGGCCATCGACTTGGATGCCGTCAGGTCCAATGGATATTCGTTTCAGATTGAAATGAGCTTCAGGGCCAAACGCAAGGGATTCCGGATCCGAGAGATTCCCGTCCTGTTCGTCGATCGAGCCGAAGGCGAGAGCAAGATGTCCGGAGCAATTGTGCGAGAAGCCATCTGGATGGTTTGGCGTCTACGGCTGCAGGCGTTGGCAGGGCGGCTGTGATGGACGTTGGTGGCGTCGTCCTCTACAAGATGACGGGCTCGGGCAACGATTTCGTGTTCGCAGACGGTCGCTCAAACCCGCCGGAAACGTGGGACGCCGTTCGCATCCGTGAGATCTGTGACCGCAGGAACGGTTTGGGAGCGGACGGATTCGCGATACTCGAGCCGGGGGGCCCTTCGAATCATGTTCGGTTCCACTTCTTCAATAGTGACGGCTGCAGGGCGCCCATGTGCGGGAATGGAACACTATGTGCCACTCGCTTGGCTCGCTGGCTCGAGCTGGTTTGTGCTGATGAAATGGTGCTCGAGACGGACGCCGGAGAGATGCTCACGAGAGCGCTGCCGGGTCCGGAACAGCGCTCAGAGCTGAAGCTGGGGATCACGCCCGAGCTGAGCAGCCCGGTCGGCATCGAACGACGCGAAGGTGAGCACTCGGTTCACTTCACGACCGTTGGTGTGCCCCACTTGGTTCTGCTGGTTGCAGACGTGGCGGCCATTGACGTAGAGCGGCGGGGCAGGCAGCTACGCAATCATGCGGCGGTCGCGCCGCTGGGAGCCAATGTCAATTTCGTGTCGCCGGCAGGATCCGATTGGGCGATGCGGACCTATGAGCGAGGGGTCGAGGCAGAGACACTCGCTTGCGGAACGGGGGCCGTAGCCTGCGCTGCCGCCCTTGTGGCGTCGGGCCATGTTACGACAATCCCTTGGACCGTACGCACGTCGTCGCGGCGCGTTCTCACGGTGACGGGAACTGTCACGGCGGCAGGGGCGATCCAGCAACCTTGCCTAATTGGCGAGGGCCGGCTGGTGCTTCGTGCAATCATCCTCCCAGAGCGCATGTTCTAACCGTATTTCCTATCAAGCACTTGAGCTGAAGGACCTCACCTCATTTGTAACTATCACTGTAGCTCGCCACGGTCTCACTCCGAAGGTTACACGAAACTGTGTTGGGCACAGTAAGTATCTATCTCACAACAGCTTGCGCGGGGGAGGCAAACAGGGCTTCAACACTTGTCCACACGGTTAGCCCGGCCAACTTAACATAACATATCTTATACGCAGTTGGTCGGAAACCGCAGCAGGGGGTCAAAATCAGGTGTTTTCGGCATACAGACGGCCGATGCGGCAGCGCTCTGAGTGGCGACCAGGGAGTTGTTAAGATATCAACAAAGGGAGCCGAAACCGCAGACCTGAGAGGCGGGCAGGTGCGCTACCCGCTGCCGGCTCCCCGACCACTAACTGCCTATCGCGCTCTGCCCCGGACGGAGTTCTGCCAGACGGACACGCGCTTCGGTCACAGACTCGGCTTCGTCGGAGAAATTCCGGATTACGTCCTCATATGTGGCAACTGCTGCTGAAGTGTCTCCGGCCAACTCTGAAACGCGAGCCGCTTCGATAAGGTACTCAGCGCGTAGGAAGTCGTACCACGCCGCGGTGGCAGCAGTTCGAAAGGCATCGGCCGCTTCGGCATAGCGACCTGCCTGATCGAGCGAATTCCCCAGCAAGGCATAAGCGGCAGCCCTGAACTGGTCACTTGGACCGGACTCGATGAAGCTGTTGAGCTCCTCGATCGCACTCTCACTCTGACCCTCTGAGAGACGAATCTGTCCCAACAGAATCACAGCTTCCTCACCGGCCGCGGTACCGCCGTACGTGCGGGCCAACTGAGAGAGATCGCTAGCCGCCAGGGCCAGGTTGCCTGCCTCAGCTATCGCTCGGGCATTCGATAGTGCGGCCGCGGCAAACGCTTCTTTTCTCTGCTGCGCGGCTACCATGAACCAAACCGAAGCTGCGACCACGACAAAGATGGCCGCGCCCGCCGCTAGTGGATTCCGGTGGCCTTTTATCCAGTCGAGAGCCTTGACTACGGGATCTCGCTCCTCGGTATGAATCGGAGCCTGACTCTTCGGAGCCTGACTTTTCTGTACCTGCTGTTTCTTGGCCACGTTCGTCCTTCTCAACCTTCTTCCATTGCGTACTAATGGAGAAAAATCGTGTCCGGGCCGCTCGACACCTCCAAATGCCCCTGGGGTGACTCGAACACCCGGCCAACGGTTTAGGAAACCGCTGCTCTATCCAACTGAGCTACAGGGGCGTGAGCGGAGAAAAACTAACCACAAGCCCGTTGCCGTCCAACTCCCACTCCAGGGATAGGCCAGCACTCGTATTCCGCTCCGCAAACGAGTCTGCTATCAACCCACAGCCATATTCTGCCAAAACTGCGGTCCGAACTCAATCGACCGGTCAAGCCTCATGAGGTGTGGCTCCTCCAGCCAGCCAGGCTGCTCGCTTGCCGCAGCGACATCAACTTCTACCAGGAGGTATTGTCGATGCCCTAATTACCTGATATCAAATGGCTTGGAGGCCGCCAGTTCATGTGGATAATCCTCCTTTTCCACATGCTCAACTCTGGCTAGGAGTGGCCCCCGATGGAGTACTTGCTCGAACTGCTCCACGACCCTCGGCTCCCCCGTGGCTACAACCTCGACCCGCCCATCCGGCAGGTTCCTGGCCCATCCCTGCACGCCGAGTTCTTCGGCATACCGGTACACGAACCACCGAAAGCCAACGCCCTGCACTCTGCCCGATATGAGCCACCGGCTAGCTGTGTCCCCGTGGCTCATCCTACGTCTCCCGATTCCAGGTGCCCTGCCCCGCTGGCCTCGCGAAGCTTACGCCGGCGCCGGTAGTGGTACATGTAGACGGCGAGCACTACGGCGATAAGCGGGATGATGACTAGCAACGCCTGACGGGAGAGGCTACGCACCTCAGGGCTGGTCAGCAGTTCGTCAAAATCAGCCACGATCGTGGCATGTTTCCCCACATACCAGCCTATGTAAGTCAAGATTGCACACCAGATTCCGGCACCGAGTGCCGTGTAGGCAATGAACCGATCCAGGCGCATCCGCGCGACCCCCGCTGGCAACGAGATGAGCTGCCTGATCACCGGTATCAAACGTCCAATGAACGTGCTGATCTCGCCATGGCGTTGGAAAAACGCTTCGGCCCGATCGAGTGATTTCTCTTTGATCAAGAAGTACTTCCCATACTGGTGCAGCAGCGGGCGGCCGAGTTTCACCGCCAGCACGTAGTTCAGCAGAGCCCCGATCAGACTTCCCGTCAGCCCCGCAGCAAGGGCGACGGGAGCACTCATACGACCTTGGGCAGCCAGGTATCCGGCGGGCGGCAAGACAACCTCGCTAGGAAACGGTACGAAAGACGACTCCAAGGTCATTAGCAGCATGATTCCCAGGTAGCCAAGCTGGAAGACTACTTCGGTGAGCCATTGAACCGCTGTCTCTATCATCAGTAGGGTCCCGAGGGATTTGGTTCCGTGGGATAGCCGTGTTTTCCCAGTAGTGGTACGAACTGTACCGGGCCCAACTCCTGCTCGACGAGCTCGCTGCCTGACCTCGTGATCCGACACAGAATCTGAGAGCCGGAACGCTCCAGCGGTATCACTAGACTGCCACCGGCTGCCAGCTGTCGCACCAGAGGCTCGGGTACCGTTGGGCTTGCGGCAGCGACCAGAATGGCCTCGTAGGGCGCCTCGGGAAGCCAGCCGAGTGATCCGTCCCCGTGGACGACCTGGACCCTGTGGGCACCGATCTCCGCAAGGACAGCGCGGGCCCGAGCGGCGAGTCCGGCGATCCTCTCAATGGTGATAACTCGCACTACCAAGTGGGCTAGCAGGGCCGACTGGTAGCCTGAACCTGTGCCGACCTCGAGCACTCGTTCAGTGCCCTCGAACTTGAGAGCCTCCAGATAGCGAGCCTGGGTCGTCGGTTGGGAAATCGTCTGACCGTTACCTATTGGGAGTGCCACATCTTCGTACGCACGGCGTCTGAGCGCCTCAGGGACAAACAAATGCCTGGCGGTCTCTCCGAACGCATGTAGCACCGCGAGATCGCGAATGCCGTTCTCTCGTAGTTGCTCGACGAGGCGGGTCCGGTATCCGCCGAAGCCGTCAGCTAATCTCCCAGGTGCCATTGCTGAACGTCTTCGAGCAGTGGGTAGTTGGTCAGGTCCACGTGCAGGGGTGTCACAGATACGAAACCGTCCTGAATCGCCCGGAAGTCGCAGTCTTCCCTGCCGCGGCCCGACCAAGAGATCTGCCCTCCTCCAATCCAGTAGACAGTGCGGCCCCAAGGATCCTGCGTTTCCACCAATGACTCCGAGTAGACCCGCTTGCCGAGCGTCGTGGTACGGATTCCCTTGATCTCGTCCCCCGGTATTGGTGGAAGATTCACGTTGAGCAGGGTTTCCTTCGGGAAATCTTCGATCTGGACGATGCGCGCCACCAGCTGTTCCAACCACTCTCGGTGACTTTCCATCACATCCAGGGTGAAGCCGGCCAAGGATATTGCCACACCGGGTATCCCCAACGTCAAACCCTCCATTGCGGCCGCCACAGTTCCCGAATACAGCACGTCCTCTCCCATGTTGGGCCCGTGGTTCACACCGGAGAACACGAAATCGGGTTTGTCTGCCAGGAGCTCGCCCAGAGCGAGGAGGACACAATCGGTGGGAGTCCCATCGACCTGAAAGGAGCCGTCAGGCCGGAGCACTGGCCTCAGTGGCCGGTGGAGGGTAAGTGAGTGGCTCGAGCCGCTTTGCTCCCGGTCCGGTGCCACAACGTCCACCTGTGCCACCCGCCGGCACACCTCAGCCAGAATCTCGAGGCCCCGGGCGTTGATACCGTCGTCGTTAGTGATCAGGATCTTCAACTGGAGTGGTTCCGTCGATGATGGCGAGGATAACCCGGAGTTCGCGGGTCAGATTCTCAATGCTCTCGTGTTGCAGGGCAAAGCGAGCTTCGGTCTTAAGCGATCCGGTTCGACGGTATTGCTCAATTCGTTTGCGCGCACCCTCGATAGTGAATTTCTCCGTGTATAGCAGGTGCTTTACCAGCATGATCAACTCGATCTCGCGGCGCTGATAAACGCGGTTGCCCGATCTGTTCTTGACTGGATTCAAGAAGCGGAACTGGCTCTCCCAATACCTCAACACATGCGGCTTGAGATCCGTAAGCTGGCACACGTCACCGATCGAGAAGTACTCTTGTACGGGATGCGGTACGGTCATGACCATTGCTCAGGCTTGAGTTCGCGCTCCATCAGGTCACTGATCGCCTGTGTAAGCTCCTTTTGGTGGAACAGCACATTCCCTACTTCCTGGGCAATGGGCAGCTCAACTCCAGTTCTTTCACCGAGCACCACAGCCGCTCGGGTCGTGAGGACACCCTCTGCTACTGTCCGCCGACTCGCCAGTATCTGTTCCAGCGACTTGCCCGAGGCGAGTTCCATGCCTAGAGACCTGTTGCGACTTTGGGCACCGGAAGTAGTGAGGATCAGGTCGCCCATGCCCGCCAGGCCTGCAAAGGTCATCGGGTCGCACCTGAGACTCTGTCCCAGCCGCGCTATCTCAGCCAAGCCACGTGTGATCAGCGCTGCCCGGGCGTTGTTTCCCAGGCCCAGCCCATCCAGAATGCCGGACGCTATCGCGATCACGTTCTTCAGAGCACCTGCAAGTTGTACTCCCAGGGGATCGCGGCTGGTGTAGACGCGCAGGTGGCTTGTAGAGAAGACCTGCTGTGCCAGCCTCGTCAGGGTGGGATCAACGCCCGCCGCGACCACGGCGGTTGGCCGCTTTGCGTATACCTCGTCCGCAAAACTCGGACCTGACAGAGCGACAGCACGCAGACCCGGAAGGGTCTGCTCCATAACCTGGGTCATGGTGTCGAGTGTGCCCGTCTCGAGACCTTTGGAGACGCTGACCACCAGCGGCTCAGCTCCCCTCAGTGCCGCATGCACCTGGGCAGTCACGTCTCGGACGGCGTGCGAAGGAGCGGCGGAAACGACTACCTCGGCCCCCTGAACGGTCTCCTCTATCTCATTTGAAGCTCTGATTGCCGGGTCCAGAGGGCAATCGGGGAGAAAGACGCTGTTCAGCCGCTCGCGATTGATAGACTCAACGACCTCAGTCTCCCGAGCCCAAATGCGAACCCGGTGGCCGCGTCCTGCAAGCAGGTGGCTCAGTGTCGTTCCCCAGCTTCCGGCGCCCACCACAGCGACGTCCACTATACCCGCTCCCTGGCACGCCGACCAAAGCGGTTCTCCGTGCCCGTTGCCAGGCGCCGGATGTTGGACCGGTGTGTGAAGATGATAAACAACACCAACACCAGACCGATGCCGAAGGCATAGCTGTCTTCCGGCTCGGTGATTCGTGCGGCGACCGGAAATGCCAGGGCACCGAGGATGGACGCCAAGGACACGTAACCGGATACCAGCAGGATCCCAACCCACACCAGAGCACTAACACCGAGCGCTGCTGGGGCGAGAGCGAGCACCGCGCCGGCTGCCGTCGCGACGCCCTTCCCGCCGCGGAACTTCAAGAAGATCGAGAAGACGTGTCCCAGGACTGCGGCCACCCCGATCAGCATCGGGATCCACGATGCCGAGCCAGCTCGCGGTGCGAACAGGACCACCGGGATCGCTCCCTTCGCCACATCCACTAGCCCGGTTGGAACAGCATACCTCCAACCCAGCACGCGGTACACGTTGGTGGCGCCCAGGTTCTTGCTGCCGTGCTGGCGCAGATCTACTCCGGCGACCCGTCCGGCCAGATAACTCGTTGGGATCGACCCCATCGCGTAGGCGGCGAGAATCCACAGCGCCAGTGTCATTCCCTGCCCCGTTTGCGACGATACTTGATGTGCAGCGGCACTCCCGTGAAGTCCCAAGCTTCCCTGAATCCTCGCTCCAAGAAACGACGGTACGATTCCGGGATATCTGCTGGGCGGTTGGAGACTATCGCAAATGTCGGCGGCTTGGTGCCGACCTGCGACGCATACAACAGCTTGACCTCCTTGCCGGATTTCTGCGGTGGTTGGCTGCGGGCCACCAAGGCCTCAACCACGCGATTCACTGCCGCCGTACCGACGCGACTCTCCCTCGCTGTCGCGACCTGCACTATCAAGTCAAGAACCTTCCGAGTGCGCATCCCGGTTAGAGCCGACACATACACGAACGGGTAAGCCGCGAGGAAGGGGGCCTTCTCCAATACGGCGCGTTCCCCCCGCTGGGCCGTCGTGGTGTCCTTCTCGGCAACCAGGTCCCACTTGTTGACTGCCACAATCAGCCCCGCTCCCCTATCCAACACCCGATGTGCGATCTTGAGATCCTGCGCATGGACCCCCACCACGGCATCGACCACCAGGACACACACGTCCGCCCTCTGAATCGCCCGTTCAGTGCGCAGGGTCGAGTAGAACTCGATCTCATCTTCTACTTTCGATCGCTTCCGTAACCCTGCGGTGTCAATGAAGTTGAGGGATCTTCCATGGTATTGCAAGGGGGAGTCCACAGCATCTCTTGTCGTGCCGGCCTGTTCGGCGACCACCGACCGTTCCTGTCCAAGCAGCCGATTCATCAGGCTGGACTTGCCCACGTTGGGACGTCCCAGCACGGCCACTTCCACAGCATCCGCCGCTGCTTCTGGGGAGGCCTGGGGCAGCAACTGGACCAGGCGGTCCAACAAGTCGCCGCTCGCCTTACCGGTGGCGGCTGATACCGGTAGCGGCTCTCCCAGGCCCAACTCGTGAAACGCGTGATGGCCCGTTTCATCGGGCAGGTGGTCCGCTTTGTTGACGGCGACGAGCACTCGTGCCCGGTGGGGTCTCAGAACCTCGGCGATCTCTAGGTCAGCTGGATGCACCCCGGTCTGAATATCGACTACACAGATGATCGCGTTCGACTGTTCGATGGCCAGCTGGATTTGCCGCCTGATCGCCGCACTTATTTCATCGCCGGACGTCCATCCCCCCGTATCGACCAGCCAGAAGCGGTGACCAGCCCACTCGGCAGTGGCGAAATTCCGGTCTCGGGTAACGCCGGATCGGTCATCCACAATGGCGCGGCGCCCGCCCGTTATCCTGTTGAACAGCGTCGATTTTCCTACGTTCGGCCGGCCTACGATCGCTACCGTGGGCGTGTTCACCGGTCGCCCTGCCCCCCCAACGCATCTGAGAAGTGGTAGGAAAGCCGAACTTGTAGCGGCACCGAACCCTCCACTTCGTCCAGCGTCATGTCGTCAATGAAGACCCCGTCGTCGTTCACTGCCTCTGCGGGGATCAGAGCGAGGTCAAGATCACCGCGTCCATCTAGCGCCTTTACAAATGCCCTGCCCGCCAAGAGCCCGGCGGTGGTAACGGATGGCCCGAACAAGTCGTTTTGCAGTACCAAGAGTTCGAACGAAGCGTGAGTGGCCGCCGCCACGTGGGAGATCACCTGCGGCATCAGACGCCCCATCGCTGCGCCGGTGGCGACACCGATGCGACTACCCGACCAGTCGGCGTCGAGGCCCGAGATGCACCGCTGGAGGTAGCGTACGCTACCCACACCGTTCTCAACCTGTTCGAATCCGTCGTAGCGGCTCGCGGGCGGCAGGGGCAAACCGGCCTCGCAATAGAGATCGTCCGATCCGTAGGCCCAGTGATACGCGCGATCCTTCAGCGCACGTGCGGCGAGCTCATCTATAGTCGACACTGCGGCAAGGCACTCTGCCGCAGTGAGTTCGCGGACCAGGTCGTGCCTGGAAAACTCGGTGAGTCCGACAGGCACCACCGAGACGGACAGCACCGTGTCGCCGAGTTCGAACAGGTCTGCTAGACTCTGGCGCAGTACCGCTCCGTCATTGACCCCAGGCTGGAGCACGATCTGAGTGTGGCACTGTATGGCCGTCTCACCAAAGAACCTGAGTTGTGACAGTATGTCCGGGGCCTTGGGATTGCGGAGCAGTCGCCGCCGAGTGACAGGATCAGTGGCGTGTACCGAAACATAAAGCGGGCTCAGACGGTACTCGACGATCCGATTGATGTCACCCTGCTTCAGATTGGTCAGAGTGGCGAAGTTTCCATACCGAAATGAAAGGCGATAGTCGTCGTCACGGATGTAGAGCGCTGGGCGCATCCCTTCAGGGTTGCCATCCACGAAGCAAAAATCACAACGGTTCGCACAGCGACGCACGCGAGGTGGCTCCAATTCGATACCGAGGGAATCGCCCTCGGAGCGTTCAATGTCGTACTCCGTTGTCGTGCCGTCCGGCGCTCGGACGAGCAGTACGAAACGCTCCTCTGCGGCGAGGAACTCCCAGTCCAGGAAGTCGTTCAGTCCACGACCATCGATCGTGAGCAACTCCGTGCCGGGAATCAGACCAAGCTCCGCACCGAGCGAGCCCGGCGCGACGGACTTCACTAGAATCACAACGGTTTCACTGCGTAAAAGGGGAAAGAACCACGGGACTTTCGGCTGAGCCAGCGATTCCAGCAAACGGCTAAAGCTAATTGCCGACTCTGTTCATTGCTACGAACTGTAGGGAGCGCTGCCTTCGGTGTGAGTGGGTGGTAATGGTGCACGGCTCGCTTCACGAAGCTCGAGAACACGTTGGCACCGCCGACAAGCTGTCCGCGCTGGAAGCTGCCACCGGGTCGGCAGATCGAACTCCTGAGCCTCTCCGCAGTCGGGACACGTCCCGTGTGCGTCACTGGCGGTCCGGCGCAGCCGTATGCGCTGCGTGAACAGGATTATGCCGAACACCAGAAAGCCGGGGACGAGTAGGAAATGGGCCAGCGGCACTGCCAGGGATACCAGCGCGAGTCCCCAACCGACGGTCAGACCGACGAGCGCACGACGGATCCGCGTCGATCGATCGTACGATGAGACTGTCACGGTGACGCGGTTGGCGCGCCCGCTGTAACCCTCCAGGCTCAGTTCGACGACCGAGCTTGCTCTAACCATCGCACCATTCCGTCCCAGACACGTGGTTCCGTGAGTCCGCTTCGGGGTTCCGAGCGGTGGCCCGGCGTACCGCCTGCGACGCCAGGCGTGATGAGATAAGTGTATAAATTACATATCCTTAGCACAAGGTATGGCAGGAGTCGGCGGCGGACCTCATGCGGTCCGGTACGAAGAGTGACCCCGCCACCGTACCCACCAATCGGGCGGCACTGTGCCCGCGTGATCTTGGCCCAGCCACCTCACGGTTGGCGGCCCAGGGTCATGGCTCTTCCGGCTGGCACAGCTACTGGCGCCCGCGCCACTTATGGTTTTACATTAGCGGCAATTAGCCGTCAACAGATCGTCAATTAATTGAACAGGACTGTGGCATGGGCAGGAACGCAGTAGACAACGCAGCAGCGATTCGGCAGCGGTTGGGGCAGTACGTTGACGCTGCGCTCGGGGGCAGTTGGGACAAACTCACGACTGCGTTCGGAATTGGTCGTACCACGGTAAGTGGATGGAAACCGAAAGAGCACTCAGCCGGTTCGTCAGTGCCGGATCTGCCGAGTCTGTTGGTCCTGGCGCGCAGAGGCCAGCTGTCGCTTGACTGGCTGCTGCTCGGCACCGGCAGCATGTGGCGCGCAGAGGTCACCCCTGCGGAGTCGGTCCGCGAACAGATGCGAGAACAGCTGATCACTGAGATGGCAGCCAACTGGGGAATGGATCGAGAGCGGGTCCACTCGAACACGCCTGGGGCTCCCTTGCTGTGGCTCGATGTCAAGCGCAAGGTCGGTGCAACGGTGGAGAAGGTTGAGCGGGACAGGCGGGAGTTTGAGAACCGGCGGGAACTATACCGCGGGTTGCTGCGGACGCCGTCGCTGAGTCCGGAAATGGAGCGCCGGGTGGCGAGCATACTCAAGGAGATCGATCGGCAAGAGCGCAAGGAACTTGGCAACATGGACCTGCCATATCTCACTGGATCGGCCGCTATACGAAGCAGAGAGGAAGCTGGAGCGCGGAGTTACAGCCGACAGCACAAGCGAGCGTGACCGCGGACTCAAGGTCCAGCCGGTCGCGCTGCGATCCTGGAGGGTAGGATGCAACAACTGCAGCGAAACGAAAAGCCCCCGGATGGGGGCTCTTCGCGAAGCGGGCGACCGGATTCGAACCGGCGACGTCCAGCTTGGGAAGCTGGCATTCTACCCCTGAATTACGCCCGCGCGCGTCGCAAAAACATATCAAGAAACGCGCCAACAGCAAGCCTAGCAGTCCAGTGCTCCCCACCCGCACCCGCGTTGCATGACAAGGCGCAGACCAGAACGCGGACGGGTCGGCATCCACACGGAGAACTGCAGGACACCGACCCGACAAGTCTATCTGCAGGATGTAGGCTGCTACTCCCGCAGAACACCAGTGACTGCTTACGACCCGATCCGATATCTCCAGGCCGCTATGCCTGCTTCAGGTTGATTGAACGAGAACCTCTTTGAGCCACCTGCTTCCAGAGCTTCACCGGGAACGGAGGCTGTCGTGATCACTGTTCCTGCGCTATCGAGGAACTCGAACGTTATTGTCGGGAACGCCAGCTCCGACTCTCTCAGGTTCAACACACGACCCGCCAGGAGGTAGCTGCCCGATTCAGGCCTGGACAGATCAACGGTCACCTCGAAATCGAGAGCGTCTATCGCATCCATGACTATGGCTGTTGAGTCGTCCATTCCCTGCATTGTGTGGGCTGCTGCCAGGATGCGGTAGGCCAGCCGGTTCTGCGGGTCGATGTCCAAGAGCTCATGTGTAACGCGGTCCATGTCTCTCAGGGCCTCGTCACGCTCGGCCTGCGGGCGAGTCTGGTCGTTCGCAATTGCCAGGTATGTATTGGCAATGTTGTAGAGTGCGTCGCGGTGATTCGGGTTCTTGGCTAGTCCGGCCTCGAATGCTCTCACCGCACGGTCGAAGTCATCGACGTTGAACAACTTCACACCGGCATTGAACAGATCGAGGTCGCTCATGGCCGCCGGATCGGCCAGGACGCTGTCATAGATCATGACTGCGTTCTCAGTGTCTCCCATGTAGGTGTACGCCTCAGCTATTCCAAACAGCGCATCCGTGTTACCCGGATCGAGCTCCCGGACCTTCCTATACCATACCACCGTGGAATCCCAATCCTCGAGCATCTGATACAATACGGCCACGTTCTCAACAGCCGTCTCGTAATTGTCGAGGTGGGAGGTGTCTGCTGTTCCTATGTCCGTGACCTTCTTGAAATAGTAGAGCGCCGAGTCCATTTCACCTTCGTCCCCGTAGACGCTCGCCATGTAGAAGAACGGAACGTTGGAGCGGTCCCACACTCCCGCAGCGTTGCGAAACTCCCACTTCGCACCCTCATAAGCCCCGTCACGCAGCGAATCGATGCCGCGATTGACCGCGTTCACCCAAGTGGACTGTCGGTAGTAGGTGATGTCCTCCTGGCATTCCGGTACCGTCTGCTCCACGTGAGCAAAAGCCGAGTCTGCTCCGACTCCGTCATTCGCCATCACGTAGTATCGTCCCAGGAAGTACCAGACGGACGGATTCTCGGCCTGGTCGGTGGAGATGGCCTCGGCCAGATTCCGGAAAGCATCCGTCATCAGCTGCTCGCGTTTGCTCGGATCCACCTCTTCCGTTGCCGCCTGCATGTACGTGGTGGCGTTCTTCACCAGGAAGTGCCCCATATCGAGTTCGCATGCAGGACGTCGCCACTCGTCCGCCTGGGCCGAGAGGCCGCTGGCCGCGAGCCCGATACCGACCGCGAGTCCGACCGCGAAGACCAACCTGTTCATCAGAATCTCCTCTCAATCTCTCCAAATATCACGGTACAACTACAACCCATTAATCTACACGCCTTGACCGCTATCCAGAACGTCCCGAGCCTTCTTCCATGCCTCGTGAGCAGCTTCGATCACTGGAATTCCCAGGTCTCGGGCGGCCCGGACTACGTCATCGTACTCGGGTTTGACCCCGGCGCCTCGGGGACCCTCCCGTACTTTTACCCGAACCTTTACCGCAGGGTTCAGCTCGACCACCAATTCCTTGCGCGCCAGGGTGGACCGAACGGTCGACCAGCTCCGTAATCCGGTCGTCGTGGAGTTGTCGAACAATGCCTGTACTACCCTGTCGGAGGCGCCTTCCGGTACCAGTGCCTCCAGCCTGAGGCTGATGCGCCCTTTCTTCCCCTGGGTGGGCCAGACTTGACAGTCCAACGCACCTGCTTCAAACAGCGCCTGACGCAATGGCTCTAGGTATTCGGGTTCCATGTCATCAATGTCGGTGGCGACCACCTGCACCAATCCGGCCTCGTCGGCTTGCTCGGCCAGTATCAACCGGAGGACATTGGGATAGTCGCTTGGGTCGCGCTGCCCGGCGCCCCAACCACAACCCGCGATACGCCAGTAACCCGGCGGGCGTCCGCCGGACAACACGCGGACCAGGACAGCGCCCGTGGGGGTGGTGGCCTCACCAGTTACCGGGCCACCGCTGCGGACCACGATGCCTTCCAACAGCTTCAAGGTGGCTGGGGCAGGAACCGGCAGCTTGCCGTGGGCAGCAGTAACCCAACCGTCTCCTGCGGCCACTGGTAGGTTGTATATGGCGGCCAGCCCGAGTTGTCCAAAACCCTCTATCACTCCCACGATGTCGAGCACTGCGTCGATCGCGCCCACTTCATGCAGGTGTACCGCGTCCGCCGCCATACCGTGAATCGCACCTTCGGCTTGCCCCAGCAGGTCGCAGGCCCGCAGGGCTAACTGCTTCGTCCCATGCTGAACTTGAGCCGCCGCCACGATCTCCTTGAGCTGACGGATCGTACGGCCATGGCCGTGCTCGTGCGAGTGCGGCCCTTCCGGAATCCGAAAATCAACCTTAGTGGCCGCCAGCGCACAGCGGGTCACGCGGCTGATGCGAACCTCGACCTGGGGAAACCCACACAACCGCGGCAGCTCCTCGAGCCATGAAGAGTCCACCCCGGCGTCAACCAACGAGCCGAGTAGCATGTCTCCGCTGATTCCCGCAAACGGGTCTAGTATCGCAATCCGCATTAGCCTGTAAGACCTCGGGCTAAATATCCCTGTACATCAGCGGTATAGCCAGCCAGCTCCTGTATTGAACAGTACGACCGATTCGTCCTGCTTCACTGCGCCGCGATCGAGCAAGACCTCCAGTGCTGCAAGCGTCGCCCCGCCCTCCGGCGACGCGTCGATCGCTGCAGTAGACGCTATTCTCCTAGCCGCGTTCGACAGGGTCTCGTCGCTCACCGCCACTGCGCCACCGTTCGTCTCGCGAATGGCCGAAAGCATGAGCTTGCCGCCGAGCGGTCCGGGAACGCGCAAGCCCCAGGCGATAGTGACTGGATCGGGCCAGGGCTCGGGCCGTTCCGCCTGCTGCTCGAACGCCCGCACAACTGGCGCACAGCCATCAGACTGCACGCTATAGAGCCGCGGCATGTCGTCGTCAATCCAGCCGGCCTCACGCAGCTCGTTGAATACCTTCCACATCCCGATGAGGCCGGTTCCTCCACCTGTCGGGTAGATCAGCACGTCCGGCAGCCGCCAACCCAACTGCTCCGCCACCTCGAGGCCCAACGTCTTCTTGCCCTCAATGCGATACGGCTCGCGCAGTGTTGACACATCGAAACCGCCGTGCTCGGTTGAATACGCACGGGCCACCTTGCCGCAGTCACCGATGTGACCCTCAATCAGCTCCAGGTCAGCCCCGAAAATGCGAATCTGCTCGAGAATCGTTGGGGGAGTGGTACGTGGGGCAAACACCCGAACGGTGAGTCCGGCTCGCCTACCGTAAGCGCTCAACGCCACTCCCGCATTTCCGGCCGTCGGTGTCGTGAGGAGTTTGGCTCCTCCCAGGCTCGCACGGGTGACCGCAGCCGAGAGTCCGCGTGCCTTGAACGACCCCGTGGCGTTGAGAGCCTCGTCCTTGATCCAGAGACGCTCCATCCCGAGAGGTGCGCCAAGTTCGGGCACCGCCACGAGCGGTGTCGCTCCCTCCCCCAGCGTCACCGGGCTCTCACTGCCAACGAGGGGAAGCCACTCCCGGTACCGCCACATGGACCACGGCCGATCCGCATAGGTAGCCTTCAGCTGCGGGTCGGGCTTCGTTTGATATCTTACGAGCCACGGAGCGCCACAATCCGGACATACCGTGGGAAGTCCGGCAGGGCTGGCTGTTTTCGTGCAATCGGAGCATTCCAAGTGCCAAGCGAACTGTGTCATTTCTTCACCTGTTCGAGTATCCGTTGAGCCAGCTTCAGCGAGAAGCCTGGTAGCGCCGCTATTTCGTCCGGCGTGGCCAACGCAACACCTGCTAGACTTCCGAATCTCTCCAGCAGCAGCCGGCGTCGCTTGTCGCCAACTCCGGGGATCTCCAAGAGAGCCGAGGTGATGGTGCGTTGTCTCCGGCGCTTGCGATTGTATGTGACAGCGACTCGGTGTGCCTCGTCGCGAGCGCGCTGCAGCAGTCGCAAAGATGGCGCACGCCGAGGCAGCCGGAGGCTCTCTTTCCTACCGGGCAGAAACACCTCTTCCTCTCTCTTGGCCAAACTCGCTATCGCCAGGTCCTGATATCCCGTTGCCTCGAGTGCTGCTTGAGCTGCGGCAAGCTGGCCTTTTCCACCGTCAACTATGACCAGATCCGGTAGTACCTTGTCCTCATGCAGCCGACGGGTAATGTACCGCGTCAGGACCTCGTGGACAGCGGCGAAATCGTCCTGTTGCCCTGCGCCCTTGATCTTGAAGCGACGATACTCACTTCGCTTCGGCCGGCCACCCTCAAACCAGACTAGCGACCCTACCGTATCGGATCCCTGAGCAGTCGACACATCAACACAGACGAGATTCCGAGGCAGCACCGTCAGGCCCAGGTCGCGCCCCAGTGCGTACACCGGGTCCTCTGCCCTTTCGTCCGTTTCGAACGATTCGATGAGAAAACTCTCGAGCGCGTGACGCGCATTCTGATCAGCGAGTTCCACCAAGCGTCGGTTCCTCCCCCGCTGCGGAACCACCAACTCCGTGTGCTCCAACAACGCCGCCACAGCCTCCAGCTCGCTGGGAAGGAACGGGAGAATGACTCGTCCGGCGCTGGTTGCCGAGGGGAGGTAATGGCGCAATAGGAATGCTCTCAAGATACTGTCGTCAGCCTCGTGTTCCACGTTGCGCAGGAACCTCTGCTCGCTCCCGACGATCTTGCCACCCCTCACTCGCATGACGGTGCACACAGCATCGTCGCCGTCGCGCGCGAATCCGATCGCGTCGGCATCACCGCCGCCAACGACCTGAACCGTCTGCGGCTGTTCGAGTTGGTCGAGCCACTTGAGCGAGTTACGGATTTCCGCCGCTCGCTCGAACTCGAGTCCTCCAGAGGCTTCCTCCATGCGACGCCGCAACCGGGTCCGCACCTCGACGGTCCTTCCCTCCAGGAATGCCACCACATCCTCGATCATACTCTTGTAGGAGTTCTTGGACTGAAGCCCGGCGCACGGCGCAAGACATCTGTTTATGTGGTAATCCAGACAAGGTCGCTCGGGAACCTCTTCGAGGAGCGCATAGTGACAAGAACGGACCGTGAATACTCTCCGAATCACCCTCAGTGTACGGCGCAGGACCATCACATCTGTGTACGGTCCAAAGTAGCGGGCCCCCGGGATGTCGAGCCTCCTCACGACGAGGAGTCGCGGGAACGGCTCATTCAGGGTAACCGCAACATGAGGATAACTCTTGTCGTCACGCAGCTGAATGTTGAACCGCGGCCTGTGTTCCTTGATCAGGTTGTTTTCCAGCAACAGGGCTTCGGCCTCCGATCTGACGACGATAGTCTCCAGGTCATCGATCAGGCGGGCCAGGATGCGAGCTTTGGGATTGGCGGAGTGGTCGCTGGCGAAATAACTGCGCACCCGCTGGCGGAGCCGTTTCGCTTTCCCCACGTACAGGACCTTGTCTCCTCGGTCCTTCCAGAGGTACACCCCCGGACCGTTCGGTAGCGACCCTATCTTGAGTGCGATCTTGGATGGAGGCTCCGACATGCGAGAAACCTAACGAGTCTTCGTGGGCCAGGCTCGTCCGTGGAATGCCCTGCCCCCTGCACACCTCTCCCTACGCTTACCTCTGCAGAGTGCTTAGGATCTTGCGGGCTTCAGGGTTGGCGAGCGCGACTGTCACAGCACCGTACAGCAAGCAGAACGTGACCGAGGCAGCGACTGCCACGAGCCAGACCGGGTCCGCAGGCCGCCAGACGACTACTCCCATGGCGCCCGCTGCAGCAACAGTGCACGCAAGGCCAACGGTAGCTAGAGCGCGTATTTCGAGAGGTCCCGTGATGCTACCCAACCTACTTCTGAGCTTAGCATAGTTTAGGAACGCATTGGTGTATGCACCGGCAGCGGCTCCCAAGGCGATGCCTGCAGCACCCAGATATCGCATCAGCAGGAAGGCCGAGGCGGCCGCGAACACGACCGCGACGACCGCGATGCGCACAGGGGTTTTGGTGTTCCCCTGCGCGTAGTGACCCGAAGCCAATAGCTTGATCGAGGCTTGTGCGGGTACCGCAAGTGCGTACGCCGCCAATACGCCGCCCACCAGTTCTGTGTCCCGTGAATCAAAGGCACCCGTCTGGAACAATGCCCCCGCGAGCTGGGGTCCAAGCGCCGCGAGGGCGAATGCCGACGGGATGGCAAAAAAGGCAACCTGTCGCAGGCCGGTTGCGATCCTGAGTCTCAGCAGGGCGCCGTCCTGCACGGCCACGTCACGGCTGAGTTCCGGTAGGGCAACCGCGGCTACGCTCACTCCAAAAAGGGAGACTGGGAGGATCGCGATGAGCTGGGCATACCTCAGAGTCGCTACAGCGCCAGGGCCGAGGAGTGACGCCAGTTGCGTATCAACGATGCTCGATATCTGCACCACTCCCGCACCGATGATCACGGGGATCCATGCACGTACTACTGGCCGCACACCCGGTGTACTTGACCGCAAGCTCCACCGAACCTTGTTGATCAACCGGAGGACAAGGGGAAGCTGTACCAGGATTTGGAGCAGGCTTCCTGCAACCGCTCCCCACGCGAGGGCCACGACAAGTGGCGTGCCCGTTAGCCGAGAACCCAGCGCCACCAGCGTGGCTATCTGCGCAATATTCCACACCGCCGGTGCCGAATATGCTAGGAAGAACCGGCGGTGAGTGTTCAGTATGCCTAGACACCATGCTGATAGTATCAGAGCGCCTGACATGGGGAACAGTATCTTGACGAGTGTGACCGTTAGATCACGCTGCCGGCCAGTGAATCCCGGGGCGGCAAAATCCGTGATGACTGGGGCCAGCAATACGCCGAGGAGAGCCCCAATTGCGGTCAGCAAGACCAACAGTGAGACAATCACACCGCTCAGCCGTCGAGCATCCTCGGTCTCGCCTCGCTCGATCATTCCCGCGTAGACGGGAATGAACGAGGCTGAAAGAGTGCCCTCGCCAAGGAGGTTGCGAATGACGTTGGGTATTCTGAGAGCTGCACCGAAGGCGTCGGCCTCAACTCCGGTCCCAAAGTAGTGTGCAAAGACACGTTCCCTGACGAATCCTAGGACACGCGTTACTAGAATACCGGCGCCGACACGGGCAGCAAGTCGCCCCTGCGACGGACGCATGTGATCAGGACTCGGGTGGGGAGAGCTGTCTAGGGGAGTCTGGACCGTCAGGCTTTTCCAGCAGACGTTGGACGAATTGGGTTTCCTCTCTCAACGTCTCGACGGAATGCTCTAGGTTTGAGACGTCGTCCTCCAGAGCCTGGAGACGCCTCGCAATCTCATCTATCAACCCAGGATCCGTTCTGCGAACCAGGTTACGGGCAACCGGGGAGTCTAGCACGATCGCGAGAATCGGGATCAGAAGTGCGATCAACAAGAGGACAAACCCAAGGAGCCAGAGCATGCGCAGATACTACGTCTGTCCGGAGGCAGTTTCAAGTGCAGCTGTCCATTCGGTGCACCGTTCGGATATTCCATCCACGAACGCGTCTCCGTAGCGAATCAGGAAGGGTACCACATTCAAGACGCGCTCTTGGGCTTGTCCGAGTGGGAAGAGGTTGGCTCGCGCTTTGGCCAGTTGTTGATTGAGGACCTCGTTGCGCTTCTTGAGTTGCCCAACCAGACGCTTCTCTATAGCGGTCAACCGTCGTAGAGCGGCTTGCCCCTCGGATCGTACGGGTCTCTCGAGGGTAGCATCCAGACTGGCAGCTGCCTCGGCCAGGCGTTCGTATTGGCTCGAGAGCGTGCTGCGCAGTGTCTCCACGGCAGCTGCGGCTGCCGTGGGCATGTCGGCCTGCACCAGGGTGGCCTCCAATTGCCCTTCTGGAGCATCCAACTGTTCAGCGGCGATGCCATACTTGTTCAGCACCTTCGCGATCCGCTGTTCGACGACGCGTCCAGCCCAACGTGCCACTCTGGCCTGCGGCCTCACACCGAGGATTCGGTAGGCCGGGTCTGATTGGGGCAAGTAGGCGACTTCTCCTGGTCCGCCCACGTAGGCCACCGTTGGCAGAATCGCTGCTTCCACCACGGGTCGCAGCAAGACGTTGGCTGAGAGGCGCTGCGGTTCAGTCGCGGCGATCGTGCGAAGCTCAGCGAGAGACCACTGCTCCCCCGAACGCCTGGTTTCAAACGACGCACCATTGTAGATGAGTCGGTCACGTCCCAAGCTTGCTTCAATCATGACGGTCGTCGCGCCGCCGCCAGTGCGTATGGGTGTTGGGCGCCCAGCAGCTTCCAGCTGCGCTGCCTGTTGTGCGAGAGCGGTTTCGATAGCTCCTGCCTGCTCGAGCGCCCGGACTAACCAGGGCGCCATGACTCCCTTTGCCGCAGGATGTGTGGGCTGAAATACAACCAAACCGAAGCGACCGAGGAGTACAGATACGGCCTGGGCAAAAGCCGTGGCGACATCTGCATCGGGACGATAATGCTCTCGAACCCATGCAAGTACGTCGCTCTTGTATTCGGTTTCCGGGGTTGTTTCGGCAATCTTGCCAATGACCGTGTCGATCTCGTCACCGAGCCGCTCACGGTAGGCAGGCACGAGGTGCGCATCCGGCGCACGATCTCTGAGGACCAAGCGCTCAACCTCGTTGGAGACAGTCACCATGTGGCAGTGGTTGATCTCTGCGAAATCATGATCATCACCAGCCACCCAGAAGACCGGGACAACGGGTCTCCCAAGGATTCTTTCGAGCGATTGTGCGAGGGCGACAGCGGTGAGTCCCTTGTATAGGGTGAAGAGTGGGCCGGTGAGCACACCTGGCTGTTGGCCGGTGGTAACACACAGGGATCCCGCAGCGAATAGGCGGTCGAGATTATCGGTGGCACTATCGTGAGCGAGGAAGGCAGATCTCAAGGTATTGTCCAGCTTTTTTTCCCTACCGTGCACCGCTTCGTTCACGTCAAACATCGGCGGCTCACCGAGAGGCACTGTCTGGAAGCTGGGGTTCATGGACGCGTGGCTACCATCAGCACTCGCGGGCTCTCTGCGGTCAGTGGGCTTCCAGAGTAATCTCCAAACCGCTGGCGGATGCAGAGACCGGCCTCGCTGACCAGGGTCTCGAGTTCGTTCAAGGTGAACATACGAACACGCTCGAGGAAGCTCCTGCCGTCATTCAGCAAGTGCATCTCCTTCAGAACGTATCTCCCGTCATCCGATATCCGACGCTCGATCACGACGCGTTGGTTCCCGATGGCCCGTTCCTCATGCGACACCAACGAGCCCATGAGGTCAGCCGTGTTGAAGTAGTCGAGCACGAGCACGCCACCGGGCCTCAGCACCGTCGCAACCTCGGTGAGGACGAGACCATGTTGCCGGTCGTCGGAGAAATAGCCGAAGCTAGTGAATAGGTTCACGACCACGTCAAATGAGCCACGCGCGAACGGCAGGTACCTCATGTCACCGCGAACAACGTACAGCGGGTCCGGATCCCGATGGCGAGCGCGACTCAGCAACGGCAACGACAAATCAAACCCTACCACCCAAGCTCCCTCGGAGCGGAGCTGGATGGCGTGTCGGCCTGGACCACATGCTAGATCCAGCACCCGGGACTCTTCAAGTCTCACATTGTCCACGATCAGCGCGACGGCCTCCGCCGCGTCGTCCTCGTCACGGTGAGGATACAGTCTGAGGTATTCTTCTCCGAACCACTGTTCGAACCATTCCGTCACGCTCACCCGCCTTTGTGATATGGCTCCCCTCTGATGATGGTACATGCCCGGTAGAGTTGTTCCAGTAAAGTCAGCCGTGCAATTTCGTGGGGCAGTGTCATCGGTGAGAGACTCAATCTCTGATCAGCCGCATCGAGGACAGCTGCATCCAGCCCGTGGGCCCCACCTATAACAAATGCGACATCCCGATTCCGGCGCTGCCATTCCTCGAGATGCCTGGCAAAGTCACCGCTGGTCATTTCTTGGCCATCTCTAGTGAGCGCAACCAGCAGTGCATCACTCGGGACAGCCCTGAGCAACGACTCCCCTTCTATCCGTCGCGCATGGTGAGCTTGGTCATCCCGCCTGCTGCCGTCGCGAACCTCTCGTACCTCGAACTTCATGTATCGTCGCGATCGCTGTTGGTATCCCTGACAGGCTTCGCGCAAGGGCGCGCTCTTCAACCTGCCTACCGCGACAAGGTAGACTACCATCAGACAGGGAGCCCGCGGAGTGCGTGCCATTCACCCGAGTCGGACAGCATCTGCTCCACATCGACGATCAGGGTATCAAGAGCGGCCCTTACCAGGTCGCCACCATGCTCCCAGGCGAGCCCCAGGACAGCGACCCAGGGCTCCGACAGATGATCTGGCCAGAGATGACGCAGTTTGACGGCGTCCTTCTCAGTCACGACAACATGGTCGGCCCTCTGCGCCGCGTCGGCGATACGCCGAACATCACGTTCTGAAAAGCGGTGGTGGTCCTCCCAACAAAGCAGCTGTACAGTTGCTCCCATCGCACGACATTGGGCAGCGAACGAGTCCGGATCGGCCACTGCGGCAGCAGCTGCTAACTGCGCGCCAGAGATCCGACCCACGTCGATACGCTCGCCACTCACCATGCCCTCAAAGGCAGTAATGCCAAGCTTAACTATCGCTACTGGGCGGTTTCGCACCACCCGCTCTGCCCTGCGGGCTAACATCCTCGCAGCATCCAGTGTCGCGCGCTTGCGCGTAACAATGACGAGGTCGGCCCGTCTCAGAGCTCGCCACCCCTCGCGCCACGGCCCAGCGGGGAGTGTCCACGGCACGGCTCTACCGGATTCGGCACTGACAACCGCGATGTTCAGGTCTCGATCTACGTCCAGCCGTTGGTATGCGTCATCAAGTACCAGTACGTCAGCCCCGCGTTTGAGGGCATCGCCGGCGCCGCGGACCCTGTTGGGATCTTCAACCACGATGGCTTCGGGTACGAGGTTCCCGTGCACCTTGCCTTCATCACCGCCGTAGCCCCGCAATAGGATACCGGGACGTCTACCCCGTGCTACGAAGTACCTGGCGATCCAAGCTGCGATTGGCGTCTTCCCCGATCCTCCAACCGTGAGGTTACCCACCGAGACAGTGGGTGCTGGGAGCGCAACCTGCGCAAACCAGCGAGCTCGGTAACCCCTGGCTCGGGCAGCGGCGATCGAGCGGAAGACTAGTGACGGTGGGAGTAGCGCTAGACGCACCAACCTGGCCGACAACTTCCGTTCCACCCAGAGCCAACGAGCTACGGGCACTCTGCCTCCCGCTGAGTCACGTCCAGTCGGTATGCCAGCACGTCTTGCTCCGCTCCACTGTTCCGCTGGCCTCCCCTCTGCCTGATCGGGCTCCCATACACAACCCGAACGCGTGAGAAAGGACGCGGTATGGTGAATCGATCCCAGGAGCGTAGTCGCCATTCAGATGATGCTGCAACTCCGATGGGCACGACTGCTGCACCGGCCAACCGGGCTGCACCCAACGCTCCCGGCTTCGCCCTTCTTGCCGGACCCCTGGGACCGTCCGGAGTGAAAGCTACATCACCGCCGGCGGCAAGTGTCTTCACTACGGCACGGAGGCCGCGCACTGCTCCGCGTGTGGTAGAGCCACGTGCCACGCGATACCCCCACCGTAGCGCCGCCCTGGCCAGATGTCCCGCATCAGTATGATCGCTGACCAAGAGGGTAATCCCTTCGTCTCTGCGGTGCCACAGCGGGGGGAGCATGTTACCGTGCCACACGGCGAAAACCACGGGGATACCACGTCCCCGAAGTTCGTTCACGCGGCCGGCTCCGATCACTTCCAGACGCCAGGTGCGGGCGAGGGTCCAGGCAGCTGCATGAGCTAGCCGAGACAACAGGAGCTGGATCATGCAACCAACCGCAGTGCCATCGCTGCAACGCGCTTGCCTGCCCCGGGCACACCTAGCTTATCACGAATCTCACGGAATGCCTCACGCTGGCGTCTCGCCGCCATCCCTGCAGGGTCCAGCAGCGGCTGCAGCGCATTCGCTAGTATCTCGGGCGTCACGCTGTCCTGGATGAACTCCGGAACAACGTCTCTCTCGGCGATCAGGTTGACCAGTCCCACATGTGTTAGCCGCACCGCCCTACGCGCAATGGCGTGGGTGAGCGGATGCATCCGGTATGCGATGACCATTGGTAGGTTCGCCAGCATCGCTTCCATCGTTGTTGTACCCGACTTGCAGAGACCAACATCGGCTGCCGCGAACAGGTGTTGTGCACCCCGATGCGCCAGGACAAACCCGTCTGCGCCCGGGTACCTAGCTCCGCTGACCGCTGCAACCGCCACCTGCAACGCCGGCATCACATGCTGCAGCCGCTTGGCGGCATCACGGAACGCAGGCCAGAGTCGTTCCACCTCTTGTGGTCGGCTGCCAGGAAACAACGCCAGCAACGGCGCGCCGTTATCAATGCTCATCTCGCTTCGCGCAGCTATACGGGGTGGTGGCGCCCAACGATCGAGCAGGGGGTGCCCCACAAACTCCGCAGGAATCCCCCGGGCTGCAAAGAACCTCTCTTCGAACGGCAGGATTACTGCCAACGAGCTGACGTTCTTGCGTAACGATCTCACCCGCCACTCGGCCCAGGCCCAAAGCTGTGGTGCGATATAGTATAGAACAGGCAGTCCGGCGGCACGCGCTGCTGCCGCCACTTTGAGATGAAATCCGGGGTAGTCCACCAGAATCACCAACTGGTATCGTCCGGAGCGGAAGAGCCGCCGCAACCGCAGCAGCAGCCGCACGTGCACAGGAATCGAACCCACTATTTCGGCGAGGCCCATCGCGGCCAAGCTCTCCGCTCGCTCGAGGATCTTGACCCCCGCCTCGGCCATTCTGGGACCACCCAGTCCTTCGATCTCTATCCTGGGATGTAGTTCACGCAGCGCACTGACCACACTGGCGGTGTGGGCATCGGCGGATGTTTCGGCAGCCGAGACGAAGACGCGGATCAGACCAACACCCCCCGCTCAGAGCTGGCGACGAAATCCACCAGCCGCATCACCTCTGGTACGGCAGAGCTCTCTCGCCGCAGCTGGTCTACCGCTTGAGTAGGGGTCAGGTTCGAGTTGAACAGCAGCCGATATGCGTGCTTCAGGGCCAGTCGAACTTCCGGATCGAAACCCGCCCGGGTTAACCCAATAGTATTGATGCCACACAGCCTATATGGATTGCCGGCGGCCCTCGTGTACGGAGGAACGTCCTGGGGCAGCCTCGAACCGCCACCCACAAACGCGTGGGTCCCAACGCGAACGAACTGGTGTATCGGAGTCAAGCCGCCGACCGACGCGTATTCTTCGATGTGAACATGGCCCGCCAGCTGTACGGCGTTCGCCAGCACGACCCGATCCTCGATGACGCAGTCGTGAGCAATGTGCACATAAGCCATTATGAAACACCCGCGACCGACCGAAGTCTTGCCGCGGGCTGAGGTTCCCCGGTGGAGCGTGCAGTATTCTCGAATGTCGGTTTCGTCACCTACCTCCAACCAGGTCTCTTCCTGTGCGAACTTCTTGTCCTGCGGTTCCCCCCCGAGAACCGATCCTGTACCTACCGTACAGCCCTCACCCAGCCGCGTGTTGCGTTCGATCACGACGTGCGAGGATATCCGAGTGCCCGCGCCGACCTCGACCCGAGGACCGATGATTGTGAAAGGCCCGACGACGACTTGGGTATCCAGCTCGGCTGCCGGATCCACAATGGCCGATGGGTGGACCTCGGTGCTCATCTAACGATCGATTACCCGGGCTGTCATCTCCGCCTCAGCCACTCTTTCACCGTCGACGTAGCCAACCCCCCGCATGCGGCAGTTTCTTCCCCTGAAGTGCACCATCTCCAGCTCGAAGCGGATCTGGTCTCCTGGTATCACGGGGCGTCTGAATTTCACGTTGTCGATGGCCATGAAATAGACCACCTTGTCCTGTGGATCGTCGAACGCCCCCATCAACAACATGCCACCCGCCTGTCCCATTGCCTCGATGATGAGCACTCCGGGCATTATCGGGTGTTCGGGGAAGTGCCCCTGGAAGAACGGCTCGTTGGTTGTGACGTTCTTGATCCCGACGATCCGCTTCCCCTGCTCCAGCTCGGTGATTCGATCGACCAGGAGCATGGGGTATCGGTGTGGAATGGCGCCCAGGATCTCTTGGATTCCCATCACCGGCGGCACTATGAAACCTGCCGTCCGACGAATCGCCTGCACCAAAGCGACGTTACCACGGTGACTCGGCTTGAAGGCGACGATCTCTCCCTTGAATCGTCCGTTCAACAGCGCCAGGTCTCCCAGCAGGTCCACCGTCTTGTGACGCACGAACTCGTCAGGCCACAACAGTTCGCCGGCAGCCAATCCGCCATCGGTCAACACTATGCCTGTCTCTGCTGATGCACCCCGAGCGAGCCCCTTAGACCGCAGTTCCTCGATCTCGGAGGCGAATCCAAAGGTCCGCGACCGTGCTAGCGAGTCGGCGAACTCGCCCGCTGAGATATCGAAGCTCCCGGACTGTCGGCCGATCAGCGGATGAACCCAGTCGATGGTCACGGTGATGCGCAACCCGTCACTCGGCGCGACAATGTAGCTGGCATCCCCGTCACGGAACGTGAATGGGGTCCTAATGCGGCTATATGTGGGTTGTCCGTCGCCGTCGGTGGGTCCTGCTTCTTGGAGGGCTCGGAAGAACGGATCGGCGCTTCCGTCCAGGAGCGGCAGTTCGGGACCGTCGACGTCGATGATTAGATCGTCTATTCGCTGAGCCACGACTGCGGCAAGCACGTGCTCCACGGTGTGGATCGCGATCTCGTCATTGCCCAAAGATGTCCGCCGATCAACCTCGCAGACGTTGTCCACGCTGGCCGGAATGCTCGGTTGGTCCGGCAGATCGACCCGTCGGAAGACGACCCCGCTGCCTGAGGGAGCCGGCCGAAGAGTGGCGGTGGTTGCGGCACCGGTGTGAATCCCGACACCACTCACCGAGACGGTGCCGGTCAGCGAGCGTCTCTTCTCAGTCATCTCTGTGTCTCCACCATCCGTTCCAGCGTGGTCACGATTTGGCTCAGTCGCTGCAGAGCGGCAGTCTGGCGCAGCACTTCCCTGTGCGACCGGGCCGGGTAGCCCGATACGGTGGTGCCGGCCGGAACGTCACCGATGACTCCTGCTTGTGCTGCGACTCTGGCTCCGCGGCCCACCGTTAGGTGACCAGCCAGACCGGCCTGGCCCGCCAGCATGACGTCGTCCTCGATGATGGTGCTGCCTGCGAGTCCAACCTGAGCCATTATGAGGCAGCGTTCCCCAATCCGGACGTTGTGTGCAATCTGAACGAGGTTGTCGATCTTGGTTCCCGCTCCAATCACGGTGTCGCCCAGGCTCCCTCGGTCAATGGTCGTATTCGCACCCACCTCAACGTCATCTCCCAGATAACAGCCACCTACATGAGGGATGTGAACGTGGCCGCCGGGTGACTCAGCAAAGGCATAACCTGGCGTACCGACACGGGAACCGCTCTTGAGCACCACGTTGTTCCCCAGCTGGGCTCCGGAACAAACGACTACGTGAGGGCCCACCCGGCACCGGTGTCCGAGGGTCGCACCCCTCTCGATTACCGCTGCGGGCCCGACCTGGCAATCCTCTCCGAGCTGTACGTCTTCTCCCAACACGGCTCCCGGGCCAATGAAGACCCTGCCGCACCAACGAGCGCCCCGCCCGATTCGGGCTGAGAGTGCGACGCCCCAAGCCACGGACTGCTGCGGATGGAGTGCTCGCAGCACTGTAGCCAGGGACTTGTGCGTGTCAGACACCACAATGCGTGTCGCGGGCCCGGTGGTCAGCCCCTGCAGTTCAGGCGTGACTAGCACCGCACCCGCGTGAGTGCGCTCAAAGTACGGGATGTACTTTGCCGAGGCAAGAAACGACAGATCGCCGGGAGCAGCACGATCAAGCGATGCAACCCCGGCGATTTGTATGTCGTCGCTGCCGAGTAGGTGTCCGCCCACCAACTCAGCAATCTGCCCCGTGGTGAGCTTGAACCCCCGCTCCACTGCGCCTGCTATGGGGTGCCGGCGTTCCGGATCCGAGTGATTACCACCTGAGTCAGGTCCAGCGCCGGGTCGGCTGACACGATACCATTGGCAGGGCTGGCGACGTCGAAAATGACGGCCATGTTGCGTTCGGCCCGCAGCCCGTCGATCACGGTTTGAATGCGCTGCTGCAGCGGAGCCACCAACTCTTGTTCACGTTCGGCCAACCTCGTTTGCAGCTCTTGGCCTCTGGAGTTGAACCGCTCCTGGATCTGCCGCAATTCCCCCATCTTCTCCTCGCGCGCCGTGGGGCTCAACACGATCTGCTGTTGGTCGTAGGCAGTCATGGCGGAGTCGAGTTGCTGTCGCAGCGCCTCCAACTCCCCTTGATATGCCTGCATGTTTGCCCTTAGCGTCGAATCCGCAGTGTCGTACCCGGGCGTCTGTCGCAGGATGACGTCTGAGTTGACGAACCCAATCGCAGATCCGGTCTGTGACGAAGCATCACGCTTCGTCGCCGGAACGGCACCGATCCCTGCGACCACCAGAACAGCTGCTGCAGCTATTGCCCAACGGGCCATGTTACGCTCCAAGTGCATGTGTAGTGTCCATATCCCTAATAGATTCTATGGCAATGAACTAGAAGAAGTTCCCCAACTTGAAGTGGAACTTCCATCCCGGATTACTGTTTCCGAACCGGTCGACCCGGTCAAACCCGTAGGCGTAATCGAGTCCTATCGGTCCGAGCGGAGACAAGAGACTCAGCCCGATTCCGGCACCGCGGAACACTCGAGTCGGATTGTATTCACCGGGCGATTCCCAAACGTTCCCAGCATCGAAGAAGGTATTCAAATAGAGGGCCTGGCTCAGCCGGAGCCCGACCTCAACGGTGGTCGCATGGTAGGCGGCTCCAAACGCATCTACGGTGTTGGCTCTGAAACCCGACGCTGAGGGATCGAAACCCGCGGGAGTGATCGAGAACTCGTCGTAACCCCGCAGCGGTATACCGAACTGATTGCCACCCATGGAAAAGAGCTGCCGGAAGTGGGGCCCCACGTCGCCCCATACGAAACCGGCTTTGGCAGTGAGACCGAACACGAACTGCGGACCGCCGGCTCCCAATTCGGCGGGGTTTCCCAGTTGGCCGAGCAGTGCATACCAGCGCCCTTCCAGATTTGCCCTGCGAAAGTTACCGCTGCCCCCGAGAATTCTGCCGTTCCAGGAGAAAGCAGCCTGATGCATGGTCCCACCGGTGGCAAACGGCAGGCCGATACGGGTGTCGCGCACCAACGTGAGTCCGACCGACGAGAGTGCACAGTTATCGCACAGGTAGCGCGAAGACAGAGTCGGAGAGTCGTACTGGCTCTGCTCAATCGCATATGAGGCAAGCAGTCTGGTGTAGCGCGATCCCAAAACCGGAAACCCGAATTGGATCTTCGCACCGCGAGTTGTGATCCGGCCGAGATCTGCCACGGTGTAGCGCAACCGCGAGTTGTGCAGCGTCAGCGTGCCGGAGATCAGGCTGCCCCGCAGGGCCGGATCGCTGTAGGTGATGTTGAGATCATTGATGTTCTGGCCGAACTGCCATTGGAACTGGACCCGTTTACCCCGGCCGAACAGATTGGGTTCGTCCAAACCGATGAAACCACCCACACCCACACCCTGCCCTACCGACGCACCGAAGTTCACGTTGCCGGTGTGGCGTTCCTCGACCACGAAAATGATGTCGATGTCACCTTGCTGGTTCGCTTGTTCGGTGATTGGGGGCGGCAGCGGCTGTTCGAAGAACCCCAGGTTGGATATGTTCTGATATGATGCGATCAAAGCATCCTGACGGAAGACGTCTCCGGGAACCACGTGGATGGCTCGGCGGATCACGTCTTCGTGAGTCACACTGTTGCCCCGGATGACGACCCGATTGACGATGGCCGGTGAGCCCTCGACTATTTGCCACCTGAGATCAACCAGGTTCTCGCCGTCATCTGTCACCCGCTTGGTGACAGAAGGTATCACCCTGGCATAGATGTAGCCTTCGTTAGCGTACGCCTGACCTACCTCCCCAGTGGCCTCCTCCCACTCAGACGCGTCGAATGTCGCGCGACCCGTACGTGTGCCGCCTAACCCCAGAAAGCCTGTCGTCCTGACGCCGAACGGATACAGTAGTTCGAGTTGCTCGTTGGTGAAGAACCGGTTGCCGACAATTTCAAAGCTGCCGACCTCGTGCTGCTGTCCTTCAGTCAACCGCAACGTCAGAGTCCCCTTGCCCGATTCCTCATGCATGACCAGCGTGTCGGCCAACACCTGGAAATCCACGTAGCCGCGGGAGCCGTAGAAATCAGGTAGCCGCTCTCTGATATCGCGCTCCAGTTCCTCCTCGTTGTACTCTCCCTTCTTCCACCACCAGAATCCCTCGGCTCCGGACTTCATGTGATGGACCACCTCGCCATCGTCGAACTGGTCGTTGTCCTCGACAACGATTCTACTGATTGCGACGCGCTGCCCCTCCCGGATATCGAAGGCTACCGTGACACTGCCGTCGTCTTCGGTGGTTTCCCTGAGCCGCACGTCAGTCAAGTAGAAGCCCTGCTGGCGGTACAGCGAGTCGATGCTCGCTCGGGAGCGAGCCGCGGCGGCTGGGTCGTAGGGGCGCCCCTCGAGGAGCTGGACGCGACCGCGGACCCTGCGCTCACTCACCTCCGCCGCACCCTCCACCGTCCACCTACCAAGCATTGGTCTCTCGGTGATCTCCAGAATCAATACTTGCAGGTTGTTCTGGCGGGTCTGAAAGACCTGGATGTCGGATATCTGGCCCGTCTCATATAGCAGCTGGATCGCACGCTGCACGTCGCGCGGGCAGACTTGATCACCGATCGGGATTCCAGCCCGTGAGATTACCGTGGTTGGCGTGAGCCGTTGCGTGCCCGTCACAGCCACACTGTCCACGGTGCCACAAGCCCGCTGCTGCGGCTGCTGCTGAGCCGCCATAGCTTGCGAACCTGTCAACGTGACCAAAGCGGCGAAGACGACTGCCTTCATGCTAAGCCTTGCTGCGCGACAACGCTCGGAACATGAGTTTCTCACCCTCGGGATCTGCGTCCACTTGTACCTCGTCCCCCGGTGAGAACTCACCCATGAGGATCTTGTCCGAGAGCGGGTCTTCGATGAACCGCTGGATTGCTCGCTTCAGCGGCCTAGCTCCGTAATCCTGGTCGTAGCCATGGTCCACCAGGAACTGCGTGGCCGCCTCTGTCCTGCTCAAGGAGATGCCTTCGTCTGACAGCCTCTCATCGAGTTGCCTGAACAGGATGCCAACGATTTCCGCGATGTGCTCTCGAGTCAGTGCATGGAAGACGATTACGTCGTCCAGACGGTTCAAGAACTCAGGATTGAAGACACGGTCGATCTCGTCACGCACCTTTTCCGACATTCTCTCGAAGCTGACATGGCTGTCTTCCTGAGCGAACCCTAAGGACTTGCCCTTGGTGATGTCACGAGCTCCGACGTTGGACGTCATTATCACTACCGTGTTCTTGAAGTCGATCACTCGGCCATAGTTGTCGGTCAGGTGCCCCTCGTCCAACACCTGCAGGAGAATATTGAATACATCCGGGTGGGCCTTCTCGATCTCGTCGAGGAGGACGACGGAATACGGCTTGCGGCGCACAGCCTTGGTCAGCGCCCCTGAATCCTCGTAGCCGACGTACCCCGGGGGAGCACCGATCAGCCGACTCACGCTGAACTTCTCCATGTACTCCGACATGTCGACGCGGATGAGTGCCTGATCGTCCGCAAATAGGAAGCGCGCCAGCGCGCGGGCCAGTTCTGTCTTGCCGACACCGGTGGGTCCGCTGAATATGAATGTGCCAATGGGCCGATGAGGATCTTTGAGCCCGGCCCGTGACCTGCGGATCGCCCGCGAAATCGCCTCGATCGCCTGGTCCTGGCCCACCACGTGCTTGTGTATCTCCTCTTCCATTCGTAGCAGCCGATGAGTCTCGGCTTCTTGGAGACGAGTCACCGGAATGCCTGTCCAACGGGAAACGATGAACGCTACCTCATCCTCTCCGATCGTAGGCCGATGAGTCTGCCGCTCCCTCTCCCATTCTTCCTGGCGCTGCCGAATCTCCGATTGCAGCTCTCGCTCCCGGTCACGCAGTGCAGCCGCGCTCTCGAAGTTCTGATCGCGCACGGCTTCCTCTTTCTCGTGACTGATAACCTCCAATCTCTCCTTCAACTCGGCCACTTCCGGTGGCGGCACCTGCGCAGCAAGCCGCGCCCGAGCTGCCGCTTCATCTATGACATCGATGGCCTTGTCCGGCAGGAATCGGTCGGTGATGTAGCGTTCGGCGAGTCGCCCTGCTACCTGAAGTGTGGCATCTGGTATCGAGACCTTGTGATGGTCCTCGTAGCGTTGTCTCAGCCCCTTGAGGATCTCGAAGGTCTCGTCAATCGTGGGGGCCTCGACGATTACAGTCTGGAACCGGCGTTCCAGTGCTCCGTCTTTCTCGATGTACTTACGGTACTCGTTGAGCGTCGACGCTCCCACACACTGCAGCTCCCCACGGGCCAAGGCGGGTTTCAGCATATTCGACGCGTCGATAGCGCCTTCCGCCGCACCGGCCCCAACCAACGTGTGCAACTCGTCAATGAACAAGACCACATTCTTGTTCTGTGCTATCTCGTTCATAACCGCCTTGAGCCGTTCTTCGAACTGTCCCCGGTACTTCGTGCCGGCAATCACCGCAGCCATATCGAGCGCGAGGACCCTGTGATTTCTCAATGATTCAGGAGCATTCCCTGCAGCAATGAGCTGGGCCAGTCCTTCGACGATTGCCGTCTTGCCTACGCCAGCTTCCCCTATCAGAACCGGGTTGTTCTTCTTGCGGCGCGACAGCACTTCAATAACTCGCTCGATTTCCTTCACACGGCCGATCGTGGGGTCCAACTGACCCTCGCCAGCCAGTGAAGTGAGGTCGCGGCAGAAATGATCCAGTGCAGGTGTCTTGGACTTCTTCTCAGGACGCGGTGGAGCGGCTCCCTGCTCCCCCTTTACCGGCGTCGGCAAATCACTACCAAGCAGCCGCAACGTCTCCGCTCTGGCCTGTTCCAGGCTCACCCCGGAGTCGTTCAGCACTTGCGCAGCGATTCCTTTCTCCTCACGGAGTAAGCCCAACAGCAGGTGCTCTGTGCCAACGTAGGAGTGGTTCAGCTCGCGGGCTTCACTCATTGCAAGCTCCAATACCTTCTTGGCGCGCGACGTGTAGGGTAGGTCTGGACCTTCGGGTGCCGGGGCCTTCCCCTTCTTCACGGTCTCCTCGATGCGCTGCTGGATCTCGTCGAGGTCCACGTTGAGGTTGGTGAGCACTGCAGCCGCAACCCCCTCCCCTTCCCGGATCAGGCCGAGCAGTATATGCTCGGTGCCCACATACTCATGGTGGAGACGCGCAGCTTCCTCCCGCGCCATCTGCAGGACTTTTCTTACCCTATCGGTGAAGTTGTACCCGTTCATCAGCTAATCCAAGTCTCCGCTAGGCGTTTGCCGGCTCAAGTCAAGGGGACATGCGAGACGCATCGGCTTCCAGTTCCCTACGCACGTAAGCTGCCCGCGCGACTATCTGGTCGGGCTCCGATGTCGACCCGTTCTCCCGCGCCAAGTGCGCGGGTTGGGTAAACACCAGTAGCTTATTCAAAGTATATACACTCAAGTCATTTATCAGGTTCAAGCCCACACCCAGGCGCACCCCACTCAGCAGGTTCATGGTCTCCTCGAATGACAAACTCCGAGCATAGCGGAGTAGCCCGTAGGCCCGCCACACCTTATCTGAGATAACGGCCGGCGCGCCTCGCTGGAGCACCTCACGCGCCTTGGTCTCGTAATCGACGACCTGACGCACGATCTTGCCCAGGTGATCCAATAGCTCTTCTTCGGACTTCCCCAGTGTAGTCTGGTTCGATAGCTGAAAGAAGTTGCCGACCACCTCACTTCCTTCCCCATACAGACCCCGGAAGGTAAGGCCCACTTGGGAAAGCCCCTGCAGCACCTTGGCTATCTCCTTGGTGAGAACCAGACCAGGCAGGTGGATGAGAACCGAAGCGCGCAATCCCGTGCCGGCGTTTGTCGGGCAGGACGTAAGGTAGCCGAACTCAGGGTGGAAGGCGAAGGGAAGTCGCTCACCCAGGTTGGCATCGAGACGCTCCAGACTCACGTAGGCCTCAGAAAGGGCAAAGCCGGACCGCAGGCACTGCAGCCGCAAGTGATCTTCCTCGTTGATCATAATCCCCAACTCACCGTCCGTGAGGAGTGCCGCATCCGAGCGCACCCCCACGTCCTCATCCAAACCGCCAATCTCCTTGGAGATGAGGTGTTTTTCGTGCAGCAACTGCCGGCTGAGGGGATCGAGTTCGTCCAACCGGAATAGCGTTGCCTCAGCAAGGTCAGGTGAAGTCCCCGCCGCTTCCAAAACCATCTCGCGAATGGCAGTTCGGTCCACATCTTTGGTACGGACGGTGAACGGAAGCCCTTGTAGGTTGCGGGCCAACCGAACTCTGGTTGAGAGGACTATCTGGCTCTCCGGACCACTGCCATCTAGCCAGGATACTCCCCCGTCGCGGAGCAGGCTGAGATCCACGCTCATTCCTCTGCCCTCAGGCGGTCACGTAGCTCTGCGGCCAACTCGAAGTTCTCCGCGTCCACGGCAGCCTTCAGCTGTCGCCGCAGCTGCGAGATCCCGGGTTCCTTGCCACCGGCCGCAGCAGAGCCGGGCGTCAAATAGACCTCTCCCACATGATGACTGGATCCATGGATACGTCGCAGTAGTACGCGCAGGTGAGTCTCGAACGTTTCATAGCAATGCGGGCATCCCAGTCGTCCGGTCTCGCGGAAATCTGTCAGCGTTGCTCCACAGAACGCACACGCCTCGGCCGAGTCTCCTGGTGGCAGGTGCGCAGCCACTCCCTTTCCCATTGAAGCCAGAAAATCGGACAACGGGAATTTGGCCACGTTGGCTCCGGTCTGGACGCCTTTCTCCGCTGCGCATTGAGGACACAGATGTACTGTAGTAACGGAGTTGTCAACGATCTGTGTCAAGTGGATCGCCGCCTCCTTCTCCTTGCAGTTGTCACACAGCATCAGGGGAGCACCTCGCCGGACTCCAGGGATTGCAGCCGCCCATTCTCTAGGAGAAGCACTCGATCAGCCCGTTCTGCCAGCCGCGGATTGTGGGTGACCACAACCAGGGCCGTTTCATGTGTTCTGGTCAAACCGAACAACAGGTCGTGGAGCCGCTCGCTATTGAAGTTGTCCAGATTCCCGCTCGGTTCATCCGCCAGCAGGACGCGCGGGCCGTGCACCAGCGCCCGAGCGACCGCACAGCGTTGCTGTTCCCCACCTGAGAGTGCTGCCGGTCGATGCGTCATCCTATCGGCCAGGCCGACTTCAGACAGCATTTCCTCCGCTCGACGCCGTGCCTGCGGGTCCGATGATCCAGCGATAAGGAGTGGCATCATGACGTTTTCGAGTGCTGAGAACTCCCGCAACAAGTGGTGGAACTGGAATACGAATCCGAGCTTCCGGTTACGCATCTCATCTCGTTGCTTGACCGACAAAGTCGCATAGGAGTACCCGTCCATGAGGATCTCGCCGGCAGTGGGTTCGTCGAGCGCCCCGAGCAAGTGTAGCAGAGTACTCTTCCCTGTACCACTCGCACCTACAATCGCGACAACCTCCCCCGCGTCCACAGCGATTGCCACGTGACTCAACACCTCGAGGACCGTGTCTCCCCCCCCGTGAAACACCTTCTTCAGGGCGCGAGCTTCGAGCACTGCACTCATTCGTACCTGATCGCATCCACCGGATTGAGGGTGGCTGCCTGGCGCGCTGGATACACCGTTGCTAGGGTTGCGACGGCAATGCTGGCCACCACGATGATCGCGAGGTCCAACGGGTCGACTCTTACTGGCAGATGATCGATGAAGTAGACTGCAGGATTCAGGTCGATTATCCGGCGCTTGTCGACCAAATAGGCCAGCAGCAATCCCAATCCCGTACCCAAAGATGTCCCCACCACTCCAATGAAGGCACCCTGCAGTACAAAGGCACGCCGCACCACGCTGGTGGGCAACCCCATTGCGCGTAGAATACCGATCTCTCTTGTCTTGTCGCGGACCACCATGGTGAGCGTGCTCACGATGTTGAACGCTGCAACGATGACGATCAGGAGTAGCACCGTGCCCATCGCCAGTTTCTCGAGTTGCAGGGCCGAGAACAGACTGGCGTTCTGACTTTGCCAATCAAACGCCCGGTATGGGAAGCCTCCCAGCTGTTGTACCAACTCTGCGCCCACACGCATCGCCTGCCAGGGATCCCTCAGCCGTATCTCCAGGCCGCTCACCGCCGTGTCGAGTTGCGCGAATTGTTGGGCCATTTCGCGTGATAGGACGGCATACGCGTTGTCGTACTCGTACATTCCGGTCTGGAAGTGTCCGGTCACCTCGAAGGTCCACCAACGGGGTACGTAGCTTCCAAGTGTGGGGCTGAACTTGCTACCTGCCGGAGAGATAACGGTGACCGTATCCCCGGGATACGCGGATAAGCGTTCGCCCAGGCGGTAGCCCAGCACGATCCCGCCATCTACTTCGTCGCTCTGCGACCCGAAGTCCAACTCACCAGTAGTTATTCGGCTCGCCAGAGCCGTGACCGCAGCTTGACCCGTATCGGGCTCGATCCCGATCACATACGCTCCTTCACTGTAGTCGAAGCCGGCCGAGAGCAGACCCTGGCTGAGCACGAATGGCGCAGCGGCGAGGACTTCGGGATGTTTCAGAACGCTATCCCGCACGGCCCTCCAGTCATTGAGGATCAGCCCGCGCCCGTAGGTGAGGATCCTGAGGTGCGGTGTCGCTACCAGTATCTTGTCCCGCAAATCGGTCTGCAGTCCATTCATGACACCCATCACGACGATCAGCGCCATGACCCCAACCGTAACCCCGCCTGTGGCAATGAGCGTAATGAGCGATATCAGTCGAGACGAACGCCTACTCCTCATGTACCGGCTGGCGAGTTTGAGATCGAGTCGACTCATCTCTCGGGTCTCAGCATCGGGAACAGTATCACGTCGCGAATGGATGCTCGTTCGGTGAGTAGCATCACCAATCGATCTATCCCGATTCCACAACCTCCAGTGGGTGGCATCCCGTATTCCAGGGCGCGAATGAAATCTTCATCTAGCTGCTGCGCCTCTTGATCTCCTGCGGCCCGCGCAGCGACTTGGGCCTCGAAGCGCACGCGCTGTTCGTCCGGATCGTTCAACTCACTGAAGGCATTTGCCAGCTCTCGCCCCTGCGTGTAGAGCTCGAAGCGCTCGGCAAGCGTCGGATCACCTCGTTTCGGCTTCGCCAGCGGCGAGATCTCGATCGGATAATCGACCACGAAACAGGGTTGAGTCAGCCGAGGTTCAACGAAATTCTGGAATACCTCGTCGATGAGCTTGGTGCGGGGAATCGTAGCGAGATCTGCGATGTCACGGTTTGCGAGAGTAGCTCGGAGGACCGTATCCTCTGCCGTCCGCAGATCGACACCGCCGTGCTCCCGCACCAGATCCAAGTAGCTGAGACGTGGCCAGGGCGGGGTGAAAGAGAGCGTTGTGCCGAACCGCTCAATGGTAGCCGTGTCGAACAGCTCGATCACCAATCCATGCACCATTGTCTCTACCAGGCGCATGATGTCATAGTAGTCAGCGTAGGCCTGGTAGAACTCGAGCATCGTGAATTCAGGATTGTGCTGCCGGTCAATGCCTTCGTTCCGGAAATCCTTGCCAATCTCGTACACGCGGTCGAGCCCGCCGACGATGCAGCGTTTCAAATACAACTCGGTTGCGATACGGAGGTAGAAGTCGGCGTCCAGGGCGTTGTAGTGCGTCATGAACGGTCGGGCCATCGCACCACCGTACAACGGCTGCAACTCCGGTGTTTCGACCTCCACGAAACCCTGGGAGTCTAAGAAGCGCCGCAGGTAGGAAATCACCTGGGCCCGCAGACGGAACGTCTCACGCGCCTCCGGGTTGACCACGAGGTCCGCGTAGCGCTCACGGTATCGTAACTCGGTGTCCGCCAGACCCCCGTGTTGCACGCCCTGGGCATCCTCCTTGCCGAACGGAAGCGGACGCAACGCCTTTGCGAGCAAGTGGATTTCCTTGGCATGAACCGTGATCTCACCGGTCTTGGTTCGAAACATGTATCCTGTTACACCGATGTGATCGCCCAAGTCCAGCAGCTTCAGAACATCGTACGCTGGGTCTCCGATTTCATCGCGCCGGGCGTAGAACTGTACGCGGCCCGTGTGATCGCCCAGGTGTCCGAAGGTGGTCTTGCCATGGGGACGATACGCAACGATGCGACCCGCGACTCGGACGGTGACTTGAGGGTCGACTCCGTGCTGCGCGATCGCCTCTTGGGCCGTATGGCTGCGTGGGTAGGCATAGCCGAATGGCTCAATACCAGCGTCTCGCAGAGCCGTCAGCTTCTCGCGCCTTGCCTCTTCGACATAGGTCCGTGCGACCGCGCTCACGCCGCCTTGCTCCCGAATTTCTTGAGGAACGTCTCGATGAACTGAGTGATGTCGCCGTCCATAACGGCGCGCACGTCCGACACCTTTAGTTCAGTTCGGTGATCGTTGACCATCGTGTACGGTTGGAAGATGTAGGATCTGATCTGATTGCCCCAACTGATGTCTGTCTTCGTTGCTTCCAGTTCGGCCTTGGCCTTGTCGCGCTCTTCTATCGCCCGCTGATAGAGGGCAGCTCTGAGCAACTTCATCGCCGTGGCCCTGTTCTTGAACTGACTGCGTTCCTGCTGACATGACACCGCTATCCCTGTGGGCAGGTGCCGCAGACGCACTGCCGAGGAAGTTTTGTTGACGTGTTGCCCACCGGCGCCCGAGGCGCGGAACACTTCCATCTCTATGTCCTCTTCCCGCAGATCGATTGCCACACTGTCGTCGACCACGGGGTAGACGAAGATCGAGGCAAACGAAGTGTGACGCCGGGCCTGCGAATCGAACGGTGAGATGCGAACCAGCCGATGCACACCCTTCTCCGCCTTCAGGTACCCGTACGCGAAGTCTCCGGTCATCTCAATTGACACGGACTTGATTCCTGCTTCCTCGCCGGGGAGCAGATCCAATATCTTCACGTCGTAGCCCTGGCGCTCCGACCAGCGCGTGTACATTCTCAACAGCATCTCAGCCCAATCCTGAGACTCTGTACCTCCAGCACCGGGATGTATCGTCAGCAATGCCGAGCGCCGGTCGTCGGGGCCCTGCAGCATGTTCTGCAATTCCAGCTGCTGCAGCTCGGCAAGCAGCTGGGTCACCTCCTCGGCCAGCCCTGCTGCCAGCTCATCATCCTGTTCGTCGCTTATGAGCTGGGCCAACTCCAGGGCCTCATGCGTGCGGAAGCTCAGGTCGGCATGGGGATCGGTCCAGCGTTTTAGGCGGCGAACCTCCTCCACTGTTGCACGAGCGCTCTCCGAATTATCCCAGAAGCCAGGTGCTGTCATGGAGGATTCGAGCTGTTCTAGGCGGGCTTTCTTGGCTTCGAGGTCAAAGATAACCTCGGAGTTCTGACAGTCTGTTCTCGATTCCCTCCAGCCGCTCTTTGATTTCCTCTATCATTCGCGCTCCTACTCGGGGCCCAATGTGAATCGAGCCGCCTGCCCGGACCTGGGAGGACGGCTCATCAACAGTCAAATATAAGCCATGCCAGAACTTGAGGCCACCCTAGAAGATTTGGCGCCCCCCGGCTAGGATGTCGTTGAGAGCATCAGTGAAGAAGTCAGTTGAGTTGGCCAGGTCCTCACCCACTTGCTGGGTGTACTCTTCCCAACTCTTCTTGATCTCGTCCGCGAAATCCTCCTTCAGCGTCCCCTTCTCGAGCGCTTCCTGTCGCTTCTTCGGCTGGTACACGATTATGTCGGACACCAGCGCGCGCGCCAAGCGCCGCGCCTTCTGGGTCGGATCCCTGGAGAGAAACGGATTCACATGGCGGCGTGGCTCGACGGTCGGCGCGGTTGCACTGGCTGGAGGAGCAGTCGGGACCGGAGATTCGGGGACGGGCGGCGTCTTGACTGGAGGCGTCCCTGGAGTGGGTCGGAAGACCGGTGCACTCGGGCGGGCATCGGCAGCCGTCGGTTCAGGTTCGATCCTGGGCTGTATGAAGGGTCTGGAGTACCGGAGCTTGGGCGGTTCCTTCGGCTCCTGCTGTTGTGGCGCGGGCTCTGGTTCAGACCGCACTAACACTGGGCCTGGTGAAGCTGCCGCAGCAGACTGTCCGACCGACTGCACACCGATCTCCGGATCGGGTTGCGCGACCGGCTCCGGGGGAGGTTGGGAAGCGATGTCTTGGGAAGCCTCATCGGAAGCCTCACTCGGCCGTTGCGGGACAGTGGGCGTGGGTGGGGCCTGCAATTCACGCTCGGCACCATCCGGCGCTCCAGCCATTCCGCGCTGCAATGTCACGGCAATGACGTAGGCACAGGCCGCACAGCGCGCCCTCACGCCTCGCTCGGGCACTTTTGCAGGATCGACCCTATAGACTGCATCGCACTGAGGGCAGCGCACGTTCATGCTACGGTCTCCCTAGTCCCCACCCTAAGGGCTACGGTCAGTGTCACGCCGCCTGTCAACGACGTATACCGACCCGGGTAGCGTCTTGGCGTACATCTTCATCTCGGTGGCGGTTTCGCTGACCTCCGCCGGGTGACCGAAACGCCTGTGTTCGTTGGTGACTATTCCAATCGAGAGCGTCATCAGCGGTACGCGATGTAGGTGCCCGCGCCGGTCCTTGCCAAAGAAATAGCCGGCGCGTCGATCCTGCTCGCTGTACTGGTACGGGATCAACGCATCGAACACCGCGGTGATCTCGCCGCAGACCTCTTGCACTCGTTCCAGCGGCAGGATCACGATAAAATCGTCACCGCCGATGTGGCCGACAAAACCATCTCGGGGACACATTCCCTTGACCACATCTCGTATCACGCGTGACACGATCAGGATGACCCGGTCACCCTCGTAATAGCTGTACCGGTCGTTGAACTCCTTGAAATGGTCGAGATCGGCGTAACATACCGCGAACAGCTTCCGGCTGTCGAGACGACTGCGGATCTCCCGCTCTATTTCGGTCGTACCGGGGAGTCTGGTCGACGGATGCACCGCAACGTTGCGTTCGGTACGGAGCAGCAACACATCCAACCTGGTCCGCTGTTCGGCTGGTTCGAACAGAGGTGTTATCACCTCGTCCGCACCCGCCTCGAACCAGCCCCGCACCTCGTCGGCGGCGTGGCGTCCAGCCACGATCACAATGGGCACGATGGCGCTGAATGCATCACCCTTGAGGGACTGACACAAGTTCAGGCCTTCGTGCCCGACGCCGTCTGCGTCGATGACTATGAGCACAGGAGGACTGCGCCGCGCCACGGTCTCCAGATCGGCAGCGACGGGGAACTGGCTGATAGAAAACGCCTTTGCTCGCAGCCAACCGGCCATCAGATCGGGAACTTCACGCTCGGTTGGCGAAAAATAGAGTACCGTCGGACGCGCCCCCACCGGTCTCCTCTCATCTCCGTAATTGTAGGTAACCATTCAACTTACGGGCCTAAATCTGGGAAGTCAAACGCCCCCCCAGCTTGTTACGCACCACCAACACAACCGTGGCTCTCAGAGCCCCACCCGCACCGCCAGTGCCCCTCTCACTCCACCCCGCCAGCCAGGCTCGACCCAGACATTCGACTGGATAGCTACTGCTCGGTCGTTACCGCTCAAGCGGTAAGACACGAACATGTCTATGGCACTCAGAAGGTGGTTGGCGAGAATCAAGCCGAGGTATTGGACGGTGGTGCGAAATGCGTCATCGCTTCGTTTGATCGACTGTCGGTACAGATCCTGTTCGATCCCCGCGTTGCGCCAAGACCACTGAAAGTTCGGCCCGACGGCGCGGGCGCGATAGAACTCGAGAGCGCGGTGGTACTCGTCCGATGCCGTATCGGGCGGAGAGTCGGGATCCGCAAAGAAAGTCTCGCGCGCCAGTTTCCAGATGCTCCCATTGTACGTTTGTTCGTCTGTCGGCGGCACCAAAAACGGACCGGGGTCGGTATTGAACGGGCCACTCTCCACGAACCTCTCCATCACTTCGAAATATTCGAACACCGTGTCGCGCCGTGCCGGCAAGAACGGCGCGCGGGCCACCTCGAACGCCAGATCTCGATAGCGATCCCGTTCCCGCACAGCCTCACTGTTGAATGACAGGACTCGTGTCACGAAGAGCACTTCGGCCGCGAAATAGATGACACCCCGGTCCTGCCCTGCGAGGAGTTGGCCGCTGCCGGGGAGCACTAAAGACGCGATTGGGTGGATCCATGAGTTTGCGGAGATCGCCTCAGGCCCAACGGTAGCTTGAGCCACAATCGAGTCGTGATCGCTTAGAGCCAGCAAGTATTGCGCGTCCATCCGGGGCGCGACAATTACAGAATGACACAGGATGAGAACAGTCGCTCGCTTCACGCTACAGTCCGGCCGTTACGCTAATGTGAAAGGGTTCGTCGAAGCTCGACGACACGAAGAACACGCGAGCCACGTCGACTCTGATTCGTCCCACCCGCAATCCCACGCCCACTGAAGGCCCCCGATTCTCGGAATCCAGGAAGGCATATCCACCGCGAAACCGCACCAACTCGCCCAGCCCTACGTCGAGCCCTATGCGCGTCTCGGGGCTATCATACTGTCCCCACTGGTCGTCGATGTCCATATAGATACGCGCATCGAATCTCTCGTTGGAGCCCCTCAGTTCGGGCAGCAGCAAGCGATAGATCACGCCAAGCTGAACGCGCGTTGGCAACGGATCTGCCTGCTCTTGGTTTTCGAGCTGCAGCTCGAATCCAGCGTGCCTGATCACAATCCCCCACCTGAGAGCGTCCATCTCTCC
>JBDHKN010000025.1:48594-54394 GCA_039586365.1 Gemmatimonadota bacterium | reverse complement strand
GTGCCGCTATGACCACGAGGGCGGTATCACCACCGGCGACAGGGGAACTCGTTCCGGTTGCACCACCGGCAAAAGTGGAATCAACCGGCTGTACTTCGACTTGCAGCCGAAGACTGTCCGTCATGTCAGGGTCGTCTAGCACCGCCTTCAGCACGAGCGAGCTGTCGGAGACCCCGGCTCCCAATGGCAGTTCGGTGACACTGTCCTGCATGAATTGCCCGAGATAGCTCGGCACAGACGGCGGCCGCGGTAGGCTGAGCTGAAGGTTGAACTCACCTGTTTCGCGTTCATGCGCCGTCGTCGCTCCGACGAAATACCGGCCACTGTCGGGCAACAGCACGTAAATCAGACAAGGGTCACCATCGGTGCCCTGGCAGTGATCAGCTTCGACCAGTGGCGGGGCGGCAGCATCTGTTGTGCTGTCCAGCACCACGTAGGCATCGAAATCGGACGATGTCAGCAAGATCGAAATGGAGTCCCCCGCCGCGGCCACGAATCCAAACACAGCCGCGAAACGATTCGCCAGCCGCGGAGACGTGCAACTGGCGTTGGTGACCGAATCGGTAACCGCTGCGCTCGGCGAGATTTCGACTACGGAACAGGGATGTATGGTGAACCTTACCGGCAACAAGGCGGGACTTGATGCTCCTCCTCCCAATTTGAAGACGATGGTGTCTTGGTAGACCCCGATGGGGAGATTCGTGGGTTTGAGAGTCGCGGTGAGACTGTCCGAGCCCGTGCCGGAAGCAGCACTCAGCGACAGCCACGCGGATGCGCCAGCGCGCGTGGCGGCCCAGGATACGTCCCGCTCTCCGGGTATGGCGAACTCTATCGTTATGGCACGCTGCTCGATGCTTCCAACAGCTGCTGAGTCGACGATCTGGGATATTGAGGTCGTAAGCGGGCCAACCGCCGGAGGACTGATCAGCTCATCGAGACGGCAGGTGGTGAGCAGGACAGTTACCGAGCCGAGAGCGGCTGCAACAGCAGCTGAACGCATGATGCGTGGCATCGGAAGATCCCCCACTGCGCCGCAGCGACCTGAGATCAAGGATGTGCTACTAAGGCTCGGCTCCCCACCAGGGCTGGACCCGTCCTGCCCCGCCCGGTGTGTGACGGACGGACCCATCTCGGCACAGGAGCCTGCTGCCAGGGCTCGTCCGCGCACCGAATTCAAGCAGTCACATTTTGGGGCGTTCGTTAACTATAAGCAGGTAACGTGCCAGACTGACCACAGTTCCACAGGCGCTGTGCCTCTGGCAGATTGGGAATTTTCCCATGCCTCGTTCCCGATCGCCTGTTGCGTATCGGCAACATAACGCCTGGCCAGGACGCTACATGCGCCTGCGGCACCACTCGCAGCCTCATGGCGCCTCCCCTCTTGACGTTGCACCGACACCGTCTCAAGCGCCTAAGTCGGTTAGATTGCAGTCAAGCACGATCGCTCGCCCAGGAACTGGCCATGCCCACGTTGCAAGCAGAACAGTCTCGACTAATGACGATCTCGCTGGTCGTCCTCGCCGCCTTTGCTCTTGCTATCGCACTCTATCTAACCCGAGCGGTGATGGTGCCGTTCGTACTGGCCGTATTCATCTCCTACCTGGTTTCGCCCCTGGTGGACTTCGGGCAGGACCGTCTGCGCATTCCCCGTGCTATCTCAGTTCTTGTGGCGCTGTTCGTCGCGCTGGGCTTGCTCGTCCTACTCGCCCTCTTGATAACCACTTCGACCCGCGGGCTGCTGGCCTCTGCCAACATCTATCGCGACAAGCTAGCCGGTTGGGCTGAGCGCGGGCTGTCGGTGTTGGATCGGTTTGGACTCGACCTGGGTCAGGAGCCACTGCTCGAGGGGATACGACAACTCCCGATTCTCAGTATGGTGCGGAGCACGGCCGGAACCATGGTGGGGCTCGTCACCGCAAGTGGCTTGGTGCTGATCTTCGTGATCTACCTCATGATCGGTCGGGAGCGCGGTGACCAGCCGACCGGGATGTACGCCGAGATCCACTCCAAGATTCGGCGCTACGTCGTAGCCAAGGTCGCCATTTCGGCAACCACCGGAATCCTCGTGGGCTCGGTTCTATCGCTCTTCGGGCTCGATCTCGCGCTCGTGTTTGGCGTGATGGCCTTCCTGCTGAACTTCATTCCAACTATCGGTTCTGTCATCGCCACCCTGCTTCCCCTGCCCATCGCGCTCATGCAGTTCACCAACCCGTGGACGATTGTCGCGGTGATCGGTTTGCCCGGCGCTGTGCAGATGGTGATCGGCAACGGGATCGAACCTCTGGTCATGGGTGAGCGCCTGGACCTGCATCCCGTTACCGTCATACTGTCACTCATCTTCTGGGGCCTGCTGTGGGGCATCATCGGGATGTTCCTAGCCGTCCCGATCACGGCCGTGATCCGTATCGTCCTCGGACGCCTCGAGACAACACGCCCCATGGCGGAACTGCTGGCCGGTAGATTACCTGAGGCGGCAGCCTAAGCAGCGTTTCCCGCTACACCCACCATGCTGCTGCAGATCTGTACCCATCCACAGGCCACAAGCGCTACGGCCCGTGGCACGCCATGGCTAGGGTTCCAGAGCGTTCGGGATGAACCCGACGATCCTCAGCGGACCGCCACTACCACCTTCGATCTTCATTGGCAGGGCGACAACATAGGCTCCCATTTCGGGGAGCTGTTCGAGATTCGCGATGTTCTCAAACCCTGGGATGTTAGCACCGTACACGATCACATGGGTCTCGAACCTCGTCGACTGCCCGAAGTCGATACTCGGCGTGTCGATCCCTATCGCTGCGATCCTGCGCTCCTCAACCAGCCAGCGAGCCGCCTCCGGGCCGATCCCCGGGAAATGAAGCTCGGCTACGGCTTCCGGACCCGTGCGGTCGGTGCCCAGATACCTCAGTTTGTCCGGCCAACGCGACCCCCAACCCGTTCGCACCAGCACGATTGCTCCTTCCGGAATGGCACCATGCTCGGCCTCCCAGTTCTCTAAATCGCCTACTTGCAGTTGGTAATCAGGATTCACATGGTCTGTGACGTCCACAACCACCGCAGCTCCAATCAGACGGTCCAGGGGAACCTGCTCTGCCGTCTGCCCCCCCTGAGCAAAGTGAATGGGAGCATCGAAGTGGGTCCCACCGTGTTCTGCGGCGCTGAAGTTATTCGCGGAATAGAAGTACCCCCCCTCCGTCGTCCCGTAGGCCTCCTGCTGCAAGACAAAGGGTTCAGCAGTGGGCCAGTAGATCGTCTCGCTCGAATACGAGTAGGTCAGATCCACCCAGCGACCTGCACTCCCATCGAAGACGCCAGCGTGGTCAGCCGCCGGTTGACAGCCAAGTCCGGCCGTTACGGACAGAATTCCCACCAAGTCCCATCTGGTCATGACAACCTCCGGAATCGCTATGTCTCCAAGTTGAGACAATCGAGACGCGGTGTCCACAGCCGAGCGAGGAACACCGGTTCTGTGGTCGCTTCAACCTTAGTATGTTATCAGAGGGGGAAAGAGACCATGGGACCTTGGCCACCAGACGAAGAGCACGAGTACTCGGAGCCACAGGACGAAGGGCAATCGCCCTTGCCTGTCGCGTTCGTCTCGACACAGCAGTCAATCCCGCTGCAGGTCGATGAGGTAGCAGACGAGCGTACGCCTGAAGGCATGGTGTGCATGGGGACATTCTTCAATGAGCGACTGATCGCCCGCAGTATCATAAGCCCGGAAGCGCTCGCCGAGATCGAGCACCAGGACGTATTTGCGGTGCCGGTTCGTCTGGGCCTTGCCGCGGTAGAGAACGAACCTGGACTGCAGTGCAGACTGTACGCACTGCTACCGGCTACTCAGTTCCTGGAGACGGAGGATGAGCCCGAAGAACCCTGGTTGGCCAGTGTCCCTCGCTTCGAGGACATCGCCAAGCAGGAAGAGAAGGCTGACGAAGAAGCGATCGTACCCCTCCTGCTGGGACATATTGTGAGATTCCAGCGTGATCGACGCCACCCAGACAACTTGGCCGCTGAGGCAGCCGACATTCTTCGGGCGATACTGTCGGAGGATCGCCCCCTCACGGACGTGATCGACAAGATTCTGGAAGAACTCTAGAGGGTCAGGCGCCTGGATCCACGACTCACCCTACTTGTTGACGGGCGGCGAAGCTCACAGCTACTACAACGCCCAAGACGCACAGCATCACTGACATCAACACGCCAGCTGACGAGAGGCCGGGCCGCGTTCTCAATGCGCCGAAACGAGCTTGTACCCACCGCATGGTCCATGCTTCCAGCGAGACACCCATTGCTCGAGTGAACGCTGAGTCGACTGGCAGGGTTGCCGTCCAGAAGTCTGCGAAGCGGTCTCGGCCCAACTCGAAGGCCAGGTCTGACAGCAGAGGATCAACCAGAGAGAACCCTGAATACCCAGTGAGGTCCGTCCGCACTACGCCATGTAGCTGGGAGGCCAATAGAGCTCGGTAGGTCCATAAGTCGGCCCCAATGCTGGAGGATGCCACATCGCTCAACACCGCCGACTTACAGCCAGCTAGGTCGCCGCCGGCACACCCGAGCATGTTGAACGGCAAGGCTGGCAGGAACCTGCTCTGCTGTGCCTCCCTCAACTGGACAACCCACCGTGTACCGTATCGTTCCTCTGGCCACGCCGCAGGCGCACTCCAGCTTGCGACCCTCGCAACGGAGTAGCGGTGGGCTTCGAGCCATGCACTAACTCCCGGCCCCGGGATCCCGAAGGCACCGTAGAAGGAACAAGGACCCAACAGCGTCTCCTCGAACAGACGAATTTGTCGCAGATCACCAGTGGCCGCCAAATTGATGTCACGTGAGCCGAGCGAGACCAGAACGAGACAGGTGCGACCGTCAGTGCTGTGTGGTAGGAAGTAGCGGACCCGGGTCATCGATCCGCCGCGCTGCCGCGGCAGTCCACCGGAGCCCACGCGCATGGTGTCGACGATCGCTGCTACGGCTGTCAGGACACCGGAATGTGCCGGTTCGACAACACCCCAGGCTTCCTCCACGAGGCCTGCCACACGGACGCCCAGGGCCGGGGCGAGAGTACCGTCGACCAGCAGCACCGGAGAATCGGACGGTTGACTGCCACGATCCTGGATTAGACCCAGAATGGAGTCGCGTTGCTCCAGCAGAATCAGGGATTCGTTGGCCTGGGCCAGGCGTCGCTCGACGTTCCTGCGCGCCAACTCTTGTGGCGGCTGGCTACTCAGCGACCGCCCGTACCGATCGACGCCGCTGGGCGGCAGATATGCCGCGGCAATCAACGCGCAGAGCACTAGTGGGCCCAGTATCCAGTAGCTCAACCGAGACGCCACCGACTGCTCCGAGTTGAGAGGAGTAGAAACACCAGCGCCCAGGCGAAACCCGACACGATGATGGGGCGCCTGACGAGGGTGGGCTCCGGTTTGGCCTGTAGCATCACTGCATACCAAACCTCGATGAGCGAATCAGCAGAGAGGCCGGCTGCCGCCGCGAGACGTTGCTCGAGACTCACACCAGCCGACCCCAACAGCCGTGCGTACGCCCCCTCACCTCCCTGCTCCAGGGCGACTCGAGCTAAATGGTGGCGTACCGCAGCAGCAGCTGTGAGCGTGAGCTCGGCGCTGGGTTCTGTGTCCGAGAGCCCGAGTACCGCGCGACAATTGGCGAGGTCACCTTGCAGACATCGGCTGGCTCTCGGCGACCGCGCCAGCACTAACTCGATGTATGCGGACCCACCCGAAGGCTCCAATACGCCCTCGATCGGTAGCACGCCGCCGAACCACTGCCGCGTGTCCTCGTCTAG
>JBDHKN010000025.1:0-48582 GCA_039586365.1 Gemmatimonadota bacterium | reverse complement strand
CATCACGCGCCTCAGGAGGTTCCAGCGTAGCTGCTCGACTCCCGGTGCATCCATCAATACCAGACTCACGCTCGAGTCGGAGATCGGAACGTGCGTCGCAGCGAGTCGCGTGTAGAACGTCTTGCCAGTTAGCAGGTCCGTATCGCTGCCAAGGGCGGAATCGAGCCCATCCCAGGCACGCTGCGCCGCCGCCTGGGCGACCGCTCGCTGACTCGCCGCCAATACCACGGTTAGGCTGCCTAGTTGGATGGTGTCGAGTTGTCCCGTGACACCTCTCACACTGTCCTCGGCCGCTTTGGCTGCCTCCCAGATACGCGACAACTGGGTGACGCGCATCCGGTAGTCAGCTACCGTTGGTGCCTGAGCGTGCCCGACGGTTACAAGCGTGCACAGTCCCACGAGTACATAGGACGCAACACGGTGTGGCGACGTCCCGTCACCCCGCACGTCCGTCACTGAGTCTGCTCCCACGGGACCGCTAGACACCGATCAGCGCCCATCTTCCTGCGAAGACTCCGAATGGACCGGGCCAGGATACGGCCCGACCGAACAGGTCTTGGAGGAAGTCGATATCGACGTTGGCACCGTGCAGCAGCACCCGGACCACCACTAAACCGCCTACTATCGCCAAGACCATGCCTGCGGCTCTGGTCGTCCCAGACGAGATGGCGAAGAAGACCGCATAGGCTACCACGGTTGCGAGGCCAAAACGGAGCGCGAGCGCGGTGGGATATGCGTGTAGACCGTAGGGTAGTGACAGCGCAGCGCTGGCCAGGAGAGCCCCGGCCCAGAAGGCTGCCACCGGGACGAGCAGCAGAACACCTCCCGCGGCGAACCGCAGCACCACCAACCGCCACCGCGCAACCGGGAGCGACAACGCGTACACGTGGTCCCCCCCATGGTCCGCTGACCACACACTGGTCGCGAGCAACAGGCCAATGCCCGCAGCGAGCACCGCATACCAGACGCTGCGCGACTCGGCCGTGCGTAAGATATCCCTCGCGACCCATACGGTCGGGTCAGTGAATCCGAGACCCTGGACCGTGAGGATCGGCAGGGTAAAGGCCGCGACGAAACCCGCTGCTATCAGGAGCCGGGACCACTTCCACTGAGTGAAGAGGATCGCTGTGAACACGACTCAAGCCTCCTTCGAGTGAGGCCCGCGAAACGTTCGGAGCAGTTCCACGAAGCCCTCTTCGAGATCCAGATCCACTACCTCTCGTAGGATCGCACCGATCGCAGTGAAGTACTCCTGCATGGGTGGTTGCCAACCCCGAACCACCCAGACCTCCCCCGTGCTTCCCACACCTGCCGACTCGCGAGACAACAGCACAAACGGCGTCTCCTCCACTGCGGCAGGTGCTTCCGTTACCCGTAACCGCTTAATGCCGTTCTTGAAATTCTGCATGGGCATCTCGGCCACCAGCCGCCCCCTGTCCATCAAGCCTACCCAGTCGCAGATCCGTTCCAGTTCGTGCACCAGGTGACTCGAAATGAACACGGTCGCGCTGTGGCGTGACACGTAGTCCAGCAGCGCGGCGATGACGTCACGGCGCACAACAGGATCGAGTCCGTCGGTCGGTTCGTCGAGCACGAGTAGCTCAGGGCGCTGGGCCAGCGCCAGCAGCACCATCAGCTTGCCGGTCTCACCCTTCGATAGTCCTCCGATGCGTTGACCTCCCTCGAGAGAGAACCGGTGCAACAGCTCGACGGCTCGTTGCGAGTCCCAGGCAGGATAGAAAGCGGCGTGATACCTCAAGCCTTCGGCGACCGTGAGACTGGGGTAGATGTGGGGGCGCTCAGGCACGTATCCCAACTTTTGGAGCAGTCGCGCGGCATCCTCAGGCATCGAGCCCCCCAACACAGTCATCTGTCCACGCGCGGCGCGCCTCTGTCCGAGCAGCAGCTGAATCGTGGTAGTCTTGCCCGCTCCATTGGGACCCAGAAAGCCATACACCGAACCGGCGGGTACCGTGAGAGCGAAATCGCTGATCTCAAACGACTTCACCCGATAGCCTAGCCCACGGACTTCGATCGCGTTGTTCATTGCAGCCTCGGATTGAGGTCCCGAGTCATGATCCCTGGCGGTATCGTCACCTGCTCAGCCCTGGGGCTGAGTTGTCGCCCCCCAGTTCCTGTCGCACCGCAGTAATGATCTCCGTCTTCTCCAGGCCGAGCCTGGCCGCGTCGGCCAACAATCCGCGCACCAATCGTTGCGCCTGTTCTGCTCTTTCGGCCGCCCGCACCGCAGAATCCACCCCGCAGACGAATGTTCCAGCCCCCTGACGCATTTCGACGAACCCGTCAGACTCCAGCTCTCGATATGCCTGCACCACCGTTGCGGGATTGACCCGCAACCGGCCCGCGAGCTGGCGGACGGATGGAAGTGCGTCACCTGAGCGAAGCTCTCCGGCAGCAACGGCCACCCTGATGCGCGTGGCGATCTGGTCGTACAGCGGGACGGGACTGCGGGGATCGAGCTGTGTAAACATTTTAGTGTATCGGTCTTACGATACAATACTACATTCGCCTGAGACGCGCAAGTTGCTGGGCCGCGCCGCTGTTAGTATAAAATGTGATGTCGCTGGTTGTAACTGCTTGCAGAACAACTAGTTGAACAGAGGAGACAGGTGACCCGCGACTGCACCGTCAGCGGACGAAGGGCCTGCGGGGTTTGGTAGATCTCCCCATCTTTCCAGGGCGGCTCCACCGCGAGGAGTGCCCCGAGGTCGGACACCGCAGGCCCTTCCTGACTGCGTAGGAGCCGACCAGCTCACCTCGGAACACGACAGGATCGGGATCTGCGCCGCGATCAGCGGCCTGCTCGTCTTCCTAGCTAGGTGGTGTCTGTGGTGTTCCTCGATCTCTTCCTCAAGTGTTCGTCAAACCACCGCATTATGCGTTTTGAGACGTCCATTACAAACTTCGGTTCCCGTGGCCCATGAGGTGTCCGCGGATACACAACCATCTCGGTTGGCACACCGAGACGAGAGAGCGCGACGTAGAACTCCTGCCCCTGGGTGAACGGCACCCGCAGGTCGTTGGCTCCATGAATCACCTGTGTGGGGGTAGCCACATTGGCGATTCGGTAGATGGCCGAGTGCTTTTCATACGTCTCGTAGTCCTCCCAGAACTCACCACCAAAGTGCGACACGAGGTAGTCCGGGATGTCGGTCGTGGACACCATGCTGATCAAGTTGGGGAGTCCCGCACCCATGCTGGCGGCCTTGAACCGATCGGTCCTGGTGACCACCCACGAAGTCATGTAGCCACCGTAGCTCCACCCCATCACGACAAGACTGTCACTATGGGCAACACCCATATCGATGACTTTGTCGACCCCGGCCATGAGATCGTCGTAGTCACCGTAACCCCAATCCTTGACGTTTGCGTAGCGAAATTCCTTACCGTAGCCTGTACTGCCGCGCGGGTTCGGCCGCAGTATCGCATAGCCGTCTTGGGCAAAATACTGCAGCATGTAGCTTGCCGCAGCACCCGTGAACGACTGTGAAAACACACCTGCTGGGCCGCCGTGCACATTGAGAATGAGGGGATATGCCCGTCCAGATCGATAATCCACCGGGTAGGTTAGCAGCCCCTCGATCTCCAGACCGTCCCGCGATGTCCAGCTGATCAATTCTGTCTGCCCCATTGCCGGTCGGGGAACATCGCTGTTGAGGTCCGTCAGCTTACGCATGCTGAAGCGACGGACTGGCGACAAGTACACGTCGACCGGCAACTCTGGCTCTTGATACGTGAAGGCCATCTGCTCAACTGCCCGATCAAACGAAACACTAGTGATCACCCCTCGGCCCAGCGCTACCGGCCGCACCTCTCCACCGTCTGTGGGAAGCGCCAAGACCTGCCGGGAGGTTCTACCTGCCTCACTGACCAGTACACTGCTGCCGTCTCCGGACCAACCAAGCATGGCTGCACTTCTGTCAGGCGTATCGGCAAGCTTGCGAGGTTCTCCGCCTCCAGCCAGTATCAGGTATACGTCCCCCAAGCCCACTCTTTGCGGCGACCCACCATGGGAGATAAAAGCTACCCACCTGCCATCGGGTGAGTAGACAGGATTGCGATCAGCACCGGGCCATGTCACCAGGTGTGTCACTGCGCCACTGTCCGCTGGAACCGTGGCGATGTCCACGTGAATTCCACCGGTGTTTATCCGAGGATCGGGCTGATGGGCAAAAACGATGGTCGTTCCATCGGGAGACCAGTCAAAAGAGCTAACGTGAAAATGGCCGGCGGTGAGTCGTTGGGTCTCGTGTCTGCCGCTATCGTTCTTGGCGACCGCTATCGTATAGAGATGGTTGTACTTGAAGTTCTGGTCTACCAGGATTACGTCCAGCTTCTCCTCCTTCTTCTTCTGGTCCTCTTCGGTGTCGGGATCTCGCATCGTGTAGGCTATGGTCGAACCATCCGGCGACCAGCGGTAGCTAGCGACACCCGGATCCGCTTCGGTCAACTGCACTGCTTCCCCGCCGCGCACTCGCAGCAGCCAAACCTGGTTCTCCCCCGACCGAGAGGATGTAAACGACAGATACTCGCCATCCGGTGAGAAGGCTGGACTGCTGGCCGAGTGTTCGCCGTGAGTGTACTGCACATTGGTTTGACCATCAGCCGAGACGACCCAGATCTGACTCAAGTACTCTGACTTCTCTCCTTCAAGCAGCGCCTCTCTGACTACGTACGCGATCAGTTGGCCGTCGGGAGACATTGCCGTTTGCTGGACGGTCTTGTACTTCATGCTGAGTTCGGGAGTCCAACGGTCAGCGGGAACCGCTTGTTCCTCTTGCGCCTGAACCGTCGGCGTTCCGATACCGGCCAATACTATTGCACACAGTGCGATGCCCCTCAGGTATCGGTGCTTTGACATCTCCATCTCCGCTGTTGAAGAGTTCACCTCGTGTCACCCACGAAGGATCAACTGGGCAGCGACGGGCCCTTCGCGTTTAGGAACCCGTGGGTGAACTTGATGCCCAGCTATTGCCTAACAAACCTCAGGTTCTTCACCCGCCCCGCATCGAGTAGGAAACCCGCAACGCGACTTCTTTGGTCACGCTGCATGCGAAGCCGAATTCCGTTCCGGTGCAAGACGTCCTCCGCGTCTTGCAGCAGCACCCCGTCGAGATCATTCCCCACCTCGAGGAGGAGCGAGTCGCCAGACAGACGGACGACATAGGCCACATCCAGTTCTTCGCTGTAGTACGTCCCGGTGTAGCCCTCCGGATCAGACATCTCAATGTGGATCGGCGCCGCATCTCGCGCCCTGTCATTCACCATGCCGCCAGAATCGGCCAGTGGAGCCAGTCGATCCTCCAGGTATATGTCGGCCACGCGTTGAGCGAGCTGACTCGGATTCGTCGCGCTGAGATTGCAGAGGCAAACGATGGTCATCCGTTCATCCGGGAACCACAGCATCTCGGCGCGAAAGCCAACGAAGGCTCCGCCGTGGCTGATCGTCCGGACTCCACGGTAGTTACCGTGTCTCAGACCTAGAGCATAGTCCAGGGTGTCACCGTCGTTCAGGACACCGGGGGTGAGCATGGTGCTCCAGAACTCTTGGGAACGCTGGAAGGGTGGAGCGACGGCAGTGGTATCGTAGAACAGCCGGTCCCAAGACCGCAAGTCTTCAATTGATGTGAACACGCCACCGTCGCCGATCATCCCCAATGTCGTCATACTGATTTGAAAGCCACCGTTGTCAGCCGGTGCGTAACCGGTCGCCCGATTCGGCACAATCTGAGTGTGGTCGTCGTGGAAATGCGTGTGGATCATGGCGAGTGGTTCGAAGATGTTCTCGTCGGCATATTCTCTCAGCGTCTTGCCACTCACGCTCTTCACAATCTGTGAGAGTAAGAAATATCCGGAGTTGCTGTAGAGAAACTGGTCACCGGGCGGGAAATTCAGCTCCCGTTGCCGCGCGAGCATCGTGACGACGTCTTCATCGGTGTAGAAATCGTCGTCGCGCCTCCCGGCTAACCACATCAACCCCAAGTAATCACGTACTCCACTGGTGTGATGCAGCAAGTGTCGAATCGTAATGGACTGCGGGTATGACGGCATCCGGGGCAAGTACAATCGAATGTCGTCATCGAGCGACAGCTTATGCTCTTGAGCCAACAGAACAATGGCGGCCGCAGTGAACTGCTTCGAAGTCGATCCGATCCGGAAGACACTCTTCGCTGTCAGTGGGACCCCGTGTTCGAGATTCGCCATGCCGTAGCCGCGCTTCAAAACGAAGTTGCCGTTGCGGAAGACGCCAACGGCGCACCCCGGTGAGCGCGTGTTGTCATATGTGGCGAAGACACTGTCCACGCGGGCAGTCTGGCTGATCTTCTGAGCGCTGACACCGGCGGAGGCGGCGATGGTTGCTAATCCGGATAGCCAGAGGGCACCAGCCCACTTCAACCTACGGTTCACTGCGCCCCGCAAACCGATTCTCACGGTTGCCTCCTAGCCACGACGACCCGCCACGCCGTCGGAGCGAAAGACCGCTTGGGCCGGGTGCTTCTGTGCACAGGGACCTCCGGACGGGAGTCATCGGAGTCGCACAACTCAACAGTTGGTTAAGCGTACGCGGCGGTTTGTTGGGAGTCAATCAACTATAGCCGACAGCTGAGCTGTTACCCACCTTGACCCCCTGCACGCAAGATCGTATCTCTCCTCTCAATCCTGTCAGGCCAAATCAATGACTCCAAGCCGCGCATTCCAACTACAGAAGCCCCTGGGCACCGTTCTGATCCTAGCCGTGGCCCTTACCACTGGATCTTGTGGTTCGCTTTCGAACAGACTCGACCGGCTAGCGCGAACTTCGCTAGCCCAGATACAGGGTGAGATCCGACTCGCCGGCCTTGAGCAGGAGGTCGAAATCCTCAGAGATGAATGGGGGATAGCCCACATATACGCCAATACCGTCGAGGATCTGTTCTTCGCACAGGGTTTCGTCGCGGCGCAGGACCGGCTGTGGCAGCTCGAGCTCTGGCGGCGTGTGGGTGAGGGACGTCTCGCTGAGATTGCCGGACCACAGGCATTCGAGCGGGACCGGTTAGCCCGTTTGCTGAGGTACCGGGGCGACATGGAAGCAGAGTGGGCGAGTTATCATCCGGATGCCAGGACTATCATCACCGCGTTCACCAAGGGCATCAATGCCTTCATTGAGCACACCGTCGATAATCCGCCCGTCGAATTCAAGTTGACCGGCGTGACTGCCGCACCGTGGAGCCCTGAAGTCCCCCTGCTTCGGATGGCCGGTCTGCCAATGACCCGTAACGCCCGGAACGAGATCCGGCTCGCCCGCTCTGTAGCAGAGATTGGAGTCAATGCGGCAAACCAACGCGATGCACCGGACCCGTGGCACAGGCTTCGAGTACCACGAGGACTGGATGTCGCGACCATTCCCACTGAAGTCGACGAGATTCTCAGTGCGGGGTATGCGGCCCTGCCCCGGATTCCGGTCCTGGACGAGTATTCCGACCTGACCCGCCGCCCTGATACGGCGCAGTCGCTCGCCGGCAGCAACAACTGGGCGGTGTCGGGAGCAATGACCGCTACTGGTATGCCCATTCTCGCCAACGATCCGCATCGGAGCATCATGCTTCCGTCGCTGAGATACCTGGTGCATCTCAACGGGCCGGGTTGGAACGTCATAGGATCGGGCGAACCTGCCCTACCCGGAGTGGCGATCGGACACAACGAGCGGATCGCCTGGGGATTGACCATAGTAGGCATAGATCAACAGGACATCTTCGTCGAAGAACTGAATCCGGCTGTGCCAGACCAGGTGCGCAGGGGGAACAGCTGGGAGGCACTCGAAGTCGAGATCGACACAATTTGGGTCAAGGGAGAGGGACCACGCGTCGTGGAGCTCAAATTCAGCCGAAACGGTCCCATCGTCTACGAAGACACCGCCCACAACCTGGCCTACGCATTCAAATCGGTGTTGGCCGAGCCAGGGACGGCAGGATACCTTGGCTCACTGCGTCTGGACCAGGCCCAGAACTGGGACGAGTTTCTCGCGGCGATGGATCATTGGCTGGTACCGTCCGAGAACATGGTTTATGCGGATGTGGACGGAGATATCGGGTGGCAGGCAGCGGGTCTGACGCCAATACGTTGTTGTGGTTGGGTGGGACGACTACCGGCACCCGGCACGGGGAATTACGAATGGCGTGGCTTCCGCCCGATGAGCGAATTGCCCAGAGAGTACAATCCTGCCCGCGGCTATATCACAACGGCAAACCACAACATCATGCCGAGCGGATACACGCCCCCGTTGGGCTACAACTGGTCTTCGCCGATTCGCTTCCACCGTCTCGACGACGTACTGAGTGACAGTGGTGGATTCACGATCGCCGACTTCGAACGGCTACAACACGACGTCCACTCACCAAGCGCGGCCGAGGCCGTGACCAGCTTCCAAGGCTGGACGGGAGAGAGCGAGAAGGTGGAGCGGGCGCGACAGATGCTGGCCAATTGGAGCGCGGAGCTGGGACGTGACAGTCCTGAGGCCGCTCTGTTCAAGGCGTGGCAAGCGGCGTTCGACACCAGGGCAATCGGTTCCGGGACAGCGCAGGACAGCCGTGATTCCCTGGTTCAAGCGGCGCTGACCCTAGCTGTTGACAGCCTAGAACAGTGGCAGGGGACGGATTGGTCAGAGTGGCGCTGGGGCGCAATGCATCGGACGCTGTTCCGGCACCCGGTGACCGCCGCTTTCGACCTGCCAACCGTGGAGCGTGGGGGAGACCGAACCACCGTCAACGTGACAGGTCAATCAGGCGCATCGTTCCGTGAGGTCGTCGATCTGTCGAACTGGGACAACTCGGTAGTCACGAGCGTACCAGGGCAGTCGGGGCAGCCTGGCAGCCCTCACTACGGAGACCTGCTAGAACTATGGGCTGAAGGCCAGTATTTCCCGCTGGCATTCTCGCGCGAGGCCGTGGAAGAACACGTAGCACACCGGTTAGTGCTGAAGCCGAGAGGGTGATCGAGATCCCTTCGAACGCAGTACCGCGAATACCTGCAAGAAACCCGTGAGGGCCGCGGCTCACGCCAGCAGAACGCAGCTCACTCGGCCCGATGACAGCGGCCGGGTACGCTGGCATTTCTTACTCTGCAGCACTAATCTACGGGCGGCAGCATTTTGAGATCTCCCGCCGCATACATCAACTCTAACAACGCAAGGTGGTGTTCGCATGGACAGGTTCACCCGTCTTCGTTCCACACGTCGTCTGGCTGCGCTGACAGTACTCCGGGTGCTTACCGGATTGGCCGCGCTGTTCGTGATGGCGGCAGTCTCGGCCCGAGTCCAAGCTCAGGTGACGACTCCCAAGGAGCATTTCGGCTTCAACATCGGCGACGACTATCATCTCGCCACCTACACACAAGCTGAGTCGTACTGGCGCAAGTTGGCCGATGAATCTCCCCGGATGGTCGTGGAAGAGATAGGCATGACCGCCGAGGGACGCAGCCAGCTAATGTGCATCATCACATCCCCTGAGAACCACCGAAACCTCGCACGCTACAAAGACATCGCGCGGCGACTGGCGCTTGCGGAGGGAGTGAGCGAGCAGGAAGCCCGGCAGCTCGCTCAAGAGGGCAAGGCGGTCGTATGGCTCGATGGTGGCCTCCATGCCACCGAAGTCGTAGGGGCAAATCAAATCGTCGAGACCGTCTACCAGCTCGTCAGCCTCAACGACGCGGAGACTATGCGCTTCCTGGATGACGTCATCATCTTGGCTGTCGAGGCCAATCCGGACGGAATGGAGCTGGTCGCCAACTGGTACATGCGGCACGACAACCCTGAGGATCGGACCACGTCAGGGCTCCCGCGGCTGTATCACTGGTACGTGGGGCACGACAACAACCGCGACGCGTACATGAACAACATGCCCGAAACACAGAGCATGAGTCGGATTCTGTATCGGGAGTGGTATCCACAGATCATGTACAACCACCACCAATCCGGCCCCGCCGGCACCGTGCTGTTTGCCCCGCCGTTCCGCGATCCGTTCAACTACGACCTCGATCCGCTCGTCATCATGACCATCGACGGTGTCGGATCGGCCATGCACCGTCGATTCATCGCCGAAGACAAGCCGGGCGCCACGAGCAGGTCCGGCGCGAGCTACTCGACGTGGTGGAATGGCGGTCAGAGAACGACGCCCTATTGGCACAACATGGTCGGGTTACTGACGGAGATCATCGGGAACCCGACGCCGATGGAGATCCCGTTGATTCCGGGTCGCCAGTTGGCCCACAACGACTTGCCGTATCCGATCAGACCGCAGGAGTGGCATTTCCGGCAGTCCATCGACTACTCGGTGACCGCCAACCGTGCCGTGCTGGACTACGCTTCCCGGAATCGCGAGAACCTGCTCTACAACATCTACTTGATGGGTCGGAACTCCATCGAGCGCGGCAGCCAAGACCATTGGACGATCCACCCGAAGAGGATCGAGGCACTCGAGGCCGCTGCGGCCGGCCGAGAGGTAGATGCGGGGCGTGGCAGGCGGGGTGTGCCATCTGAGCTGTACGACCGAGTACTGCACGACTCGGCAGAGCGCGACCCGCGAGGCTTCATCTTGCCCTCTGACCAAGCGGACTTTCCGACTGCGGCGAAGTTCGTCAATACGCTCATCAAGAGCGGGGTGACGGTTCATCGGGCGACCGCCGAGTTCCGGGTCGGCAGCAAGACCTACCCAGCGGGCTCGTTTGTCGTGATGAGCGCACAGGCATTCAGACCGCACGTCATGAGCATGTTCGAGCCGCAGGATCATCCCAACGACTTCGCCTACCCGGGTGGTCCACCGATCGCTCCCTACGACGTCACAGGCTGGACCCTGGCGTTCCAGATGGGTGTCGAGTTCGACAGAATACTCGACGGCTTCACCGGACCATTTGAGAAGGTGGAAGGGTTTGCTGAAGTGCCGGCCGGTGCGGTTTCCAACGCGCAAGGGGCGCGAGGCTTCCTGCTGAGCCATGAGCCCAACGATGCGTTCGTCGCCATGAACCGGCTTCTGAAGAGTGGCGATAGGGTATACTGGCTGACGCAGCCAGTGGCGGCGAACGGAAAGGAGTACCCCGCCGGCACAATGTACATCCGGTCCGGTGGCGGCACCCAGGGGAGACTGCAGCAACTGGCGTCGGACCTGGGCATCAGCTTCGAAGGTGTGTCATCGATGCCCCGGACCGAGGGGCTCCAGGTGCGGCAGGTACGCGTGGGGTTGTGGGATCAGTACGGTGGATCGATGCCGTCTGGCTGGACTCGGTGGCTAATGGAGCAGTTCGAGTTCCCGTTCGAGGTGATCTACCCACCAAGGCTCGATGCGGGCAACCTGAAGAGGAATTTCGACGTCTTGATCTTCCCGACTGGAGCGATCCCGGCGATGGGCCCCGGTGGCGAGGAGGGCAGATACGGACGGGAAGAGGCAGCCGCCGATGTTCCCGAGGAGTATCAGGACCGCGTTGGGAGAGTAACACCGGACGTGACAGTGCCTCACCTGAAGCAGTTCCTCGAGGAAGGCGGAACCATCATAACGATCGGCACGTCTGGCAACCTCGCGACGCATCTCGATCTGCCCATCGGCAACCACCTCGTCGATGAGAATGACCGGGCGCTCCGCAACGAGGATTACTTCATTCCGGGATCGTTGTTGGAGGCACGAGTCGACAACACCAGACCCATCGCCTATGGTATGGACGACCGCGCCATCGTGACCTTCAGTCGGAGCCCAGTGTTCCGGCTCGAAGCGGGGGCTGAGGCTCAGGGTGTGCGCAGAGTGGCTTGGTACGATTCCGAGACCCCACTCAGGAGCGGTTGGGCGTGGGGCGAAGAGCACGTGAAGGACGGTCTAGCCGCCGTCGAGGCTGACGTGGGTGACGGCATGCTGTACATGTTCGGACCTGAAGTCCTCTTCCGTGCTCAGCCGCACGGCACCTTCAAGCTCGTGTTCAATGGGATCTCCTTGGCAACCGCCAACGAGGCAACCGTCAACTGATTGCCTCCAGCCGGGCTCTATGAGCCAGGATTGAGTATCTAAGAGGTGGCGGCAGGGCAATGGGGAAAGGACTTCACGTCCTCTCCCTACTGTCCTTGCCGTTACTGCAACAGACCCACGATTTCTGCCACTGGCAGCTCTCTCACATAACTCGGATATCCGACCTTGGCCTGCTCAACCAGGCTCAAGTCGATTTCTGCGGCGACAACTGGTTGCTTCTCAGATGTCTCAGCAATCAAATCGCCCGCGGGGCCGAAGATCCATCCCCTGCCACCAAACTCCTGACCGTGGCTGTCCACACCGTTGCGGTTGGAACTCGCGACATAGCAGCCCGATATGATCGCCGAAGCTGCCATCACGGTCTTCCACCGTTCCAAAGACGGGCGCGGAGTCGCGCGGGGAACGGCTATCAGGTGAGCACCGCGGCGACCATAGTATCTCGCCCACTCGGGGAACATCACGTCCGTGCAAGTGAGGAATCCCACTTGCAGGCCTTGGAACTCGGCCTGCTGGAACCTCAAGTCTCCGCGCTCAAACCAGCGCGCCTCGTAGTACCCCTCCTCGTCGGGGAAGAATTGCTTCGTGTGAACAGCCCTGAACCCGGACTCCCTCGTCCAGATGAACGCCATATTAACGCTTCTTTGGCGCTCAAACGTGGGTCTGGTCCCCAACACAGCTCTCGCACCCAACTCGGCGAGATGCTCGAACCCAGCGTCATGCAGCTTGTGGCATTCATCCAGCTGGTCCACGTCTGGCTCAGGTCCAGCCGACACCCATCGACCAAACGGCATCTCGTTCAGCAGGAGAATGTCAGCTTTGAGTTTCTTGGCACACTCGACCAATCTTTTCCAGCCTGCGTCACCTGGCACCATACCGGCGGACGCTTCACACACGGCGAGTTTCATCACACTCCTCAATCGCTCAGATGTCCAGTACCCTCCTCACCTCGTCTGCATCGGCGCGAGTCTTGATGGCCGGAGGTGACTCATCGGTGGCGGTAGCCGGGTCCTTCAGCCCGTGGCCAGTGAGCGTACAGACAACGACCGCTCCCTGCTCGATGCGGCCTTCAATCACCAGCCTCCTGAGCCCCGCAATCGATGCGGCAGAGGCAGGTTCGGCAAAGGCCCCTACAGTTGTCGCCAGCAACCGATATGAATCGAGGATCTCACGGTCTGTCACGGAACCGATAACACCGCCCGATTCGTCTCTGGCAGCTTCCGCGCTCCGCCAACTGGCCGGATTCCCTATTCGGATGGCGCTGGCTACGGTCGTCGGCTTGCCCACAACCTGCCCCAAAACTATGGGGGCGGCTCCCTCGGCCTGAAATCCCATCATGCGGGGTGCAGAGTTAGTCACTCCCGTGTCGCGATACTCACGATAACCCATCCAGTAGGCTGTGATATTGCCTGCGTTTCCCACCGGGAGGAAATGATAGGTCGGCGCCCCTCCTAGAACGTCACAAATCTCAAACGCAGCAGTTTTCTGTCCTTGCAGCCTATACGGGTTGATGGAATTCACCACCACAACGTCAGACTGGTTGGCAATCTCAGCGACGATCTGCAGCGCTTCATCGAACCCCCCCGCAATCGAAACCACTGTCGCGCCGTGTACCACCGCTTGGCTGAGCTTCCCCAGAGCGATCCTGCCTTCGGGTACTACGACGAAAGCCCTCATCCCTGCCCTGGCTGCGTACGCGGCTGCCGAAGCAGATGTGTTGCCGGTGGACGCACAGATGACGGTCTCAACGCCGGTGTGAGCGGCGGCCGAAATCGCCACCGTCATGCCCCGGTCTTTGAACGAGCCTGTGGGATTGAGCCCTTCACACTTGAGGTAGAGTCGCCCGTCGAACTCTATTCTCGTCGCGAGTCTGCCCGCCTCAACGAGAGGTGTGTTGCCTTCCAGTAGTGTGATCGCTTCCAGCTCGGGCTCGATCGGGAGCCGTTTGCGGTATTCCTCGATCACACCACGCCAAGTCATGGAGAGCTCCCTGGGTTGCCACCAATGTGGGATCGCGCTGATTCAAGGTAATCTGCCAATAGTCGTACTGGCAGCCTATTACGGCTCGCTCACAGAGGCACGCCAGATCGATTAGATTGCGGTCTCTCGAATCCCGCATGCCACCCCATTCGCCTCAAGGAAACCCGTTGATGACTGTCGAGTCCAATAACATCCGGACCAAACTGGTTCATGCCGGAGAACCCGATCCACGCATCGCCGGCGCGGTCGCCATGCCGATCTTCCAGTCGGCCATGTTCGAGTACAAGGGTGAGAAGAGTTACCACGACATCAAATACATCCGGTTGAACAACACTCCGAACCACATCGCGCTGCATCGAAAACTCGCAGCACTGGAGAACGCCGAAGATGCGCTGGTCACGTCCAGTGGCATGGCAGCCATATCGACGACGCTGCTGACGATTCTATCCGCGGGAGACCACCTACTCGCTCAGAATTGCCTCTACGGTGGGACTCACGATCTCGTAACCAAGGATCTGGGTGACTTCGGGATCTCTTACGATTTCTTTGACGCCAGCGATCCGGGCTCCTGGGAGCCCTTGGTGCGGTCCAACACGAAGCTCATGTACGTCGAGACGATCGCGAATCCGCTGATGGACGTACCGAACCTCACGGCTGTGGTCGAGTTCGCCAAGGCACACGGTCTCATCACCCTGATCGACAACACCTTCGCCAGTCCTGTCAATTTCCGGCCGGCCGAATGGAGCTTCGACCTCTCCTTTCACAGCTGCACCAAGTACCTAAATGGGCACTCTGACCTGGTGGCCGGCGCCGTGATAGGGCGCGCTGACTTGATCAGAGAGATCACACACCGGCTCAACCACCTGGGCGGGACCCTGGACCCACACGCTTGCTTCCTGCTGCACCGGGGGGTGAAGACCCTCGCCGTCCGCGTCGATTATCAGAACAAAAGCGCTCACGCCATCGCATCGTTCCTGCAAGACCATCCCGCAGTCAGGCAGGTCAACTACCCTGGACTCCCCCGTCATCCGGGGCATGCGGTCGCAAGCGAGATGTTCGACGGATTCGGCGGGATGTTGAGCTTCGAGGTCCGAGGTGCGGTGGACGCCGCCGAACGATTCATGGGCAAGACCCGGCTACCTATCATTGCTCCCAGCTTAGGTGGCGTCGAGACACTGCTCACCCGACCCGCCACTACTTCCCACTCGGGACTCAGCCCGGAGGAGCGCGCACGCGTTGGGATCTCGGACGGGCTCATCCGTGTATCCGTCGGGATCGAGCACACGGATGACATTGTCGCGGACTTCGCGCAGGCGCTCGAGTAAGAAGGGCGGTAAAGGGCGGTAACGGCCAGTAAAGGGTGGAGGTGCAGGCAGACGTGCAAACCAAGTAACTGGCCACGGGCCACCTTCGGACGGATCGATGGGACCACGTCATGCCTAGGAGATTCATCCATCCACTAGCGGCCTTTCTCACCGTGGGTGTGTGGGCCTGCAGCGGTCAATCTGCTCGGGAACAGGACCCCGCCACTAGGCAATCGGTTGACGCACGGGGCCGGCAAGACTCGAAGAGCTTTGCCGCACTCATCGAGCGGCTTTCAGAGCCAGCCGGCTATTTCGATACCGACAATCTCATCTCAAACGAACGCTCCTATCTCCACGTAATGGGAGAGCTGGAACGGCTAGGCGTGCGCGGTGGTGCCTATATCGGAGTCGGGCCAGACCAGAACTTCTCGTATATCGCTCAGGTCCGACCAGCGATCGCGTTCATCATCGACATCAGGCGAGACAATCTGCTACAGCACTTGCTGTTCAAAGCCCTATTCGCACTTTCGCAAAACCGCATCGAGTACCTCAGCCTGTGGCTGGGACGCCCACTGCCCGACAACCCAGCCGCTTGGGGCGATCAACCAATCGATGCTCTGGTGGCTCACGTGGACGGCCCCCCAGCTGACGCAGAGCGTAATACAGCTATCGGCGACGCTATATGGAACAGCGTCAGCAGCTTCGGCCTACCGCTCAGCGAGGGGGACTCTGCTACGATACGCCGGTTTCATCGGGCATACGTTGAGGCGGGCCTGGGCCTCCGCTTCCACAGCTTCAACAGGCCCCCTCTGCCGGACTACCCCACCCTGGAGCAACTACTGCTGGAGCAGGACCTCTCCGGTCAGCTGACCAGTTACCTGGCCAGCGAGACCAGCTTCCAGTATGTGAAGTCGCTAGAAGACACAGACTTGGTGGTTCCAGTCGTGGGAGATCTCGGCGGGGAACACGCGTTGGCTGCCGTCGGAAGCTTCTTGACCGAGAGAGGCCTCAAGCTGTCCGCATTATACACGTCGAACGTGGAGTTCTACCTGATGCGACAGGGCAGCTTCGACCGCTTCAGCGAGAATATGCTGCGCCTCCCGCGGGACGACCGCAGTGTCATCATACGCAGCTACTTCAACCGGGGCTTCGGGAGAGTACATCCTCAGTACATGCCTGGCTACCGCAGCACTCAGCTAATGCAGACGGTGTCCAGTTTCGCGGATGAGTACTCGAGCGGGGGTTACCCAACCTACTGGGACTTGGTGACCAAACACTCCATTGGCCTAAAGTAGTACCTGCGACGATAATATGGGGTGCCAACAAGAAGCCGCAACGCTTCATGTGATGGTTCATGTCAACATCTTAATACTTTCAATTGCAATTACTTACAGCGATTATACGACAATCAACATCACATGTGGAAACAGGCAGAGCCGGACGGCAAACCCGATGGCTGACTGCGTTCCCTATCACCCAGACAGTTCCGGCAAACTCAAGCAGCAGAGCGGATCAGCGCCTGCGGGGTTCGCCCGCTGTGACCGCTTCGGTTAGGAACTCGGTAGCCGCCTGGCTCAGGTTGGTCGCGCCGCGACCGTAATTCCGAAGAGCAGCACCACCCCCAGTTTCGACGCCGGCTCAAACAGCATGTGGGCAGTGTAGCCAGCCACGGAGCCGCCGTGGCCTAGCAACAGCAGCCCATCGTCGCCAGAGCGGACGGACAATCCAAGTCCATATTGGGATGAGGAACCCCCGGGCGTCTGAACCCGCTGCATCTCTTCCCTGCTCTGCTGCGAAAGCAACCCGACTGTCGAAGCACCAGTCAAACCCGCTCCGAATCGTGCGAGGTCTCCGACTGTCGAGTAGACTCCGCCATTTGGAACCTTATAGCCTCGACCGGCGTGCTCTCGAGCCGGGCCGGCTGCATCAATAGTCCCATCGGATCGATTGGCGTATCCTACGGCCAGCCGCGGTTCCAGGTCGGCGGTGATGATGAAGGTGCTGGTTGCCATACCGAGGGGCCGGAAAATCAACTCATCGACCAAATCCATGAAAGGTCTTCCAGCGGCTCGGGACAGAGTCAAGCCCAGGATACCGAATCCGATGTTGGAATAGGAGTAGTGCTCACCGGGCGCGGTCCTGAGGGATGTCGTTGGAATTGAGGCCAAGACCTTCACTTTCCAATGAGCAATCGGTCCGGCAGCGGCATTATCCAGTTCCGGCTCTCGCACTAGGCCGGCAGTGTGGCTTGCAAGCTGGCGTAGTGTAATGGACCTGATCTGGTGGCCTGGCCCCTGCAGTCCTGAAAACTCCGGCAGGTATTCAATGACCCTGTCATCGAGTTGGACCACTCCACTGTCGACCAGCACCATTAACAGTACGGCCGTGAACGTCTTGGAGATGGATCCGGTGCGGTATATGGTCTCAACGGTTGCGCTCTCACCGTGCTCCACGTCAGCCTGGCCAAACCCTGCGGCCCATATGAGATCGCTACCTCTGAAAACCGCGGCTGTGATCCCACCCACCCCATCCTGTTCCACATCCTGCGCTAGCGTCGCCGCAAACCGCTCAATAGCTGCGTTAACCGAAGAATCAGCAACGCCACTAGGGAAGTCGGGCTGTTGACCAGGGGAGGCTGCTGGGATACCCAGCAGCAGAATTGCGCCGAATAGTGCGCCGGTGAAGGAGGTTCGTGATCTGTCTACATTGATTGTCATGCTATTCCTTTGGTCATTCAGACCCCGCAGAGTCACGTCAGAAGAACGTAACCGCCGCTCCGACGTGCAACAACGTGGAGTGGCGCACCGGTATGTCGCCAAGCCAATTCGTACCTGCCTCGCCCCATCCGCAGGTGATTACTATCCGAACGAGCAAGGATTGGTTGCCGTCCTACCGGTCCTGGCGCACAGTTGGAATCCGCTCCCTGCCTCTCCTCCCGCAAGCGGTACAACCTGATATTTTACGGGAAGCTTCTCCAGGCCGCCCCGGCAGGAATGGGGCGTTACTCATTTAACGGCTAGGAGACTCTCGACACAGGATGACTTCCGACAAAGGAGCCCGCGCAACGCCGTTGCATGGCAAGCTACCTCGCGAGGTTCGCGACACCGTCGTCATCCGTTTTGCGGGTGACTCAGGCGACGGCATGCAGTTCACCGGATCACAGTTCACCCAAGAGACGGCGATGGTGGGTAACGACCTGGCGACGTTTCCGGACTATCCTGCTGAGATCAGGGCCCCGGCGGGAACCACCTTCGGAGTCTCTGCATTCCAGATCCACTTCGGCATCACCGACATCAACACGGTTGGAGACGATCTGGATGTTCTGGTCGCCATGAATCCAGCGGCGCTCAAAGTGAACGTGGACGACCTTCGGGTAGGCGGTACGATAATCGTCGATGCCGGCGCCTTCACCAAGCGCAACCTCACCAAGGCTGGCCTGGAGACCAATCCGCTGGAGGACGGCTCGCTAGCTCCGTTCCAGGTGATCCCCCTCGACATTGGCAAGATGACTCAGGAGGCCGTGAAGGACCTCGGGCTGAGCGCCAAGGAGGCTCTTCGCAGCCGCAACATGTGGACACTAGGCCTGACCCTTTGGATGTACGACAGGGACCGGCAAGTCACCATCGACTGGCTGAAGCAGAAGTTCGCCAGCCGACCCGAGATCGCTGAGGCCAACATCGCGGCGCTGAACGCTGGACACGCCTTCGGTGAAACGGCCGAAATGCCTAACTACGCGGTGGGTTACTCCATCGTGGAGGCTGATGTCGAATCCGGGCTGCACCGCACTGCAACCGGGACCCAGACACTAGCGTGGGGTCTCGTGGCAGGAGCACGTGCTGCGGGGCTGAATCTAATGCTGGGATCGTATCCCATTACCCCCGCATCTGCCCTACTGCACGCTCTGGCAGGACTCAAGCAGTACGGGGTCATCACTTTCCAGGCGGAAGATGAAATTGCCGCCGTATGCGCCGCAATCGGCGCTTCCTATGCAGGATCTCTGGGGGTCACGTCGAGTTCAGGCCCTGGGATCGCACTGAAGGGTGAAGCGATCGGCCTCGCGATAGCGACCGAACTACCGCTCGTCATTGTGAATGCCCAGCGAGCAGGCCCATCCACGGGCATGCCGACCAAAACGGAGCAAGCCGATCTATTCCAGGCTGTCTACGGCCGAAACGGAGACGCCCCATTGCCGGTACTCGCGGCTGCAACGTCGACTGACTGCTTCGACGTAGCCATTGAGGCTGTACGCCTGGCCACCCAATACATGACACCAGTGATGATACTGACGGACGGATACCTGTCTAACGCGGCCGAACCTTGGCGGATTCCAGATGTGCAAGAGCTACCCAAGTTCCCCGTCCAGTTCCGCACCGATCCAGACGGTTTCCAACCATTCCTGAGAGATCCCGAAAGGTTGGCGCGCCCTTGGGCCGTGCCGGGCACTCCGGGACTCGAGCACAGGATCGGAGGCCTGGAACGGGATTATGACACCGGTCACATCTCGTACGATCCCGAAAACCATCAGAAGATGACTGAGGTGCGCGCTGCGAAGGTCGCCGGGATAGCCAACGATATTCCGGAACAGGGGGTGACCTTGGGCAGTGAAACCGGGAGCTTGGCTGTTGTCGGTTGGGGTTCCACCTATGGGCCGATCCGGCAGGCAGTCAAAGAGGCGCGCGATGAGGGACACCAGGTATCCCATCTCCACCTGCGGTACCTCAACCCGTTTCCGCGTAACCTCGGTGATCTTTTGCTGGGCTTCGACCACGTCCTGGTTCCGGAGATGAACACCGGCCAGTTGGCAACCATGTTGCGCAGTACCTACTTGGTACCGGCGGTCGCACTACCGAAGGTATCGGGTAAGCCCTTCAAGGTTCGCGAAGTGGGACAAGGAATCCGGTCCATTCTGGAGAGTTGATATGACGACTGCAACCACTACGGAAAGGATCCAGCCAAAGGACTTTGCCTCCGACCAAGAGGTACGGTGGTGTCCGGGGTGTGGTGACTATGCTATCCTCAAGAGCGTGCAGCGCGCCCTCGCAGAGTTGGGAGTCAGGAGAGAAGACACTGTGTTCGTATCGGGCATCGGGTGCGCCGCGCGATTCCCATACTACATGTCCACCTATGGCTTCCATACGATCCACGGGCGCGCCGCACCGATTGCGACTGGCGTGAAGTTGGCGAACCCGCAATTGGATGTGTGGATCATGACAGGAGACGGAGACAGTCTCAGCATCGGCGGCAATCATACCTTGCACGCCCTGCGCCGCAATGTGGACCTCCAGATCGTGCTGTTCAACAACGAGATCTACGGCTTGACCAAGGGACAGTACTCGCCAACATCCAGGCAGGGCACGCGATCTCCCTCGACACCTCACGGGTCCGTGGAGATACCCGTCACGCCGGCAGCGTTCGCTCTGGGAGCTGGTGCCCGCTTCGTCGCGCGGTCGGTCGACAGAGAGCAACATCACTTGGTCGAAACGCTCAAGCGAGCGCGCACGCACAGGGGCGCATCATTCGTTGAGATCTTTCAAAACTGCGTCGTCTTCAATGACGGGACCTTCGACAGGTTCACCGCGAAAGATGTGGCCGCAGACAAGCAGCTCTATGTGGAACACGGCAAGCCTCTCGTGTTCGGACAGGACGGGAACCGCGGTCTGCACATGAAATCCGGCTGTCTCGAGATCGAAGTCGCCACGGTCGGTGAAGACGGGATCACGCTTGACGACATCCTTGTCCATGACGAGACGAACCGCAATCTGGCAACATTATTGGCTTCACTCGATACGCCCGAATTCCCGGTCGCACTCGGCGTGCTATACTGCAATCCGGCACCGACATACGCCGAAGCCGTCCATGCTCAGGCAGAGGCTCTCGGCGCCGGAACTGTGCCGAGTGATCTGAGCAGATTGCTCACAGAAGGTCAGACTTGGACGGTGAAGAGATAGCCTTAGACCACGCGGTGCTCGCGTGGCCACAGTCACTGCTCAGGGATTGGTGCGAGGCGTGGACAGCGGACGGGCGGTGATAACGGTGAGGAGCTACAGCGGTATGGAAGGATCGTTGGAAATGCAGGTGAGTGAAGGAAAGGAGGGATAGCAGGGGACGATGAGGGAATGACTTGGTTCGCATCCACCATCTCCCCTTCTCCACCGTCATTCACCACTCCTCACCGTCCTCAGCTGATGACCACCCCCGCGTATGCGACCACACTCGAATCGTCGCCCGTGACCCAGCCGCTGTGACGGTAGTCCACCAGCTCGGCACGTTTGGCGCCGAGTTGCCGAGCTGTTTCCAACACCACCGCTGCCGGGGCCCTGCCGCACATCGATACTCTTTCCCGGCGGCACGTAGCCAGTAGCTCCCGCCCGTCCAGGCGCTCCACTGCTTCGAATGCCATTCGGTCTTTGGAGGCTGCGCTTTCCGCTGGCTCGTGGTGGGTCATATCAGATGATGCCAGCACCAGAACGTCCTGTTCCCACGCGGATATGGCTCTGACTAGGGCGTCTGCCAGTTCTTTACAGTTGCCCCAGTCATCCCATGCTAAGACAATCGGTGCCACTTCCGAATCTGGTGCAAGCAACGTAATGAAAGGCAGTTCCACTTCCACGGCGTGCTCATAGAGATGAGCCGAAACATCGTGCGCTACCAATGGACACTCCGCCTCCAACCGGGACAGGAACTCGGCAGCCACGTCCTGGGTTCCGAGTGGGGTACCGTAAGCACCACGATCCCAAGCCGCGGCTCCACCGACGTTATCCCCATAGCCGGTGTGATTGGGAGCCAGGATGACTACAACGGCTGGCAAATGAATCCGCTTGAAGACTCGGGCAGCGCAGGCACCGGAGTAGATCAATCCCGCATGTGGAACTATCGCAGCTACCGCTGGGCCGGGTTCGCCCGCAGCGTCGGCAAGCATCCCCTCGACCATTCGACGGAGTTCTTCCGGATGCCCGGGATAAAATCGACCTGCCACCGCGGGTGGACGGACGTCAGACATCGCAGCGGCTGAGCGCAAATGGCGGCGGATCGGCGCGGAGCCAGAGCTGGGTCATACTGTGCGCTCCACGGGGAATACTCAAGTGGTGGTCTATAGTCCAAGTAAAGGAAATTTGCCGAGACGCGCAAGCCGAAGCCCTGCAGTTCTTCCCCAACCCTCACTTCCTGGCCAGCACCCGTAGTCGCGCGGTTACTCGGTTCATCTCATGACTCTAGGGGACCCGGCCCGGATGGTCCACCGACTCCCGGACAGGTACCACATGCCGTGGTATCCTCGTGGCTCGGGCAGCCGTCACAGCCGTGGCTTTCCCGGATTCTCGGGCGCAATAGGCCGAACGCTGCGAATAGGGCGGCGACGCCGATAATGCCGAGCAGCTCGGTCATGTGGAGCTCAGGAGCCCGGCGAACCCCATGAACGCAAGTGACAGGCACCCTGCTATGAGGAAGACCAACGCGTTCCCCTTCACTACATCAGGCACTTCGATCAACTCCGTGCTTTCCCGAATCGACGCCATCAACACCAGCGCGAGCGTCAATCCCAGCCCGGCTCCCCACGCAAATGCCAGTCCTTCGAAGAACCCGTATCCTCTGTTCGTGTTGAACAGCGCGTACCCGAGTATGGCGCAGTTGGTGGTAATGAGAGGGAGATAGATGCCGAGCGCCCGGAACAGTGCGGGGCTGATCTTCTTGATCGCCATCTCCACGATCTGCACAGTCGACGCAATGACAACGATGAACGAGATCAATCGGAGGTAGGGCGCAGCAGCCAGGATGTAGGTGTTGAGGATCCATACTGAGATAGAAGTGATGGTCAACACGAAGATGTTGGCGGCACCCATGCGGACTGCGGTTTCGACCTTCCCCGAGACCCCCATGAACGGGCAAAGGCCAAGGAAGTAATAGAGGGTGAAGTTGTTCACCACCATTGCGGAAACCAGGATCCAGAGTAGCTCTGCCGTCATGCAGCCCTCCCCGCCGTTCCGGCGCCAGGCAGCTCAGCCACGAGCTGCTTCGGTTTCCTGCGGCTCTGAACGTAGTTGAGTCCGAGCAGAATGAAGCCAATCGTGAAGAACCCGCCCGGGGGAAGAATGAAGATCACCCAGGGTTCGTAGTTTGATCCGAAGATACTGAACCCCAGAATGGTTCCGTTACCGAGGACTTCTCGCACGGTACCCATCATCAGCATCGCAATGATGAACCCTATGCCCGTGCCCAATGCATCGAGCAGTGAGCGTCCCACCGGGCGCTTTGATGCGAACGCTTCTTGCCGACCCAGTATCATGCAATTCACCACAATCAGTGCTATAAACGCACCGAGCGCCTTGTGGATGTCCGGCACGATTGCTTCCAGACTCATGTCCGCAACCGTCACGAATGTGGCAATGATCAAGATGAAGGTCGAGATTCGCACTTCATTAGGGATGAAGCGCTTGGACAAAGAGACCAACAAGCTCGACCCCATCAGGACGAAGAACGTAGCCAGCCCCATTGCAATGCTGTTGGCGACTGTATTGGTGACAGCCAAGGCAGGGCATAGACCCAGCATCTGAATCAATACCGGATTCTCCCGCCAGATGCCGCGCGTGAAATCCTGGTGGGGAGTCGTTGCTCTCATTGTACTCCTCCACCGTTGTGTGCTGCAATGAGGGGGCTGTAGCGTTCGATTGCGTTGTTGATGATCTTGATCACAGCACGCGACGAGATCGTGGCTCCGGTAATCATGTCTATTTCGTGTTCGTCTCCAGTAGCCCGGCCAGGCTTCACACCAACTAACGGCGACGTCACTCCGTCGAACTCTCTCACAAAACTCTGGTCTTTCTCGATCTTGTCACCCAAGCCTGGTGTCTCTAGGCTCTCAAGTACTTTCATTCCGATGACACGTTGCGACCCCGCTTCGTACCCGAATATGAGCTGCACGATATCTTGGAACCCCGGTTCTGCCGCAACCATAGCGAATCCGACCTGGCTACCGTCATCGCCGTACCCTACGTAGATCTGATCCATGCTCTCGGGATCTTGACCGGCGGGAAGCTCTGCAGTCAGTGCTCCGTCGTATACGAAAAGCGTGTCGAAACTGGCGGGTCCTTTGAGCACCTCCTGGATCGCTTGACGTAGCACCATCGCTTTGTGCGCCTTGATAGTCGGTTCGGTGGCAACGAACACAAACACTATCAAGAATCCCGCTAATGCACCGGCCGTACCCAACGTGGAGACTAGGCGCCACGGTGGGACCTCTTGCTGAGCGGACGGCACAGCAGGTTCGGAACCGATCGTCTGGTCTTCGCCGCTCACGTGCTAACCTCTCTCAGGCCCGTGCCGAAAACACGGGGCTGTGTTGCGCGATTGATGAAGGGAACCATCGCATTCATGAGAAGGATCGCGTACATCACGCCCTCTGGGAGGCCACCCCAGAGACGAATCACCACCACGACGGCCCCAACTCCAACACCGAAGACCCAGCAGCCGCGATTGGTGACGGGAGAGGTCACCATGTCAGTGGCCATATACACGGCTCCCAGGATGAGGCCGCCTGAGAACAGCATGAACATGGCGGTCGGGTACCGTTCGGGACTCAGCAGATGGATCAACCCAGCCACAACTGCCACCGTCATCAGGATGCTTGCCGGGATCCGCCAGTTGAGATGATTCCGCAACGCAAGATAGGCGCCGGCGAGCAAGATTATTACGCCGGATGTCTCTCCCAACGATCCACCAATCGAGCCGATCATCAGATCGGCGTACTCAGTGGTCACCTGTTCGAACTTCATTAGGCCCAGCGGAGTGGCACCTGTCAGTCCGTCAGGGACCTGCGGGCTCATGAGCGGCAGAGCCAAGTTGTCCCCTCGCAGGCTCCACCAGTTTCCCCCAAGTGCTGGCCACGTCGTCATCGCCACCGGGAATGCAGCTTGGAGGAACGCCCGACCGAGTAACGCGGGATTGAAGATGTTTTGGCCCAGGCCGCCAAAGATGAGCTTTCCGAATCCGATTCCGAACGCGCCGCCGATGAAGGCCATCCACACCGGGAGTCCCGGTGGCAAAGTCAGCCCAAGCAATAACCCGGTTATGGTCGCCGACCCGTCTCTCAGGGCACCTTTGGGTCCGAAGATGCGTTCCGCGAGCACTGCTCCCAGAGTTGCTGCCCCGATCACCAACACTGCACTGGGCCCGAAGTAGTAGACCGAAGCCCCGACCACCGGCACCAAGCTCGCCACCACTGACCACATGATGGTTGGCGTTGAATCACCGGCCCCCAAGTGTGGGGAAGCCGTGAGTAGGAATGCGGGTTTTGTCACGCTGCTTTACGTCTTCTTAGTGCCGCCTTTGCGAGTTGGAAGAGCTGACTCAGAGGAATGTTGGAGGGACAAGTATATGAGCAACAACCACAGAGCATGCAGTCCATCAAGTGGTTGGCTTCCATTTCTTCCCAGCGTTCCGCCTTAGCCAGGCTTCCCAGCAGCTGCGGATTAAGGAATACAGGACACGCATCCAGGCAGTGTCCGCAACGGATGCACGGGTGCGACTCCTTCGCTTTGACTTCAGATTCTGCCAACACCACCACACCGGTGGTCCCTTTGAGAATCGGTGTGTCCAGGTCGGCCTGAGCTGCCCCCATCATGGGACCACCGAAGACGATCTCGAACGCATCTTCTTTGAGACCGCCGCAGGCATCCAGTAGATCGCGCAGCTTCGTGCCAACCGGTACGATCAGGTTGGACGGACGTTTGATGCCGCGCCCGGTCACCGTGACGATACGCTCGATGAGCGGCATGCCGGTCTCGAACACCTCGGCAATAGTGGCTACCGACGCCACATTCTGCACAATGACGCCGGCATCGAGCGGCAGTTTGCCGGACGGCACTTCCCTTCCGACTAGAGCCTCTATCAACATCTTCTCGGCACCCTGCGGATACTTCACCGTGAGCGGATGTACCGTAACATCTAGATCCGTGGGCAGAGTAGCCTGAATGGCCTCAATGGCGTCCGGCTTGTTCCTCTCGATTCCAATCATCGTTCGATCCACACTCAGGCACTGCATCATGATCCTGATCCCCTGGTGTACGCGCTCGGGATACTCGACCATGGTGCGATGATCGGTTGTCAGGTACGGCTCGCACTCGCACCCGTTAATGATGATTGTATCGATCTTCTTGTCTTTGGGCGGGGTGAGTTTCACGTGCGTTGGGAACGCCGCACCACCAAGCCCCACCACACCAGCATTCTGTACTGCCTGACGTACTTCCTCAGGCGACAGTCCCTCCCACTCCGGGACCATGCGAGGCCGCGGTGCCTGCGCCGAGTAGGGTTCTACCTTGATGCGTACGGCCGTCGAGTAGGAACCCAGCGGATGCGGCCACAGACCGATCTCCTCGACTATTCCGGTTGCAGAGGCGTGCACCGGCGCAGAAATGAAACCGTCCGATTCCGCGATCTTGTCACCACGCTCTACTCGATCACCGGGCTCGACCAGCAACCTCGCCGGTTTGCCCGTGTGCTGGCTGAGCGGCAGGATGACCTCGTCAGGGAACGGCATGCGCCGTACCGCCACCGCCGCAGTCAACTCCTTGAATTCGGGCGGGTGGACCCCGTGCCGAAACGTCAGTTTATGTAGCATCCGACGCACAGATCAGTTGAAGGGCTCAGCCCGCTTCAACCACTTCTCCAGTTCTTTCTCCTTCGGATTGAGCGGTGTTCCCGGATGAATTATCCGAACCGGACACTTCTCAGCCGCTTGCACCAACTGCTTGAAAGTTCCGGCCTTGGCATCTTTGATGTATGCCTGCTTCTTGTCGTTGTACGCAAACATCTTCTTGTTGAGCTTGGTGCATTCGTCACAGGTCGTGCATCGAGCGGACTCGATGTACGGCTCCATAGCGAGGCCTTCTTCTTCCTCCTCGGCAACCACCGCGGGTGCAGCGACCGCAGCAGGGGCCTCCGCAACAGCTGCCGGCGCCCCCCCTCCGGTGACAGCAAAATCACCTTCGACTCCAGTCACGTCCGCCGAGATCGGCGCTAACCCGCGCATGCTTTGAACCTTGTCGAGTAGCTCGGCAACTGTCTGCTGACCGTTGCCAGCCCGCACCAATCCTTGTGCCAACTTCCGAGCCACAATCGCAGGATAGCGGGCCTTCAACTCGGCGAGCTTCGCCGAGTACTCGATTTGGATTGCCTCAGTCTTCTTGTTGAACTCTTCTTCTAGCTCGGATTCGACCGTGTCCCGGACAGTGGGTGGAATCTCGAGGCCGGCCATCTGCTTTAGCTTGGACCAAACCTCCAAGCGATCTTCGGCGAGCAGGACCATCTCGTGTGATACGAGTAGACGCGTCAGCTTCTTGTCGTCGTCGATCTGATAGATGAAGGGCGTCTTACCCTCTCTGTCCTCGCCCGAGAGTTCCATGAACTGGTGGAATGGCACCAAGGCATCCTCATCCGCGTCACCCTTCAGCCTCTTGAAGTGCTTGATGAACCGAGTCTCCGTGGCAGCCCAGTCGGCGATCGTTATAGGCAGCTCCATGCGCTGCTCATTCCCCTCGCCGTCCACGTAGGTCAACTCGTAAGTGGGCCACGTATCTTCGACTTCCGGGTTGCCGTCCAGGCTCAGTTGATCGCAGATGTACTCCCCGGCGCTGGGGTCGTAGGTCAGGATTGGGTAGGCACGACTCTCCATGGCCAGCTTCGATGCGCGTGTCGCCTGGTCGTCGCCCAAGCCGTGCTCAGGCGGACAGGGACAGTGCAGAGCGAACACCGCGGGTGTACGTGACTGCAAACCCCTCAACACGCCTTCGATCAGATGCGACGCGGCTGCCTGGCTACCCTGCAGAACAAAGACCCTGCCGTGCGCCATCGCTATCAGCGCCAACTCCTTACGCATCTCCTCCTTACCGTGTTGGCCTTTGCCATACGCCGCCATATCGGATATCTGCCCCAGAAACCCACTGGTGCACGCTTGACCGCCAGTGTTGGAGTACACCTGCGTGTCGAGCACGATCACCCTGAGAGGCTTGCCTGACGCCAGCAGACGGGAGAGGTTTTGGAAACCGATGTCCAGCATGGCCCCGTCACCACCAACGGCGAAGATGGGCGGGCACATGCCAAACTCCTCGTCGTTGAACTGTCGCCAGTCGAAGTTGCCAAGGAAGGGCTCATGCACTTCGGCGTCATATTCGCCCTTGAGTAACAGCTCCGCTCGGCGTACAGCCTTGAAGCCATCCCCCATCTTGCGCATGTGGCCCTCGAAGATGCCGATCGCGATCGATGGGGCATCCTGGAACAGATGGTTGGTCCACGGGAACGGATAGGGGTTGTATGGATAGGTACTGCCCCAAACGGACGAACAACCGGTAGCGTTCGTCATGCCGAGCGTTGAGCGACCCTTGCCACTCGGCCCCTCGGTGTAGCGCCATCTCAGATCCTTGAGGTCATGCAGGATCGAGTTGATCAACTCCACCTGCTCCTGCTTGGACTGCTCCAGCTGGATGGCAACATCACCGTCGCTCTTGGTCACCGAGTCGAGGTCAGCGTCGGACGCCACAATCGCACGTGCTTTTGCGTCGAGCTGAGCGACCAAATCGTCGAGTTTGTCGACGTACTTCATCACCCGCGGGATCATCAGGGCGTTGACCGCGGAGAGCACCAGATGGATCACAGTCTTCTCGCCACAGCCCATGCACGAGCCGTCTCCACCGAGCATTGACCTGTAGTTGTGTTTCTTCAACAGCAGCGAAGACAGGACGCCGATGCCTTCGTCGATATTAGACACGTTGATGTAGCGGTCATCCGTCTCCGGCAGCTGCTTCCAGAGCTTCCAGTTGCGACGCAGTTTGTCAACCGCCTGCTCATCCTGCTTGACAGTGATGAGCGCATTGTCCGGGCAAACATCAACACAGATATTGCAGCCCTTGCAGGTCTCGGGATTCACCGTGATCGACAGTAGGCCTCCGGTCCCCTTCTCCTGGTCCTCTGGCAGATCGAAGAACGGTGCGGTCTTGGCCAGCGGGAACTCGGCAAGCGCGGAATAGACCGGAGCGAACTCCGCATCGAGTTCCGAGCGGCGTTCCGGATCCAAGTTGAGCTTGCCACTCACAGTCTGATAGGCAGTCGACATCACGTCGGCGAAGTTCTTCACCGCGACGCCCTTCATGATGCGCCGTGACTCCCTTGCGATATGCGGGACTACCTGGCGCAACCGATCATAGGTCTTCCCATTCGATACAGAATTGATAGCCGAGTAGATGACCTGGTCGATCTCAGTCACCAACCCCGGTATTGCCGTGTCGGGACACTGTACCCAACATTGACCGCAGCCCGTGCAGTTCTCCGGGATGAACTCCGGCACCTCGAACCGCACGTCGGTCATGTCACGGATCGTGCTCGTCGCTGCCGGTATTGCGCTGATGGCTGCAAACGGATCGGCGATGCCGTCATCTCCACTCTTGTAGACGTGACAAACCTGCTCCCAGAACCGGCCGGGGTTGCCAATGCCGTCACGCCAGCCCGTACCGTCCAGCTCGTCCGGCATCTGAGGCAGTTTGCCAGCATCCTGGTCCTGGTCGGGGAACACCGATGGATCGACCTCCCTGATCTCGTCGAATCCGCGCCGGATCACACGCACGTTGTCCTCGACTACACGCTGTCCGAGGTGTCCGAACTTCTTGTTGAGCTGTCCACGGATTCCTTCGAACAGCTTCTCTTCGGTGACTTCGTACCGGTCCATCAGTGGCGCGACGTGAAAGAACGCTCCCATGAAAGCCGCACCCTGCATACGGTATCGCAGCGAAGGATCCGAAGCCTCCTCCATCGCGATCTTGAAACCGTCAAGCAGGTAGACCTTGATGTTGTGCTTCCTGATGTACCGCTGTGCCGTAGTTGGGAGACCGTTCCAGAACTCCGTTTCCGGCAGGTCGCTCTGGATCACGAATACGCCATCCTGTTCCATGCCGGCGAGCGGGTTCGAATGTCGGAACACGTTGGGGTCTGGCGACAACACGACGTTCACGTGTTTCAACTCTGCGTTGAGTCGGATCCGTTCCTCTGCCAAGGTCGCGTAGAACGTCGTCGGTTGTCCCTTCTTTTCGGATCCATATTTCGGGTTCGCCTGGATATACAAGCCCATAAGGTCGGCTGCAGTCATCGCGACGTTCTTCCCCGTCGTGATCGCTCCCCAACCACCAACTGAGTGAATCCTGATTGCGATGGCGCCCTTTGGAGCCAAGTTCAGATCAGCCTTCGACGGAAGCGCGAGATCGGCGAGGTGGGGATAGCTCTCCAGTAGCTGTTCTTGCCAGATCTGGAGCTTCGGCAGCTGCGTACCAGCCCTCACGAAGTCTATGCCCAGATAGAACAGGCGCTGCTTTTTGCCTGTATCCAACATGTTCTCAACGGCAGAGACGAGCTGACCTGGCTGGATGTCACGACTGCCGAGGCCGAAGCATCCGGAATAGAACTCCGGGATCTCATCAGGACCGCAGGCAGTGACTCCGGCGAATGGGACTCGGTCCTTGGCCCGATGGTTCTCGAGAGCTTTGCCCATCGCAGCCCGGATCTCCTTGAGCAACGGCAGGTCGACCGCCAACGGCTGGTCAGTCCGCTCTAGTACGGTCACACCCTTTCTCCCGCGCAGGGTGGCGGTGATCTGATCAGCTGGAAACGGCCGGAACATGGTGACGTTCAGAACTCCGACCTTGATCCCACGAACCTCTCGCAGGTAATCGCACACGACTTCCGCGTTGGATACCACTGACCCCTGACCGACTATCACGTACTCGGCATCATCCATCCGATAGCCGTTCACCCTGCGGTAGCGACGACCGGTCAGCTGCGCATATTCCTCGAGCGCCTTGTCGGCGAGTTGCTGGATGTGGTCGAAGTAGAACGGACGTTGGGCGGCAACACCCTGATTGTACGAGTCCTGGTTCTGGACCACGCCTATCATGGCCGGGTAGTCCAGATCGAACATCTCGGGAATGCGGCGGCGTTTCTCGCCAAAGACGAGCTTTTGAGCCGGCGTAGGTGAATCGATGATGTCGGATGGATCGCCCAAGTACTCCTTCACCAACTCCCGCTCGGGTATGTCAACGGTCTCGATCACGTGGCTGGTCAAGAAGCCGTCTTGTGCGCAGATGCCAGGATTCAGGGACAACTCGGCAATCCGGTGCGCGATCAGGTTGAGGTCAGCTATCTCCTGTGGGTTCTTGGCGAACAGCTGGAAGAAACCCGTGTCGTCCACCGCGTGATAATCGTCGTGCCCGGCGTGCACATTCAATGCGTGCTTCGTCATCGCACGGGCGGCGATGTTCAGGACATAGGTGAGTCGCTTGCCGACCGCTGGGTACAGGGATTCGTGCATGTATGCGATCCCCTGCCCGCTCGAAAAGTTGGCAGACCTGAGGCCCGTCATCGACATGCCGGCTGTCACAGCGGCGGCCGCGTGCTCTCCTTCCGGTTCGAAGAAGATGAGCTTGCGCCCGTTCACGTTCCGTTTACCCGCTGCTACTGCAGCCGCCCAGCCTTCACCCATCTGAGTGGACGGTGTGATCGGGTAGGCGCCAGCAGCTTCGCTCGCAGCAGTCTCCATGTCGACGACGGCTTGAGAGCCATCCACTGCGGTCCGAATACCCGGGTACTTGGGGGCCGCAGGTGTGTTGTCTGTCTTCTTGGGTTTCATACCGTAGCGCTCCTTGCCAGCTCAGGCCTGTCTGCGAACTGTGGTCCCTCAACCCAGACAATCGCGTCGGTAGGACACCGCGCAATGGCGTCAGGGCTGGCTAATGCGTTCATACTGTAGTCTATCACCGCAAGTCCGTTTACCATTTCGATCAATCCAGGTGCTGCGTCCGCAGCGCATCTACCACACGCAGTGCACGCCACCTTACAAACGTCCTCCGCTTCATCCCCCTCCAACAAGTTCTTACACTGCACGATGAGCTTGTATTCGAGCGGCATTATAGTGAACAGATCCAGAGGGCAAGCCTCAACGCAGTCACCACAGGCAGTGCAATTGCTCGGGATCACGATTGGAAGGCCGACTTCGTTCATGACGATGGCGTCGAAGTCACATGCAACTTCACAGTCGTCCAACCCGAGGCACCCCCACCTACATCCCTTACCACCCCCCGAAACCGCTACAGCGGCCTTACAGGTCTGCAAACCACGATATTCGGCCTGCCGCACCGCCACATCGGACCCGCCGGCACAGAGTAGCCTTGCCACCCGTCTGTTGGCTTCACCAGCGTCAACTCCCAGATACTCAGCCACATCTGCTACGTCATCAGGACCCATTACAGTGCACGTAGCCGGCGTTACTTTGGCGGAGACCAGGGCTTCGGCAAAGGCTCGGCAACCCGCCTGGCCGCAAGCCCCGCAGTTCGTCCCTGGGAGCAACTCAACAACGGCGTCGATCCGCGGGTCCTCCCATACCTTGAGCTTCATGTTTGCGAGAGAGATAAAAGCGCCGAACACGAGCCCGACCCCACCGAGGATCGCCACCGATACTACGATCGTCGACACATCCATATTGAGACCGCTACTCGATGTCCGTGAGGTCGGCCTGTGTGAGCAACCACGCTGCCAGCTTGTCAACAGGATCAGTCGATCCTGCGGCAACTGCTACTGCTGGTTCCTCAACCGCACCCCGAGCCGCACCCAGGGTCTTGAGCTGCAACAACTCTTCCGACTGCTGTTTCACACTCACCCCACCCACTGGCTTGCGCCGCCGATCTTCGGGCATATGAGTGATCTTGAGCCGCTCCCACGCTGCAGTGCCCCGTCCCGGGTCGTGGACAAAACAGGCTGCGGTATCCGGCACGATCGCGACGATACCGGGGCCGTCCCAATTTGCCAGACGGTCCAGGTCGGTGCTGCTGGCGATCTGCGCTACGAAAGTCCCCGGCATGATCAACCTGACCAGCGGAACCGGGGTCGTTTCCCCGCTGACAACCAAGACGATTTTTTGAGCCCCATCCATGAAGTCCGCCAGCCCAGCCGCCCTGAGGTCCGTCCCATCGACCGCTACCACAAGCGGGGGAGCCATGCGACGCTCACCACTGCTCCACCGGTGAAACGGGAAGGATCCGAGAGAACGTGCGTGTTCGTTGTCAGGGAAGCGTCCGAACTTCGACAGCTCGAAGACCCGTGCGGCACCGTATGCACGGCCCACCTCTTCGAGGGCCCTTGCCACCGAATCCCTAACGCTGCCGCCGCTCTCGACAGTAGTCAGAAAGAGCTTCTCGCCTCTGGCAGCTAGCTCGGTGAGAGTCTTGTGTGCCTTATCGATGGTCTCGAGAGTTGGGCGATCGAGTTTGAGCGTGTCGGTGAACAGCTCCGAAAACCGCTCGAAATCGATCCTGCCCACGGCAAACGGCCCCAGTTCTGTGGCTACCCTATCGGCCTTACTCTCCGCCGCCGCGCCGTGCTCTGCTTGGAAGCGGCGAATCTGGTCTATGGTATTGGCCAACGCAGAACGGAAGGCCTGCATCTGGCCCGAAAGCGCCTTCAGTGCTTGATCGATCCGTTCGTCAGACGGCATAGCGGTCTAACTCCGCATTCAGAAGCTCGATTTTCTCCTCGGCAGTACGAGATGGTAGCTGCCGCACTTCCTCGTACCGAGGCAGGCTCTCGTTTTGGTAGAACAGACCCAGCCGGATCTTCCCGTCGGGCTCCGCGAGGCTGCGGCCCCTATCGAGATCAGCTGGATCGTGGTATACGTGGTTCTTGTAAACCTGCTCCAACTCCGGCACGTTGATCCCATCCGGATGCACCATCAACTCGATCATATCAGGATTTCGCACGGCTTCCTCAAACACAGCCGTCGTATACTGCGGGCACCGCTGCAGGACACGTATGAAGGAGAAGCCCTTGTGCCGGAATCCCTTTGCGATGGTCTCGTAAAGGTGATCGGGAACCCAATCGCCGGTCTGCGCGACGTACGAGGCGTTGGTCACACCGAGCGTGGTTGATATCGGGTTCAACGGCATCAGTGCAGCGCCGAACGGTTGCGTGTTGCTCGGGAAGCCTCGCGGGCTAGTGGGCGAGGTTTGGTTCTTGGTGAGCCCGTATACCCCATTGTCCAGCATCAACGCGACCATATTGGGGTTGTACCTGATCGTGTGGATCCAGTGAGCCGCTCCGATAGAAGTACAGTCACCATCACCCATCACAGCGAAAACATGGAGATCAGGTCGACGCAGCTTGACCCCGGTCGCAACCGGCAAGGCACGGCCGTGCAGTCCGTGGAATCCATACGTCTTCAAGTAGTGAGGAAACCGGCTCGAGCAACCAATCCCCGATACAAACACGGTCCTCTCCGGAGCCAATTGCTCAGCCTCGAGCAGTCGCTGCACAGCAGTGAGCACCGCGTGGTCTCCACAGCCAGAGCACCACCGAGCGACAGCGCCCTCATAGTCGGCCATCGATAGATAACGCTCGTCCTCATCGACGCTACAACCGAGCAGCGAGCAAGAAGTGTCAATCATGCTTTGTCTCCAGTCGGCATGTGGCTACGAATAGCTTGATGGATCTGACCCGGCTTGAGCGGCTCACCCGGCACCCGTGTCCAACAGTCCACGTCCACCAGGGTCTGAGCACGGAGCAGCCAACACAATTGTCCTCGGCGCCGGTTCTCGTCTGTGATGAACGGATCGGACGGATCGTCACTGTAGTTGATCTCTACGGTCATCACCTTCTTGAACCGGCTGAAGATCTCTTTGAGGCCAGGTTCCATCGGTGCGAGGATGCGCAGTTGGAGCGAAGATACGGAGAGGCCTTCTGCACGGGCCCGATCCACTGCCTCCTCGATGGCTCCCCACGTACTGCCCCAGCCAACCACCAACAGATCACCCGATTCAGCACCGTGCACCTCGGGTTGTTTCAGGGTCTGCTGGAACACTGCCATCTTGCGGGCGCGCATCTGACAGCCACGCTCATGTACGTCCGGGCTGTATCCGATCTTGCTGTTCTCGTCATGAGACAAACCGGTAGCGATGTGCATTCCTCCGGGCATGCCGGGGATGAGCCGCTGCGAAGTACCCAGCTGCGGATCCCACTCGTAGGCCCGAGTGCCATCGGGTACAGCGCTCAGATCGGGCGGGGCCGCTTGCCACTCCGCTTTGAGATCCGGCCGAGGGAACGGTTGAACGCCGGTCGCAAGATTTGCGTCCGTCAGGACCATCACCGGTACCCGGAACGCCTCGGCAATGCGGCGCGCCGTCGTCATGCAAAGGAAACACTCTTCCATGGTGGCAGGGGCCATGACCACGTGGGGTGCGTCCCCCGGTTGCCCGTAGATCGATGCCAGCAGGTCGGCTTGCTCAATCTTGGTTGGAAGGCCGGTGCTGGGACCGCCCCGCTGGACGTCGACTATGACTAAGGGCACTTCGGTCATCACGGCGAGCCCGATGAACTCAGTCTTCAGCGCCAAACCAGGACCCGAAGTGATCGTAAACGCGACCTTGCCGGCAAACGAGGCACCCACCGCTAATCCGATGGCAGCAATCTCATCTTCGGCTTGATGTACGATTCCCCCGAACTTCTGGAAGATCTCACTCAGGTGATGTGAGGCTGACGTTGCAGGAGTTATCGGATACATCGAGCAGAGCTCCATCCCAGCCGCAATGGCACCGAACCCGATCGCCTGATTGCCGTTCATCACCACCCGAGGCACAGTGGACTGTTCCGTCGGAACCTCGACCTTGAAGTCGAGGTTCTCATCCGCCCACTTGTAACCCGCTTCGAGCAGCGCCACGTTTGCCTCAGTGATCTCCTTCGCCTTCTTCTTGAACGACCGGGCGATGAGATCCCGAATTCTGTCGAGATCGCGTGAGTAGATCCAGGAAAGCACACCGAGGGCAAACATATTCTTGCCCTTTTTGGGGTTCTCGACGATGGTGGCTGACTGCTCCTCCAACGGGAACGGGATGTAACGGTAGTTGTGGCTGGACATCTCCTCCACTGCTTCGGCGTATTGTTTCCGGATGTCCTCGTCCTCATGACTCTCCCACTGGCTGTCGATGAGAATCGTGCAGCCCTCCTTGAGTCCCTCCAGTCTGTGCCGGTGCAGCAACACCTGTTCGTTGAAGGCGACCACTAGGTCGGCTCCATCTCCCCAGTTGGACACCAACTTCGTGCCGAGCCTAATCCTGTTGCCGCTCGCGGAGGGTGGAGTCCTCGGCGGTGGCTGGATCTCTGCAGGAATGATCTCGACGGTCCAGGTCCCATTACCCATCATCGCAGATACCTGGCCGAAAATCTGACCGCACTTCTGAGCTCCTTCGCCAGAGTCGGAAACGACCTCAACGGTGTGCTCTGGCACCCGAACGGTCTTGACCTTCCGCTTCTTCCGCTTCGCTCTGTTATCGGACAGTGCTTCCTCAGCTGGAGCAGGTTTTGTCGTCGTCATTGTTTGCCCTTAAGGCGTATCAAGCCCTGGTTGCGATGCTTCTTGACCAATCCACACTCAGCCGCCCATCCAGTCCTGCAGTCACCGTTGTTGCCGCGATCCCACTGCCAAGCAGGCGGCCCAACCGCATCGGGTTCACCGACCGCCATGTCCAGGCACACCGAAAAAGCGGCTGGCCAAAACAAAACATTGAATAATAACTACCTTTGGGCCGAGGAGGGGACGGGAGAGTATATGTGAAGAAAGCTTCACGGCGCTTTCCAAGACACCAAAGGATAAGCGGTTAGCAACCAACCCACCCAATCCTTGACCCCGCCCCCCCAGCCACGGGCCTCCCGCTGTCGCCACCACAGCCGCTCCCGTATCTTAACACATTCCGGTCATCTTTTGTCGTAACACTACGGGAGTGAACTATGGATTCCCAGAATCGCCGGACGTTTCTCAAAGGGTTGGCAGGTGGCGTCGCGGCCACCGCGCTGGTCCCTCCAGCAACCGTGATCCGATCGATCCCCAGCAGGCCATCCCATATCCTCACGCCTCCCCAAGGTGCGCTGGACGAACACTATTGGCAGCTGGTGAAGGAGCAGTTCCCGCTCCGACACAATCTGGTCATGATGAACGCTGCGAACCTGTGCCCTTCACCGTATCCGGTAATCAACGCGGTGACTGCATTGACCGGGGATGTGGATAGTGACGCCTCGTTCCAGAACCGCGGCAAGTTTGCTGAGCTGCGAGAGACAGCAAGGGATCTGTTGGCCAGATTCTTGGCGGCCGATTCGGATGAGATCGCCCTCACTCGGAACACAAGCGAGGGCAACAATGCGGTGATAAACGGGCTGACACTGGGTCCGGGAGATGAAGTGGTCATCTGGGACCAGAATCACCCCACCAACAATGTGGCTTGGGATGTGAGAGCCCAGCGCTACGGCTACGTAGTGCACCGGGTTGCAACGCCGGCAGCTCCGAGCACCGCTGAAGATCTCATTCGACCGTTCCGCGAAGTACTGAGCCGCAATACCCGTGTGCTGGCGTTCAGCCACGTGTCAAACGTCTCTGGCGTCAGGCTGCCGGCCCAGCAACTGTGCTCGTTGGCTCGGGAGCGTGACATCCTGACATTGGTGGACGGCGCTCAGACCTTCGGGGCCATCATAGTAGATCTCCACCATATGGGATGCGACTTCTACACAGGCAGCTCACACAAGTGGCTGATGGGACCCAAGGAGGTGGGCTTGCTGTACGTCCGCCGGGATCGAATCGCCGATCTATGGCCCAGCGATGTCGGTGTCGGATGGGAGGGTGCGTTGGAGCGCGGCGCCAGCAAGTTCGAGAATCTGGGTCAGCGTGACGACGCAGCGGTGGCTGCAATGGGAACAGCCGTCGGATTTCACAACACGATCGGTCCTGACCGGGTGGAAGAGCGGGTACGCGCGCTAGCTTCGGGCCTCAAGCAAGCGCTTCGCAACTTGGTGCCGGACATCAGATTCCACACACCTGCGGATCCGGATCTCAGCGCCGGCGTGGTTGTGTTCACCCGAGCCGACGCCGATCCGCGGGCAGCCTTTGAGAAGCTCTATTCGGAGCACACCGTCGCCGGGGCTGCCATGGGAGGTGACTTCGCCGGGGTGCGGCTGTCCCCTCATGTCTACAACACGATGGAGGAAGTGGATCGAGCAGCTAGCGCCGTTGCGCAACTGCTCTAATACTTAACTAGGCTCCATATTTGCTGGCGTTTTAAGCAGTCCCAAGGTAGTATGGTGGTTCGCCCTCAAGTTAAGGAGTACACCATGGCTACCGTTGCGACCGTCTTGGGCCGCAAGGGCACGACCGTTGTATCCATGGTCGCGTCCGATTCCGTCCTCAATGCCGCGAACCTCATGAACAATCAAGGGATCGGTGGGGTCATCGTTACCGATGGGGAGGAGATGATCGGTATCTTCACCGAACGAGATGTCATGCGTCGAGTTGTCGCCGAACAACGTGACCCGGCGACCACAACATTACGAGAGGTGATGACAGCACCCGTAGTGAGCTGCAGGCCGCACATCTCCCTCGAGGATTGTAGTGCAATAATGACCGCCAAGAGAATCCGCCATGTTCCGGTGATTGACGAGAATGGCATCGTGGGTATCGTGACGAGTGGTGACATATTGGCCTATCAGGCCAAAGATCACGAAACCACGATCGAGCACCTCACTGACTACATCACTACCGCGGGATGAGCCTGGCGCCGACCGGCGGCGCCAGGTATGGTACCAGCTCTACTCCTGCTCTTCCGCGGTCCGCGCTGCGAGCTGACGGTCAATCATCTCCAACCCGGCACCACTGTCGCCAACCCTGTCCAGTTGGGCGATAATGTCACCCACCGTCTTCTCTTCCTCCAATTGCTCGGCAATGAACCACTGTAGCAGCACCTGGGCCGGATAGTCCTTTTCCTTCAACGCAAGCTCGTAGAGCTTGGTGATGGAGGCAGTGACCTTCTGCTCATGCTTCAACGCCTGCTTCATTACCGCGAGGGGACCCTTGAAGGTGGCAGGCGGCTGTCCGATTGCCTTGAGCTCGACGTGGCCGCCGCTGTCGAGCACGTAATCGAAGATCTTCATCGCATGGGCCATTTCCTCCTGGAATTGCATCCGCATCCAATGGCCGAATCCCGGGAGATTTTGCTCCTCTAGGAAAGCTGCCATTGCCAGGTAGACGTAGGCAGACTCGAGCTCCATCTGGATCTGAGCGTTGAGTGCGGTCTGGACTGCTTTTTTGGGCATGGAGGTTCTCCGATTCACCAGTTCGATCGGGACTTGCGAGTGTAGATTGGTCCCGGTTGCGGAAAGAATCTATTGAGGTGGATACGCCGGTTCCAGGTAGTCCGGTTTCTGAGGTGACGCCTTGATGGTGGCGGCCCTTCGGTTTGCTCCGTCCACTTGCAGTCGGTCGTCCGTCAGATCTACTTGTTCTGGTGAGGGGCTGAAGGGTAACCGCTGGTGACTCCACCTGCGACACCACCAGTAGCATGAAGAACCGGAGATACTGTCAACATGGCCACACAATACGGCATGTCATCAATTGAGGGATATTCTCGCATGCGTCTCGGCTTGGGACCCCACCACCAAAAAGTGGACGAGGTTCTCCAGGGATTGAGAGACGGCCGCGTATGCGAGAGGATATGGCAAAAGGACCGGACTGTTTGGTCCGCCGAGCAGGTGTCCGAATTGACCGATCGACTGGGTTGGTTGGTCCTCCCCGAGGTGATGTACGGACAGGTTGACGGTATCGTAGCTATCGCGCACGAGATCAAGCAGCGTGGCTATCGCCACGTAACCCTCCTCGGGATGGGTGGTTCCAGTCTCGCTCCTGAAGTATTTGCACGGACGTTCGGCAGCGCAGCAGGGTATCCCGAACTGCTGGTTTTAGACAGTACGCACCCGGCGGCTGTGGCAGCAGCCACAATGGAGATCGATCCCGCAACAGCGCTGTTCGTGGTATCGAGCAAATCGGGAACAACGCTCGAGACCATGTCTCTGTTTCGCACCTTCTGGGACCGAGTGGCGCGAGTCGACGAGAAACCTGGTGATCACTTCATTGCCATAACCGACCCCGGGACTCCACTGGAGCAACTGGCAACGGAGCGGGGCTTCCGAAATGTCTGCCCTGCTCCACCTGATGTTGGCGGGCGCTACTCAGCCCTCTCGGTGTTCGGTCTGGTACCGGCGGCGCTGATTGGCATAGATATTAGGCAATTGCTGGAGCGGGCGAGAACCATCGCGGCAGCGTCGGCTTCGTCAGATTTGACAGCCGCGAACCCTGGCCTCGAACTCGGCGCGGCACTTGGTGGCCTCGCACTCTCGGGCATCGACAAAGTGACATTCCTCGCTACTCCGCAGCTCGCATCATTCCCGGACTGGATTGAACAGCTGCTCGCCGAGAGTACGGGTAAGGGTGGCAGAGGAATCCTGCCGGTCGCGTCCGAGCCTCGGCTTTCACGTCACCAGTTCAGTCAGGATCGTTTGTTCGTCGCATTGACCATTGAGGGTGCCTCAGACGACGTGGAACGATTCGCCTCGGACGTCGAACAGGCTGGGCATCCAGTCGTCCGGATACATCTGCGGGACTCATTCGACCTCGGACAAGAGATGTACCGCTGGGAGATGGCCGTCGCCGTTGCCGGCGCAGTACTCGGTATCCGCCCCTTCGATCAGCCCGATGTCCAGCTTGCGAAGGACCTCGCCCGGCGCGCAATGGAGGGTGCAGCGGACGCCGCAGAGCCTCGCGGGCAACACGCAGTCAGTACCGCGGACCCGAGGCAGCTTGGGGAGGAACTGGAAAAATGGGCCCAGGCAGAGCCGGGTGACTACTTGGCACTTCAGGCATACCTTGCTCCCAACGAAGAAACCACTGTGCGCCTCCAGGAGGTCCGGAAGGTGTTGGGACAGCGGCTGGGAGTGGCCACCACACTCGGGTATGGACCACGGTTTCTTCACTCGACCGGTCAACTCCACAAAGGTGGACCGAACACCGGTCTCTTCCTCCAGTTGGTCGATCGCCCAGCCCACGACGTCCCGGTCCCGGAAACAGATTACACGTTTGGAATGTTGATAGGAGCCCAGGCTCTGGGGGACTACCAAGCACTGCAACAGCGCGGACGCCGCATCCTGCGAGTGGACCTGGGCGAGGACGCTGCGGCTGGACTAACACGGCTTCTGGAGGCTCTTGGATGAAAGTGAAGCGGATGGAACTCGGAATGATCGGTTTGGGACGGATGGGCGCTAACATGACCGAGCGCCTGTTGCTGGGCAGCCACCGACTAGTCGTGTATGACAGCAACCGCGACGCAATCGATCGGATGGTCAACAAAGGGGCCATTGGCGCTGACTCGGTAAAAGCCCTGGTCGGTCGACTGAGCCCGCCACGTGCCATATGGCTCATGGTACCTGCCGGCGAGCCGGTGGACCGGACCATCGAAAGCCTGCTCCCAGAACTGGCAGCGGGCGACATGGTTCTCGATGGTGGCAACTCCTACTACAGGGACACACTTCGTCGCGCAGCCCTACTTGGTGAACGGAAAATCCATCTGATGGATGTAGGCACCAGCGGGGGCGTGTGGGGACTCGCCGAGGGGTATTCGCTCATGATCGGTGGCCCCGAAGAAACGGTGGAACACTTGGCACCGATCTTCAAGGTGTTGGCTCCCGGTCCCAAGATCGGGTGGGGGCGGGTAGGACCTACCGGCGCGGGGCATTTCGTGAAGATGATCCACAACGGGATCGAATATGGCATGATGCAAGCATATGCCGAAGGCTTTTCGATCCTCAAACACAAGACCGAGTTTGGGCTTGATCTCCACCAAGTTGCCGAGATCTGGCGGTTCGGGAGCGTGGTGCGTTCGTGGCTGCTCGACCTCACGACAAGAGTGCTTGCGGACCCTGAATCTCTGCAGGACATCGTTCCCTACGTGCAAGACTCCGGTGAAGGACGCTGGACGGTCATCGAGTCGATAGATCTGAACGTCCCGGCTCCCGTGGCTGCCCTGTCGCTGATTCAGCGGCTGCGTTCACGGGACGACGAGTCTTACGCCGATCGGCTGCTCGCCGCCATGAGAAACCAGTTCGGCGGCCACGCCGTGAAGCGGGGGGACTAGTGTCGTTGTCGCAGGTGGACCCACACCTGTTCGTCGTGTTCGGTGGGACCGGAGACCTGATGCAACGCAAGCTGCTGCCAGCACTCGGCCAGCTCCAAAAGCGTGGCCTGCTGGGTGAACGCCACGCCTTGCTCGGAGTTTCCCGACGCGGCGAGTACGACGACGAGTCTTTCAGGGCCTGGGCGCGACAAGCACTCATAGATGGAGGCTTGAGCGAGAAGGATGTCGGCCAGTGGTGCGACAGTTGCTTGTACTACCAGCGTCTCGGTGACGGCAAAGTTGACGATTACAGACGACTCGCCAGTCGGATCGATGAAATCGACAACCTAAGGTCTTTGGCGGGCAACCGTACCTTCTACCTCGCGTTACCACCCGCAGCATTCCCACCAACCATCACCGGCCTGGGCACGGCGGCACTGCATAGCAGCGACGGCTGGACCCGACTGGTGATCGAGAAGCCCTTCGGACACGATCTCGCCAGTGCTCGCGAGTTGAATGGTCTGGCGCACCGCTTCTTCGACGAGTCTCAGATCTACCGTATCGATCACTACCTCGGGAAAGAGACGGTTCAGAATCTCCTGGTATTTCGCTTTGCCAACTCGATCTTCGAATCTCTATGGAATCGTGACCGGATCGCCAACGTTCAAATCACCGTGGCCGAGAGCCTCGGCGTGGAAGAACGCACCGGCTACTACGACCAGGCGGGTGCCCTACGGGACATGGTTCAGAACCACGCGACACAGCTATTGTCGCTTGTGGCGATGGAGGTTCCGCGGGAGTTCAGTGCCGAGGCGGTGAGATACGAAAAGGTCAAGCTACTTCAAGCGGTGGCGCCCATCCGTCCCGAGGACGTCGTATTCGGTCAGTATGTTGCAGGAAAGATCGGCGATCAACCGGTACCGGGGTACCGCGAGGAAACCGGCGTGCCCCCAGGCACCCGCACGGAGACGTTCGCCGCCGTGAAACTCGAAATCGACACGTGGCGTTGGCAGGGGGTCCCTTTCTACATCCGGAGCGGCAAGCGGATGGCTCAAAGGCTCACTCAGATTGCCGTTTCCTTCCGCCGACCGCCGGTGTGCTTGTTCGAATCTGTCGGTGTCCGTGAGACTCGCTCCAATGTACTGGTCCTGACACTGCAACCGGATGAAGGATTCCATCTCTGTGTTGACGTCAAGATCCCCGGCGAACCATTTGAATTGGAGTCGATTCCGCTGCACTTTCTTTACAAAGAGGCCTTCGAGCCGATTCCTGACGCCTACCAAACGCTCCTGCTAGACGTACTGACGGGAGATCAAACCCTCTTCGTTCACAATCTCGAGACCGAAGCTTCATGGGAACTCTACGCCCCGTTGATTGACGGACAGGTCGACGTGCACACGTACCAGTCCGGCAGCTGGGGACCGCAACCGGCTGAAGACCTTCTAGCCAGCCACGGTCACACGTGGCTCAATGCTCTGAACATCGCCGATTTCCATGACAGCACCCACCTGGCGGGTAGTTGACGAAGGTGCCATAGCCCGGGCGGCTGCGGGCGAGGTGGTCAGGAGCGTCAGGAAGATCGTCGCCGAGCGCAACGATTGTAGCGTTGTATTGGCCGGTGGGAACACACCGCGTGAGCTGTACTCTCTGTTGGCCAGCGACAGCTACCGTTCACTAATTGACTGGTCGCGCGTGAGCCTGTTCTGGAGCGATGAACGTTGTGTCCCACCCGATGATCCCGCTAGCAACTACAGCATGGTTCGTGAAACACTGATTTCCCGAGTGCCGGTCGCTCCGAATTCGGTTCACCGTATGCGCGGCGAGTTGCCTCCTGAAGAGGCTGCCACGCTTTACACGGAGCAGATTGCGGCGTTCTTCCAAGGCAGCGGGCCGAAGTTCGATCTCATTCTGCTCGGTATGGGAGCAGACGGACACACGGCTTCACTTTTCCCCGACACACCCTACCTGACTGGTGGTGAGCGATACGTGGTGCCTACCGAGAGCCCGCTGCCACCGCACCAGCGGGTTACCCTCACCCTAAAGTCAATCAATGCAGCCGGGAATGTGATCTTCATGGTGCAAGGTCGGTCTAAGGCGCCGGCGCTGGCCAGAGTGAGAGCCACCATAGGAGGACAGGAAACCGGGCTCCTGCCAGCAGCACTCGTCAATCCCACCAGAGGCAGTCTGCTTTGGCTCGTTGACAGTGCAGCTGCAGGAGAGAGCAGCCGGTGAATGAAGACTTGGCCTAGTCGCCCCCTCCGAGCGCCCGATCGAGGTTGAACGCAGCACTGATCAACGATAGGTGTGTAAATGCCTGCGGGAAATTGCCCAAGGCCTCCCCACTACTGCCAGTCTCCTCTGCATACAGCCCAACATGGTTGGCGTAGCCCAGCATTTCTTCAAACATGAGCCGCGCCTGGTCGAGTCGTTTGGGCTCAACCCCACCAGCCCTGGTGATGGCTTCAACTAGCCAGAACGTGCACATGTTGAACGTACCCTCGTCACCCGACAGGCCGTCCACACCGGCACTGGCGTTGTACCGGTAGACCAGACTGTTCGACAACAACCCTCCGCGGGACGGCGGATCGCAGATGGCGTCGATGGTCTTGAGCACCCGAGGGTCGCTCGGCGAAAGATAGAAGACCAGGGGCATCATGAGGTTTGACGCATCGAGCGCGTCGCTCCCAAAGTACTGCACAAACGCCTCACGATTCTCGCTCCAACCGCGAGAGATTATCTCCTCAAAGATCTCGTCGCGCGTGGCGTACCACTTGTCACGATTGCAGGGGAAGGACCGCTTCATGGCCAGCCGGAGTCCCCGATCGACCGCAACCCAACACATGAGTTTGGAGTACACGAAGTGCTGTCGTCCACCCCGCACTTCCCAAATCCCCTCGTCCTTACGCTTCCAGTTGTCGCAGACCCAGTCGACCATTTCCCGCAGCTTGATCCATAGATCGTAGGCGATTGGCGTGCGGTATTTGTTGTCCAGATAGACCGAGTCCATCAACTCACCGTAGATATCGAGCTGCAATTGGTCGTGGGCCCCATTTCCGATCCGCACCGGCTGCGACCCCCGGTAACCCTCCAGATGACTGAGGGTCTCCTCGTGTAGCTTGCTGTGACCGTCGACGCTGTACATGACGCGGAGCAGGTGGTCTGGATCCCGGTCTTGAGTGATCCGCTTAAGGAACCGCATGAAGTTAGCGGCTTCATCGGTGAACCCGATTCGGAAGAATCCATAGAGAGTGAAGGCAGCATCCCGAATCCACGCGTAGCGATAGTCCCAGTTCCTCTCCCCGCCCACTTGCTCGGGCAGACTGCAAGTCGGTGCCGCTACGATGGCACCGGTGGGTTCGAAGGTGAGGAGTTTGAGCGCCAATGCGGACCGCTGCACCGCCTCACGCCAGCGACCCTGGTAGGTGCAGTTGGAGAGCCAATGGCGCCAGTACCGCACCGTTCTCTCGAACAAATCGAACTCTTCCGCTTCTGAAAGGATCACCCCACGCGCACCGCGCCCCTCGATCTCCCTGAGCGCGAGGATGGCGGTCTGACCCTCCTCCACTGTGAACTCAGCCACCGCTGCGTTACCGGCAACCTGCAGCGGCAGTCGCGACACCAGACTCAAACTCAACTCAGGCCCGTGAAAACATGCTCCCTCCTCGGAGAGAACAGTCTCATGTTCCTGACGAGCGTAGTCGAACGCGGGGCGGCACTCCGCGCGGAATCTCATGGTACCCCGAACCACCTGCACCTTTCTTATCAGCCAGTGGTGCCCGGATTCATCCGCCCCCACACCGACTGGCATGTAGTCAACTACCTGTCCCACACCGTCCACCGTGAGAAAGCGCGTCACCAAGACATTGGTGTCAGGCCAATAGAACTGTCTTTGGGTTGCGTCGGGTCGCACTGGGCCGATTCGAAAGTGACCACCCTTGTCGTGATCCAGGATCGCCCCAAACACACTGGGAGAATCGAAATGAGGATGGCAGTACCAGTCGATCGAGCCGTCCACGCCCACCAGTGCTGTAGTGTGCATGTTTCCGATGATACCGTAGTCTTCGATGGGCTTGTACGTCATGGTCCTTGCGATATTGGGGTCCGGTTAATCTACCGGTCGGGGACAGCGACGGTAGACATGCACACACTTGCGCGATTGGGGTCCGTGGTAGATCTTCTGTAACTTCTCTCGCCCGGCCGGAGACTCATTTGCCAAAGCTACGCATCGGTGTCATCGACCTCGTCACAAAAGCACCAACCCGAGCCCTTTACGCCCGTGTAATGCACGCCAACCTCGCGAGCATCATGCCTCAGGTCATCGCTACATGGTGCGAGCAAGAGGGGCACGAAGTCACTCTCGTCTGCTACACCGGTCTCGAGGATCTGGCCGCCGAGCTACCAGACAGAGTTGATGTAGTGTTCATCGGAGCGTTCACCCAGGCAGCCCAGCTTGCCTATGCCCTGAGTAACCGGTTTCGAGCAAAAGGGGCAGTCACGGTTCTGGGAGGACCGCACGCCCGGTGCTATCCGCAAGATGCACAGCAGTACTTCGACTACGTTCTGGGATTCACCGACAGGAACCTCATCCAAGATATCCTGGTAGATCCCGCCCAAAACGTTCCGAACGGCGTCTACCTCTCCGCCAAGGCTCATCCAACTCACTTGCCGGGAGTCCGTGAGCGCTGGAAGTTCGTGGAACCTACGCTGGAGAAGGCCCCTCTCATCAAGATTGTCCCGATGTTGGGCAGCACTGGGTGCCCGTATAGTTGCAGTTTCTGCATTGATTCGGAGGTACCGTTCCAGCCCCTCGACTACGAGGTAATCAGAGAGGATCTCCGATTTCTACTGGCAAAACTCCGACGCCCGCGAGTAGCCTGGCACGATCCCAACTTCGGGGTCCGCTTCAACGACTTCATGGATGCGATCGAGGAGGCGGTGCCCCCAGACAGAATCGATTTCATAGCAGAGAGCAGTCTGTCCTTGCTCTCGGAGCAACGGCTCGAGGTTCTCCGGCGTAACGGTTTCAAGGCCCTACTCCCGGGAGTGGAGTCCTGGTATGAGTTGGGGAACAAGTCCAAATCAGTGAGCATCTTTGGGATCGACAAGGTTCGGCAAGTATCGGAACACATCAATATGGTGCTTAGGTACATCCCGTACGTACAAGTAAACTTCGTCCTTGGGCTTGACACCGATCGAGGACCGGAGCCGTTCGAACTGACAAAGCGGTTCCTCGATCAGGCACCCGGTGCGTTTCCCGCATATTCGTTACTGTCTGGTTTCGGCCAAGCGGCACCACTGAATCTCGAGTTTCAGCGCGCCAATCGTATTCTGCCGTTCCCGTTCCACCTGCTGAACAACAACCACGCGATGAACGTGCAGCCCCGACACTATTCCTGGTCGGAGTTCTACGATCGCGTGATAGACGTGAGCAAGTACTCGTTCTCCTGGCGCACGATCTTCAGGAGACATAGAGCGATCAAGTCCAGGATCCCTCGCTGGATGAACCTGGTGCGGGCGATATCGTCGGAGGGCTTCGGCAGGATCAAGTATTACACCGAGGTCCGGCGGAGACTCGACAGCGATTGGCCGTTCCGCCGTTACTTTGAGCGAGAAACGGCCGAATTGCCGCGGTTCTTCGTGGAAAAGATAAAGAACGACCTGGGCCCAATGTGGGATTGGTTGCCAAAGGGCGCCCTGCACCACGATCCCAACGCTTATCTCAAATCGGTGCAACCAACAGAACTGACTCAACTGCGCGCGGCGGGGGCATCGAGATAGGAAGACTACCACCGGAGCAGCACTGGAGCGGGCGGACGAGATGGGGCCATTGATTGCAGTCAGCAGCCAACGGCCCCATATGTTTTGTGATCCTGCTGTTGGCGCGCAGCTATCCGCTCATCTACCGTCCTCGTAGCCTGAGGCGCTCGTCACCTCACCTTGCGACCGCTTCGGCCAGCCTACGCGCAGATCGTTCCAGTGGAGCATCGTATTGTACACAAAGGCGTGACTGCCGAATGTCTCCATACGCCAGAAGGGATGAATCGCAAACAGCACGACGTGACCGTTCCCGACCGGAGCATCGACTATGGCAGGTGTGCCAGCGATCTCACTCTCACCCTGCAACATGCCACTCAATAAGACGTCCTTCTTGGCAAAGCTGAGAACCACCCTGGGAATCTCCTTCTCCCTCAGCTCGTCCCTCAACCAGTCAGGATTCCTGTTGCCACCATCGCTCGTGTCGACTTGAAACACGGGCGCCTGGCTGAAGTATGCCGCGATCGAATCAGGGTAACCGTA
>JBDHKN010000024.1:0-48603 GCA_039586365.1 Gemmatimonadota bacterium | reverse complement strand
TGTTAGACCACCTCTACCGGATCGGCCGCCGGCCCGAGATCGATTCGCAGTGTCAAGAACAGCACCAGCAGAACCACGCACTAGTCCAGATAGAACGGTACTTGCACACCGAGTGCCTGAAACGCAGCCGTCGCCCAGATGGGACCTATCACTCGAGACATTCCTCCGAACGTCTGTTGCACACCCAACGTCTGCCCGAACTCGCTTCTGGGAACCCGGTGCGTTACCAGCGCTGAAACAGAAGGGAACAGGCAGGCTGTACCGATAGGGATGAAGCTCATCAGGACACCGAGCACAAAAGCGGAGTTGGCCTGAGAGATCATCAAGATTCCGAAGGCCAGCGACGTCGCCCCGAATTGCATCACTCTCACCTCTCCCAACCAGTCCACCAGTCTGCCCAGCAACAGTGCCCGCATGATTACACCCAGGGCACCAACGTAGACGAAGAATAGGCCGATCGTCTTCTCAGTAACCCCGAATCTGGTCTCCAGATATAGTGCCAGGACTGCCGTTGTCGACATGAAGCCGAGCATGCCCAGTGCATATATCCAGATCAATCTCGAGACATCGCGTCTCGGAGTTCTGATCACCTCCCAGATTGTCCGCTTGATTGACTTAGCGGGACCCGCGCGCAAGTCAGCCTGTCGGCCGGCCAGCGGGTCGGCGTCGTGACATACCGACTCCGGCAACCAGCGTCCAGCAAACACCACGTTGATGAGACAGAAAGACGCGGCGATCAGACCCGGAGCGGCGGGACCGAGGCTGAATGCGAGCGATCCGATAGCGGGACCGATCATGACGCCGGCGCTGGTCGACGCCGTGAGCCAACCCAGCGCCCTTGCACGGTCTTTTGGTTCAACTGCGTCACCCACATACGCCTGCAGTACTCCGGTCGTGCCTCCGCCAAACCCCTGGATGAGCCGCGATAGGAACAGCATCCAGATCGAAGTCGCCAGACCGAATACAACGAAAGCGACGGCTGATGCCCCGAGCCCTGCTATTATCGCAGGTCTACGGCCATACATATCGGACAGACGCCCCCAGACCGGGGCCGAGGCGAGCTGAGCAATGGAGAAGATCGCGATCATCCACCCGATCATCCATTCTGGGGCGGCGAGCCGCAGGGCGTAGAACGGGAGCAGCGGAAAGACCATCGCGAACCCCAACATGTCCACGAACGCCGTTGCCATCAGCACTGAGATTCGCCTCATCGCCGCGTCCCCACAGCCATGGCCACAGCCGATATCAGCATCAATACCACGCCATACGCGGCGGCCACGCCGATGTCGAATTCCCTGAGTGCCGAGAGGATTTCTATCGAAATCGGTCGTGTCTCGAAAGTGTACAACACTACGGAGGTGACGAAGTCCCCCAACGCGGTGGCGAACGCCAACGCAGCCCCGGCGAGTATGGCGGGACGGAGCAGCGGCACGGTGACGCGACGAATTGTGCTCCAACGGCTCGCACCCAAAGATGCAGCCGCTTCATCCAGTGACGGATCGAGTTGCCGGAAACCGGCTAGTACCGAACCGGCAACGACCGGGATGTTCCGAACCATATAGGCGAGTGGCAAGATGACTACGGTTCCGACCAACAGCCAGCGACCTACCCAAGGAGCGCGCACACTGAATGTCGTAGCCAGCGCTATTGCCAACACCGTCCCCGGCACCGCCCACGGTACCGTGGTCAGCGTCTCTACAGTGTTGCGCAAACTCACCTTGCGCTGCACCACGAGTCTCCCGGCCCACAGTGACAATGCGAGAGCGGCGGCGGTGGCCACCGTCGCCATCCAGAGCGAGTTGACCAGCGGGCGTAACCGCTCCGCTTCGGCAACCAAGGCGCGGTAGTTGCCCAGCGTGTACTCCGGTGGCACGAGCTGCGTCGTCCAGGTGCCGACGGGGATGAAAGACACCAAGAACAATGTCGCGTGCGGGAGCAGCAGCAGCAGAGCAAACGTCCAGCCTATGGCGGCAGCGCCCCAGCGGACAACCGGCTGCTCGAGTTGTCGCGTTGCCGGAGCTGCCCCCTTCCCTATAGCAGCGACCGAACGGGTCCCCATCACGCGCCGGAGCAGTACGAGCGTGACCAAGGCAACGGCTGCGAGAGCCGCGGTCTCGACCATGGCCATCGCGAGATCACCATTCAGCTTGCTCATCACGATCTGCGTGGTCATCACCCGAAAGCCGCCACCGAAGATGTACGGCGCGCTGAACGATCCCAGCGCCGTCATGAACGTTAGCAGTGCTGCGGCACCTATCTGCGGCCGCAACAGCGGCAGGGTCACACGGAACAGTGTACTCGCGGTACCGTGGCCTAGTGAGTGGGCAGCTTCGATCATTGAGCTGTCCACCTTGGCCAATCCCGCCCTGGTGAAGAGATAGAAGTACACGTACATCGAGTAGGCATGCACCAGCAGGATCGCTGCCCAACCCCGCAGTTGCCACGGAGAGGACTCGAGACCCAACAGCTGGACGATTGCGCGGGGCACAAAACCGCTGCTGCCGTAGAGGAATTCGAAGGCAATGACCCCCACCAGCGGCGGTAGGACCGCCGGAAGAGCGACCAACGCTCCGAGGATCCGTCTCCCGGGAAAGTCAAAGCGCTCGAACACGAATGCCAACGGTATGCCGACCATTCCAGCCAGTATGACGCTGGCGGCAGAAATCCACAGCGAGTTCCAGAGCGCGGACCACTCCTGAGTCTCGCTGACAAATGCGGTCAGATACTGGTAGGTCCACCCCTCGTCACCACGCATGCTGCCCAGAAAGACCAGTGCCATTGGATATAGCACCAACCACACTAGAACGGCTGTCAGGAGTATGCCGCGAGATCGGCTCCGGCTCATGAGTCTACCGGGTAAACCCGGACCCTGGCAGCAGTTATGGATACCCGATCACCTACCGCTGCGGCGCGTGCAGGGGCTTCAACCTCTGCAGTCCCAACCGCCGTATCTACCAGGAAGAAGGCGCGTGCCCCCACAAACCTACATTCACTGACCGTTCCTTTGAGGCCTGTGCCGGACGAGAACTCGAAGGCTTCGGGACGTACGACAACCGATACGGCCTGGCCTGCTCCGGGCGGGTCGATCGAGTCCGCCACCCAGTCGACACCGTCGGCTACCCTGACGAGTCCCGGCTCCACCATGCTGCCCTTGAGGACACTGGCCCGTCCCACAAAGGTTGCTACAAACTGGGTCGCCGGTTGATCGTATAGGTCCTGCGCTACTCCCACTTGTTCCAAGGCACCTTCATGCAGGACAGCTATCTGGTCCCCCAGTGCGAAGGCCTCCTCCTGCTCATGGGTAACGAACACCGTGGTCACCCCAGCTTGTCTCAGCGCTGCACGCAGTTCCCGCCGCGTCCGTTCCCTCAAGCCCGGATCGAGATTGGATAGAGGCTCGTCCAACAACAGCACGCGCGGCTCCGGTGCCAAGGCCCTGGCCACCGCAACTCGTTGCTGCTGGCCGCCTGACAGCTCTGTAACCTCACGCTGCTCGAATCCCGCCAGATCCACCATCTCGAGCACAGCGGCGACGCGAACGCGGCGCTCGGCTGGGGTCATGTCGGACAGGCCAAATGCGACGTTCTGCTCGACGTTCAGGTGGGGGAAGAGCGCGTAGTGCTGAAAGACCATCCCGAAACGCCGCGCCGCAGGAGTTGCCGAGGTGACGTCTCGACCATCGACGACTATCGCACCCTCATCAGGTCGCTCGAAACCAGCGAGCAACCGCAGTGTCGTGGTTTTGCCGCTGCCACTGGGACCGAGCAACGCCAGGACCAACCCCCGCTCTACTGCCAGAGTCAGGTCGCGAATCGCAACATGATCGTTGAAGCGCTTGGTGAGATTGCGTAGTTGGAGGAATGATTCTGCCATCAACGCCCCGTTTGAGCCTTGCCCCGACCGCGGACGTTGCGATCCCAGTACGACATCCATGACGCGCCTTGCTCGCCCAGCAGAGTCCAATCCATTTCCTCCGCCACCAACTGCTGTTTCACTTCGCGAGCCCAATCCGGCAGTGAGTCCAGGGGGATATCGGACCGGGCTGGTAGTCGGAACTCGCGCCGAGCAGCCAACAACTGCCCGTCCATCGACCCCACCCACTCCACAAACTGCTGGGCGAGTTGCCGACGATTGGTACCGCGTACGATCGCCACTCCGTCTTCTATCACTGGTGTGCCACTGGTCGGTAACAGGAAATCCAGCGGATTTCCCTTGCGCTGTTCAGTCAGAATATCGGGAAGATCCCACAGCGTGATGAGGCCCTCTTGACGCACCAGCTTCTGATGCAGCAGGGCCGGGTTGATGACATATTCACTGGTTTGTGCATCGAGTCGTCTCAGCCACTCGAACCCCGCGGCTGTGTCTCCCGTTTCTCGCAATCCCCGTTGAACAATCATGCCGAAGATGGCCCGCATGGTGCCTGACGCGAGCGGGTCGCGAATGATGATCTGACCGGTCCAGCGTGGCTCGAGTACCAAATCCCAGTCGCGCGGTACTTCGTTCTCTTGCAGCGCTGCGGAATTGTACGCGATCACGGCGGGCGTCTCGTACGCCGCAAAATAGAGGTCCTCGGGCCCGCGTCCCCGTTCCGGAATCGCACTCGCCCAACTCGGCCGGTAGGGAGTCAACAGCGACTCAGCCGCTGCTTGGCTGAACAACATCGACGGGCTGCCGAACCACACATCCGCCTGTGGATTGGAGCGTTCGGACCGAATTCGGTCGAGCACGTCCTGAGACCCCATGTCCAACCAGCGCACGTCGATCCCCGGATTGGCGGCTTCGAATGTCTGCTCCGCCAGTGTGAGCAGTCCGCGACCGTGAGGGGAATAGACAACGAGTGGCTCGCGGCCACCACTGCAGGACATGGCCCCCATGACTATGCAGGCAGTGGCGCACCGGTGGACTGCCAGAGCTGTCATTGCACCGCCCCCTGATTCAGGCCGATCAGGTTCAGAAACAGTTTGTACGCCCCCGGCACGCCCGCTGGCAACGCTCTGAAAAAGCTCAAGCCTGTATACACATAGGTCCCTTCGCCGTACTGCGCTACCAACAGGCCACCTCTTACGGGCTGTTCGCCTGGATCGGACATCTCCAACAGAGGCGTGTACGCAGCGTCCCAGGTGCCCGCGAAGTAGAGCCCGCGCTCCTGCGGCCAGCCCTCCCAATCATCTGATCCAATCCGATTGGGAACGGTCAATGCCGGATGATCGGGTAGCAGGAGTGTAACAGGTACGGTCTCATCGGTGATCCTGTCGTGCGGCCGTGAAATGGAGAGCGGATACGGCGCATACTGATCCCGCACGAACTGGTACTGCTGATACTGTACCATAAGACAACCACCATTGCGGACGTACTCCAGCAGTCGATGATTGTGTCGCACCAACGCAGGGTCTGTCTCGTATGCACGACTGCCAATGATTATTGCGTCGAACGGCGAGAGATCAGCACTCTCCAGTTCATGGGCGCCCAGCAGTTCAACTGGCAGTCCGATTTGCATCAGTGCTTCAGGTACTCGATCGGCAGCTCCGCGGACGTACCCTACCCGGCTCACATCGGGTAACTGGATCGGCGCGACCCGTACCTCGGAGACAGCGGCCATCACCCGAGATGTGGGACGAACGTGCGGGTACTCAATCGACATTACGCCCCGTTCGAAGTGCCGTCCGTCGTCCGTGCGCACGACAGCCCTGACTTGGACCTGGGCATTCTCGATACCATCCGCTCGCGCCAACCGAAATTGAAAGACCTGTGACTCACGTTGCTGCTCCAACGTGAACGGTTCCGCAGGTGGAGTAAGCCAGCCATCGGCTTCCAAGCCAACCTCTCCTGCTGCCCCCGTTGGGCCGTTCAACGTCACAATGACTGAGAGGGTCTTGTATTGCTCCGCGCCGGACGGCCAGACAATCCGGTCAGGTGAGAGCTTCACATCTATCTCCGGAACTACTCGAAGCGGGCGACGTATCTCTCCAAACGCCTGGTCGTTGTACTGGTAGGTTATCTCGCGTTCGAGTGTTAGGTTCGCTCCAAGAACCGTTGCGGTGACTCGCGCTCGCACCGGAGGCGGCTGGAAGGGCAACCCCCTCACCTCGGGCTCAGCGGTACTCCAGTCGTACAGGGCACCTACGAGTGGTCGCTGCAGGAAGTACGGTTGAGTCGGCTCGGCGTCATGCGGGACGGTTACCGTGAACTGCGCCGTGATCTTCCCCCCAGGTTCGACTCTGGGTACCGTGCCACTTTCCAGTTCTACCTGCCACCCTGGTGGTGCAATCACGGCCACGACGGCAGGGTTCACCTCATAGGGACCAGCATTGTACAGCTCCACCGTCACCGCGAACTGCTGCCCCGGCACGATCGTACCTATCGTTGTCCGGCCGTCGATCACCAGTCCCGCTGAAACCGCGACCGCTTGCTCGAGCAAGCGACGTCGTTCAGGATCACTCCCACTAGTGGGTGCCAGAGCCAACGCCCCGGCCAAGGGGACTGCTGCTTCGTGCAGTCGGCTCGCCGCAAGCGTATTGCGCACCGAATCGGCAAGCCCAGTAAGCCACGACTCGTCTCTACTGATACCAGCGAAGATGCCCTGTCCGCTCTGCCCGTTCCCAGGTCCAGTGCGGTCTTGATCCAACCTCAGGCGCGCCCAGGCTGGCCCAATGGGCTGGAGACGACCCATGTCCTGTGAGCGATGTTGGCTGCGACTCTCCATGGCTATCTGGTTGTACGAGCGCCCCGACCGTGGATCCAACTCACCTGTGGCGAGCTGGAGGGTCGTCGAGTTCGCATCGAACCGGCTCGAACGATACAGCTTGAGGGGAGTCCATGGATCGAGGCCTTCCTCGGACTGCAGCTCAGGAAATCGCGTGGGATCACCCGCCGTTTCAAACGCGCGACCTGCCAGGAGCCCTGCGAGTTGATGTTGGCCGTGTCCGTCTCGGTTCGTACCTGAAAAGACCGAGACGACGACGTGAGGCTTGAACCGCCTTACGATCCTTACGACGTCTTTGAGCACCGAATCCGCCAACCACAGCCCGGCGGTCTCATCGACAGATCGCGAGTAGCCGAAATCAAAGGCCCGCGTGAAGAACTGGCGCGCGCCGTCAACCGCACGGGCAGCCTCCAATTCTCGTGAGCGCAATAGACCGAGGTCGACGCCCAACTCAGCGCCAACCAGGTTTTGTCCGCCGTCACCGCGCGACAAAGCCAGGTAGGCAGCATCGGCGCCGTAGCCGCGGGCAATATAGGTGAGAAGACCGGTGTCCTCATCATCAGGATGAGCCCCAATCACTAGAACACGTCGGGTCTCACCCAACCTTTGGAGTAGGAAGTCCAACGCAGCAACTCCACCGGTCGCAGGAGGCACCAATTGCGCTGCCAGAGGCGAAGCACAGACACATACGATCGCGAGCGCCGCTGCGATACTAGGCGGCTTCGCGGGCAACGACGATGCTGCGGAGGCGTTCGGCGCTGGGGTCTTGCGGATCTCCGAATGGTTTGGGGTGACCGCCGGGATCAGTGACGACGGCGGGACACACGAACTCGTAGCGGCGGGCGCGGATGCGGTTTTGCACATCGATGGTTGCCACCGCAGCACTGAGGAGCACCCGTGCTGGACCCATCTCGCCAATGGCCTCGGCAGCCGCCAGAAGCTTCCACGGTGAAGTGGCATGCCCGTCGACCAAGCTGACATTCATTCCCTCCACTGAGCGAAGCGGTCTTTGACCCCGGAACAGGAGTCGTTCCGTCTTGATTGCACGCCGTGCCTTGTCGATGGCCTCGTCGAGGTAATCCATCATTCCAAAGCGTGGCTGGAAGTCGCCGTCGAGCACCGCAGCGTGATCTTCAGCGACCGCTCCGACTATGCCCAGATCGCCGACTCTGACATGGGCTGCCACGACTACGTCAAAGCCGCAGCCCATTGCCTTCGCTGCGTTGGCGGCGACCTCGACACCAGTAGGTGTCACTCCCAAGACGAGAGCCGGAAGCGACGTCCTCTTGTACAGCTGGGCACCCAGCGCAGCTCCGGCACCCGAACGCGATGGATATAGCGGCCCATCTGGAGTTCCGGTAACCATGACTCAGCGAATATACCCCACAGAACCGCTATCCCAAAATTGCCGCGATACCCCCGGCTGCAGCCATTGTCGTCGTACGTAACGTGGTGACATATTGTAACATAGGTGACTGACCGCGTGATCCGATGCTGTTCCTGCACGACCAGGACACAGCCAGCGAACGATCCAACCAGAGACCATACGATGACGATTGCTGCGCCGGAAGGAAAGTGGAGTGCCGCCCCCCCCGATGGTAGACATGTGAGTGCGGAAGAGGCTCGTGCCGTAGCTGAAGCTGCACGGGAAAAGGAGTGGAAGGCTCCCAGCTTCGTAAAAGAGCTGTTCAACGGCCGGCTCCATCTCGAGCTGCTGCATCCCTGGCCCCAGGTAAACGAAGCCGAGATGCGGCGTGCCCAACCCTGGCTGGACAGGCTCGAGCAGTTCCTCAGAGACCAAGTCGACGGCGACGCGATCGACCGTAACTCCAAGGTTCCCCGGCACGTCGTCGAAGGATTGAAGGAACTCGGCTGTTTCGGCATCAAGATCCCGGAGCAATACGGTGGACTGGGCTTCTCTCAAACCGTTTACAACCGCGCGATCTCCATGGTTGCCAGTGCAGACGCGTCCGTTGCCACGTTGCTATCGGCACATCAATCGATCGGGGTACCACAGCCGCTCAAAGACTTCGGCAGCGAACAACAGAAGGAGAAGTATTTCCCGCGACTAGCCAAGGGAGCAATCAGCGCTTTCGCTCTGACGGAAACGGCCGTGGGGAGTGACCCGGCACGTATGGCCACCACCGCTACACTCAGCGACGATGGTGAAGCATACATCCTAAACGGCGAGAAACTCTGGTGCACCAACGGCACGGTGGCCGAGATCATCGTCGTGATGGCCAAGACAGGTGAGCGCAAGATCAGCGCCTTCATCGTGGAGATGGATTGGCCCGGCGTAGAGGTCGCGCACCGCTGTCACTTCATGGGTCTCAAGGGCATCGAGAACGGCCTGATCCGGTTCACCAATGTGCGAGTACCCAAGGAGAACCTGCTCGGGCCCGAGGGGAAAGGTCTGAAGCTCGCGCTGACGACACTCAATACGGGTAGGCTCACGATCCCGGCGACTTGTGCTGCGGCAGGGAAGTGTTGTCTTCAGGCTGCCAAGGAATTCTCTCGGACTCGCGTGCAGTGGGGCCATCCGGTTGGCGAACACGACGCTGTTGCCCAGATGCTGGGCTCAACCGCAACCAACACCTTCGCGATGGATGCATTGCAGGAGATCGCAACCTTGATGGCTGACAAGGGCGGCTTCGACATCCGGCTCGAAGCAGCGCTTTCGAAGATGTGGAGCACGGAGACAGGCTGGGAAGTGGTCGACGACACGCTCCAGATCCGCAGCGGCAAAGGCTACGAGACGGCAGACAGCCTCAGGGCAAGGGGCGAAGACCCTGTCCCGGTGGAGCGGATGCTGCGCGACTTCCGGATCAACACGATCTTCGAAGGGTCGAGCGAGATCATGCGACTCTTCATCGCTCGCGAAGCCGTTGACACACACCTCAAGGTCGCGGGCGCCATAGTTGATCCCAAGGCGTCGTTCGGGCAGAAGATCCCTGCGTTCTTCAGGACTGCGTCGTACTACGCCTGGTGGTATCCGACCCGTTGGCTGGGCTGGGGCTGGTGGCCCCGTTACGGCGCATTCGGCAACCTGGCTAGGCACTTGAGGTACACTAACAGGCGGACGCGGAAACTCGCTCGAAAGCTGTTCTATGCGATCCTAGTTCACGGACCCAAACTCGAGCAACGGCAGGCGGTACTGGGACGATTCGTCGAGATAAGTGCCGAACTGTTCGCCATGGCTGCGGTATGTGCCAAGGCCCAGAGTTTCAAGACCAGCAAGTCACCCGAGGAGCGGGCTCAGGCCGCTTCCGCCGTCGCTCTGGCCGACGGTTTCTGCCGCGCTTCCCGCAGGCGCATCGATCAACGCTTCAAGGGTATCTTCAGCAACGACGACCGCGCTATCTACAGCATTGCACAACGCGTGATGGGTGACGAAATGAAGTGGCTAGAAGAGGGAGGCGTGGTGAGATAGCCGACTGCACGGCAATTGCGGAGTAGTAGCCCCGGGCTCCCAGCCCGGGGCTTTTTCGTGCCTCCACGCGATCCTTGCGGCGTCACCGAGGCACGAGCACATTACCAAGGCGCCACAGGCTACACCGCTATCGTTGTTTGACACTCTAGACTCCTACGCGGACACCGACTCATGCCCAGGCCAGTCCGACACTTTGGCCTCCTCGCTCCGATAGCTCTCCTAGCGACGGTCTTCGCGATGAGCTGCTTGCTGGATTCTTCCGGACCCTCGATGAAGACCGGCTATCTGGCGCTCGCACCGGCGTTCGAGAGCAGTGCTGCCGGAATCGTCCCAATAGACCGTGTGCACGTCATTCTCACTCGGGTGGCCGACGAAACGGTGGCACTCGACGACACAATAGCCGTGGACCCCGAGAGTCAGACCGTCGATCTCACACTCTCCGTAGCGGTACACGGGGCGGAGGAGGCGTTCTATCTCACGATTGAGTGCCTCAACTCGGCTGGCGAGGTCGTGTTCGTGGGTGGGCCGCTCGAGGTGACCGCCACGACGTCTACAGATTCCGAACTCGTAACCGTCGAAGTACCGATCGTGTATGTGGGGGTTGGCTACCTTGCGGCGGCGGTGGAGATGGTTACGTCGCTGATCTACATCGAGTTTGGTGAGACCGTCACGCTCGAAGCGCAGGCATTGGACAGTTCCGGCGCGGTGATACCAGGCACCCCAATCAAGTGGATCTCGGAAGATCCCGATCGTGTGTCGGTTCCCGACCCCGCGGTAGGACGGATAGTGGGCGGCTCGGAACGCGGCTGGGTGCACGTCGAGGCCCAGTTACTGACGGGGCAATCTGCCCTGGCCGACGTGTTCGTCGAACCGGTGCCAAGTGTGATTGCGGTGGTATCGGGTGACGGCCAGACCGGTTCGGTAGACGTCGAGCTATCACAGCCCTTGGTCGTCGAGGTAAGGGCCGTGGACGGACCAGTAGCTGACGTTACTGTCGAGTTCGCAACCCCGGACGGGGGCTCGTTCGGCCAGGCATCAGTTGCCACTGATAGCGAGGGCTTGGCGTCGACGACTTGGACACTGGGGCCAACCGAAGGAGCTCAGTCCGCAACGGCGACTGTGATTGACGTGTCCGGTGTCCAAGTTGCCTTCACCGCCACAGCTGTCGTTCCCGGTGAACCTCGACTGGGCTTCACGGTTCAACCGAGCAATGCGGAACAGGGGCAAGTGATCACACCTGCCGTCGAGGTAACAGCCTTCGACGATCTTGGCAGCGTAGATGTGAACTTTACCGGCGACGTCACCCTGGCCGTGGCCAACAATCCGGGGGACGGGACACTCTCGGGCACGACGACTGTTGCGGCGGTCTCAGGGGTTGCGCTGTTCGACGATATGTCGATCGACCTAGCCGGCGTCGGATACACGTTACAGGCAACGGCCTTGGGCTACACACCGTCGACGAGTGCCGCATTCAACATCACCGCAGCGCCAGCCCAAGGAGGGATAAGTTGGACTGGTGCCGGTGGTGATAGCAACTGGAGCAACCCCAACAACTGGGACCTGGGCCGAGTGCCGGCGCCGACAGATACTGCATTCATCACGCTGCAGGGCGACTACATGGTCAGCGTGGATGTCGACGTGACAGTCGCATTCCTGTTCCTAGAGGTCCCGCTAGCCATTGCATCAGGACAGACCCTTGCGATCGACAGTTCGGCAACTGTCGGAACGTTCGGGGAACTGCAACTGGGCAGCGGAGCCACACTGACCGGCCCGGGAGACGTAGTGATCGATGGTATTCTCAGCTGGGGAGGTGGCACCGTTGCGGGTACCGGTCTCCTTAGCGTGTCCAGTGCAGGATTGTTGAACATCAACGCCGGCAATCAGGTCGTCCTGGATGGGCGAACCATCCAGAATGTTGGAGATCTGCTTTGGATGGGTGGCGACATCGTGATGGACGACGGCGCCCAGATAACCAACAACGGCGTGATGAACATGCAGTCTGACTTCGTCATCGATTGGGGCGGTACTGGGACTGAGCCCCGAATCGTGAACAACGGCTCCCTGATCCAATCAGACATGGTCACCACCATCTACATTCCGGTGGACAACAACGGCACCATCAACGTCACAAGTGGGTCCCTGGACCTCCGAGGCGCCACGACTCATTCCGGTGCAGCAATCACGGTCGGAGCCGCATCCGGTTCACCCACCATCTCATTCCAGGACGGCGCTCACACGCTCGATGCTGGCACCACGCTGCAGGTCGGCACGAACGGCCGCGTGCGTTTCCCGAGTGGGACTACGGCTGTTGCCGGCTCCTACGATCAGTCTGGAGCGGGATCGAGCACCGACATATCCGGTGGAACCGTGACGTTCGACGGCGGCAACGCGGCGACAATACGGCGCCTGGACCTGAGCAGCGGATCCCTGGGTGGGACAGGTACAATTGTCGTGACCGACTCTATCATTTGGCGCGGAGGGATCCTTCAAGGAGCGGGCGTCACGAGAATCGCCGACACTGGCGTGATGTGGATGCTCGGAGGTAGCAAGGCCCTGGACCAGCGGACTATCGACAACGCCGGCACGATCGTCTGGGAGAGTGGAAATGTAACGGCAACGAATGGGGCTCAGCTCAACAACTTGGGTGGCGCCATGTTCGAGATGCAGGCTGGCGACACGTTCGGCGGCACCGGCTCATTCCAGAATGCGGGAACATTCTTGTACTCGAACACAGGAGTGGGCTCCTTCGGCCTAGCCCTCGGTAATACCGGAACGCTGGACCTGGATGGCCAAGCCGGTGGCATTCTCGCGTTGACGGGGCAGTTCACCCACCAGTCGACCGGAATCATTCAAGGCAATGGCACTCTCGATTTGACAGCCGCCAACGTTCCGACGTTCGACGGCCGGGTCAATCCTGGAACGTCGCCGGGAATTGTGAATATCGCCGGTGACGTTGTGATGAGCTCGCTGACCGCGGCGAATATCGAGCTGGGTGGACTCAACGTCGGCACCGAGTACGATCAGTTGAACGTCAGCGGTGCCATATCCATTGACGGCACCCTGAACGTGACCCTCATCAATGGGTTCACGCCTGCGATCGGAAACACTTTCCGAGTATTGACCTTCACGTCGCGGTCCGGAGAGTTCGCCGATACTACAGGGATCGATCTGGGTGGCGGATTAGCCCTTGATCTGGTGTGGAACGCAACGTCGTTGGATCTCGTTGTCACCGACGCGAGCCCAGCGCCGACAGAGCAGATCGTCTTCTTCAGTGATTCGGGCGGTGGCCTAGACCTGGCCGTGGTCTCAGTGAGCGCGGATGGCGGTGGCCTGTCACGCGTTGCAGACACAGGTGTACCCACCAGCTATATCATCACGCCCCGCTGGTCACCGGATCGGCAACGTGTCGCCTTCTCCCATGACGCCTCTGGCGCAACCAGCAACTTGTACATGGTCACTGCGGCGGGGGGAGACTTGACCGAAGTAGTCAACAACATCAACAGCGGCTACCCCCGTTGGAGCCACAACAGCCAACACCTTGGATTCGTGTGTGTCGCGGCTGTCGCAGGAGTCAATGACTTCTGCGCGTTGCCGGACGTCACGGGTGCGATATCGTCGATACCGCAAAACGGTTACATCGTGGCTTCAGCATCTCTTCCTGCCGCGTGGCGAGCCGGTCCGACCGCAGCCGCGTGGGATCCCGTGAACCAGAGTCGCTATGTGTTCGCGCGGGATTCCACTGACGGGGTCAGTCCAGCTGTCAGCAGGTTCTTTTCCGCTGACTATGACGGTGGTAACCTCACCACAATAACACCCGGGGTAATGAACGTAGGTAATGGTGAGCTCCGCGTGGAAGCCATGGATCTATCGCCGGATGGGAGCACCATCGTGTTCTCGGCCTACGATCGGTCGTCCCCCTGGACGAAGCTCTACGTCGTCAACTCCAACGGCACGGGGCTCAGACAGCTCACCTTCCTACAGGGATACGACGACACCCCCCTGTTCTCACCGGACGGGACCGAAGTGCTGTTCGGTCGTGATGACAACTGCTTCTACAACTACTGGATAGTGGATATCAACAACACCGACGGCAGCCTGGAACGACAGATCACCGATGACAATTTCTACTGCGAGGAGATACCGTACGAACAAGTAGGTTATGATTGGTCTCCAGACGGCAGCCAGATCGCACTAATCGGCTTTGACGACGCAACGGGATGGTGGCGGGCCTATGTCGTGCCGAGCACCGTTACGGTAGCGAACTACCGGTCCGTGCGTGTCCTAGTAGGACGTGACCGCAACAACGTTGGGCCCTGGTTGCGGGAGTATCAACCGAACTGGAGGCCGTAGAAGGCGAGACGGCGAAGGTGAGCCACAGCCAACCCCGGGCGGATAACCTGGGGTTTCTCCGTAGTCACCGCCAAATAGCACAGTCGCCCAGGACCACCAGCAAGCGTTGGACGGTTTCATCATCTGCTGCTTGCGTGCCACTCTTGGGACTCTCATCAGCCTGCCACTCCACCTGTCTGCGGTCTTCGCCGTATTCGCGACAAACAGGTCCGATCCTTGCCGCTTGAAGAACCGATAATCACATTGACGATGCGCTACGAACGGTCGTTGCTTGACGGCCCGACAACGCAGGACCTCCGCCAGGGGACCCGACCGATGCCCAGACCCTCACGCAGTCTCGGCTCTTTGTTGCCGTTTGCACTGTTGTCAGCTCTCTTCGCGACCAGCTGCCTGGTCGATTCCTCTGGCCCAGCGCTGCCACTGACATCTTTTACGTTGGCGCCAGCTTACCCTGCCGCCACGGCCGGCATCGTAGACATCGATCGAGTGCGGGTAGTCCTGGTACGTCTCAAGGACGAGAGCACGGCTGTGGACACTATAGTCCAGGTCGCGCCCGGAGCCGAGTCACTGGATATCACGCTGCAGGTGACCCTCCAGTCGGATTCAGAACAGTTCTTGTTGACCCTGACCCTGATAACGGCGGCGGGAGACGCCGCGTTCGAAGCCGGGCCCTTCACGGTTACAGCCGCGACTGGCAGTAGCCAGACCGAGCCCCTCCCCATAGAGATCAACTTCATATACGTGGGCATCGGTGCCAATGCAGCAGCGGTGCAAATCACCAGTGAGAACGTGGGAGTCGCTCTGGGTGACACAGTTGTCATCACTGCGGTGGCTCTCGATAGTGCGGGCGCGCCAATACCGGGTACGCCGATCGCCTGGTCGTCGCTGGATCCCCAGCGCGCTCAGGTACCGGACCCCCGCACCGGCCGCGTGATCGGCGGGCCTGAACGAGGGCCGGCCCGGATTGTCGCCACCCTGCTGACCGGTCAGGCGGACACCATCACGATCGGTGTGGGTGCCCAAGCGACCGCATTGCTGGTCGTCTCAGGCAACAATCAGTCAGCCCTGGTTGGGACGAGGCTCGACTTCCCCGTTGTGATTCAAGTAGTGGGACCCGATGAGTTGGGAGTGCCCGGGATATTGGTTGAGTTCAGCACTGAAGACGGTGGTTCCTTCTCACCCGCTGCCGCGATCAGCGATACTTTCGGCCTGGTCGCGACATTGTGGACCCTCGGGCCCGAACTCGGACCGCAGACCGGGATCGCCGCCGCCGCTGGCCTCCAGGCGATGCTGAGCGCCACAGGTGAAGCGGCACCCACGGCGGGCCGTGACGTGGTCGTATTCAACGACATCAATATCTTCGACGACCCCGCGATGGCGAACCCGAACAATCGCCTTTTCATTCGGAATCTCGTCAACTTCGACACACCAGGGCCACGCAATGACGGTACCACAGTCATCTTCGATCGAGGCAGGAGTTCCTCGTGCGGTGGGGCATGCGGCGATGCCAGTCTGTCAATCATGCGCAGTATCATTGCCGACTCCGTGGGCATGACGATTGTGGACGACAACTCAGTGACCGGCTCCATCACCAGCATACCGAACGACGTGAAGGTCATCTTCTTGATGTTGCCGATCGACCAATTCACCGACCCGGAGATCGACGTACTCAAGCAGTTCTCGGCCGATGGGGGACGCATCGTATTCGTCGGGGAACATGACGGATTCTACGGCACCGGAATACCGACGGAGAACCAGTTCCTGATTGATATGGGTGCGCAGATGACGAATACTGGAGGCGCAGTTGATTGCGGCCGCATCACCCTGCCGGGATCGAGTCTCCGTCAGGAACATCAGATAATGGACGGCCTAACCGACCTGGATATGGGATGCGCATCGGTGATCGACCCGGGTCCGCAAGATTTCGCCTTGTTCTACGACACCTCAAATACGCTGCTGTTAGCTGGGGTCGCCAAGGTAGATGTCACGCAACCGCTATACCTGCTGCGGGCTGAGGCACTCCGTCGCGCCCACGCGGAGCCAGGCATTGTCATGCAGCGCAAGCAAGATCCCGCACTGGTTACATCATCTGCGACGGGTCGTAGGCAATAGCATTCTGAGGAGGTACCGCAGGTCGGTGCTGAACCCCGGCGCTCCGCCGGGGTTCAGGGTTCGCCTTCACCATCCCCCACCGTCTTCCACCATTTCCTACCGTCCTTTACCGCATTCACCACCCTTGTCCGCCCTTTACTCATACCTTGTCCAGCGCCTGCTCCAAATCAGCAATGAGATCCTCGTAGTGCTCGACACCCACTGAGAGACGGACTAAACCGGCAGTTATCCCCATCTTTATCTGATCGGCCGGCTCTACATCCGAATGCGTCATTCTTCCCGGGTGTTGGGCCAGCGACTCGGTTCCGCCGAGACTCACCGCCAACTTGGCCAGGAGTAGCGAGTTCAAGAACCGAAAAGCCGCTTCTTCGGTCCCCAGATCAAACGCTATGAGGGAGCCGGGAGACAGGCACTGGCGGCGGTAGACTTCGTACATCGGATCGTCTTCAGGCATGAGCCCGAGGTAATGTACTCCGTGCACCGCGGGATGGTCTGCTAGGAAACTGGCCACGTACTGCGCGTTCTTCATCATGGCGGTCATGCGCATCTTGAGTGTCTCGAGACTTCGCATGAGCAGCCAGCCAGTCCACGGACCCGCCATGCTGCCGAACACCGTACGGAGCATCTTGACATCGGCTAGCCTTGCGTGACTCCCGAGTGTTGCCCCAGCTACTACATCGCTGTGACCGCCGATGAACTTGGTCGCCGAATACAGTACCATGTCTGCACCGTGTTGCAGCGGGTGCTGCCACACCGGACCAAGAAACGTGTTGTCTACGATGAGCGGCGGCTCATGATCACCGGACCCGAAGGAATGTACCAGATCCGCAGTAGCCCTGATGTCCACCAATGCGTTTGTCGGGTTGGAGGGAGTCTCTATGAGCGCAGCGCTAACGCGCTTGTCTCCCACCTTCTTCCGCACGTTGGCTGCAACCTCAGCGAGGGGAACTCCGGCCGGGAAACACACGGGAGTTATTCCGAACTCCGGCAACACGTGATGTATCAGATGCTCGGTCCCGCCGTAAAGTGGCTCACTCACTATGATGGCGTCTCCGGGCCTAGCATAAGTGAGCAGCGTGGTGGCGATCGCCGCCATCCCGCTCTCGAACACCGCCGCAGCTTCCGCCTCATCCCACAAAGTCAGTCGGTCCTCGAGAATCTCGAGATCAGGATTGTTGAGCCGGCTGTAGATCAGACCGATCTGCTCGGTCGGGCCTTTCTCGCGCAGTCCGTAGGCGAGTTCGAAGAATGCTTTACCAGCCTCGGCGGACTCGAAGGCGAAGGTAGAAGTCTGGAAAATCGGGCATTTCACCGCCCCCTCAGAGAGCCTCGAGTCATACCCGTAACTCATCATGAGGCTCTCGGGCTTGAGCTGCTTACCATTTATGTCGCGCTGCCTATATTCTTTCATCGTCTACCTCGGTGTGACGGTTGTCCTGCCATGGAATCTACCAGCGTTCGGGCGCCTGCGCTCCTCACAAGGCCTCATTCCCTGCGCCTAAATGTGAATCGTATTCCCCGGGCCCCGGTCGCTCCATGGAACCGCAAGACACAACACCCAGAACAGCTCTTACGATGGAATCACAGGGTGCCTGGATCCACCGCTCAACACACAGAGCGGAACGCCAGCAGGCCGGCTGAAGGTGTATGACAGATGGCAAGGAGGACTGATTGTGATAGACCTGAGGAGGAGTGCTACAATCTCGTTTGCACTTGGGGTTCTCTCCGTTATTGGATTGGTGCTGAGCCTTCTCGCATTGACGGATATCGCGCATGGCGAACCGGATGTCACCCTAGAATGGTGGGTCGTGCGTGTTGCCTATCTGTTGGTAGTGCTATTTCAAGTCACAGCATTGGTGACATTGCGACAGATTCTGAGACAGCCACATACTGGCGCGAGCACCTGACGTACTGGAGATGCGCAATAATCTGCGGACACTTGCACGGACTCGTCGTATAGACGAACGCGGGATTCCACAGATGCCAGAAGCCGACGATGGCCGGCCCACCGGCAGCCCCTGAAACATCTGCGTGCCAGGCTATCGCGACCTCGATGGTGGGGCCTCGCGTCTCGAGACAGACGAGCGATTAGAGATTTCGAGAAGTCGTTGTTGGAAAGCCACATTGAGGAGGCAGAACAAATGGCGCACGTGAACCTAGCGTGTCAATTCTGCGGTACACTCAACACGGTCGACGTTGAACGGCACAGCCACGGACCCAGATGTGCCGAGTGCAAGAAGCCATTCCTGTTGGACCGGCCGGTCAAAGTGGCCGAAGAGCATTTCGCTGCCACCGTGCTCAAATCAGAGGTGCCAGTGCTTGTGGATTTCTACGCGGACTGGTGCAGGCCATGCCGGGTAATGGCACCCTTCCTGGATGAGATTGCCCACGCGAAGGCGGGCAAGATCCTGATAGCGAAGGTGGATACCGACCGGTCCCCTCAACTGAGCCAACAGTACGGCATTCGGTCGATTCCCTTCTTTGCCCGCTTCGAGAATGGACAGGTCGTAAAGACAGCAGTGGGAGCTGTCGGCAAGGATGGGTTGCAGGACCTAGCCAGGTGAGATGGGTGAGGGAATATCCCCTTACGACAACGGGCGATGGCTGCATCACCATCGCCCGTTTCGCATCTGCTTGTGATGGCCATCGATCCCACAGCTACCGATTAACCTGGGATACCGTGTGCTATCACATCCTCCATTGCCTCGGCAAATCGATCCACCTCATCGAGCGTGGTGTAGACATTAGGAGTCACTCGGATGCCGGTGCATGCTGGGTGTCCGATTCCAACCACGAAGATCTTCTGGGTATTCCACAAGTGGGCAGCTAGATCACCTGGATCGATCCCTTCGATCCCCACATTTGCCAGTCCCCCCGCCATCGCCGGATCGAAACTGGTGTGCAAGACAACCCCGGGTTGCCCGTCCAACCGCCTCATCCACCGATCCCTGAGATAGCGCAGTCGCGCAATCTTGCGCTCCGCACCGATGCCGTGGTGGAAGGTCAGCGCCTCGGCTATAGCGTTGTGGAGAGCCGCCGGATGCGTCCCGATCTCCTCGAACTTCCTGATGTTGCCCTTCATCCCATCTGGCGCAGCCATGAGCGGCCACAGTTTCTCGATCTTGTCGCGCTTCACGTAGAGAAACCCCGTACCAATGGGCGCTAGCAGCCACTTGTGCAACGACGTGCCATAGTAATCGCAATCGAGATCGTCGCGCTTGAACGGAAAGTGAGCAAACGCGTGCGCCCCGTCCACAATCGTCTCGATACCGCGAGCCCGCGCCATCTGAGAGATCTCTTTGACTGGGAAGATCTGGCCAGTGAGGTTCACGACGTGGCAGAAGTGAATGACCTTCGTGCGCGGAGTGATCCGCTCCTCGAACATGTCGACCAGGTCCTGCATGCTCTTGGGCGGGGTAACGAAGGGGAACTTGCTGATCAGTATGTTCTCGCGCCGCGCCCGCTGGTCCCAGGTCGTCAGCATACGGCCGTAGTCTTGGTCGGTCGTCAAGATTTCGTCACCGGGCTCCAAGTCTATTCCGAGCTGGCAGATCTCCAGTGCCTCGCTCGCATTCCGCGTGATCGCCATCTCCTCGGGATCACATCCGAACGTACGGGCCAGACGAATTCTCACGCCCTCAACCATCGGCTCCAAGTGACGCCACATGTGGTAAGCAGGTGCATGATTCGAATACTCCAGATACCGGCGCACGGCATCCTGTACCACTTTGGGGCTGGGACACACACCACCGTTGTTGAGATTGATCATGCTGCGGTCGACGGTGAAAGCCTGCTGGACCGCGAACCAGAAGCTCTCGTCCTCAGCAACCTGTTGAGGTGATCGTCCATCCACAACGGACGACGCTGAAAGGATGCGGCCGAGACCGTCGTCACGCAGGGCCGGGGGAGCAAATGTAGCCGCACCCATCATTGATCGTAGGAAATCACGCCGATTGAACACGGGACGCTCCTTGTTGGGATGCTGGTTGGCGAGGTCGCTGCGAGAGTGCTGCTTGGAGCTGGGGATGTCAAGGGAGAGAGCAGGGAGCCGGGAGCGGGGAGCGGAGCAAGGTATTACTCCTTGGTTTTCGGCTCCCTGCTCCCTGTTCCCTGCTCCCTGCAAAACAGTATCACCCCACCCACCAGCGCTATCGTGGCGAATGTGAACCACTGCACGGCATAAGAAAGGTGCGGTCCGTTGTTGAGTTCCGGCTGCAAGATCGGTCGAAGTTCACTCGCCATCTCCTCGACGCGCGATGTCCGTCGCAGGAGGAGCGGACGAAGCGGATAGGAGTATATGTCCTGCAATGCAGCAGGATCGACGTTCCGGACGTGGATCGGCCAACCCGCGTTCGCCGTCACTGGACCGCCATTCTGCGGTGCCCGCAAGATCCCCTCGACTACCACGCTGTCGGCCTCAGGAAACTCAGTTAGATCGACGGTATTTGCGTCGGGGGAAGGTGCCCATCCTCGCTCGACTAGAATCGCCATCCCATCATCGAGCCGAAGTGGCGTTACGACGTGGACGCCAGGGACTCCGTGATAGCTGCGAGCCATGAGGACGAGCTGGTGGTCGAAATCGAAGACACCTCTGGCCGCCGTCCTGCGGTAGTTCAGGGAATCGAAGCTGGATTCGGTCTTCAGATCCACTGGGGGCAGCTGCAAGCGGGTCTCTAACAGCGTGTTGTGGGCTCTCCTCTGGCTCAATCGGTCCAGCTGCCAGAAACCAAGCCGCACGCAGAGACCGGCGCAGCAGAAAGCGACAGCCAGCATGCCGTAACGTCGCACGCCTAGCTGCTCCCCCCTAGGAACACCTCAGGAGACATGTCGAGGAACAACCCGGTCTCAACCACGCCGGGCCGGCTCCGGATAGCGTTTTCTGTGGCCCATAGATCCGTGATCCCACCGGCGAACGTACAGTCGATGATGTGGTGGCCGTCGTCGGTGCGAAATGGTGTTCCCGCCGCATCCACTCGTAGTATCGGATCGGCACCCAGCTCACGTAACCGAACCTCCTGCACCTTCCACCCGAACGGCACCACTTCCACCGGTACAGGGAAAACCTCTGCCAGACGGGCAACCAACTTCGTCTCATCCACCATAATCAGGAACCGACGCGACGCCGACGCCACGATCTTCTCCCGCAGGAGGGCGCCTCCGCCGCCCTTGATGAGATTCCCTCCGGGATCCACTTCGTCGGCTCCATCGAGCGTGAGATCGACCTCAGGATGCGCGTTCAGATCGGTCAAAGGGATACCGACTGAGATCGCCAGGTCGCGGGTACGATTGGAAGTCGGGATCCCGCACACGTTCTCCAGTTCTCCTTGTGCGAGCCTCCAACCGATGGCTTCGACTGCAAATCTGGCTGTGGATCCGGTACCGAGACCGACAACCATCCCCGAGCACACTTCCCGAGCAGCCCGCTCGGCAGCTTCACGTTTGGCCTCGTCGAGGTCCGATCGATGACGATTCACGATTATAACAATCCCTGAACAATGCTTACGACAGCGTCCGCGGTGATTCCAAATTCTCGGTACAGGCGATCCGCTGGCGCCGAGGCACCAAACCTATCCAGGCCGACGACTGCACCTCGATCACCCACCCAGCGGTACCAGGGCATCGGATGCGCTGCCTCAATCGCAGCCCGGGCCTTCACACCCGAGGGCAGGACTTCATTGCGATACGATTCCGCTTGCTGCGCAAAGAGATCCATGCAGGGCATACTCACAACACGTGCGGCGATCCCCAGACTCAGCAATTTGTCTTGGGCTTCGAGAGCTACAGCGACCTCCGATCCACTTGCAATGAGTACGGCTTGGACCTTTCCTTTCACAGCCTCCGACAGTATGTAACCGCCCTGCGCCACACCGGCGGCAGAGCCCAACCTGGTGCGATCCAACACTGGGACCTTCTGGCGAGTCAGAGACAGTGCCACGGGTCCGGTCAGCCTAATCGCGACGCGCCATGCCTCCACCGTCTCAGCTGCGTCAGCGGGCCGCATCACCGCTAGGTTCGGAATGGCGCGCAATGCAGCCAGCATTTCGATCGGCTGATGAGTGGGCCCATCCTCTCCCAGTCCGATCGAGTCGTGTGTGAATACATAGATGGTTTTGAGCCTCATCATGGCGGCGAGACGGATGGCGGGTCGCATGTAATCGGAAAAAACGAGGAACGTGGCACCGTACGGGATGAATCCGCCGTGCAGCGCCATACCATTCATTATCGATCCCATCCCGTGTTCTCTTATTCCGAAGAACATATTCCGACCAGACCGGTTGTCACGGCTGAATCGCTCGGCACCCGCGAGCAGCGTACTGTTCGAGGTAGCCAAGTCAGCGGAACCTCCGAACAACTCCGGGAGTCGTGGTGCAATCGCATTGAGAACCTTCCCCGAAGCGGTACGCGTTGCGAGTGGCCCTTCGTCGCCACCGAACGCAGGGAGCGCATCCTCCCACCCCTGAGGTAGCTCACCCTTTGATCGCCTGGAGAATTCCTGCGCCAGTTGCGGATGCTCCGCCGCATATTCTACCAGATCACGCTGCCAGGCCAATTGCATTGTTTGCCCGCGCTCGCGACAGCGGCGCCATTCACCAGACGCCTCCTCAGGCACGGTGAAAGGTTCTCGGTACTCCCAGCCCAGGTTCTGCTTGGTGAGCTCGATCTCCTCGCGGCCCAAGGGTGCGCCGTGGGCGGCCGACGTATCCTGTTTGTTGGGACTTCCGTAGGCAATGTGCGTGCGGACGATGATGAGCGAAGGCCGCTCGTCGGCCTTGGCAGCGACCAGTGACTGGTCAATCACTGCCAAATCGTTGCCGTCCTCAATACGCTGGACGTGCCACCCGTAGGCCTCGAAACGACCCGCGGTATCGTCGCTATGGCTGAAGGACGTCTTCCCATCGATCGTGATTCCGTTTTCGTCATAGAATCCGATCAGATTGCCCAACCGGAGGTGACCCGCGAGGGAAGCAGCCTCGTGGGACACCCCCTCCATCATGTCTCCGTCACTGGCGAGGAAATACACCCGGTGCGCAAACAGATCAAAGCCGGGCTGCCCGAATTCGGCGGCGAGCCTTGCTTGGGCGATTGCCATTCCCACGGCGTTGCCGAAACCTTGTCCGAGAGGACCAGTAGTTGTCTCGACTCCGGGAGTATGTCCATACTCCGGATGGCCGGGAGTCCGACTGTTCCACTGACGAAAGTCCCTGAGCTCGTCGAGCGAGAGATCATAGCCCGAAAGATGGAGCAGGCTATACAACAGAATCGAGGCGTGACCACAGGAAAGGACGAAGCGATCCCGGCCCAACCAGTCGGGGTCCTCCGGATTATGCCTCAGGTGTCTCGTCCACAACACGTAGCACATTGGCGCGAGTGCCATTGCTGTCCCCGGATGGCCGGAGTTGGCCCGCTCGACGGCCTCCATCGAGAGCACTCGCACCGTGTTGATGCAGAGTTCGTCGAGGGCCGCGGAGCCCTGGGCGACTTCCTCGGGCATGCTGAGAATCTCCTGGTTTCGTAGCCAGAAACGCGGATCATGACCTGCTGGAGAAGCTGCGCTCCACCGCACGGTCCGGGGGAAATTGTACACGTGGGTACCTAGACACGCCACACCAGGACGTCACGCACACTGAGTCTTCAGATTACTTTTAGTGACCTGAACAGCTGACCACCGCAGCTCCACGCTGTACATCCTGAGAAACCGAGCAAGACGAAGACCAAATCATGACTGACCAATTCAATTCACGCACGACCATCGATCTCCCCGAGGGGAAGACAGCCGTCTACCGACTCACCCCTTTGGGCGACCAGGGTGTCGCCGATATCGATCGCCTGCCGTATTCCATCCGCGTACTCCTAGAGAACGTGCTGCGTCACGCAGGAAACGGCGCTGTCACCGCAGACCACGTGGTCGCCGTAGCGGGCTGGAAGCCACAACAGGAGGGGACCACTGAAATCCCGTACATGCCCGGCCGCGTGATCCTGCAGGACTTCACCGGCGTGCCGGCCGTCGTGGACCTTGCAGCGATGCGAGATGCCATCGTTGAGTTGGGCGGAGATCCAGCCAGGATCAACCCGTTGGTTCAGACGGATCTGGTGATAGACCACTCGGTCCAGGTGGACTACTTCGGCAATTCCGACGCATTCCGGCTGAACGTCGCAAAAGAGATGGAGCGAAACGGCGAGCGATATGCCTTGCTCCGCTGGGCTCAGCAGGCGTTCCACAACTTCCGAGTCGTACCCCCTGGAACCGGCATCGTCCATCAGGTGAACCTGGAGTACCTGGGTGAGGTTGTGCGGTCGCTGATGCACAATGGCGAGCGGGTGGCATTCCCCGACACCGTGGTTGGTACGGACTCGCATACCACCATGATCAATGGTCTCGGGATCGTCGGTTGGGGTGTGGGTGGGATTGAGGCCGAAGCGGTGATGCTTGGACAGCCGTACTCCATGCGACTACCCGAGGTCGTCGGCATGAAGCTCACCGGAGATCTGCCTGGTGGTGCCACCGCCACGGATGTGGTCCTTACCGTCACGCAGATGCTGAGGCAGCACGGTGTGGTCGGCCGCTTCGTTGAGTTCTACGGACCCGGAATGTCGCAGCTTGGACTCGCCGATCGCGCCACGATTGCTAACATGTCACCGGAATATGGTGCCACCATCGGCTTCTTTCCGGTTGACGACAAGACCCTGCTGTACCTCGAGCGCACCGGCCGGCCGCCTGAGTTGATCGAGCGGGTGGAGCGGGTATGCAAGGAACTGAGCCTGTTTCACACGGACGACTCGCCGGACCCGGAGTTCACGAGCACCGTGGAGCTGGACCTCAGCACCGTAGTCCCTTCCCTTGCCGGTCCACGGAGACCGCAGGACAGGGTGCCTCTCACCGAAGTGACGCGGACCTTCCAGCGGGCGGTGCCGGAGTTGATTCCGTCCGGCGCCAAGCGGGCTGGCAAAGCGGCTTCACCGACGGTCGTAGTGAAACAGAATGGGGCAGGTTTCGAACTGACTGACGGTTCAGTGGTAATCGCGGCGATCACGAGCTGTACCAACACCTCTAACCCATCAGTGATGATTGGAGCTGGACTTGTCGCCCGCCGAGCTGTCGCCAAGGGACTCGAACGAAAGCCCTGGGTCAAAACCAGCCTCGCGCCAGGCTCCAAGGTGGTCACCGACTACCTGAACGAAGCCGGGCTGACGAAAGACCTCGAGGCGCTGGGCTTCCATCTCGTCGGTTACGGTTGCACCACGTGCATCGGGAATAGCGGACCGCTTGCAGAACCGATTGCTCGGGCAGTGGAAGAGAATGAGCTGATAGTGTCGGCTGTATTGTCGGGCAACCGGAATTTCGAAGCGCGGGTACATCCTCTGGTTAGAGCGAACTACCTCGCATCGCCCATGTTGGTCGTGGCATACGCGATTGCCGGCAGCATGAACGTGGATCTCAGTACTGAACCACTAGGTGCCGACAGAGAGGGAAATCCGGTCTACCTCCGCGATATCTGGCCCAGCCCTGCCGAGATCGGTGAAACCATGGCTCAAGCGCTCAAACCCGAGATGTTCCGGCGGGAATACGGATCGGTGTTCGCAGGAGATGCCACGTGGCAGCAGCTTCCCGTGTCCACTGGTGAAGGTGGTCGGTTTCGCTGGGATTCCCAATCCACCTATATCGCGGATCCACCGTTCTTCACCGACATGAGCATCGAGCCACAACCGGTCAGCGACGTGAAGGACGCCAGAGTGCTGTTGTGGTTGGGCGATACGGTGACTACCGATCATATCTCACCGGCCGGATCGATACCGCTAGCCAGCCCGGCATCCCGCTGGCTCACCGAGCACGGTGTCGAGCGGGCAGATTTCAACACTTTTGGGGCCCGGCGCGGCAATCACGAAGTGATGATGCGGGGCACGTTCGGCAACATCCGAATTCGTAACAGGCTGGCGGAAGGCAAGGAGGGAAACTGGACTGTGCACCTTCCCAGCGGTGAGCAGACCAGCGTGTACGAAGCGTCCATGCTCTACCAGCAGGAGAACACGCCACTCATCGTGCTGGCCGGCAAAGAGTACGGGACGGGGAGCTCCCGCGACTGGGCTGCGAAGGGCACAGCCTTGCTGGGAATTCGTGCGGTCATAGCTGAGAGCTTCGAACGGATACACCGCAGTAACCTGATCGGCATGGGCGTGCTGCCACTCCAGTTCCAGGAAGGCGAAAACGCTGACTCACTCGGCCTGAATGGCGCTGAGTATTATGACCTAAACGACCTCGCAGACCTCAAGGCTGGGTGCAAGCTCGGCGTTGTGGCCAGACGGACAGACGGTTTTGCACTCAACTTTGAGGTTCTGGTTCGACTAGACACGGGAGTGGAGGTTGAGTACCACCGACACGGTGGGATCCTGCAATACGTCCTGCGGCAGCTTGCCAAGCAGTAGATCAACAGCAATGGGGACGCTATCCGGCGTCCCTAGTCACATTTGGCCATGAACTGCTCGATCTCGGACCACTGAGCCAGCGCGTCCGAATACCCGACCTCCATCAACACCTCAGTGTACGGCGGTTCGAACAGGAGGTAGCTCAACAGGTCCGATGCGCCTTCGCGCCTACCCCCGATTCCCTGAACCAGCAGCCTCACCACCCGCGGCAGCTTCGCCTCGAGGCCTCGGGCAAGTACACCTAGATCCCGCGACGGTCGCAGCAACAGCAGATCCACTGTTCTCACACCCTGAGGAGGAGGACGGTTTGAAGGCAACTCAGCAAGCAGTCGATTGACCAGCCTCAACCGTTCAGAGTCTGCGTCGAGGTGGTCTAGGAAGATCGAGCTGAACAGCAGGGACATCACTTCCGCCGCCGCCGGGTAGTCACCGATGGGTACAGACGGAGCCCACGGCTGACGCGGGGACCGCATCGAGATAGCAATCAAGCGCCGAGCACCCAGGTGGATTGCCGGGGCCAGGGGCGCTATCTGACGAACACTGCCATCCCCGTAGAAGCCGTCCTCCAACTTGACCGCCGGGAACACAATGGGGATTGCAGCCGAGGCCAATACGTGATCCAGTTCTATCGCGGTGTGAACCGACCGCCGCAGCGACCGCTGCCATGCCGGGATCTCCTCACATCCCTGGATGAAGGTGACGGCACGCCCTTCCGAGTACGAAGTCGCGCTCAGGGCGAGCGCAACCAGCCGTTTGGCCGCGATGTTCTGGGTTATGCCCTCGAACACTATTGATTTGCCCAAGTGACGGCGTAACGGGTCCATGTCCATCAACCCTCGCACTACACCAGGACCCGACCCGCGTCCAAAGAGCGTCTTGAACAGCCACCGCAGTGAGGAGCGAACCACCGAGATTGGCCGGACACAGTAAACCTGATCGGACGTCAGCTGTTTCCACTGGCGCCGGAGGGTGCCGACGGCCGACTGGAATGTGCCAGGATGGGCCGCCAAGCTCGCGGCATTGATGGCACCCGCTGACACGCCGGTTAGTATCGGTACCTGTAAATCCGGGACCCGCTCGGCAATGGCCACTAACACACCGACCTGGTAGCAGGCCCGCGCTCCGCCGCCCGACAGCACCAGTGCGAGTTCGGCAAACGGTGATCCCTTGGGGTCTGGCCTCTCTGACATCATGTCAAAACTCACCCCCTTGGTGGAGACGCGCCAGACATGGGTTCCGGTTCCCCCGCTTCCCACTATCTTGTCATTCCATGCCGTTCACCATACCCGACAGCGAGCTGAGCTTCCGAGCCAGTCGGGCTGGCGGCCCAGGTGGACAGCACGTAAACAGGGCGGCGACCCGGGTCGAAGTACGGTGGAACGTCGTGATGAGCCCTTCCCTTTCGGCGGCTCAGCGAGAGCTTCTGTTGCGTAAGCTGGCCTCTCGGATTGACTCTGATGGGGATTTGCGAGTTGTGGCTGACGAGAGGCGTAGCCAGCTTCAGAATCGGCAAGCAGCAGTCGAGCGTTTGAACGTCATGGTGCAGCAAGCGCTCGAAGAACCGCCCCCACGCAGGAAGACCAAGCCACCGCCCGCGGCGAAGGAAGCGAGGCTACAAGAGAAAAGACGCCGCTCACAGGTCAAACTGGAGCGCCGCCGGCCCGATCCCGGTGACTAGCGCGACTTCAACAACGCATGGGACACCGGCTGTCCCGCGGAGGAGTCCATATGCAGGCAGGCCATGTGCCCCTCGCCCTGTCGATTGCCACCTACGACTGGAATCCCAAGACGATTGTGCTCTGTCTCGGCATGCATTTCCTCCCGAATCTTGATTCTCTGGTCGAACGATTCGGAATCGCCGGTCAGGGATTCCATTGCACTGTCACTCACACAACTTGGTTCGCGGTAGTAGTCAGTTTCTTTGTGGCCATTTGGTCTCCCCACTACGGGATATTCACCTTCGTGGCTATCATGTCTCATTTTGCGGCCGACATCGGTAGCACTGTCGGATTGCCGCTGCTGTGGCCGTTCGTGAAGAGGAAGTACACGCTAGCCCTGTTCGAGGACACGGGCTATTGGGGCAAGGAGATGTATCTCGGGTACTACCGTCAGCCGATGTCTTGGGTGGTCGAAATAGCGGTGACCGTGTTCTTTGTCTATCGGCTGTTCAAGATCGGCGTCTTCGGCTAGCATTTGGCAACACCAACATGACCCGCGAGCACTGGGATGCCGTAGTAGTAGGATCGGGTTTCGGCGGTAGCACCGTCGCCTTGAAACTCGCGGCTGCCGGCATCCGGGTACTGGTCTTGGAACGAGGTCGTTGGGTCGACCGGGATGAAACGGCCTGGGACTCCCGCGCCATCCAGATTGATCGGAAATACAGGGGCCAGACGGCGTACGAGGTCGACGAGCGGTGGGGTAGACAGTTGATCTACCCCGACGACTCGGTCGGCGGGAAGTCCGTCTTCTACGGTGCGGCGTCCTTGAGGTTGCGTGAAGAGGACTTCGACATCGCCGCTCGGTTCGATCAAAGTGAGCTAGAGCAGCTCCCCCCAATGGATTGGCCGATTCAATACCGCGACCTCGAGCCGTTCTATTCAGAGGCGGAACGCACGATAGGGGTGGCAGGTGTCTCCGGGGTCGACCTGACGGATCCACCACGAACCTCCGACTATGCGACGAGACCTCCGCCGTACGGGTCTTCAGCTCGCCGTATCGCCCGCGCAGCTGAGCGACTTGGTCTCAATCCATTCCCGATTCCCCTGGCAATCAATTTCGAGCGAGACGGAAGCCGTCCCAAGTGCGTCAAGTGCATGACCTGCGATCTATTCCCATGCAAGATCTGCGCAAAGAACGACCTCGCTGTTACTGTGCTACCCAAGGCACAGCAGTACGGAGCGGTAATCCGAGGCAACACAGTCGTGAAGCGACTGCTGAGATCGGACGGGCGAGTGCGGGCGGTGGAATGCGTCAGTGCTGACACCGGAGAGGAAATCACCATATCGTGCGACCTGTGCGTCGTGAGCTGTGGAGCCATTGCCTCTGCTTGCCTGCTACTCAACTCCGGCCTCAACGAGGTAGAACCCAACGGTAGGCTGGTGGGACGCTATTTGATGCGGCACTGCAGCGGCATCGTTGTCGGGATCTTCCCGTTCACCACGAATCCCGAGCGTCAGTTCCACAAGCAGCTTGCCATCACAGACTTCTACCTCGGCCATCCCGGACGTGGTCCCAAAGGTCCATGGGGCATGATCCAATCCCTGCAAACCCCCCCGCCGGAGTTCGTGGAGGAGACGGCCCCCTACCCGAAACCCATTGGTTGGTTGGGTGCGAAGACGCTCCCCCTGCATGCGTACCTGATCTGCATGGCCGAGGACCTACCCAACTTCGATAATCGGGTGGAGATTACACGGCAGCACACCGATCCTTTCGGTGTTCCCTTGGCTCGCGTATTCCACAAATACTGTAAACGAGATCTGGAAGCGCGGCGTGGGCTGTATCTCGAAGCGGCGAGAATCCTGAGAAAAGCAGGATCCTGGATTCGTGTTCGGATGCCCATCCACACCTATTCGCACGCCGTCGGCACTCTGCGCTTCGGTACAAACCCAGAGCGCGCCGTTCTCGATCAGTGGTGTCGGTTCTTCGGAGTACCCAACCTATTCGTAGTGGACAGCAGCTTCATGCCGACTTCTGGGGGGGTCAATCCCAGCTTGACGATAGCCGCAAATGGTCTCAGAGTAGGCAAGTATTTGGCCGAGAACTGGGACGACGTAATCGCCCGGAGAGAGGTGTGAAGAAGGTCAATCTCTGCATCCTGGGTTGTGGTTCGGTCGCGCGCCTCCATAGCCGGTTCGCCCGCACTATCCGATCGCAGCTAGACCTGCTCTACGCCAGCCGCTCCCTGGATCGAGCGGAGCTGTACAATCGCAAGTTCCGCGGTATCGGAGCTTTCGGTAGCTATGAGGAGGCCTGCAACGACCCCCGCGTCGACGCCGTGTTCGTCTGCACACCGCACGCTCATCACGTCGAACATGTCCAACTTGCAGCGGCCGGAAAGAAATCCGTCCTCATAGAGAAGCCGATCTCCCGCAACCTCGAGGAACTCAGCCAGATCGAGAGTGCAGTTGCAGCTTCGGGAATCATCGCCATGGTGGCAGAGAACTATTTCTTCAAGCCACTGGTGCAGGTCCTCAGACACCACATCGAGCGCGGCGACATCGGTGATCCGATGTTCATCGAACTCAACCGCGCGGCCCGTAGCAAGATCAGCGGGTGGCGGGCCGATCCCGCAATGATGGGAGGTGGAGCGCTGTTGGAGGGTGGGGTTCACTGGGTCAACCTCATGCTGAGCGTGGGGGGCCCCGCGCAGGAAGTGATAGCGACACGCCCCGAAAGACAGTACGAACTCGTGGCGCCTTTTGAAGACAGTCTCGAGCTGCTACTCAAGTTCTCTGACGGTACCGTGGGCAAGATGCTGCACTCGTGGAACCTCGTGAACCGAATCGGCGGTCTCGGGATGTCGAAGATCTACGGCAGCGATGGCAACATCTTCTTCGAGAGTAATGGCCTCTTCGTTCTTGTCTTGGGAAACAGGAAGCGCCTACGACTCCCCGGCGTCATCGACATCATGGGCTACCGGGCAATGCTCCGACATTTCGCTGAGTGCGTTCGCGAGAATCGCACACCCGCCATGTCATTGGAAGTGGCGCGGCGAGACATGGAGCTAGTGGCAGCAGCGTACCGCTCCCTGGAAACCAACCGCTTCGAGTCCTTGTCGGAGGTTTGAGCCAATGAAGATCACGAGTCCAGCGTTTGCTGAAGGCGGTCTGATACCTCGGACTCACACGTGCGATGGAGCCGACATGTCTCCACCGCTCAGCTGGACCGAATCGCCGCCGGGCACAAAGCAATTCGCCCTTGTCGCTGAAGATCCAGACGCTCCAGCGGGTACCTGGGTTCACTGGGTGGTCTACTCCCTGCCGCCGTCAGTGATCAATCTCGCAGCTGGGTTCCCCACCGATCCCGAGACCACCAACCCGGTCTCGGCGAAACAAGGCTTGAACGACTTCCGCACTGTCGGGTATGGCGGTCCTTGCCCACCGAAAGGGCCGCAACACCGGTACTTCTTCAGACTCTACGCACTCGACCACGAGCTGTCGTTGCCGCCACGAGCTACCAAAGATGCGCTGCTACAGGCGATGAAGGGACATGTGATCGAGGAAGCCGTCTTGGTTGGAATGTACGGGCGGTAAACGGCGGAAAAAGGCGGTAATGGGCGGTAGCCACTTCCACCTACCGCCCTTTGCCACCTTCGCTAGAGTTCCTTCACTTCTTGAATCAGTTTCTTGATCGAGTCCTTCGCGTCACCGAAGAGCATCGAAGTTGCCGTGGCGTAGAACAACTCGTTGTCGACACCGGCGAATCCGGGGCGCATGCTGCGCTTCAACACGATGCAGGCGCGGGACTTGTCGACATCTAGGATCGGCATTCCGTACAGCGGACTATCCGGATTGCTGCGGGCTGCCGGGTTCACCACGTCGTTGGCTCCGATAACCAGTGACACATCTGTCTGCTCGAATTCCGGATTGATGACATCCATGTCATACAGCTCATCGTAGGGCACATTCGCTTCTGCCAGGAGCACGTTCATGTGCCCAGGCATGCGGCCCGCGACAGGGTGAATGGCGTACTTGACCGTCACGCCCTTCTTCTCCAGCAACTCGGCCAGTTCTCGAACCTCGTGCTGAGCCTGAGCGACAGCGAGACCGTAGCCGGGTACCACCACAACTTGCTTGCCAAAGGCCATTAGCATCGCGGCGTCGTCAGCCGTGATTTGCCTGATCGGATGCTCTATCGCCTGACCGGCCACGATGACCGAAGACCCTGTCTCCGCGCCGGCGCCGAAGGCCCCAAACAGTACGTTGGCCAGTGACCGGTTCATGGCCTTGCACATGATCGCGGTGAGTATGAGCCCAGAAGCACCGACCAGGGCACCGCTGATGATCAGGCCGTGGTTGTTGATGACGAATCCCGTCATCGAAGCGGCAAGGCCAGAGTATGAGTTCAGCAACGCAATAATCACCGGCATGTCCGCGCCACCAATTGGGATCACGGAGAGCACACCCAGCAGCAGTCCCACGCCAGCCAAGATCAGGAGCACGTAAGGAATTGGGAACTCGATGGACAACCACACGATCAATACCACCGTACCAGCAAACAGTATGGCGTTGAGGGTCTTCTGGAGCGGGTACGTGACGGCAGTCCCGGTCACGATCTCCTGCAACTTGCCGAACGCGATCACGCTGCCGGAGAAAGTCACGGTTCCAATCAGGACACTGAGCTGGATTGTGACCGCGACGTCAGCCGGTGGATTCTGTCCCAATGTCATGTAGCGGATGTACTCGGCGCTGGCCACGAGAGCCGACGCGGCACCACCGAAACCGTTCAGCAGTGCGACCATCTGCGGCATGGCAGTCATCTTGACGGCGCGCGCAAAGATGGTGCCGACAGCCGAGCCGATGATGATACCGATGATGATCCACTCGAAGCTCACGATCTGCCGATCGAACGCCGTGGCGATGATCGCCACCAACATACCGACGGCGGCTAGCTGGTTGCCGGATACCGCGGTACGTGGGTGGCTCAGACGCTTCAGCCCAAAGATGAAGCAGACCGCGGCCGCCAGGTATATGAGTTTGAGTATGGCTGCCATTATTTCTGCTCCCCGGGTTTCGCCTTGAACATGTGCAACATCCTATCGGTCACCATGAAACCACCCACCACGTTGATCATGGCGAAAACCACGGCGACCACACCCAAAACGGACGCAATTCTTGTATCGCCCCGCCCAGCAACCACCATCGCTCCCAGAATGGTGACACCCGAGATCGCATTGGACCCAGACATGAGCGGTGTGTGCAGTGTCGGGGGCACCTTGGTGATGACTTCGAACCCGATGAACATCGCGAGTACGAAGACCACCAGCAGATCTACTAGGCCCTCGATCATGGTTCACTCCTCTCGTTCATAGCGTTCTTAACGGCCTCATGCACCACCTTTCCCTCATGTGTAATACAAGTGCCGTTTACCACTTCATCCTCGAAATTGAGATTCAATTCTCCGTCCTTCACAATCTGCATCAAGAACGTGTGAATATTGCGAGCAAACATACGGCTCGCATCCTCGGGCGTGCTTGCTGCAATGTTGACGGGCCCGAGGATCTTGACGTTGTGTATCTTGACCTCTTTACCGGCCTCAGCGCCGGCACAATTCCCGCCCGACTCTGCGGCCAGATCCACGACCACTGAGCCCGGTTTCATCAGGCGCAGCATCTCTTCCGTGATGAGCAGTGGTGCCGGTTTGCCTGGGATCTGAGCCGTCGTAATGACCACGTCGATATCCTTCAGGTTGTTGGCGATCAGCTCTAGTTCTTTCTTATGCTGGTCCTCAGATAGCTCTTTCGCGTAGCCACCTTCCCCCGAAGCTTCAACCGCCTCTTCTGCAACGATGAAGCCCGCCCCCAGGCTTTCGACCTGCTCCTTCACCTCGGGACGGACGTCAAACGCTTTCACAACGGCCCCCAAGCGCCGCGCCGTGGCGATCGCCTGCAGGCCGGCCACGCCAGCCCCCAGTATCAGGACTCTGGCAGGGACTACCGTCCCCGCTGCGGTCGTCAACATGGGAAACAGTTTGCCGGATGCGCTGGCTCCCAAAAGCACGGCCTTGTACCCGGCCACAGTGGCCATCGATGAAAGAACGTCCATCGATTGGGCCCGCGTGATCCGCGGCAGAGCCTCCAAGCCGAAGCTCGTGACCCCCCGGCTGGCCAGTGCGGACACGAGTTTGTGATTCGTAAACGGCTGGAGCATCCCGAGCAAAACGGCTCCTTTCTCGAGACGTCCAACCTCCTCGTCTGTCGGGGGTTGGACCTTAACCACGACAGCCGCATCCTTGAACACGGCTGCCGCGTTGGGGCTGATCTCAGCCCCTACCTTACTGAAGGCTTCGTCGGTGAACCCGGCCTTATCACCGGCAGCATGTTCTATCCGGACAGTGGCGCCGCCTGCCACCAAACGCTTCACCACGTCCGGTGTGAGGGCAACGCGTGTCTCATCCTGTCTGGTTTCCTTCGGTACTGAGACGATCACTAGTACGACTCCTCGGTATCAAGACACGAAATGAAGTATTGAGCTCGTAACTGCAACACCATGTTGTCGGACTTCACCTTTCCCCGCCGTATTCGAGGAGAGCCACCAGGCGGGGATCCTCGAAAACCCGGGCGGACGGAACAGTAAACACTTGGGCGCGAAACCCCGGACTGCCCTCGGCTCCCTGCTGGCCGGCTACACCTTCGGCCCCTGCAGGACCCGGCCTGCCGTTGGCGCATCTGCGATTCTGGGCCACTCCTGTTCCACCTTCACCACCAGCACCGCCCTCGCCCCGCTCACCTCCGGCACCCCCGTTACCGCCACTGCTATAGGCGTCAACCAGACCCGCCAGAAGCGGCTGCTCGACCGGCACGACAATAGTGATCCGGCCACCCGGTCCCCCAGGCCCACCCGGACCGCCATTGCCTCCGCGCCCACCAGCCCCACCAGCTCCCGCCGGGCACCCGTCAGTTCCCTTCGCCCCTGGTTCACCCGCGGCACCGTCTGCCCCACGTCCCCCGTCGCCACCCCGCGACTCAATCGTGATCCAGTCCAGAGGTGGCACTACATCCGCTTGAGCAAACACGTAGAACGGTGGAGCCTGACCCACCTCCACACCAGCAACGAACAAGCTATCGTGGAAGGGCGAACTGAGAACGTTGAGCCGCACGGTCACGTCGGGGCCCGGCCCACCGCTCTGACCCACCTTTCCGCGCGGCCCTCTGAATGAGAACGCCTGCCGCATGCAGGAATACTCCGGCGCGACAGCTCCCTCAGCAATGAGGGAGGGCCTGGCAACAAGGGTGACCATCAGCCGGAATCCCGTCACCGCACTGATCACGGGATCAGGATTGGTGTCCCAGCCACCATCACCCCGCGGAGTGGCCTGGGCACTGGTGCGTCTGAGAAAAATGACATGGAGAGCTGGAGGATTGTCGTCGTCGTAACGCGTGGAGAACGGAATCACCGAACCGTCGTCCAGCACCGCGTCATAGGCGGAGCGGATCGTGTAACCGGGACACACGGGGCCGCCAGAAATGTGCATTCTGATCTCGGCGATCCGGCTGACAAGAGATGGGTCGGGTGCAAAGTCCGGGGGAGGACCGCTCGAGCATCCCACAAAAACAAGGATCAGTACTGCGGATTGTAGAACCAATTTCGACGGACGGCGCATTATTCCCTTAATCCTTGACCCGATTCGCAGCCACTGTGCCAAACCCGGCACCGCGCTCACTGTCCCAGTGACTCCCACGACAGGAATCGGAGCCCACAACCTCCGGTTCTGGTTCCCAAATACAGTCGCTCAATTTACTGCCTGGGCACCGCTATGTCGCACCCAATTTGATGAACGGCATATGAACAAAGCTTAAAGCCAGCGGCCCGGACCCGACATCGTATGGATACGGCATTTCAACCGCCGCGTGTGTGCATCTCCCGATGCGGGTCCGCCCGCAGCCCATCCACTTGATACAGGACCCCCCTATCAGGAGTTACCAGGCGCTCCTCGGCACCCCGGTAGCTGCGCTCCTCCCAGACAGCCGCGATCAGCCTAGCTATCTCATCGTCACTCGCTCCCGACCGAAGCTGACCTTTGAGGTCCACTCCCGATTGGGCGTAGAGACAGAGGAACCACATGCCGTCAGCTGTAAGCCTGCTGCGGTCACATGCCCGGCAAAACGGTTGGGTAGTTGAGGCAACGATGCCGAACGTCGTCCCGTCCTGCAGTATGAACCGTTCGGCTGGCGCAGGACCCGGGTTCCCGTCATTCGGCTCTACCCACCTCACCTCACCGTAGCGCTCAGCGATGCGCCGCAACAACTCACCCCGCGACACAACCTGATCAAGCGACCACTGAGTAGCTCCACCCACGTCCATATACTCGATGAGCCGGACCTCTACGCCGTTGGCACGGGAGAACTCGAGGAGATCGATCACTTCGTCGTCGTTCACACCTTTGACAATCACCGCATTCAGCTTCGTTCCCATGAAGCCCGCCTCGCGCACAGCCTGTATGCCTGCCAGAACGTCCGCATGCCTGCCACTGCGGGTGAAATCCTCGAACCGGTCCGGCCGCAGCGTATCGAGGCTCACAGTGACCCGGCCCAGCCCAGCCGCTTTCAGGTCTTCAGCGTAGCGAGCCAGCAATATCCCGTTCGTGGTCAGCGCAAGATCAGTCAGCCTGGAGTCCGACGACAAGAGGCGGACCAATTCGGCGAGATCATGTCTCAGCAGCGGCTCGCCACCCGTTATGCGGATGCGCGAGACGCCGGCGGAGGCGAAGACTCTAACCAGCCGGCTGGTCTCCTCGAAGGCCAGTATCGAGTCACGCGGCAACCAAACGTACTGGTCCTCCGGCATACAGTAGCGACACCTGATGTTGCACCGGTCAGTCACCGAGATACGGAGGCTGCGTAGAGGGCGCCCCAGCCGGTCTCCAATGCTAGTAGCTCCAGGACTGTCCATAATAGACCGGTGAACTTAATGGAGCGGCCGCGGGATGGTAGGTCAGCACCCACGCCAGAGCGGCGAACACTGGGTACACGCCCGAGAGACTGTTCTGGCCTGGCTCAGGAACTTGTTGGCCTACAACAAGTTGGAAAACCACTCGAGATTCCTTTCTGGCGACGCTCAACGCGCCAGTGTGGTTCGAGTCCGGTACTGTTCGGCTCTGGAAACCGTCCTGTTTGGAGGACACTAGCGCCACTTCGGCAGGGCCAGATTGCAGTCTGCTTGCGGTCTGCCGATACTACAGTTGTGCGATCTGGCGCCGGCCAAGCCGTAACTGTAAGGTTAGCACTGGATTGTGAATGCAACGCGGTTGGGCGGGGTCTTGGCACGGAACTGGCTAATCATGTAGCTGCAGGGCCAAATCGCGGTCCGGAACACGAACTCAACGGGAGTTCCACATGACTGGGTGCATGGACAGCAGTCTTCCGGTAATATGCCGGGAACTCGACGAAACGATCGGGAACCTAGTTCCCGCGGTCGAGGGTCTGCTGCAGCGCCTGACGGATGCCGTTCCAACGGTGGGCGAGCTGGAGGGACCTGGTGTCAAGGTAACCGCTCCGCTGCGCTTCCCGGACGGAATCGGCAAGGGAGAAGTCGTGGCTTCCCTGTTCCGGTGGCGGGAATCAGTTCGCCTCGATATCGAGCTCGCACACAACCGGGCTTTCACCAAGCCAGACGGCACTGCTTCGGATCGTCGCTGCTTTCTGAACGACTACGAAGCGTCCATAACAGTACCAGCAGGCACGGAAGAGCTGCCGGCTGAGTTCCAGCGGGAAGTGGTATCAGGAATCTCCGCAGCCCGCGACGCGGTGCAGCGGTACAATCGAGTTCATCACGCTCCCTGGAGCGAGGTGAGCGTCACGGCGATGTAGCAGAGCAACAACAATCCTCGGCGTCGAACCGGAGACGGGAGGCTCTGCCCACCGTCTTTCTTTATGCCGGCTAACCTTCCCCGGGGACTCCAAGAGCATTGAGTCGCGCCCTACCGCCTCCCATCCGGCATGCCAAACGGATACAGCTTGTCGATCGGGCCAAACTGGTAGTCGAGTGCATCCAGGTGAGTAGTCCCGACGAACGGCCCCGGCGCTTCAATAATCACTATCGACTTGGCATAACCAGTCTCGTCGAACCCTCGTCTGAAATGCACCCTCGACTTCACCACGAACACCTCGTACTGATCCGGATCGATTGGCCCAAACCTCATTTGCTCAGGCGAGGTCAGTTGGGTGTACGCTGGAGCGATCAGGAGCATGTTGTGATTGCCGAACTCTATGGCCGCCACATGCTCATAGGACCAGCGCGGTCCGAAATACACCAACGTACCTTCGATGTGCACAGGTGACCCACCGCTGGGGGTGAAGCCTCCCACGTCCATGGCAAAATGGTCCTCAGCTTGAGCATTTGCCTCGGCCAGCTCCTCGAGCGCTCGCTCATCGCGCAGTGCACCCAAGATGAAGTTATCGACCCCTTGATCAATCAACTCCTTGAGGATGAAAGTCGCATCACCTGGGCGGTCACTGTGGTCCCCGATCACCACCGGAGTCTGACCGGCAGCGACGGCGCTGCGAACTTGGCGCACGCCCTCGCGCGGCAATGGGTATTGGCCGTGGGCGAACTGCTCGCGTACACGCCACATGTAGTTAGACATGTCTTCAGCAATCCGATCCGCCAGTTCCTGGTCGTTGTTCGTCACTACCATGACCGTGGCGCCCACGTCCGGTACATCAGACCACGGATAGCCGTAGAACACACTGACATAAGCATCATTCTCGCGGGCTTCCCAGCGCCGGGCTCTTTCCATGATGTCCATTGACGGTGATGCGCCGGTCCACTGCAGGACGGTCGCCGTGATTATTCCCGGCCTGCGCGTCGCGGTTGTAGGAGTGAAGTCACCCCGCATGGTGCGAATCAACATCCGGGCGGCTCGCTCTCCTTGGATATAGGCGTCGTAATGGGGGTACCGCTTGACGGTGAACGCCATATCGGCAGCCGCCAGGAACTCCTCGTCTTCGTTGCCGTGCAGGTCGAAAGTGCCGGCTATGGGCACGTCAGGTCCGACCACCTCGCGGAATCGGCGCGCTATCTCCGCCTCGGGACGCGGTACGTTGCGGACCGCCATGGCACCGTGCAGCGCGAGATACACGCCGTCCACCGGCATCTGTTCTCTGAGATCGCTCAACATCAGGTCGGTGAAATGGTCGAAAGCCTCCTCCGTATTCCAGCTCGAAGATGACCCACCGAATACCCCTGCAGGTGACGTGAGTCCCACGAGTTCGACGTTGCCATATTCCCGGGCCCTCGCCACGAAGCCACCAACGTACCCCCCCGTCTCCAAGAGTTCATCACCTTCATAGGGCATGCGAAGCCGGGTCCATTTGTCGATATCCGTATCCCCCCCGGGACAGAAGGTACAGGTCTCGTGAGAGAACTCGGCAACGGCTACCCGAAAGGTCTGCTCTGTGGTGCAGGCAATAGCGGGCAGCAGAAAGATCAGGGCGACTGTCTTGATCGGTGTCATGATGTCTCCTCAGCCGGGAATCAGCTGGCGCATCCCAGGCGATGTTCCATCCCACGCGTGCCGAAATACGCAACTCCAATTCAAGCGGGAATGTAGCTCTGGCTCGCCTGCGCCGCGAGCTGGAGCGTCGTCGCGGTTCCCCCTTGCGTTTGCAGGACTGATGGCACATAACAGCTACGGCTACTCCTCATCTCCGTCGACGGCAATCAGGAGGGTTAGAACGTATCGGCCGACGCAACAACGTGACATACCAACGGAGTGGTAACATGAACACGAATCATCGGATCCGAACGACGGTGGCCGCGGCTATCGTGGCGGTGCTTGCCATCTCGTGCACTTCGTCAACGGGAGACGGAGAACAAGCAGACGTACAGTACATGCAGGACAACTACCGCAAGCACGAGTATCAGATTCCGATGAGGGATGGTGCAAGACTCTTCACCGCCGTATACACGCCCCGAGACACAGCACGGAGCTACCCATTCCTGATCAAGCGGACGCCGTATACGATCAGCCCCTACGGTGAGAGCAATTTCCCCTCCCTGCTCGGTCCACTGGGTTCACGTCGGTTCGCTGAGGAGGGTTACATCTTCGTGTATCAGGATGTGCGAGGCCGCTACATGTCGGAGGGCGTCTTCCGCAACATGACTCCACACGTAATCGCAAAGGATGGACCGGAGGACGTGGATGAGAGCAGCGACATGTACGACACCGTCGAGTGGCTACTCGAAAATGTACAGCCGAACAGTGGTCGGGTGGGTATCTGGGGAATCTCGTACCCGGGCTTCTATACCGCAGCGAGCATCATTAACACACACCCGGCCATAAGGGCGGCGTCACCCCAAGCTCCGATAGGTGATTGGTTTGTGGGTGACGACTTCCATCACAAGGGTGCGTTCTACCTGCACGATGCTTGGCGGTTCTTCCCAGCCTTCAAGAGCAACAGGCCGGAGCCCACAACAGAGGGAGGGACCCCATTCGAATTCCCCACAGATGGCGCCTACGAGTTCTTTCTCGGATTGGGTCCCCTACGGAACGCCAATGAACGCCACTTCCACCATCAGGTTGCGTTCTGGGACTCCATGATGACCCACGGCACCTACGACGAGTTCTGGCAGTCGCGGAACATCATCCCCTACATGGATAACGTGACCAGTGCGGTCATGACAGTAGGGGGATGGTTCGACGCTGAAGATCCGTACGGTCCGATCGAGATCTACAAATCCATCGAGGAGCAGAACCCGGGCATCCAGAACACTCTCGTGATGGGCCCCTGGTATCACGGAGGCTGGGTGCGAGCGCGCGGAGACCACCTGGGAAATGCTTCCTTCGAACAGCCAACGGGTGAGTACTATCGGGAGAACGTAGACATTGCCTTCTTCAACTACTACCTGAAGGACGAGGGCGAACTGGAGTTGCCGGAAGCACTGGTGTTTGCCAGCGGTTCCAACGAGTGGCATCAGTTCGATGCCTGGCCCCCGCCAGAGGCTATTCCCGCTTCGCTCTATTTCAACGCAAACGGCACACTCACATTCGATCCGCCAGGCGACGGAACACTGCAAGGCGATTCATACGTGAGTGACCCCGCGAATCCGGTACCCTATACCCAGGAGATCACGACCGTCCGCACTCGCGAGTACATGATAGAGGATCAACGTTTCGTGGCAGGACGACCAGACGTCCTTGTCTATCGGACCGACGTATTGACCGAAGATGTTGCTCTCGCGGGACCCGTCACATCCGACCTGTTCATCTCGACTACGGGGACGGATGCGGACTTCGTTGTCAAGCTGATCGATGTGTACCCGGACGACGCCCCTGCAGTCGATGACCCTTATCTGAATGTCCCGATGGGTGGCTATCAGATGCTAGTGCGCGGTGAGGTCATGCGGGCCAAGTTCCGCGACAGTTTCGAGGTTCCACAACCACTCACGCCAGGAGAAGTAACTCGGGTCACTTTCGACGCGCCCGACATCTTCCACACGTTCAAGGCCGGACACAGAATCATGGTGCAGGTACAGAGCTCCTGGTTCCCGCTGGTGGATATGAATCCACAGACTTTCGTGGACATCTACAACGCCAGCGAGGCGGATTTCCGCACGGCAACACACACGCTCCACAGGTCGGCAGAATATCCGTCACGAGTGACCGTAGGTCGGCTGCAACCCTGAGCATCGAACACGGCAGGGGACCACAGAGGGAAAGTCACATCCGGAACAAGTAACTCAACTTGACAAACAGACCGTCTTCCGTTGGATCCATCCGTGAAAGTCGGTAGGTGCGCTCGCCTACCTCCAGCCTGGTGTACCCAATGAAGAAGATGGTACCAGGTGAGGGCTGGTATGACAGCAGGAACTGAGCTTGGAAGCTCCCCTCCTCGCTTCTGTCTGCCGCGGAGCCGGATATCAACAGCGGCAATTCCGTAGTCGGGTCGCGTAGAGCACTCCTATCTTCCAGCTCGTACTGCACGACCGCCCGCAGGAAGAGTGACTTGCTGAACTGATACTGGGTCCGGAGCCGAGGGATGTTGACCGTCGAGTAGACCGACCGGTCCCTGTTCCGCCACAGGCGAGAGTAGCTGTAAGACAGCGACACCTGTAGTGCAGTTGTGGGACGGACCGTTATGTCGGGTGCCAGCTGTACCTCGAAGCCTCGCGCCGCCTCATCGTAAATCGGAATCTCACGAAAGTAGATCCGACCGTTGGCCTGGATCTGGTTGGTAACCCGAGCCCGTGGTATGAACGCAAGTGCCTTGAGGTGCTTGAGACTCTCCGGGATAGTGAACGGCATCATGTCACCATTCTCTCCCAGCACCTCGTAGGCAGCGTAGTCTTCCGGGCGGAATCGGAAGAACCCGTCTCTGAGTATGATGGCGAGAGAGCGATCACCTTTGAACGATAGGGTTGGCTGCAGTTCTATCTCGGCTTCGAACGGACTGCCACCGTCCCAGAACTCTTCATGATCAAAGAAAGCGTCCCCCCGCACTTCAATTCCCAGCTGCTCGAGCGTGGACCCGGGCTTGCCGAAGCGCGTGACGCGCACAGTCCCGAACGTCTCCGTATCTCCGACCCGCGGGATGAACCCACTCTCGGTGCGGAACTCCGGATGCACATCATCGAACTTCACCTGGAACCCGAACGTGCGGCCACTCCGCTCCAGGCTTGCGGTCACCAATGGCTGTAACTTCGTATTGTCACCCGCCCCCGCGGACGTCCAACTTCCCGCGAATTGCGTGGTCAACGTGTAACGGCCATTGAACAGGAGTCTGACGTCGCCCGACATCACACGGTTGAAGCCACCGCCGTCAGTGACAGTACGGTCCGTATAGAGCAATCCCACAGTCGAACCAGAACCGATATCCCGCCGCAGCCTCAAGAGATTGAAGACAGCCGAACTGCTATCGCCGTACAACGTCTTCGGCGCGTCGTCCAGCGCACCCAAATATCCGACGTTGAATGAACCGATCTTTCCCGTGACTTTCGCGCCGCCACTCGGATCGGCAATCTGGCGTGTGTGCACCAAGTTCCGTGGGGTGCGAAAGATTTCGGTTCCCTCGAGGAAAAAGGGCCGCTTTTCCGGGAAGTAGAGAGCAAAGCGCTCGTTCACTGTGATTCGGTTTGCATCCGCTTCAACCTGGGAAAAATCCGGATTGAAGGTCGCGTCCAAGACTAGGTTCCGCGTTATTCCGTAGCGACCGTTCATCCCGAACTCAACCTCGACATTGTCCCGCACGAATTGACCGTCTACTTCCCGACCCGCGCGCTTGCCAGTGCTGACCGGATTGAGTTCCACCAGCCGTCTCGGCTTCAGGTCACGCAGCCCTACTAGCCTACCACTCTGAGCCAGCGTACTGGAGACATTGCGGGTAAGTGGGGCCCACGCTTGCTTGAATCCGCGGCGCTTTACCTCGCGCGTCACGTTCACTCCCCAGTCCTGCAACGGCACTTCACGAAACCGCAGGGATACATACGGGATCTTCAGCTCCGCGGTCCACCCTTCACTCGTAACTCGCCCGCTCGAATCCCAGATGAAATCAGGATTGAAGTCAATGGAAACCGACGAGGCTGAACCCGGACGACGTTGCATTCCCTCGATCCAGAGACCATCTGTCTGCAGCCCCAGCGGGTTCACGTAGAACACGTACGCTTGCCTCTGGTCGTCGAATGTATCCAGCATGATGCGGACCCAATCGTCTCCAAAAACAGCGCGATCGCGCTCACCCAACCGCGCGAGAATCAGCTCTGGTTCGCGGTCCAGCGCACGCACGCCAAAGTAGATGGCATCGGATGTGTAGAAAATGCGAATCTCGGTTGCTTCAGTTGAGGGAATCCCCTCAACTGGCTCGTACTGGCTGAAATCGGTCATGACGGCAGCCGCGGACCAAGCCTCTTCGTCGAGCCTTCCATCGATCCTCAGACCCGGGTCTACCAGACGCGGCACGTCGACTTGCAGTTGCCCCTGACGGCCGCTGAACACCAGCGAATCGGAGGGCTCGACGCGGCCCGCAATCGATCCTGCCATGCCACCCTGTGGCACCGAGCTGGTCGCAACCAGAACAGCAGTCAGCAGATGCACTATCACTTCGTTATCAGCCTCATGGACACCGAGTGGAACATGGGGGGTACTACTCCTCCACCCGGTCTTGCAGTACAGAGAAAGGTTCAACCAGAATACCTCTACTGAGGTAAGGTAAGCAAGTCTCTGAATGTGTAAGACTGCCGCAGGTTGCCCCGGCAAAGTCGAGCTGCAACGGTATCTATCCGCTGTGGGACGTTCAATCGTACGCCGAAAACCTGTGCGTTTCGGGATCAGATGCTACTGAGTAGTATGTGCGATGGCGTTCGGTGGGTGTGTATAGAACACGAGTGATGTTGCGCTGGTCGTCAAACAAATCGAACAGCAAGTCGTTTCGAAAACTGATCTCTGTGATTGGTTCCCAGCTCTCAAACAAGACCGTGAACCACCACATATCATCCGATTCTCCGCTTGCCACAACCACGCCGTTAACAGTGGTGTCTCCTATTGCCAAGGTGAACTGGGTGTTGAAATAGCTAGTGAACAGTGAGTCGATGATCGGATCTGCCCGGAGTCCGAGTGCTTCTATATTGTGAAACTGACCCAGCGCATCCTCCAAATCGTCCTGGAACATCCGGACCTTCAACACCACATACTCCCCCTCCAACACCATGCTCGCGTATGATAGATGCAGTGGGTGACAAAGGCTGGGCTCACCCGGGTGCCCTTGGGGTGCCAGCCCCAGGACGAGCCCAGTCAGTAGGAGCGCAATTCCGTGCACGCTAGGTCTCAGAGGTCAGGGAATTGGTGCCGTCCAACGATTGTTGTCGAGGTTGATATCAGCGAACACCTGATTCGGATCGATCACGACTTCGACTATGGTCTTGTCGGTAAAGAAACCATAGACGAACGTCAACTCGTTGTTGCGCCACAGATCTACGGGCAACTTGATGAGTTCAGACGTGCCGTCCTCGTACGTGATCCCGATGTGGAGTGGCATCACCAACCCACCCTCATTGTCGACACGGATTCTATAGTACGTCTGTCCACGGTCAGCAGCGCCGATCAACTCCTCAGCATTCTGCGAGGTGACGGATACGAGGGCTTGATCGTTGAAGTGTGTGGTATAGAACCAACCGCGCCAAAACCAGTTGAGTAGCTCCCCGGAGCCGTCCTCGATGGATCTGAAGAAGTCAGCAGGCTGCGGTTTCTTGAACATCCACTTCTGTGAGTACTCTTGAAATGCTGCGTCAAACAGTTGCTCTCCTAGCACCTGCTCACGCAGCATGACCAGACCCGTCGCAGGCTTGGCATACCCATTGGGATTGAAGTCTTTGTGAATCAGGTCGGACGCCGTCATGATCGGCACCTGGTCGGGGTCCTGCATGTAGGGCACGATGTTGGGAGCTGGACCCCGCCTACTCGGGTAGTTCGGATCCCAAGCCAATTCCGCGTAATGCTGCAAGAAGGTATTCAACCCCTCGTCCATCCACGTCCACTTCCGCTCGTCGGATGCGACGATCATGGGGAACCAGTTATGCCCTACCTCATGAATCGTCACCGAGATGAGCGCGTGGGCGATTCCTTCCGTGTAGCTACCGTCCTCACGGGGCCGTGCGCCACAAAACGCCATCATGGGATATTCCATACCACCTGCCGGCCCATTGACGTTGGTAGCCTTGGGGTAGGGGTACTCGAACGCCATTCGTCCGTAAGTCTTCATCGTCTGGATAATGGCCCTGGTGGAGACGCTATCCCAAAGGGGCATGGCGTCCCGCGGATAGAACGAGTGTGTTTCGATGAGCCTACCGTTCGGCTCATAACGGAAACCAGCAGCATCCCACACAAACGTCTTGGAACTCACCCAAGCAAAATCCCGCACGTTCTCAGCTACGTAGTGCCATGTCAGAGTCCCGCTCTGTACCGGTCGGCTCTGCGGCGTCATGACCTCATCGGCTGTGAGGATGAACGTCGGTTCCTCGCTGTTCATTGCCTCAGCAATTCTCGCACGCTGGGTCTGAGTCAGCACGTCTTCGGGATTCTGGAGAACACCGGTGGCATCGACTACGTGGTTCCATGGGACTGTGACTCTGACATCGTAGTCCCCGAATTCCAGATAGAACTCACCACGTCCAAGGAACTGATCGGTCTGCCAACCGTTGACGTCATCGTACACGGCCAAGCGGGGGAACCACTGTGCCATCTCGTAAATCCACCCGTCGCTGACCAACTCCTTGCCTCCCCGACCGGTATCGGGAATGCGGTAGCTCCAGTCGACTTCGAGTTGCGTAGTCGCACCACTTTCCAGCGGATGGTTCAGATCCACTCGCATCATGGAGCCATTTATGATGTAGCGTGTGTCCACCAACCCCCCTGCATCGACGAGTTGCACACGTGTGATGTTGTGGCCACCATCGAACTGCGATTGCCCGAGGAATTGGCGGGCCCGAGGGCTCAGCTCCTCCGGCAGCGCTCCCTGGGTCTTGTACGACCGACTGTGTTCAATCGAGCGCACATTCTGATCCAGCTGAATCCACAGGTAGCGCAGGCGGTCCGGTGAGTTGTTGTGGTACGTGATGCGCTCCGACCCAGTTATTACATGTCCCACCGTGTCGAGGCTGGCCTCAATCCGGTAGTCAACCTGTTGCTGCCAATAGCGTGTCCCGGGCGATCCGGCAGCATTACGGATGTCGGTGGGATCGGGCCAGTCGAGCGGTCTGAACATCGATCGGTTGGTGCGAGAACTGTCGTCATGCAACCAATGTTGCGCACCCACCGCCGAGGGTAGCAATACTGGGACCGCCACCACGAGCAAGCACCGTTGCATGAACTGCCTAACGTCCTTGGTCTTCACGTTTACCTCTCTCTCGCGGAATCACTTTTGCGCTTCACATCCCCAGCGAGTTATCCAGGAATCCGGTCTATTATCAGAGTGATGGCGATACCGGCGGTTGCTCCGGATACAATCAGCAACCAATCTCGTCTCAACATGCCTATTAACTTGGTGAGAATAGCACCTGCGACGAATATCGCCGTCACGATCATTATCTGACCGATCTCCAAACCCACATTGAAAGCGAACAAGGGTACAACGATACTCGCTTCCTCACCGAGTACAACTCTGAGGAAACTCGAGAAACCAAATCCGTGGATGAGACCGAAGCCGCCGGCCAGGCCATATAGCACTTTGTGATGCCGCCGAGCACGAGTGGCACCCTCATCACTCGAGGTCGTGACACCGCTATCAGCAATATTGAAAACACTGGTGACCAATATCGTGACCGGCATCAGGACCTCTATCAGGGTTGTGTTGGCCCTTATCGCGCCTATGGTTGCCAACGCCAGTGTTACGGAGTGGCCCAGAGTGAAAGCAGTAACCAGGATCAGCAATCTCCTCCACTCGCGCAGGGAGTATGCGACTGTGAGTGCCGCTATGAAGAGGATGTGATCGTAGCCCCTGATGTCTGCGATGTGCTCGATGCCGAGCCGAAAGTAGACAGCGAATTCAGAACCCATTTGCCCCCATGCTGACGTTCGCCTCCGCAATCAGACGCATTGTCACCTCCATAGCCCAGAAACCATGAAAGTGACAAAAGATGTCGAGCGACCTGCTCTACGTACAACCGACACGGGAATACCCAAAGACAGGCGCGTGCTATTGCAGCCAGTTTCCAAACACGGTCGCGTATAGCAGCCTGTAGATATCTGTATTGTCCGCGGTTGTTGGGAGCCGCTCAGCGTTCAATCCATGTGCACGCACGACAATACCACCAAGCAGGTCTTCGTAGTCTGCCCAAGCGATCCCGAACCGTAAGCGATTCCCAAAACGGTCGGGCTGAGCGACAAATGGCAACGATCCTGAACCATCCGGTCCGTCCAACGGAGACCCGTTGCGCGT
>JBDHKN010000109.1:0-28975 GCA_039586365.1 Gemmatimonadota bacterium | reverse complement strand
GATCGCGGCGCTGGGCAGGAACCTGGGTGCGTCCGGTGGGGTAATCGTGGATGTGTCGGGCCAGGTCGTCGCCTCCGGCCTGGTTGACGTCGACGCGCATCTCAGAGAGCCGGGTCGTGAGGATGTAGAGACGGTGGCGAGTGGGGCGCGGGCGGCAGCTGCTGGAGGATTCACCTCGGTATGTGCCATGCCAAACACCGATCCGGTGACCGACAACCAGGCTGCTGCCGGCTTCATAGTGAAGCAGGGAGCGGCCGCCGGTGCGGCGCGGGTCTATCCGATCGGCGCCATCACGCTGGGGCAAAAAGGTGCGCACCTGGCGGAGTTCGGCGAGCTGGTCCATGCCGGTGCCGTAGGTGTGAGCGACGACGGACACCCAGTCGTCTCAAGCCACATCATGCGGACCGCGCTGGAATACGCCCGCACTTTCGGCATCCCGGTGGCCGACCACTGTGAAGATCCGGCCCTCTTCGCTGGAGGTGCCATGCATGAGGGAGCCGTATCTACGCGACTGGGTCTCAAGGGTATTCCCTCCGCTGCTGAAGAGATCATGGTTTCTCGCAACGTCATCCTGGCCGAGCTCACTGGTGGACATGTCCACCTGCAGCATATCTCGGCGCGGGGATCCGTGGAACTCATCCGCCGAGCCAAAGACAAGAGGATCCAAGTCACAGCTGAGGCTACCCCCCATCATTTCACTCTCACCGACTCAGCCTGTGAGGGGTTTGACACCAATGCCAAGATGAACCCGCCACTACGAGAGCCAGCGGATGTTGCGGCAGTGCGTGAGGGCCTCAAGGACGGGACGCTGGATGTGATCGCGACCGATCATGCACCGCACCACTATGAGGCAAAGGAGCGTGACTTCGACGATGCGCCCTTTGGGGTGGTTGGTTTGGAGACCGCTCTGGGTCTGGGTCTCACGGAATTGGTCGGAAACCGTATCTTGACACTATCTGAGTTGATAGCACGAATGAGTACGGTACCGGCTCGGGTGTATCACTTGCCTGCGGGCACGCTGACAAAAGGGGCTGCGGCAGACGTTGTGGTCTTCGATCCTCAGGCTGCATGGACAGTGACTCCTGAGAAGTTCCTGTCCAAGAGCCACAACACGCCCTTTGCCGGTCGGGAACTGGTCGGTCGAGTGACCCGCACGATCGTCGGCGGCAGGACGGTGTTCGAGGCCGACACACCGCAATGAGGCTGGACACAGCCCGCAGGATCGCGGACTGTTGCCGCAGCCTGGCCCGAGCCGGCCTGATTGCTGGTGCTGACGGCAACGTAGCAGTCAGAATCGGGAGCGATCGGGCCTTGGTGACGCCGAGTGGGCTGATCAAAGCCGAGTTGGGGCCCGATGACATTGTGGAGGTAGATTTCTCCGGACGGCGCGTCAGGGGTTTCCGCACGCCGTCCAGTGAGCTCGACATGCATTTGCGCATTCTCAGCCAACGGCACGACGTCGGGGCGGTAGTGCATGCGCATCCACCGGTGGCCACCGGATTCGGTGTGGCCGGACTGGCATTTGACGAATGTGTATTGCCAGAACTTATTTTTCAGTTGGGCCACGTGCCCTTGGTTCCCTACGGGACGCCCGGCACGCCTCATCTCGGTGAGGTGTTGGAACCGTACATATCGGGCTACAATGCAGTGATCCTGGCGAACCACGGTGCGGTGACCATGGGGCCCACGCTCGACGAAGCTCGGATCCGCATGGAGAGTCTGGAGCACGCAGCAAAGATCATCTTCACGGCGCGGATGCTGGGACAAGTGAAGCCTCTCGAACGGGAGCAGATTGAACGTCTAGAGAAAATGCGGTTGGGGCGGGATTTGGCGGGGCCCTATCCTGGTTGTCCCGCTGGTGACACGGAGGAATAGATGGCGAAAGACCCATTGAAGTCTGTTGACTCTATCGAACCTCTGCTGCAGGAACGGCAGAAGATCGAACACTGGCTGCATCGACTCAAGACCGCTGCCGACAAAACACCGCGGCAGGTGCGCGATAGGGTCGAGAGGGACTACAAGAATCGCCTGGATGAAGTCGTCGCCGAATTACACAGCTACAGTGGCGAGCTAGCAGAAGCGCTAGAGCGCCACCGCACCGTTCGCGACGGGCTCGCCGCACAGGAGTCTGATGCGGCGGAGCGGCTGGCTGAGGCGGAACTCCGACACACGGTAGGGGAGTTCGACGAGACTCGCTGGTCTGAAGAGCAAGCCGAAATAACGCAGTCTCTGGCGAAGATTCGGGAGGAGTTGACTAGCCTGGATGCCGAGATAGCCAGACTGGATGAGGTGATGGGCTTGCTGGAAGCCAGCCCGCAACCGGTCTCCGAAGGGGCAGCGGAAACTGAAGCAGTTACCAAGCTGCTGGGAGAAGTCGTGTCACCTCCAGCCTCCCAGCCCGCAGATGTCGCAGCAGGAAAACCCGCTGCTGCGGAGCAGACTCAACCTCAAAAGGAGCCAGTTGAGGAACTCGAGTTCCTCAGGTCGGTGACAGAAGACGAGAGCCAGGGACCGGCACCTGCGAGGGCCAGCGGCAAGATGCGGATCATTCCCGAGGCGTTTTCGGAGCCACAAACTGGGGAGACTCGGGCTGAGATCTCTCCGAAGGGTGGGGTGGCGTCGAACGATGGCAGCAAAGCTGCTGCGAAGACCCTCAAGTGTGATGAGTGTGGAACGATGAACCTGCCGACCGAGTGGTACTGTGAGCGCTGCGGCGCCGAGCTTGCCGCATTGTGACGTCGTCAGTTCGCGATGGAAAGCAGCTTCTTCAAACGACTCTTGCTTCTGGCGGCGGTGTTCTTGTGGATCAGCCCCTTGCGGCCGGCCCGATCAAGTAGGCGCTCGGCCTCCCGATAGGCGGAAGCAGCAGCATCTCCCGACGCATTCCGCACCTTCTTGATTGCAGTTCTGAGCGCTGAGCGGGCTTTGCGATTACGCGCGTAGCGCTTACCAGCCTGGCGCATCCTCTTCTTGGCCGAACTTGCGTGTGGCAACACTTACTCCTTGATCTTGCTATACCGAAAGGGCTCCAAAGTCAGAGGCGAATTGTACCGTGCAAGTATATTAGAGTCAAGCGTCTAGGGCTTTGACACCCCTTTGGGCCACCGTTACCTTTCGGCCGCATTGTTACCCCGGATGACGTCCCGTAAGTGCAAGAATTCATACTTGGTTTGCCCGTGTTGCTGCTTTCGGTGGTGGCCCACGAGTACGCACACGGCTATGCTGCGTTGCGTCAGGGAGATCCCACTGCAATGCAGTTGGGTCGCCTCACGCTGAATCCACTCAAACACATCGATCCTTGGATGAGCGTTCTGTTTCCAGCGCTGCTCTGGTTTGGGTCGGGAGGCCAGTTCGTATTCGGGGCGGCCAAGCCGGTTCCGGTAAATCCGCGGTACTACAAGAACTACAGAAGAGGCGACATAATCGTATCCTCCGCCGGCATCGTCGCGAATCTCGGGCTGTTCGTGGTGTGCTTGCTGTTGAGCATTGTGCTGGGTATCGTCGCTGGCTTGGTACAGCCAGCGGAGGGCCTCCTTGCGGTGGGACAGCGGATGCTCTTCTGGGGCATCTGGCTCAACATACTGCTGGCGTTCTTCAACCTCATACCGATCCCGCCGTTGGATGGATCGCACCTGCTGTACCATCTGCTGCCGCCAGAACTTGGCGCTAAGTACCGGCAATTGTCGCGCTATGGGTTCCTGATTCTCCTCGCGGTAATCTTCTTCTTGAAGGACGTTTTCTACCTGCTGTTGATGCCGGCATTTCTGGTAGCTCGCGCCGCGTTTGACCTCGCGGCTCCGTTCGCTCTGCAACCTCTGCCCTTCTAGTATGGGCGTCGCTTTCTTGGTTGATTCGGAGCGGCCGTTCGTAGTAGAACTGGACACCTTTTCCGGTCCGCTGGACCTGCTGCTGCATCTCATTCGCGAGCAAGAGATCGACATTGCTGATATTCCGATCGCACGTGTGGCCGATCAGTTTCTGGCGGCCATCGAAGCCCTCGGATTGAATGAAGCGGCCAACTACCTCGACATGGCGGCGTGGCTGCTTCGGATCAAGGTGCAGTTGCTCCTGCCGCGGCCGTTCGATGAGGAAGACTGGGAAGATCCCAGGGCCGAGTTGGTCCGGCGCCTGTTGGAATACGAACAGATACGCGAAGTGACTCACTGGTTGGAAGCGCAAGTAGACTTGAGGTCCGGTCAGTTCCCGCGGGGTTGGGTACCCGCTGAGCCGGAGCGAGATGCACCGCCGGTGGTACTCGACCTCGCCGAGATCGTAGCGGCGGTGGACCGAGTCGTGGAATCGCTCCCTCAGCCGATGTTACATCGTGTGGTACCACGGCCGCTCGACGTGGAGGGGGCAACACGCCGCATCGTGGAATTCCTCGCTACAAAGTCCCGGTTCGATCTTGCGGAGCTGCTCGGCCCGGAACCGACGGCGGCAGACATCCTGTCCGCATTAATGGCGCTGCTGGAGCTTGCTCGCGTGGGTCGGGTGCAACTGGTCCAGGCTGTGCCCTTTGGATCGGTGGGAGTCGCTGGTGGATAGACTGGCGCGGTTGATCGAGGCAGCGCTGTTTTCATCTGACAGCCCGCTCTCGCTGAAAGAGCTTGCAGCTCTGGATCGGGATGCCACCGAGACCGAGTTACTCACAGCACTACAGCAGTTGGGTGAGGAATACGATCGATCTGGCCACGGTGTGGAACTCGTCGACGTGGCGGCCGGATATCAGATACTGACGCGGCGCGAATTCGCAGACACCATTGCACAGGCCAACTTGGTCACTCGGCCCCGGCGGCTTTCGGTTGCCGCCCTGGAGACGCTCGCGATCATAGCGTACCGGCAACCTGTGGGCAGGGCAGAGATAGAAGAGATTCGCGGTGTGTCGGTGGAAGGCGTGCTCCGCTCACTGCAAGAACGTGGGTTGATCGGGGTGGTTGGGAGGGCCGACGGGATCGGCCGACCGCTGCTGTACGGCACAACCGGCGCTTTCTTGCAGCTGTTGGGTCTCAACAGTACGGACCAACTGCCCAAACTGGAGGAACTGTCGGTCGCGCTGCGGTATCCCGAACCGATACCGGAGACCACTGAGTAATGCCCGTCCGCCTGCAACGGGTCTTGGCGCGGGCGGGATTCGCATCACGGCGTGGTGCCGAGGAGTTGATAAGAAAGGGACAGGTGCTGGTAAACGGGCACGTGGCTACCATAGGAATGAGCGTCGACCCTGCCGTGGACCTCGTGACGGTAGGCCGGCGCAGGGTAACGCCCGGTGCCGCGGTGTGGATTGCGCTAAACAAACCGGTCGGGTACGTCGTCACTAAGCATGACGAGCGCGGGCGACCGACTGTATTCGATCTCGTCCCTGCGATCCCCGGTCTTACCTATGTGGGCCGGCTCGACGTCATGACTGAGGGACTGCTGCTTCTGACCACGGATGGGCAGGCCGTAAACCGGTTGACCCATCCCCGCTACGCGGTGCAACGCACTTACCGCGTGCGCGTACATGGTCTCCAGTATGGCGCCATAGCCGAGGCCTTGGACCAACCGATCATGGTGGATCGCCGACAGGTTCGGATCGTGCGGTCGGAAGTCCGCTCCTTGAGGAGTGGAGCGGCAGAGATCGTACTGGTGCTGACGGAGGGACGCCATAGAATAGTCCGTAGGGTTTGTCACCTACTGGGCTTGACGGTGGAGCGTCTCACCCGAACTAGTCACGGTCCAGTTCGCTTGGGTAGGCTGCACAGTGGTGAATGGCGGTATCTCACCAAACGCGAAATCACCGCGGTGAGCGCCACGCGAGCCGCATAGAGACGAGCTTCACATGGAACTGCGAGACAAGACCATCCTGATCCTGGGAGGAAGCGGGCTGGTAGGTCGTGCAATTACTCGTCGTCTGCTGGAACATCGACTGGGCAAGATAGTGCTGGTTGCTCTATATGAGAGCGAGGTGCAGGAGGCTGCGCAACACTTCCGCCGCAGTGCCGGAGATACCGAGATAGCGACGGCCTGGGGGGATGTGTTCCTACCCACGGACGCTGCTCGTCTGGATCGGAAGTCCATGTTGGCGAACGATAGGCTGCGACAGCTTGTGATCAGCGATCTGCTGGGCGAACTCACCGATGATGTGTTGCATCGGAGCTTTCTTTTCCAGTTGTTTCAACGCTATAGGCCTCACGCCGTGGTGGATTGCATCAACACGGCCACTGCCGTGGCGTATCGCGATGTATTTCACAGCGCCCGTGATCTCTTAGAGGAGGCGCGGAGCGGGCCGGTTACCGGCAGACAGATCGAGGAGCACATCCTCACCTTGACCATGCCGCAGTTGATCCGCCACGTGCAGGTTTTGGTGGAGTCTATGAAGGTCGCCGGGACCGAGGCGTACGCGAAGATCGGGACGAGTGGAACGGGGGGCATGGGTATGAATATCCCGTATACTCACTCGGAGGAACGGCCGTCCCGCACGCTGCTCAGCAAGTCTGCCGTTGCGGGGGCGCAGTCACTGTTGCTGTTTCTGGTTGGACGCACGCCGGGAGCGCCTGCCACGGTAGAGGTTAAGCCGACGACCGCCATCGCATGGCGCGACATCGGGTACGGCCCGATCCGCCGCCAGACACAGGCCATCGGGCGCTACGACTGTCCCACAGCGATTCCTCTGGACGCCGCTTTCTGTCCCGGTGCAACAGGCTGGTCGAACACCGGCGATCCACTGCGTTCGGTCTACATAAACACGGGAGAGAACGGACTGTTCGCGCGGGATGAGTTTGAGACGTTGACAGCTCTGGGACAGATGGAGTTCATCACCCCTGAAGAAGTGGCCGATCATGTGATCATGGAGTTGCAGGGGCGGCCCACCGGACGAGACATAATTGCCGCACTGGACTCCGCGACGTCCGGGCCCACCTATCGCGCCGGTGTCCTTCGGGCGGCAGCCATCGAGAGACTCCGGGATCTCGAAGCGCAGCATGGCACTCGCTCGATCGCGTTCGAGAATCTTGGCCCGCCACGTCTCGCCAAGCTCCTGTACGAAGCGTTTATTCTATCGCGACTCAAGCAATCGGTTGAGGAGTTGGCTGAGAGCGATGCCGCCGAGCTGTCGGCGGGCGCGGTACGCGTCATCGCTGAGGATGCGGATCTGCGGGCCACGATCGTCTCGGTAGGCATCCCGATCATCATTCCGGACGAGAGGGTGTACCGGGCCGAGAGGGTTGCGGTACCCTACAGCGCAGGAGATGATCTGGAGCGAACGGTGGGACGAGGTTGGGTAGATCTCCGCACGGAGAACTGCCACATATGGATCCAGCGGGCGGCCAGAATGGTGGAGCAAGAACGCGCCAGAGCGCAGGGCTCGGGGAGCGATTTCGAGTGGGGGGCGCTCTCTGCCAGCGACGAGATATCTCCATCCCGGTTCGCCGCTTGGGTGTTCCGCTACGAAGATGATGGGGAACGCATCAAACGTTGACTACTGGCACAGGCTGACGCATGGGCAAACTGGATTCGACACTCGTGCACGAAACACGAAACCGTACTTCCGCGCCGGGGCCCACTCTGGCCAGCGGTGAAATCTCATGACCTCGCGGGCGACCAAGACGGTGGACGCGACCGTTACCGAGGCCATCACCAAGGAGATCGGCAGGCGACTGGTCGGCCAGGAGTCGATGATAGAACGCATGCTCATCGGCCTGCTGACCGGAGGGCACGTCTTGCTCGAGGGAGTGCCCGGTCTAGCCAAGACACTGGCAGTACGTTCTCTGGCGGAAGTGATCCGAACCGCGTTTCAGCGCATTCAATTCACCCCGGATCTGCTTCCCGCAGACATCATCGGCACGATGGTGTTCAATCAGAAGACCAACGAATTCTACCCCAAGCGGGGGCCGCTGTTTGCCAACATAGTCCTAGCCGACGAGATCAACCGCTCGCCTCCCAAGGTCCAAGCGGCGCTGCTCGAGGCGATGCAGGAGACGCAGGTCACCATCGGTGGCGAGACCCATCGTCTCGACGAGCCGTTCATGGTGTTGGCAACCCAAAACCCGATCGAGCAGGAAGGTACCTACCCCCTTCCGGAAGCTCAGCTCGATCGTTTCATGCTCAAGATCAAGGTGCGCTATCCCTCCCGCGAGGAAGAAAAGGAAGTGCTCTGGCGCATGTCGGGTGGCCGGCCGATCCCCCTGGAGCCCATGGCCGAACCCAGCGAGATCCTCAGGCTGCGGCAGACGATTGCCGAACTCTACATGGATCAGAAGCTGGTCGACTATGTCGTGGACGTGGTGAGGGCAACCCGCGAGCCACAAGCCATAGGTCTGCATGATATCCGTCCGTTGATAGCCTACGGCGCCAGTCCGCGGGCCACGATCTACCTGGCCCAAGCGGCGCGAGCACACGCATTCATCCGCGGCCGCGCCTACGTGGTGCCTGAAGATGTAAAGGCGATGGCACCCGATGTGTTGCGTCACCGCGTGCTGCTCACATTTGAAGCGGAAGCCGAGGACGTTACGTCCGATGACCTGATCCGGCAGATACTGGAGGCGGTGGAAGTTCCGTGATGCATCCAGCCCGTGTCGTCGGAGCAGACGTTCTGCGGCAGGTGAAGCGAATCGAGCTCCGGGCGCGGCGGCTCGTGAACACTCTCTTCTCGGGTGAATACCGCTCCGTATTCCGCGGCCAGGGTATCGAGTTCGCAGAGGTGCGCGCCTACCAGCCCGGTGACGAGTACCGCTCCATTGACTGGAACGTATCGGCTCGGATGGGATCTCCCTACGTCAAGACATTCGAGGAAGAGCGTGAACTGACGTTGATGCTCGTGGTGGATCGCTCGGGGTCGGTGGAGTTCGGTCGGCCGTGCACTAAGGCCGAGCGGGCTGTTGAGGTCGCCGCCGTGCTGGCCCTCGCCGCCGCCAGGCAAAACGACCGCGTCGGCGCCGTGATATTTTCCTCCGGCATCGATCATGTCGTCCCGCCAACCAAGGGCAGGAGACACGCGCTGCGAGTGATCCGCGACCTCATAGCGTTTGCCCCCCAGCAGCGTGGTACCAATATCGCGCTGGCGCTCAACTACGTTTCGCGCTTGTTGCGGCATCACTCCATAGTTGTCGTCCTGTCCGATTTCCGAGCCAAAGGATGGGAAGAGGCGCTGCGTAGTCTGGTGCGTCGCCACGAGGTCGTGGCCATAACGGTGGACGACACGCGGGAAAGTAACCTGCCAAATGTGGGTTGGATCGATCTTGGTGACGCCGAGTCGGATGATCGGATCCTCATAGACACCTCGAGTGAGGGAGCACGTCTCAAGCTGCAGATCGCGGCAGAGGGGGTCAGGCTCGCCCGGGCGCGCGCTCTCAAGCAGGCCGGTGTGGACCACGTTGCCCTGAGAACCGACCGTCCGTATGCGGAGGTCCTGCATCGTGTATTCGCTGAGAGAGCCCGGCGGCTGAGACGGTGATCACGCTTGTCCTCCTGCTGTGTGCGGCACAGGGCTCCGCTTGGACAGTCACACCACCTGAGGTGACCATCGGCGACACCGTGCACCTGACGCGCCAGGTGATCGCCGCTCCGGGCGTAGTGCCACACGTGACAGCCATCGGGTCGAGCGCCACGCTCGAGCCACTAGACGATCCCGTCATCGGATACGCCGAGGGCAGGGTACTCGTCAGATTCACCCTGGCGTTCTTCGAGCCTGGTGAACACGCCGTGGTCATGCCGGATATGGAGCTCTCCTATCCTGATGGACACGTCGAGCACATCGCAGGGGATACGGCCTGGGTGAGCGTAAGATCAGTACTCCCCGCCGCAGACTCCGCCATCGCACCCAAACCTTCCCTGGGGCCTCTTGCGCGCCGGCAGCAGCGAGCTTGGATCGTTGCCGTGCTAGCATCACTCGTCGTGATCGCCATGGGCATATGGGGGCATGCCAGATTGCGAGTGGCTGAACGGCCGGTGTGGCACGGCAGGCGGGGGAAGTTCGGTTACCCCCCCATCGAACAGTGGATTCAGGCTGGCGAGCTGAGAGCTGCGGTGTCGGCAGTCACAGACGTAGTGCGGTCTCGCATCGAGCAAGGACTTCCGCAGGCCCGCCGGCAGCTCAGCACGGCGGAGTGTCTCGAGACCATCGAAGCGGAGCGGCCGGATTGGCCCATACGGGCCTTGAGAGATGTTCTTCACTCGCTCGATCGAGCCCAGTTCGCGCCCGCGGTCCCCAGCGATGTCGTTGAGTTGGCGGCGCGGGCGGATGAGTTGCTGCAATCGTTGCCTGCGGGCCCGGCCGGGGAGGGTGATACATGATCGTAGCCCGGCCTTGGGTGCTACTCTGCTTGGTCGCACTGCCAGCCTGGTGGTGGTGGCGCTGGCGGCGACCGAGGGTCGTCAGTTCGTACAGTGATGTGGCTTCGTTGTCGCAGGCGGTGACGCGCCGACGCTGGATCGCAGAGATACCGGCGGCGCTCAGATCGCTGGCGCTGGGATCCTGGATATTTGCGGCCGCGGGACCCCATCTCGGGCCGGGGTCGAGCGAAGTCACCAGCGAAGGCATTGCCATTGTGCTTGCCGTCGATCTATCCAGCAGCATGTTGGCGGAAGACTTTGAGCCCTATAGACGCATCGATGTCGCCAAGGAGCAGTCAGTAGCCTTCATTCACGGGCGGGAATTTGACCGGATTGGACTCGTAGTATTTGCGGCCGACGCCTTGACCAGAGTGCCGATCACCGTGGATTACCGGGTCCTCGAAGAGGCGGTCAATCAGATACGGGTGGGGGAACTGGAAGACGGCACAGCCATCGGAAGTGCGATTGCAACGGCGGCGAACCGGCTGCGACACGCCCCGGGCGTGAGCAAGGTGATGGTGCTGCTCACCGATGGCGAGAACAACAGAGGGACAGTCGATCCGATCACGGCCGCTCGTGCAGCAGAGAGGCTTGGGATCAAGGTGTACACTGTCGGCGTGGGAACGGACGGGGAAGCACGCATGCCGATTGGGCGGGGTCCGCTGGGACAGATCCGCTACCAGATGCTTCCCGTTCAAATAGACGAAGATCTACTGCGAGAGGTGGCTCGGATCACGGGTGGACGTTACTTCAGGGCGACGGACGCGGAGGCTCTGAACCGAATCTTCAGACAGATAGATCAACTGGAGACCACGCCTGTCACTGTCATTCGGCATACCGATTTCGATGAGTCGTACGAGCCGCTGGTGCTGGTGGGGTTCGCCGCACTGGTGCTCGAGTTCACGCTGGCCGCTACCGTCATTGTGCGGGTCCCCTGATGGCGTTCGACTCCGCATACCTGCTTCTCATGGCGCCCGCTGTGGCGCTCGCCACCATCGGCCTCGCGTTGTGGGCTCGTGCCACCCGAATTCGCCGCGCAGCACGTTGGTCCAACGCCTTGGCTGAGACGGCCGCAAGCCATGGCCTGGTAGCCTCACTGTTCTTGGGGTTGGCCGCCTTGGGCGCGGCGGTGGGACTCGCCGGCCCACGCTGGGGCACTCGCGTGGTCGAGACAGAGACCAAGGGCTTGAGCCTGGTGCTCGCGGTAGACATCTCGCGGTCAATGCTCGCTGAAGACGTGGCACCGTCACGACTGATGCGAGCACAACGTGAGGCACGTAGGCTCATCCACGATCTGGAAGGGGACCGGATTGGGCTGGTGGCATTTGCGGGCGAGAGCTTCACCTTGTCCCCACTGACGATCGATGGGAGTGCGCTGCACTTGATGGTGGACGCGCTGGACCCGGATCTCACCAGTGCCGGTGGCAGTGAACTGGCGCGCGCGATTCGCCGGGGCCGCGAGCTCCTGCTGGCGGGCGACGAAGTGGCCGATCGTGTGTTGGTCGTGTTCACTGATGGTGAGGCCCATGACTCGCTGCCGGATATCATTGCCGAGACGGAACAGCTGCGGCGAATGGGAGTGCACCTGATACTGGTTGCCGAGGGTGGTCGTGAGCCAGCGCGAATCCCGGTGCGCGATGAAACCGGTGAACTGATCGGCTATCAGCGAGACCCCGCGGAGAACATCGTAGCTACTAGACGCCGCGACGATATCCTCTCGGTCGTCGCGGATGCGGCGCGCGGCATCTTCGTATCGGCGGAGGTGAACGACCAAGCGGGTGCGGTGCGCGAAATGGTGCTGGCCTTCAAGCGGGCTCCTACGGCAACTACGACGGCAGCTCAGGATGTCTCCCGAGCCTGGATTCCCTTGCTGGTAGCCGTACTCGTGCTGTTGCTGCACACTGTGACGCGTCGTACTGCGGCGCTCGTTGGGGTGGTGCTTTCCTTGGCTACGGCGACGGATCTCCAGGCACAGGCGCCAGGCAACGCGGCCGACAGGGCGTGGCTGGACGGAGACTACGCGCGCGCTGCGATACTGTACCTAGAGCAGGCCACTGCCGGCTTGGGGGGTGATACGGTGTGGTTCAACCTGGGGACGGCTGCCTGGACGGCTGGCGATTCCGGTGTCGCCCGCACGGCACTGGAACGAGCAGCGGGTTCAGTGGATCCAGCGGTCAGGTTCCGCGCGAGATACAACCTGGGGCTCGTCGAGTTGCAGCTCGCTGCGCAAGACTCGCTCAACCAGATCGAGCACCTCGAGGCGGCGAGGAGCCACTATCGCGAAGCGCTCCTGCTGCGGCCCGGAGATGCGAACGCAAAATGGAATCTTGAGGTGGCGTTGCGGAGAATGCCGCAACAGGGTGGCGCCGCCGCCGGAACGCCGCCTAGCGCAGACGAGACGGAGGAACCGCTGCCACCTCAGGGATTGAGTGTGGCACAGGCAGAGCAGATTCTCAACTCGATTGCTGAAGAGGAGCGGCGGGCCCGCCAGAGGTTGTTGCGCAATCGCTCCTCGCTACGGGAAACTCGCGCGAGACGAGATTGGTGATACTGCTCTGCGCCGCCGTCGTTGCCTTGCAGCAGGTGCAAGCGACCGCCACCGTCGACAGACGGGAGTTGGAGTTCGGCACGGAAGTGGTTCTGACTATCAGCGTGCGAGCGACCGGAAACGAGCCGATTCGGATCGTGGATCCGGCGCTGGATGGGCTGGAAGTGCGGGGGACGAGCGAACGATCAGATGTGTCGGTCGATGTTGGAATACTCACACGGATCACGACGCGAGACATTCGCCTTGCTGCGACCAGGTCGGGTCGGGTGACGATAGGCGCCGTACGCGTGATTCAGGCGGAGGTGGAAGTCAGCACCGACCCGATTGAGTTGACCGTAACCGGAGGCGGAGCGGAGATCTCCGTGTCTCTGCAACCTCATATCCGATCGTTTGTGGAACGGCGGGCGCCCCCGCCAATGTCGTCAGATGAAGTCAGCGTTCAAGTTCTGACGACCCGCGACAGGGTGGTCCTCGGCGAGCAACTGGACCTCGTCGTGCTAGCTTGGTTCCCGCGGGCTATAAGGTCCAGGCTCAGGATACCACCGACTCTGCTCCCACCACAGCTGCAAGGAGCTTGGATCTATCAGCAGAACGCTCCCGGTGCCGTCGTGGTGAGTAGACGGGTCGGCGGTGTCACGTACGACATCTACGTCTATCATGAAGTGGTCTTCCCTCTGAGTCCGGGCGTGCTGCATATCGATCCGGCGACCGTCTCGTACAGCCTGCCGGTCACCTACTCGTTTCTGAGTCGTGAAGTGAGACACGAGCCTCAGAGTGAACCTGCACAAGTCGAAGTGCTACCTCAGCCCTCAGCGGGACGACCTGCACAGTTCCAAGGCACCGGTGCAGCAGAGTTGCGATTCACAGTAGAGGTTGACCCCTCACAGCTGAAGGTGGGTGATGCCGGTACGGTGGTCGCGACTCTGTCGGGTCGCGGGAATGTGGCCCTGTGGCCCGAGCCGACACTTGCTTGGCCCGAGGGGCTCAACGTCTACCCCGAGAACGTCGAGGTGGAGATCGCCCCGCGGGAAGGTCAGATGGCCGGCACCAAGGTGTTCCGGTTCCTGGTCGTGCCCGACTCGGTTGGAGTGCACAGCATCCAAGCCCCAACGTACGACTACTTCGATCTGGATGCGCGCCGATACGTAACGCTCAGGCTCGAAGCTATCGAAGTCGTCACTGAAGGAGACCTGGCCGGCCTGGTTGAGCGACCGCAGCAGCCACTTCCGCTCGCCGACCCTCCGGCAGTCTTCGACGTCGCACGGTTGGTCCGACGGATACCGCTGTGGATCTGGCTGCTTGTGGTTGCGCTGGCGCCGGCCCTGGTGGGACTCGCTCGGGAGGTCGAGCGGCGCCAGCTACGGGCCACGGAAGAAGCCAAAGCCACCCCAAGTGCCCTGCAGCACCTCGAGCGAGAATTCCACGGGGCTCTGGCAGAACTGGTGCCCGACGCCGAGACGAGGGATGCGCGAGGGCTGGTAGACGCGTTGCGTGCTGTGGGCGTCGAAGCACCTGTGGCGGCACACGCTGCCCGGGTGCGCGATCGACTGTGGCAAGCGAACTATGGGCCGGAAGGTGGCCTTGATCCCACCGAGCTGGCTCGTGAAGTGGAGGAAGTCCTGCGGGCGCTGACGTGCGTACGGCTGACACCGAGCGTCCGGTGCTGATTGGGGCAATAGTGCTCGTCGTGATGACCGGGACGCTGGGCCAATCGCTGGTTCAGTCTCCCGAACGCCTTTATGAGGCGGGTGCCTTCCGGTCTGCTGCAGACAGCTTCAGAGTGCGAGCAGAACAGGAGCCCTGGTTCTCGGGTCACTGGCAGAATTGGGGCAACAGCCTGTATCAGCTCGGGGAGGTCTCTCGGGCCAGAGTTGCGTGGTTGCGTGCCGCGCGGCTCAGTCCGCGCAACGGACACGTGAGCGAGGCGCTCGAACTCATTCCGGTTACGGACAGGATCTCGCGGCGACTCACTCGGATCTCTCCCGTCACTCAAGGCGAAGCGTTCCTGGCGGCGCTCGCTTGCTGGGCTGGTGTTGGTCGTTGCTGCGCTTCTGCTGGGTGGCTTCGGCGCATACGTGCGACACGAGTACGCCCGGCCGGTCGCTATCGTCGGTGCCGCGGATACACCGTTACGGTGGGCTCCCTATGGTACCGCTCCGGCGCGCCGTTCCCTCGAGCAAGGCAGTGCTGTGGAGGTGTCCCGTGTGGAAGGCCAGTGGGTCCTCGCCCAGCGAGGCGACGAGCAAGGCTGGCTTCGCGCAGCGGAGATCATCGGACTCTGATGGGCCGGATCAGAGTCCTGTCCGATACCGTAGCCGACCAGATTGCGGCCGGCGAGGTAGTCGAACGACCTGCTTCGGTTGTGAAGGAACTGGTCGAGAATTCGCTCGATGCTGGATCGTATACCATTGCTGTCGAGTTGGAGGACGGTGGGCGTGCGCTCATTCGAGTGTCGGACGATGGAGTGGGGATGGACCGGGAAGACGCGGTCCTCGCGCTCGATCGCCACGCCACCAGCAAGATCTCCTCTACCACGGACCTGATCGGTGTAGCCACCTACGGGTTTCGCGGTGAGGCCCTGCCTTCGGTTGCCTCTGTGTCGCTGCTCGAACTGGAGTCGGCTGCTGCGTCGTCGGAAGCCACGGCGGCCGGCGAAGGGACGAAGGTCGTTTCGCGCGGCGGCCGCATCGAGAAAGTCGAGCCGGTGGCCCGGAACCAGGGTACGACAGTGACGGTCAAGAGGTTGTTCTTCAATACGCCGGCCCGGCGCAAGTTCCTCAAATCTCAGCGGTCAGAAACTCGCGCGGCAGTGCAGGCCCTGACCGTGCTGGCGCTGGCGCGGTTGGACGTTTCCTTCTCACTCGTGAGTGATAGCAGGACCTTGCTGACTGCACCCAGGGTTTCGGCGGTCGCCGATCGGGTCGCAGCACTGTTCGGGAGGCAGCTCGCCGCACAACTCCTGCCGGTCGACTACGCCAACGGTCCGATCTCCATTCGTGGTTTCGTGCAGCGGCCGGCTGAAGCCAAATCGAGTGGCCGGAAGGCTCACCTGTTCGTCAACGGCAGGCCGTTCCGAGACCCTTTTTTGATTCGCGCGGCAGAGAACGGATACCGCGCCACGATTCCTGCCGGCGTGCGACCGACGCTGTTTCTTGCCATTGGGATTCCCGGTGACAGGGTCGACGTCAACGTGCACCCGGCAAAACTCGAAGTCCGGTTTCGCGACAAGATGTTCATCGAGCGTGCTGTCGAGGAGGCGGTGCGCGACGCGTTGCGGCCGCTGGAGGCAGCGGTCCGGATGGTCGGGTTGGACCGCGACGCTGCCGGGACAGACGATAGGCAATTCGTGGGTTCTGTGCCAGACCAGCGCTCCGGTTTCCCGGGCCGCCGCGAGGACGCTGGCACATACGGTACGTTGGGTCTTGCTCTCGACGGCCCGCCAGCTTCGGTCGCCGCTTATGGCCGTAAATTCCTCCAGGTATTCGATACCTATATCCTGTTCGAGACTCCGGCTGGGATTGCCATAGTCGACCAGCATTCGGCTCACGAGCGGGTCCTCTACGAGCGTGCGATGGCGGAACTCAAAGCGGGGGGTGGCGCGGCTCAGCGTCTCCTGCTGCCACTCACTGTCGATCTGGAACCACCCGAACTCGAGGCCGTGGAGCAGAATCAGGAACAACTCAATGCCATCGGTTTCGAGGTAGAGGGATTCGGTGGCCAGTCAGTCGTCATCCATGCCGTGCCGAATCCTCACCCCCGGTTCGACGCCCGACGCTGCTTCGAAGAGCTGGTTGCGGATCTGGCGCATGGTCGGCTGGAGGGGTTGAATCGGCTGGAGCGGTTTGCCGCGACCTATGCCTGTCGTGCCGCCATCAAGGCGGGACAGACACTGGATCATGGTGAGGTCAGGGACCTGTTGCACAGATTGTTAGCGTGTGAACTGCCCCCCCACGACGTGCACGGTCGACCCTCGATCGTACAGCTACCCCTGAGTGAACTGGAGCGCAGGTTTGGACGCGCCTAGGCCCTTGATCCCTGTCATCCTGGGCCCGACCGCGGTCGGGAAAACCGCCGTCGTCATGGAACTGGCCCGGCACCTACCCGTGACGGTGATCTCGGCCGATTCACGACAGATCTATCGACGGCTGGACATCGGTACCGCGAAACCGACCGTGGAGCAGCAGTCTGTGGTGCCACATATGGGCATCGACATAGTGGATCCTGGGGATCGTTACAGTGCCGGCCGGTTCGCTGCTGAGGCAGTGGGTTGGCTGGGTGCTGTGCCTGCCGGGACCCAACCCTGGGTGGTTGGGGGCACCGGTTTCTACATTCGTGCGCTGGCTGACGGCCTGTTCCGCGAGCCACCCATGGACTCCGCCAGACGTGAGCGGTTGCGTCAGTGGGCGCGCACTGCGGCAGGTCTCGGACGCTGGGCAAAGCGCCTCGACACATGCTACTCCGGAGGTGGCAGACAGCGGGCGGCTAGAACGATCGAAGTCGCGTTGCTCACGGGTAGACCTCTATCGTGGTGGCAGAGTCGGGCCAAGGTTGAAGGTGTCATGCGGCCGTGGTATGTCCAACTGACGGTTCCCCGGCCGGTGCTCCACGCGCGAATCAAGCAGAGAGCTGCCGACATGCTCGCCGCAGGTTTGGTGGCCGAAGTGGAAGCGGTGCTGGCGGAAGGAGTGCCCGCCGACGCACGGGGCTTGGATGGAGTTGGGTACCGTGAAGTCATTCAGTATCTGCGGGGGCAGTTGTCGCCCGAGCAGCTAGCGGAAGCGATAGTGCAGAGCACGAGGAGATATGCCAAGCGGCAAGAGACTTGGTTCCGGCACCAGCTGGGCGATGCACCCGTGGTGACGTTGGATGCGACCGAGCGCCCCAACCTGCTGGCTGAGCGATTGTTTCACCTTTGGAAAGGACGAGATGGCTGATGCGCATTGGGCTCACCTGCTATCCCACCTACGGAGGCTCGGGAGCTGTCGCCACCGAACTGGCTCTGGAGCTGGGACGTCGGGGTCATGAGGTTCACATCATTTCCTACGCATCGCCTTTCCGACTGCGGGGATTCGACCAGCACGTCTCTTACCACGAAGTGGATCTGAGTGGAGCATATCCACTACTGGAGTACTTCCCCTACTCGCTGGCCCTGGCCGTCAAGCAACACGAAGTGGCGCTGCGGGAACAGCTCGACATTCTCCACGTGCACTACGCCATTCCGCACGCCCCTGCTGCTTTCTTGGCCAAACAGATGCTGGAGGAAGACCACGACATCAAAGTCGTGACGACGCTACACGGCACCGATATCACGCTGGTCGGGCTGGAGAAATCGTTTTTCACCGTCGTCAAGTTCGCTATCGAACGGTCCGACGCCGTGACCGCGGTCTCGGAGTACCTCCGCGATGCGACGTACCTGGAGTTCGGTTGCGTCGGGTGCGGCATCGAAGTCATTCCCAACTTCGTGAGTCCGGCGGAATACTATCCGTGCGAAGCCAGATCGGATTGTTTCGGCTCTTTTGCTCCTCCGGGTTCCAAGGTGCTTACCCACATCTCTAATTTCCGTGAGGTCAAGCGGGTCCCCGACGTGGTGCGGATATTCGAGCTGGTCCAGCGGGAGATCCCTGCAGTGTTGGTCCTGGCCGGTGACGGACCGCAACGGCCAGAAGCTGAGGCAGAGGCGGTGCGCTTGGGGGTGGCTGATCGGGTGCGTTTCCTGGGAAAAGTCGATGCCGTGGCCGATCTCTTGCGGGCTGCCGATCTCTACTTGCTGCCCAGCAGATCCGAGTCGTTTGGGTTGAGCGCCCTCGAGGCCATGGCCTGCGGCGTACCTGTGGTGGCCAGCAAGGTTGGTGGCCTGCCCGAGGTCGTGGTGGATGGTGTGACTGGTGCGTTGATGCCACTGGGTGACGTAGATGGCATGGCTGCCAGAGCGGTGGAGCTGCTTCGCGATGAGGCGCGTTACGCCGCCACCAGGACTGCCGCAGTCGCCCGTGCCAGGGAGTTTGCCACTGAGCTGGTTGTGCCGCAGTACGAGGCCCTCTACGAGCGCGTGGTGCGAGGATGACGTGGCTGCAAGGCCTGGTACTCGGCGTCGTCCAGGGATTGACCGAGTTCCTGCCGGTGTCGAGTTCCGGACAAATGGTCGTGACCCAGGCAATGTTCGGCTTGGCCATGCCGGGAGTGTACCTGTCTCGAAACGCGGTCGGGTAGAGCCAAAGCAACAGCCTGTAGAGGCTCCGAGAGAATCGGTACTCCATCACGCCTCCGAACGGCTCACGAGTTTCTTCAAACGGGCGTCCTTCACGGACCGGGCCAGTCGGCTGACATCGTCTGCCAGAACACGACGTCCTTCATCGGTGATGCTGTGGTACCGGGGACGCCCACCTCCGTGCTCGGCCTCGGGGGGGCTGCTCGACCTCCGTGACAAAGCCAAGATCGGTGAGCTGCCTCAAGGATCCATAGAGCTGTCCTGGCCACAGGTGCATGTCTCCGTCCGTGGGATCCAATACTTCGTTCATGATCTCGAGCCCGTGCAGGTCGTGATCACCCAACGCAAGCAGTGTAGGTGCACGGGTGCTTGGAAGATCGGGGAGGGATAACTGCGCTAGGGTTCAGGCAGGCTCACTTCAGTGACTATCGCGCCGATCGGTGAGAGTACGGTCAGGATGAATACCACCCACACAGTCGCTGCCAGGATCCCGGCTGGCGTCGCCACCCAGCCCGCCAAACTCAACGATGCCAACGAAAAGAGAACGCCTGTAGCTGCTCCGCACAGCGCAGCTCCAATGACGCGCTTGCCGAGGTCAGCCCCACCGGCGCTCAGAGTCGCAAACGATCCGAACAGCAGTGGGACCAACAGGATGGCCCACCAGATGCTTGCAAGGCTGGGCACGCCTCTGGTGAAGTGGCCGAAGTAGTGTTGAGCCGTCGCCAGGGCTGCCGCGGCGCCGGCGGCCAGTGGAAGAACGTGCACCAGTCGCGACGCCTTGACCGCACGAGCATCCGCGCGTCTCCGCATCCGTCCGCGGAGTGTCAGCGGCACGTTGTAGAACCACGTAAACACCTTGTGTTCCAACAGAGCGCCATTCTCGCCGAACACCGGCACAATACGAACGGCCTCCGTCGCCCAGTGGGCCGCCATGAATCTGGCGAGAGTGGGGTAGCGGTACGCCATCTGAATCGGGAATGCCAGGTATCCAACGTATTTGAAGAACCCGAGGAACACCGCAATATTGTAGTCCTTGAAGTTGCGGTCTCTTACAACCAAGTACACGACGTAGAAGCCTCGCACCAGCGAGCCAGGAGATATGGGCACGACCTGAAACAGCGCGATGATCCCCAATCCAATTGTCCATGACTGCGCACGCGGCATCTCGGGGTGGAGCAGCACGTACAACACGGCGACAAAGACCGAGACCACCTGTGTTACCGGCAAGGTACAGACGTGTACGGCAAGCGACTTCAGGTACTTCTGGATGAACGGTTCCTTGATCCGTGACAGAATCGTCGCGGAATCGTCCTCGCTTATTATGCGCTTCTTGCGGCCCTCCGACACCATGTCGCGCAGCCACTCCTCACGAAGCTCCGCGTCGAAGTAGAGCTTGACCGGACGTACGATGAGGTGGTACAGGCGTTCTCTGAGGTAAATTCGGTCGGTCAGGCACTTATGGATTCCCAGAGGAAGGACCGAGGCGATCGCATGGCCAAAGAAGGAGAGCCCGCTGCTCGCCACTTTCTCGGCCTTGTGCTCCGCGATTCTCCCAGCTCGATGCCAGACCACTACTCGCTCGAGCATCTTCCCCGCAAAGGCTCTTCCGAGGTAACCTGGGCTCGTGATTAACGCGCGATAGTGGCGTCTGTAGCTGGCCTCTCCCCAGGTCTTGATCAGTGCTCTTCCGGCAAACGGTACCAGACCTACGGTCTGCACCAGCAACACCGGCAGGGTGCGGCCACGAAGGGTTGCCTCATGCCGGTCGTCGATGAGCCCGCGAACGCGCCATCCCGTAACCGCGCTCGCAAGAATCTGCTTCCACAACGACCGACTGAACAGTAGCCTGACGTGATTGTGGGTGACGTCTATGAGGGAATCTCGGTACACCCTCTCGGCCCGCTCGAGTTCCGCAAGCAGGCCGGTCATGTCAGAGAAGTCCGCGGCGTGTTCCTGCACGAAGGCCCTGAGTTTCTTCAAACTGCCGCGATCGAACTGTACCAGACTACCCCGACCGAGGCCCTTGAGAATGAGCAGGAAGTCGCCGGGACTCATCGGGAGGAATGGCAGCAAAGTCAGGCCGGCCCTGAAGTCGACGGCTACCAGGCCCGCGTCCGCTTTTCCCTCGGTGGATGTTCGTTTGAGACAGTTGGGCTGGCTCTTACATGTCGTCCATTCATATTGCCTGGCGAATTCGTGTGCCCCCAAGTCGTTCAACAGGCGTACAAACGAGGTCATGAACTGCCGCTTGGCGCGGTATTCCGGCGACCCGAGCTTTGTCGGATCGACCGGCTTCCCCTTTCTCCACCGTTTCAAGAGGTCGACGCGGTCGTCGACCTCCAACTGCCAGACTCTGCCGTCGATCCAGTCGCTGATCTCGCCGCAACTGCCGAGCCTTCGATCGACGAACGTGCAGTGCACGTCGTTGACGCACGATTCGTCACCGAACCGGATTCGCGCGCCCCGCCTTATGAACTTCTGCCAGATCGCGCCGGCCCTGGCTGCAATCGGATTTGTCTGCAGCTGGAAAACTCCCTGAAAGCCGATGACGTGCAGCACGTTCCTGAACAAGCGCGAGCCCGCGCTCGGCGGAATGAGGATCTTGAGTGCGAACACGCCACCGGTCGGTAGCACCCTTTCCATCGCGCCGGTCGATCTTTTCACCCGGACTCTGTACACCTGGCCGGCAAACCCGCCTCCGACAAACTGCTCGACCGCCAATCTGACGCGGCATGAAGTTCCCGGTGCGTCGGTGGGCGTAACGTCGTATTCGAGTTCGTCGCCTGCATCATAGCGCTCGATGCGGAACGGCCGGTGCAGCTGCAGGCCGCCGAAGCGCTTCTCCAACTTCTTGCAAAGATCCACCGAGTACTCAGCTGCCATGCGGGTGTCCCTGGTTGTTTCCCTGGCTTCTTGGTCATGAAATCGGAAGCCGCACAATACAGAATCCGACGCAAGGATTCCAGGGTCGATTGCGGATCGCCCATTCGAATCGCTGCGGCGGGTAGCCGTCGTGGGTAGCGTCTGCACCGCAATCGCGGGGGCTTCGTCGGAACCCGCAACTGTGTGTGTGGCCTGCCTTGCAGTAGATTGGGACGAAGCGGACTGCTTGCCGACCGGAGGATTCGATACCGCTGTTCAGACCGGAGGGTGATTTCATACAAGCTACGGTACGTAGATTCTACTTGCTCACTGCCGCCGTGGCCGTGGCTGGATTCGGAGGCGGAGCCGTGATGGCTTCACGCATCCTGATTCGGTCAAGGCAGCCGAGGATGGCCGTTTTTGGGAGTATCACGACATGATAATGCGAGGAGCGTCCCCCGCGTATCGCGTTCCGGCTCCACCATATCAGCCGCGATGTGGGTCAAAGTAAACGCACAACCTGCAGCAGAGTGCTCGTTCTTGCTAGCGATCCCGGCGATTCTAGGTGCGGCTTTGCTGCAGCTACCCGATGCAACTCTAGACGCAGGAGCGATAGGCACAGGTCCGCTCCTGGGGATTTCCGTCGGCTCTCCTGTCCGGTATCTTCGCTATCCGTGTGTTGGTTCGACTGCTGTGGCAAGGTAGGTTTCATCGGTTTGCACCGTATTGTCTGGTGTTGGGTCTGATCACGCTTGGGTGGGTGGTAATCGGATGAGCTACGACGGCTTGGAACCCTCGGAACTGGCCGCACGGCTCAAGGCGCCCAGTTGCCTGAGTCTCGCCAGAGTTACGAGCACCTTGGACATCATACATGAACTCGCGGCTGAAGGAGCGCCAGACGGAAGCGTGGTGCTGGCCGACGAGCAGGTGGCTGGCCGCGGCCGCTTCGGCAAGCGGTGGAGCAGCCCACCACAAACGGGTATATGGCTCGGCTATCTGGTACGTCCCGAGACTCAGCTGGAACCTGGCGTCTTGTCCCTCAGGGTGGGCCTTGCGCTGGTTGCCACGCTGCAAGATCTCGGCATCGCCAGCCACCTCAAGTGGCCCAACGACGTGATGCTCGAGGGAAGCAAGGTGGCGGGAGTGCTGAGCGAAGCCCGCTGGATGGGCTCCCGGATGCGATGGATAGCTCTTGGCATCGGCATCAACGTGAGCGGCAGACTGCCACTGGAGATCGGAGCACAGGCCGCTACGCTGCATGACGTGAAACCCGGAATCACTCGCATAGAGGTGTTGGAGCGGCTCGTCCCCAGGCTCCAGCGAGTGTCGCATTCCCCCAAGATGAGCGGCAACGAGCGTGAGTGGTATTCGCGACATGATTGGCTCCGTGGCAGGCGCCTACGCAATCCCATCAGCGGAACGGCCGCCGGGATAGATGAGGACGGTGCACTGCTGGTGGACACTGATCGTGGAGTCCAGCGAGTCGTAGGAGGTAGCGTTGTCACCCAGTGAACTCCCGATTTGGGCTCGTGGCGTCGCGGCGGGGTTGCTCTTGTTTGCGTCGTGGTGGCTCCTCAGCACGGATGCATTGACGAGTAGCGTCGGCAGCTCGGTCGGGTTGATTGGCGTAGGGGTGATCGCGTTCTCGATCCTGCGCGGGATGCATCTTCCCAGTCGAATCTGGCCCGAAGGGCCCTACCGCCGGAAATTCTCGATCCCGGCGGTGCTGGCAGTCGCGCTGCTGCTCGCAGCTCTGCTGCTACTGTCGCGACTTGGGACCTCCGAAGCACTCACGGACTTCGCCGATGTCGGGATGTTCGTTCTGGTCCTGGCCGGTACGGTGCTGTTGGGGTTCGGCTTCGCTATGGTGAAACAGCGACCGTACGTAAGGTGGTACGCGATCGCGCTTGGCTTGGCCCTGCTGCCGCATATCATCGGCCTGCTGTTTTCGAGCCCCGCGGCATCCTCCGCCAGCGGCGCGCGTTTCTGCTTGGTCACGCTGGGACAATCCAGCGTGACCGAGAGTGAGTTGCTGACGTGTCGGGCCGCCGCTTTACCGTCTTTCTTGTTCCTGTTCGCGATCGGTGTAACCTCGAAGCTCATCACTGAAGAAGTTGCCTTCCGTCGCCTGTTCATTGGCTGCTCCGGGAACTCTGGCCTACTCACGGTGCTGGCCGCCGGGGTGGCCGCAACAGCCTGGTACGTCATACTTGCCCGGGCTGGCGTCACCGGAACGGCGGGCGCACTCTTGAGCGGTGTAGCTGCCGTGACAGCGGGATGTCTCTTCGTATTGTCCTGCTCGCTGCTGGTGTCGGCTGCATACAATGCCGCATTTGCGGCCAGCTATTGGGCGGTCGAACTGGCGCGTCCGGTTGCCGCCGGCGCGGCTGACGAGGCAGGCGTGCCACCATCCGTCTGGTTCGTGACGCTGCTCATCGCCGGTCTGCTGTGCTACTGGGTGGCCAGAGAGAAGGGCCTCGTGGAGCGGATACCTGGCGAGGGTCGGCCCGATGCTGCTGGTAGTTGATGTCGGCAATACCGAGATCACGGTGGGTCTCTTCGCCGGGGATCAACTGAGTGCCGACTGGCGGCTCACCACCTTGGCACGGCGAACCTCCGACGAGTGGGCCGCCACGCTCACTTCCTATTTGAGTCACGCTGGTCACTCCACCAATGAGATAGGCGCCGCGATTGCTGCCTCGGTTGCTCCGTCGGTGACTGAGAACCTGTGTCAGGGTGTGGAGACTGCCATCGGGATCAGACCGGTTCTGATCGATTCCTCTACACCGTTGCCTGTTGTGCTCGACGTGGAAGAACCCAAGCAGGTAGGAGCTGACAGGATAGTAAACACGCTCGCGGCCGCCGAGTTGTACCGGCGGGACACCGTGGTAGTCGACTTCGGCACCGCCACTACCTTCGACTGCATCACCGCAGAGGGCCGATTCTTGGGCGGCGTGATAGCTCCCGGTCTCCAGTCAGCCGCTGAGGAGTTGAGTCAGCGGGCGGCGAAACTGCCGGCGACCGAGCTCGAGCCGCCCAGTCACATTATCGGCCGACGTACGGAAGACTGCATCAAAGCCGGCGTGCTGTTCGGCACCGCAGAAGCGGTGGATGGAATCGTGCGGCGGATCAAGGCCGAGTGGCCCGACGGAGGGGTCCCCTACGTGGTGGCAACCGGTGGCCTGGCGGACAAGATCGTACCGCTGAGCCAAGAGATAGAGGCCCACGAACCCCATCTGACTCTGCTCGGACTCAAAATCGCAGCTGCGCGAGTCGGTCTCAAGTGGTGAAGTCAAGCAGTCTGTAGGACGATGTAGCTTGACCGAGCGTCCCGTGCACACCAATCGCTTGATTGGAGAGACGAGCCCGTATCTCCTGCAACACGCCCACAATCCGGTCGACTGGTATCCCTGGGGTAACGAAGCACTGGATCGAGCCCGGCGGGAAGATCGTCTGATACTCCTGTCGATCGGCTATGCCGCGTGTCACTGGTGCCACGTCATGGAGCGGGAGTCTTTCGAAGATGACGAGATCGCCGCGATCATGAACCGGCATTTCGTGAACATCAAGGTCGACAGAGAAGAACGCCCGGATCTGGACGAGATCTACATGGCGGCGACGATGGCCCTGAATCAGGGCCAGGGTGGCTGGCCGATGACCGTCTTCCTGACTCCCGACTTGGAGCCTGTCTTTGCCGGCACGTACTTTCCGGCCGGTGACGCATATGGGCGTCCGGGGTTCCCTACCGTGCTGAACGCGATTGCCGCGGCGTGGGGTGAGAAGCGAGACAGCGTACGCGTGCAGGCGCAGCGGATCGCGGCTCACCTGCGGAATCAGACGGCCGAGATCGGTCCGGCAATGTCGGTGGGGGAGGCCGAATTGGAGCGCGCGGTGGACCAGTATTGGGGGAGCTTCGACTCTGTGTATGGGGGTTTCGGGTCGGCACCCAAGTTCCCGCCGGCTACTGGTCTCTCTCTGCTGCTGCGGCTGCACGACCGCCTCGGCGACTCCAGGGCCTTGGACATGGTGTGCAAGACGCTGGACCGAATGGGGCAGGGAGGCATCTACGACCACGTGGCCGGCGGTTTTGCACGCTACTCGACAGATCGGCAGTGGCTGGTACCCCACTTCGAGAAGATGCTGTATGACAACGCGCTGCTGAGCGGAGCGTATCTCGAGGCGTACCAGGTCACTCAGAGACCGGACTATCGTCGTGTCGCTGAAGAGACGCTCGACTACGTGCTGCGTGAGATGACCGATCCGGCCGGCGGTTTCTATTCTTCCACGGATGCCGACTCGGAGGGTGAGGAGGGCAAGTTCTTCATCTGGACGCCAGATGAGATTGCAGCTGTGCTCGATAGGGATGCTGCCCGCATATTCTGCACCTACTACGACATAACACCGGCCGGCAACTGGGAGGGGAAGAATGTCCTGAACGTCCCGCGTGATCCCAGCCAAGTTGCTGCGGAGTTGGGGATGCCGCTCGCAGAATTGCTCACGGCCCGGGACGCAGCACGCCGCAAGGTGTACGCTGCCAGACTGGAGCGGGTTGCTCCCAGTCTCGATGACAAAGTGCTGACATCATGGAACGGACTCATGATCAGCGCCCTGGCCGCAGGATACCGCACGCTCGGCGACCGCCGCTATTTGCTCGCAGCAACGAGAGCGGCGGATTTCGTGCTTGGCACGCTCACGCGTGCTGATGGTGGTCTGCTCCGCACCTACCGCGCCGGCCAGGCCAGACTCGACGGCTACCTCGCCGACTACGCATATCTGTCCGAAGCGCTGATCGATCTGTTCGAGGCAGGTGGCCAGTGGGAATATCTGTGGCGGGCGGAACGACTGCTCGAGCTCGTCGTGGCTGACTTCGTCGACCCCGAAACGGGTGCCTGCTACAGTACCTCGCGCGATCATGAGACGTTGCTGATGCGCTACAGGGATGGAGCCGATGGGGCTACTCCCGCACCCAATGCGGTGGCCGCCAATGCGCTCGCCCGGGCGTCCTATCACCTGGCGCGGAACGATTTTCGAACAGCGGCCCGGCGCAGCATCGAGTCGTATGGCAGCCTGATAGCCCGCTTCCCCCGCGGCTTCGCCAAGAGTCTGATGGTAGCGGATCTCCTGCTCGAGGGTCCCGTTGAGCTGGCGCTCGTGGGACGACCCGGCTCAGCCGACCTGGAGCAGCTGCGCCGCGAGGTGGTTAGACACTACTTGCCGCGGCGCATCGAGGTGTTGGGTGATCCCACCGGCACCGGTCGAGTTCCACCGCTGCTCGAGAACAAGACGCTGGTGGGAGGCAAAGCCGCACTCTATGTGTGCCGCAATTTCGCGTGCCAGGCCCCGGTCACCGAGCCACAGCAGGTAGCGGCGGCGCTGGAGCAGTCGTCAGCGCCGGGAACCTGATAGGTAGCCGAAGGTGTCGCCGGCGTCCCACTCGCCGCTGAACGAATCGCCCGAGAACACGAGTTCAATGAATACCGTGGCGTCGGGATGGTCTCCGATGAAACTCAGTCTCATACCTTCCACGGCAATGTTTCGAACCCCGATGTTCCCGATATCACTGCTCATGGTGGCGGTGTAGGCGCCGGGTGAACCCGAGATCGACAGCACGCCGCTGACTGGTTGGCCGTCAACTTCGGTGCTGAAGTCGTACACCCCTACCGGGTCGAGTGTCGGTGCGGCTGCGGGTTGAGGTGGTGCAGGTGGCGGCGCGACGTCGTTACTCGGTCGGGCGCACGCTGCCAGCGCGAGGCCGGCCGCCAGCGTCACGGCGATTCGTCTCATGTGTCAGCTCCGGTTCGCCAAATGCTCGGTGGTCGGCGATAATCTACTGCTCGCCCGAGTCAGCGGCCAGACGCGTGACTGCACTCGTTGTTACTGTCACAGTCGAGGTCGCGCTCACGGGCGCCACCAATCCTCATGGCTGAGGGACCGCATGCAAACTTACGTAGGCACTAGTGGCTATTCCTACAAGGAATGGAAGGGCAAGTTCTATCCGGACGACATGGCGGCGGACGCTATGCTCTCCTACTATGCCCGGCATCTCAGCACCGTGGAAATCAACAGTACCTTCTACCGCATGCCGACCGAGAAGATGCTGGTCCAGTGGTCGCAGCAAGTACCGGCCGAATTCGCCTTCGTCCTCAAGACGTCGCGCAAGATCACGCATATCAAGCGCCTCAAGAATGTGGCGGAGGAGATGTCCTACCTGCTCCGTACGGTGGCAACGTTGGGAGAGAAACTTGGACCGCTGCTGGTTCAGTTGCCTCCCAACCTGAAGCGAGACCTGGACCGTCTGGCAGATTTTCTCCAGTTGGTGCCGAGTGGTGCACGGACCGCCATGGAATTCCGCAACGAGTCGTGGTTCGACGACGCAGTCTATGGGCTGCTGCGCGACCACAATGTTGCTCTGGTCAATACTGACGCCACTGAGAGCTCTCCCCCTCTGGTCGCGACGGCGGACTGGGGCTACGTGCGATTGAGGCGCAAGGAGTACAGTGACGGCGACCTCGCGGGCTGGTGTGACCGGCTGCGGGAGCAGCCCTGGTCCAGCGTGTTCGTATTCTTCAAGCACGAAGACGAGGGAGCGGGCCCCGAGCTGGCCGCGAGGTTCATGAACATTTGGCAGGCGGGCTGAGTAAGAAGGCAGGCCGACAGCGGTTGGCTGGGAGTTGGCGGAACGGTTTCGAGAGCCCTATAGTATGAAACGACCCTACGACGCATCCGAGACACGGCCCTCGCCCGACGCCGCCACGAATTCAGCCACCCTCTGCAGCGCTAGCCGCATGGCTTCAGACCAAGGCCTACTGGAGACGGCCTCCGTGGCCGGCCACATGGATCTGCCGACGGCACTGCTTTGGGGCCGGCTCCAAGGCTGCAGAGCTGGAGTACTGGGACGCCTAGTTGGCCGAGCGGGAGGCTCTCGCCGCGTTGCGGGCTGCCGTGGGCGAAACCCCGGCCGATCTCCAGCCCGAGTTCTGAGCCAAGCCGGCGCGGTGAGCGCCGGGATTCGCGTCTCTGGACGAGGATCCAAGCGCTCCCTCTCAGCG
>JBDHKN010000108.1:0-15000 GCA_039586365.1 Gemmatimonadota bacterium | reverse complement strand
CACGCTGATTGGCTTGACCTTGCGGACGGGTGTACCTGGCTGCAAGCTAAGGTGTCGCCCTCCAGCCACTGAGTGACTGACAGTACGCCGGTGGCCTTTTGCGTGCCCCGCCGCTAGAGTTGACGCCATAGTTGGACGCCACAGTAGGACGCCCGCCCGACGACGAGGCCAAGACCATCGACCCCGACGCAGAACTCTATCCTCTGGAGGGGATCATGAAACGTCTCGTCCTCGTGCCGTTGGCTGGTTTCGTGATCACAGCTTGTCAAGATGCAACAGAGCCAAACGCTAGTCCTCTTCCCACGCCGCTGTTCTCAACCACAGGCTACGCTGTGGGCCCGGAGATCCGGGTCACCACCGACCTACGAGTCGATGACTATCCACAAATATCAGGTGATCGGATCGCATGGTTCGGAATCGAGAACGGGGTCTATGATATCTATGTGGCTGATTGGGACGAGATCAGTATGACCTGGGATGAAACGCAGCTTACCGGCGACCCGGCGACCCAGTCATCCGCCAAGATCTCCGGCGATCGAATCGTATGGTGGGAGACTCTGAGCGGACTCTACAATGTCTACCTGGCCGAGTGGAACGGTATGAGTTGGGACGTTACCCAGTTCACAGACGACCCAGCGATGCAAATCAGCCCTGACGTCTCTGGTGACAGAATCGCGTGGCTCGACTACCGAAGTAGCAACGGTGAGGTGTACGTGGCCGAGTGGGACGGCTCGAGTTGGAATGAGAGTCTGGTATCACCCAGCGCCGTGAGTCCGGGAGAACCGGCAATCGACGGTGACCGGATCGTCTGGCGTGATCGTCGGCATGGCAACTGGGAGATCTACGTGGCCGAGTGGGACGAGGTCGGCACGAATTGGGTAGAGACCCGGATCACTGTGGACGCAGCAGACCAATCATATCCCGGCGTCTCGGGCAACTGGATCGTATGGCACAGCCAAGTCTCAGAAGCCAATCGCGACATCTACGTTGCCGAACACACAGAAGCTGGTTGGGTAGTGACTCCCATTGCCACAGGCGAGGCAGATCAGCTCAATCCGGCCATCTCGGGTGATTGGATCGTGTGGCTCGAGCGGCAGGATGCGAGCGATAACTACGACGTCTACCTCTATGACCTGAACAACTCTGGCAATTCTACAGAGGTTCGGATCACAGATAGCTCGGTTGACCACTACTATCCGACCGTTTGGGGCACCTGCATTGCATGGTCAGAGACCAGAGACGGAAACACGGACTTGTACATGGTGGAGGTGTCAGCCGCAATACCTCCGCCGCTCGAGGCAATCATGGAACAGGTAGACCAGTGCGTCGCCGACGGAGGCATCACCAACCAGGGCATCGGAACGGCATTGAAGGCGTTTCTCCGGCAGACCGCCGCAGATGTAGCGAAGGAAGACTTTGGGGCGGCCTGCGCGCGACTAGCTCACTTCATCGACTTCGTAGGTAAGAAGGTGGACAAGCAGATCGGAGCCAGCTGCGCGCAGATTCTGACCGACCAGGCACAAGCATTGGGCGGCAGCTACGGTTGCACCTGGTAGGTTGGCTCCCTAGACAACGCACCCCAGCCCCCAGCGTCTCGCGGCGCTCGGGGCTTTACCTTGCGGGCCGGTGTACCCTGCTGCAAGCTATGGTATCGCTCTCAGCCACCATGACTCTCCCAACGGCGGTGGCAATCGGCGGTGTCCGAGTGATGTCTGCGTTACGCCGCCGAGTTGATATTGCCCAACAGTTGAAGTACGCCGGTGGCCTTTCGCGTGCCCCGCCGCCAGAGTGGACGCCTTAGCTGGACGCCGTATAGACGCCGTAGTAGGACGCCGCAGTAGACGCCACAGTAGGACGCCCGCCCGACGACGAGAGCCAGACCGCCGACCGTACCACATGCCTTGGCTCTGGAGGTGCTACCGTGCAACTGCGTTTCGCCGTTCCCACTTTTACAGCGAACCTCGCTCTGCTGCTCTTGCCCGTTGCTGCCATTCAAGGCAACCGCCCAACACAGGCGTACCAAGACTTCACAGCTAGGATCACTGAAGAGTTGCAGAACCGGAATCCCCGAGCCGCCGATCTGTTCGTGAGCGCGAACGAGGCGCGAGACAGCCTAGATCTCGCCACTGCGGAGGCGCTCTACCGCCAGGTGCATGAGATTGAGCCGGGCTTCTTCCACGCGACGCGCCGTCTGTGTGGTGTGGTGCTGCAGCGGGGAAGGCGCAAGGAGGCCCTGTCATTGTGCAGGGAGGCCTACGCCGCCGCGGAGACGCGAGAGAATCGGTCCGCCCTGGTTGGCGTGCTGGTCAGTGGTGAGGGTGGGCAAGCTCCCACCTACGAAGAGGCGCAGGAGGCACTAGTACACGCACGCGTCCTGCTGGAGGATCCCGAGTCAGAGGAATACGGCGTGATGAATGCCTGCTTTGCGTTTGCAGTCAACGAGATGACAGACCTGCTCCGTGAGTGCTCGGCACGACTCGATCGGGTCAGTGAGAATCGGGAGCTTAGACACTATGTCGCGTGGATGGCCGACATGCTGGCCGGTGATTACGACGCGGCCGAAATGCGGCTCCATAGGGCATTAGCAGACGGCATGTCACCCGACGTGTACTCTGACCTCCTGGACACGACCAGAGACGCCCGGCCCGTGATGCCGCGGCTCGCTCGCACCGCAGGCCTGGTAGGTGGCGTGTGGCTCGCCGGACTCGCGTTGCTCCTAACGGCGGGTGCTGTGCTCAGCAGATTGACAATACGCTCGGTGAGGCGATTACCGACCGTTCCGAGCGGTGAATCAGTTGGTCTCGACGCGGCTCTGCGGAAGATCTACCGTGCCGTCCTGTGGCTCTGTTGCGCCTACTACTATGTCTCGCTGCCAATCGTGCTGTTGGTCGTGGTGGGAGCGGGTGCTGCGGTCCTCTACGCCTTTCTTGCGGCGGGACGAATCCCGATACGGCTCGTGATCATCATTGTCGCACTGGTGCTGGTGACGTTGTGGGCCGTCCTAAAGAGCATTTTGGTCCGCAGTCGTGGCGAGGAGCCGGGAGAACTCCTCCACACGTCGGACCATCCCAAGCTGCGTAATGTCTTGGACGAGGTCGCTGGAGAGATAGGCACGCGACCGGTGGACAACGTCTATCTTACCCCTGGTACCGACTTGGCCGTCACGGAGCGGGGCGGTATGCTACGTCAGCTGCGCGGATCGCCGGAACGGTGCCTGATTCTCGGATTAGGAGTGCTCGAAGGAATGAAACTTGGCCCGTTCAAAGCCGTGTTGGCGCATGAGTATGGGCACTTCTCTAATCGCGACACGGCGGGTGGTGGATTCGCTCTGGCGGTTCGACGGTCTCTGCTGACCATGGCGCGTGCCTTGGCCGAAGGCGGTGCTGCAACCTGGTACAGCCCGGCCTGGCTCTTTCTCAACAGCTTCTATCGCGTCTTCTTGAGGATCTCACAGGGCGCATCGAGGCTGCAGGAAGTGTTGGCGGACCGGTGGGCGGCATTCGCTTTCGGGGCCAAGCAGTTTGGGATCGGTCTGCTACACGTGATTGAACGTTCGGTGCGGTTCGACGCGCACGCTCAGCTCACACTCAACGAAGTCATCGATAAGAAGCATGCCCTGGTGAACCTGTATAGCTATCAGCCGTTGGGCATGCCCGAAGAACAGGAGTTCAGGAAAGCGGTGGAGTCAGCCATCAACGCGGAGCCCTCGCCATACGACAGTCACCCGTCGCCGCGGGATCGGATTGGGTGGGTGAATCAGCTCGACGCCGCGCCGACAGGCGATCTGTCAGACTCCGAGGAGGATGCGTGGGATCTGTTCTCGAATAGGGGTGAGCTAGAGCTTTGGATGACAGATGTAGTCCGAAACAACGTCGCAGCGAGTCACGGTATTACGATTGGGGGAGCTAGGGTAACCTAGCGCATACGATTGCCTCATGACGTGGCCAGCAAACTCCTTCCTTTCTGTCCAGGACCCGCGTCGCCACACCGCCCCGGGCGTCTCGCGGCGCTCGGGGCTTTGTCTACCCGAGTTAGATCAAAACTGCGGAACAATCGAATAGAGAGTTGGACTAAACCGAGACATCCCATTCTTTGGTTTGGGACCCCATTGTAGGGATGGTAAAGCGGGGGGTCCCCATCGAGAACCGGGGTAGGGGGGTCGATCCCCTGATCCACTGCGACCACGGTGACGCCACGTCTTGTCTGTCGGCCCCACCCCATCTAGCCACCATTGCGCTAAACCCGCTTTCGTGTCGTTGTCGTGAGCAGAGCGATCCGCCTTGGATGTGACACTCCAAACGCGACAGGGGTATCAGTGAGGAACCGTCTCTCTGGGTACACATGAAGCATCTACGCTCAACCATGTTTGCGATCAGCCTGATCTGGATCGCGAGTGCACTCCTCCCGGCAGACACAGCAGGTCAGGACGTCGCTCACCGCAACCGGTGGAAGCTGGGAGTGGCGGCCGTGGGCTTGTTTCCCGGAGGAGAGACCTACTCAGACGTCGCGTTCGGGATTGGCGCCGCAATATCCGGATCGTATCACATCGACCCGCATTGGGAGGTTCGCGGGGAGGCAGACGTGTCGGCTCACGCATGTGCCGAATCCGCGGACGCCATACCGTTTGCACCTAGTACGGATATCGGGTGCTCCTACGCGTCGATCGCGGTCGGCCCGGCCTTCCGTCTCGTGCCAGCCACGGAGTTCCTCTCACCATTTCTCGGTGCTCGAGTGGAAGTGCTCAAGGATCTTTCGACTGACGGCTTTGGTTTGGGAGCGGGCGTGACGAGCGGTTTGACCCTCGAAGTCAGCGACAGGGTTGGGATCGAATCAGTTGTCTCCGGAGAACTGGCGCGATTCCGTAGGACCTACAGATACTGGGAAGCAGGTGTCGGCTGGCAGGAGAGAAAAACGTGGCAGTGGGGCCGTCTACTTTCCTTCTCGCTTGGCGCGCAGGTCGCGATCAGGTGATGGCAGCGACCACTGCCATTGTTGACCATGCCACCCTGAGAGAACAAAGCTGCTTCCACCTGGCTACCATACCGTCCGCGCCGTCTTCCCGCTGAGTCACACGGCACACCGAAGGCACACTTACCGAACTGCTCGCGTGAAAGGCGCTTGATGCCGATCTCCCCTTCCCTATCTCCGAGCGGATGCGCATTCAACTGCGACCCTCCATGCATCGGCGATCAACACTTATCGACAAGATGGATGTGGGACCGCAGGTACGCGGCCACAGGCCGATAGATCGACTCTCCGAACACGACCGACCGATCCACAGCCTCGGGCTGATGAGAAGACGCGGGGTCGAGTCGGACAGCGTGGGACGCACCGTGAAGATCCCACCCTTCACGAGTACTTGCTGCAACGGCTTGCCCGATGCCCCCCCTGCTCCCACTATACTATCGGTGTATCACTCCCCACGCCCGCCGGGCGGCATGGCGCTTCGAGGTCCTACTAATGGACAGATCGCTCCTGATCGTCGATGACGATCCTCGAATCCGGACGACCCTCGTGCGCGCTCTACGCGACGAGAGAACCGAGGTCCGGACGGCGGAAGACGGTGAGCACGCGCTGGCCTCCCTTGGCGAATCCACTGCCGGCGTGGTCCTGGCCGACCTGAAGATGCCGGGCATGAGCGGCCTCGACCTGCTGCGTCTGCTGCGACAGCGCATGCCGGACATCGACGTCGTTCTCATGACTGCATACGAAGACCTGCCCACGGTCGCCCGGGCGATGCGGGAAGGTGCGACCGACTTTCTCGTCAAGCCACTTGACCTCCACCATCTACGCCGCGTTCTCGACCGCGCCTTCGAGGACCGGGAGGCGCGCGAGGCCGCCCGTTGGGATGCGGACGCCGTTACTGCGGGTGATCGTCTCGTAGGTCGTGACCCGCGCATGGTCGAGATCTTCAAGCTCGTGGGCCAGGTGGCCGCGACCCGAACTAACGTGGTCATCCGGGGCGAGAGCGGGACTGGCAAGGAGCTGATCGCGCGCGAGATCCACACCGCGTCGCCGTTTGCGGCCGAGCCGTTCGTCGCCGTGGACTGCACCGCGCTTCCGTCAACGCTGCTCGAGTCGGAGCTATTCGGGCATGTACGCGGTGCTTTTACCGGTGCGACTTCCGACCGGCGTGGCCGGTTCGCCATGGCGGGTCGCGGGACAGTATTCCTGGACGAGATCGGTGACACCGCATCCGAGTTCCAGAGCAAGTTGCTCCGTGTCTTGCAGGAGCACGAGTACTATCCCGTCGGAGCCGAGAGTCCCGAGCGTACCGAGGCGCGCGTCATCGCCGCCACACACCGTGATCTGGAACGGCTGGTCGCGGCCGGCCAGTTCCGTGAGGACCTGTACTACCGCCTGCGTGTGGTCGAGATCGAGGTCCCCCCACTCCGCGAGCGCATGAGCGATATGCCACTCCTAGCGGAGCACTTTGTGGCGAAGGCTGCGGCGGGTGCCGGCGGAAGACGGCCTCTGTTGGCTGCGGATACGATTGATAAGCTGATGCGGCACAGCTGGCCCGGAAACGTGCGCGAACTCGAGAACTGTCTTGCCCGCGCTGTGGTGATGGCGACTGGCGACGTGATCCGCCCCGAGCACGCGGAGCTGGCAGCGCCGCTCGGCGAGTCGGCTCCACGGCTCACGACACTGGAGGAGGCGGAACGCGACCACATAGCCCGCGTTCTAGAAGCGACCCGCGGCCACAAATCTCGCGCCGCTGAGGTTCTGGCGATCTCCCGTCCGAGGCTCGATCGGCTGATCGAGAAGCACGGCCTCGCTCCGTTGATTCGACGACGCGGAGAGTCGGATGCGGACCCCGATTCCGGTTCTGGCTCCGCACCGGCGCGTCGATAGTCGGTCTTCATGTTTCGAATATCGTTTCGCACGCGGATCCTGCTGTTGGTGCTGGCCGTGGCGGTAGTGCCGCTCGGCCTGCTGGGGCTCTGGCTCAGCCGCACCGCCGCGCGCTCGGGGGAAGAGCTCCTGCGCACGCGCCTCACCGAGGCTCTCCGGGAAACGTCCTCCCAGATTACAACCCGCTGGGTGCGGCAACGCTTCGATCTTTTGTTCTTGACCGAGGAGGCCTCCGTTCAGCAAGCTCTTAGAGCGGCGGACGTTCCGCCCGTCCCTCCTGCCCTGCAGCAGCGATTCGAGGAATTGAGTCCCAGCTGTGCCACGGTCACAGTACTCGATCGTGACGGCGCGGCGATCTGGACGCTGACGACACCGACTGCGGCGGACCCAGAACCACTCCGCTCGGAGGGCCTCGTCACAGCCACCTTCAGCATCCGCGATCGCCTCTCAGGCCAACTGCTCGGAGGGCTAACGGCGAGCATCCAGGCAGACGTGCTACTACCGCCAGGATCGATACCCCCCACGGCCGCCGGTATGGTGGTCGGCCTGCTCGATTCATCCACAGGCGCGGCACTCCTGCCGCTTCCTTTCGATCCCGCCTTGCTCGCAGAGGAAAGGTTCGTCTGGGGCGGTGACGAGTGGCTCAGCGCACGCCGCTCATTCTCCGATCCGCCGTTCGATCTTGCTATCGCCGTACCGGTCACTCCATTCATCCGGCCTTTCGAGAACGCAGCGCGTCGAGGGGCCTGGCTGCTACTGCTGATTGCCCTAGCTGGGCTCGCGCTGGCGGCCCTGATCACTGGCCGCATGACTCGCTCGCTACGGCGCCTATCTGCGGCGGCCGCCGCTGTGAGTCGAGGCGACCTCGAGCAGCGCATGGAAGATCTGGGCACCGACGAGGTGGGACAGGTGGCCCGCGCCTTCAACACTATGACGGAAAGCCTGCGCCGCACCTTGCGCGAGCTGGCAAGCCGGGAATCGTTGGCCGCCGTCGGTGAGTTCGCCGCTTCGCTCGCCCACGAGATTCGAAATCCGCTCACCGCGATACGTGTCGACCTGCAGTCGTTGGAGGAGAAGCTGCCCAAGGAGTCCGGCCTGCGTGAACGCCTCGAAAGCGCATTGGCCGAGATCGAACGCCTCAACCTGACGGTCAAAGACACACTCCAGGTCGCCCGCCGCGGGCAGGCGGGCTCTGACCTGATCGACGTAACGGACCCAGTGAGCGCCGCGGCCCGCGCCGCCAGCCCCTTGTTCGAGGCGCGGGGGGCGATACTGAACGTGCACGAGACAACGAATCCGCCGATAGCGGTGCGGGGGGATGCTGGCGCGCTCGAACAGCTCTTCCTCAACATCATCCAGAATGCGGCCCAAGCGCTCGACGCCGGAGGCGAAGCCGCCGTTCGGATCGGGCGCGACGGCGGCTCGGCCGTTGTCACGATTGAGGATGGCGGTTCAGGGATCCCGCCCGAAGACCTCGAGCGCGTCTTCGATCCGCTGTTCTCCACCAAGGAAGGTGGGACCGGCCTCGGTCTCACCATCGCCCGCCGTATCGCTCGAGCGGCCGGGGGCGACGTGCAGGTCGAGAGCAGCATCGGCAATGGGACCACCGTCGAAATTCGCCTTCCGCTGGCCGACGAACCGCCGGGCGGAACTTTGTAACGCTGAGCCACCAATTGCAACAGGCTGATACAAACTCCCAGCTCCAGCGCTGTCGCCCAATCGGGCCGATTCGTACAACCTAAGCCGACAAACGGGCTACTTCAGCCAACGGCATGCTCCTTGAGTCGTGGCCGGCTGACTAACCGGACTGATGCCCCGCCCGGAGGAAGCGTCATGAAGAGCCCAAGCGCAGCACTCGCGACGTTACTGCTCGCCACCGTCCCAGTGGGTTGCGGCACCGACTGGAAGGCATTCGCATGGGTCCTGACGGCAGGCGTTGCTGGGCAGGCCCAGTCTGCCGCAACCCAGGAGGAGGGCCTGATACTCCGGCGCGTCTGGACGGGTAGAGAGCCAACCTTCTACGCAGCGTCGCCCTCGCCTGACGGTCGCTACGTGACCGACATCAATTGGGCGACGGGAAACCTCGCGGTGATCGACCTATTGACCGGAGAGGGGCGGGACGTGACCTCCGGCGGATCTTGGACGGACTCCGTTGCGTTTGCCGAATCGTCTGTGTTCTCTCCCGACGGCACTCAGATTGCCTACACCTGGTTCAGTGACAAGGACTGGTACGGCATCTGGATGGTGGACGCCGATGGAACAGGTCCGCACCCACTCCTGCAGGAACGCGGCGATTCCGTCTACTACATTCTCGAGGACTGGTCATCAGACGGCCGACACCTGCTGGTGCAGAGCGCCGACCACCAAGGGATCGAGCTTGCGCTCGTCGCAACGGACGACGGCTCGATCCGCGTGCTCAAGGACCTGGGATCCGCATATACGTCGCTGGCTGCGTTCTCGACCGACGACCGCTTCGTAGCCTACTCCCATCCATCCGGCGCCGGTTCAGGGGAAAGCGACATCTTCGCACTCACTTTGGACGGCACGGGTGAATTCAGACTGCTGAGCGGACCCAGCGACGATCGGCTCATGGGATGGACTCCCGATGGCAAGAGCATCCTCTTCTACAGCGATCGTGAGGTCACGCAGGGCATCTGGCGTCTGCCCATAGGGCAAGACCTATCGGTTGGTGAACCCGAGCTTTTGCAAGCCGACGTATGGAGGCTCATCCCGCTCGGCTTCTCCCGCGACGCCTACATCTACGGCGTGTCGATCGAGCAGCCCCAAGTGTACACCGCCATCGTCGACATCACGGCCGGCCGTTTCATCAGGCCGCCGACTCCGGTGCAGGACGTGTCCCAAGGGAGAAGCCAGACAGGAGATTGGTCACCCGACGGGCAGTATCTGGCGTACGCGGCCAGGGATCCACTCATGCGGAGTTGGAGAATCGTGATCAGGACCGTGACGGGTGATGAAACGCGCGAGTTTCCACTACCTCTGGGCGTTGCAGCGGGAATACGCTGGACGCCGGACAGCAAGGCCCTCTGGATCCTCGACACAGACTACGAAGTGCATCGTCTCGATCTCGCGACGGGCAGGTTAGAGAAGGTGCTTTGCTTCATCATCTTCGGGCGAGATGAGTCCACGTGCCCCGGGCTGCCTAGCACAGAGGGTAATCCTTCCACGTCAGATTTGTCGCCCGACGGAACCACGCTGTATTTCGGTCGCGGGCAGACGATCACGGGCAACTCGCAAATAATCGCGCGCGACATGGACAGCGGTCGGGAGAGGGAAATTGGGACTGTCAACTCGCTCGTCAGTCTCTCGGTCTCGCCCGATGCAAGCACTCTCGCGATAAGCGATACAGATCGCCCCGCCGGTGTAAGCCGGTTGCTGACCGTACCTACCTCGGGCGGTGAGCTGCGCGAGCTACGTCGCTCAGATCTCAGACACGGCTTCGCGGCCGGGGTGGGGCCGTGGACTCCGGATGGCCGTTACATCCTGTTCACACGTGATGGGGCCCTCTGGAAGATTTCGAGCGCGGGAGGTGAACCGCAACGCCTTGTCGAGCTGCCTGCTGGTGCCGGCAGACACTTGCGTTTCCACCCCGACGGTTCCCGAATCGCATTCAATGCCGGCGAGGGGAAAGCGGAGATCTGGATGATCCAGAACATCCCCGGCGTGGGAGGAGCGAGCGGAGACCAGCCCACACCTTAGGCGCGCCGAGCTCGCTGCGACGAACGATCCGCACGCGTGAACGGCAAGCAGTACGGAATCCAACGTCTCACGCGGGCTATGGTGCTGGAGGAGGATCGAGACAAGGAGGACGGTATGGCTCGCTTTACAGGACTACTTCTCTTCACCTCAGCGCTGACTGTCTCACTCCTTTCAGCTCAGAACTTTGCTAGCACTGACTCCGAGCCTGAGACAGGGGACGCCCGCGCCCTCCGGCAATCCAGTCAGGATACCCTTTGGCTGACCCCGGGCACTCCGGTGGAGGGCGAATTCGCGGCAGGCGAGCAAGCCACCTTCTGGCTGCAGCTTCCGGCCAGATCGTTCGTGCGTATTCGAGGACTGAGTCGGCAAGATGTGCCTGACCCGTGGCTGGCACTCCAACTATTCGCGGCAGGCGGAGAAAAACCACTGGCTATAGGTGCGCCAGCCGGATTCACGTTCACGGTCTTGACGCACCAAGCGGGGGAACCGGGACGGTACCGGCTGGAAATCGGGACAGATCCACCCGGCCGCCCGGCTCGATACCATGTGTGGATCGACGAACTGCTGGACTCGAACCAATACCAGCAACGGCAGGATTCCCTCCGGAACGACCCCCGGGTGGCATGGGTTCGCGATCACGCGGTGGCACTGCGCTCGATAGCGCCGGAAGACGACGATTTCTCAGACTTGACAGGGTTGTCGGAGTATCTCGGCGATGCTCGTATGGTCATGCTCGGCGAGTGGGGACACTCGATGGGGAACAACTACTCAGCGAAGACGCGTCTGGTAAAGTTCCTCCATCAGCAGCTGGGATTCGACGTGCTGGCAGTCGAGATGGGACTCTACGACATAGGGAAGCTGTGGCGAGAACTGAACGCCGGCATGGCGCTCGAGCGGGCACTACCGCGGGAGCGCGTGGGCTTTTGGATCACCGCTGACTTCATGCCGCTCTGGGAGTACGTCGCGCATTGGGCCACGACAGCCCACCCGCTGGAGGTTGTCGGATTCGATCGCCACACCACGAGCTCCCTCGCCACCGATTTCTTCGTGAGCGACCTCCGTTCCTTCCTGGCCGATGCCGACATAGACGCCGACGCAGCCAGCCGGGACTCAAGCTTCTGGGCCGCACTGCAGCAAGTCGCCGTGGCACACGCGCGCCCTTTCACACAGGTGCCGAGCCGGAACGAACACGACGTTTTCCTGGACGCCGTCGACGCACTGCGCGCCGAGATCCGCGCCGCCCCGTCGGGGCTGACGCAGGCGGGACGTTTCTGGATGCGTGCACTGAAAACTGGCTCGCGGCACTACCATGTCGAGTGGGACTTTGCGACCGCGGGGCCGCACGGATTCAAGAGTGGGCGCAGCGCCACCATGGCGGAGAATCTGCTGTGGCTGGCGGAGGAATACTACCCGGGCCGGAAGATCATCGTCTGGTGTGAGAACAATCACGGGCTTCGCAACGGAGCACACCTACTGCCGTCCAGCGTTGATTATGCGACGGCCGGCGAGGGTCCCCTCTCGATTGCCAAGCTGGCCGAATTCCGTCCGGACCTGTCCAGATTGCGCGACTGGACGTCCGTGGCACAGTACGTCCAGGCCATCATGGGACGGGACTTCTATTCCATCGGCACGACCGCGTACGAGGGACTCGCGTGGCTATCTGCAGGTTGGTGGTTCCAGCCGGATCAGGACGTGAGCATCGAGCTCGAGGAACTCTTCGTAGCCGCGGGCTTCGAGCAGGCGTTCCTCGACGTCAGGAGCCTGTCCAACGAAGCCGACTGGTTGCGCGAGCCAATCGTGAGCAACGTCTTCAACAGATACAACTACGGCGCCGGTTTCCGCGGCATACTGCCGTTCGTGTTCGATGGCGTCCTGTTCTTGCGAACCGCACGGCCGTCGACACATACGGACGAGATCCAGGTCGCGCCGGAGGTCCTGAGAGGCTATGTCGGCCACTACGAAGTGACGCCTGAGCTGACAATCGCGATCACGTTGGACAGTGAACGGCTGTTCGCGCAAGCCGCCACCGGCCAATACAAGATTCGGCTCTATGCCGAGTCGGAAACCGGGTTCTTCGTGCAAGGCACTCACGGCTTGGACGCCCGGTTGACCTTCCAGCGAGACGAAGCAGGGGCCGTGACGGGCCTCGTGCTGACTCAAGGGGGACGGGATAGACCGGGCCGTAAGGTGCCATCAGCCCGCTCACCGGGGAGTTAAGCCAGGAGGTAATCGAGAACGCCTACGCAGAAACCGAGGCGATAGCAGTTGTCCTGATCCAGGGCGAGGATATCTAGGAACCGCCCGCCAGCAGGAAACTCAATGCCAGTGATCTCCTCCTCCTCAAAGAGTGACAAGCCGGGCTCGATTGCCGTCAGGTTCTTGGAGAGGAGATTCCGAAGGTCTCGCTCATAGGCGAACTCTGTACCGTTCTCATCGTCACCGTTCGGCGGTGGTGGTGGCTTGTCCTTGTAGATCGGTGCGGCATCAGACGCTGCGTCGTAGAGCCTGTAGTGATCCGGATCCAATCGAAAGAAGAGGTCAAACTTGCCATCAGATTTGGCTCGGTTCCTTTCCGCGCCCGGCAGGGGTTCGGTGCACACGATCGACCTCGACCCGCGATTTTACCCCATTAGAGAAGACCCTGGCTTCGGGAGACTGCTTGAAGTACACCGGGGCGGTCGGTAGACCCGGCTACTACCCGGCGTTCCAAGAGTTGATTCGGCCTAAGGGGCAGGAGCAGCTCTCACCTGCGAGGATTTCACCATCCACAGTCGAGAGGCGATTCAGCCTAGCGCCGACGCGAGTTCCCCCCTGGCACAGCCCCGCAGCAACCCCTGTCAACCGGGCTCTGGTCGAGGTCCCCACCTACTGCCGCTCGGCCACGAACAACTCCCCCTGGTACTCGACGCGGAAGCCCCGCTCCGTCAGGTAGAGGTACCGATCCAGATCGATGATGGCCCGACAGATGTCACTGTCGGGTGAATCCCCAGCCACCGCCAGGAACTCGTCCGTGTCGCTCAACTCCCGGCCCGCCGCGCTCCTGGGATAGGCGCTGCGTGAGTACCGAAGCGAGTGATAGAAACCGGCGTACTTCGGCGTCCGCTGCAGTCTGGCGTGTATCCAGTTCTTGAACCGGAAGAACCAGTTCACGTAGGTGCGTCGGGCGGTGACGGTCACGTTCCCACCGATGTTGTCGTGGCAACAGGTGCGACACATGACGTACTCGGCACCCGAGTCAATGGCGTGGTCCATGGCGCCGTCCGACAGGGAGCCGCAAGCCCCGAAGAAGACGACGGCAGTCGGCCGCAGGCTCAGCTGAGAAGCGAAGGTGTTGTCCTGCACGAAGGTGTAGTTCGCGGGGGAGCGCCCCAGCCGCAGCCATCGCGCCATCCGTTCCCAGCGCGGGTCGATGTCTGACGCAACGACCCTCGCATGGGGCAAGCGCGCGGCCACGCGGCGCGCCTGCCGCCCGAAGGCACATGCAACGTTCACCACGGTGGTCTCCCCGCCGTCACGATCCGCAAGCAACCGGACAATCACGTCGATCAGATGCGTGTCGCGTCTTCCGCGGTGGTACTCCCCCCAGAAGGAGGTGTAGGGGAAGCCCTTGGTGGGGAACCCCGAGAACCGCTCGTTCCACCATGCGGTCAACTGGCCGGCATGCCGCTCCATTCCCTCCTTCTCGGCAGAAGGCGCCACGATGCGCGCCCGGCGAAACTCCTCGAGCAGACCGGCGAGCGCGCTGACGGCGGCATCACTTCGGCGTTGTGTCATACACGGCAACATGTGCTTCAGCGGTGGCCGTGTCCAGTACAGCGCTGGCCAGCACGAGGCGGCGTCATTGCCACAACGCCCATTGCGGCCCACGGATGCTGATTGGCGCAGACATGCGCGTTTGAATCCGACCATTGACGCCTATTGACGTTACGCAAGTCCTCCGGGTCGAGCATTATCTCTCGCGTCTGTCCGGGCCCTTGCTCGATCGTGTCGACATCCGCATCGAGGTGCCGGCGGTGCCGTATCGAGAACTCTCGATCGATCGCTCAGCCCCTCGGGTACGGAGGGAACTGCTGGGTAATGTTCCTGAGCCATGTGTCCAATTCAGCCGCTTCACTGGTGAGATTAGTCACCTCCACATCTCCAGTCAGAGTGAGAATTACCTTCCGGTATCTCTCGCGATCTTGGTCAAAAGCCAAGCAGCCAACGACGAGTGATCCCGCGTCCGCAGCGGCGTCGGCCGGCGGGGAGTAGCTGCCCCGAGCGGCCCCAGCGATCAACAGGTACTTCTCTTGTAGCTCGTCACGGTCGACAGTAGCGATCAGCGAGTCTCTGGCATCTGCGTATGCCTGCTCCAATTCCGCAGCGGAGTAATAGAGGGTATCCTCGCTCCCCTCAATCATGTTCATTATCTCCGGCCACCAATGAAGC
>JBDHKN010000023.1:0-73498 GCA_039586365.1 Gemmatimonadota bacterium | reverse complement strand
ACGCCTAACTTAGATGAAGCGAGCATCCTGGTGGGCGAAACCGTGGACTCGGTGGATCGTATGGCCGCTGCAGGAAAGACACTCGTTGAGATGGGAGCAGAAGCCGCCCTGGTCAAGGGCGGTCATCTCGATTGTGCTGAACTGGTTGACGTGCTGGTGACTCGGCAGTCAATAAGACGAGTGACCCATCCCAGGATCGACACGACATCGACCCACGGCACCGGCTGCACACTCTCGGCAGCCATCACAGCCGGCCTGGCGCTGGGTCGCGTGCTCGAGCGAGCAGTAACAGGCGCCCTCGATTTCGTGCATCGTGCAATGTCTGCCGCACCGGGTTTGGGTGGAGGCCATGGCCCACTCAATCATTTCGTCACGCCACCCGAGGGCTAAATGCGGCACACCTCCGACCAAACACCCCGGGAGCGCGGTATCTATTGTAACCGAACACTGAACATGCGTGCCATACGGGCGATCGGTTACGACATGGACTACACCCTGATCCACTACCGGGTGGACGAGTGGGAGCGACGGGCCTACGAGTTCCTCAGGGAGAAGTTGCTGGCCGCGGGCCTTCCCGTTGAGGGGCTAGAGTTCGACCCGGCCCTGGTTATTCGCGGTCTCATCGTCGACGTGGAACTAGGAAACACACTCAAGGCAAACCGCTTCGGCTACGTGAAACGGGTGTCTCACGGAACTCATCGGCTCGAGTTCGCCGAACAGCGTAAGACCTACGCCCGGACGCTAGTGGATCTCAGCGAGGAACGCTTCGAATTCTTGAACACCCTCTTCTCACTGTCTGAAGCTTCCATGTACGCACAGCTGGTCGACATGCTCGACGACCAGAAGCTACCTGGCGTAATGGGTTACCGCGATCTGTATCGCTTGGTCCGCGCCTCGACCGATGAAGCACACATGGAGGGACGGCTCAAGTCCGAGATCGCCGCTGATCCAGACCGCTTCGTAGAACTGGATCCAGATACTCCCCTAGCCCTCCTCGACCAACGCCACGCCGGTAAGAAGCTGCTACTCGTCACAAACTCCGAGTGGGACTACACCCGTGCCATGATGCAGTACGCCTTCGACCAGTTCCTGCCTGACCAGATGACCTGGCGTGACCTGTTTGACGTGATCATTGTGTCAGCCCGGAAACCCGCATTCTTCTCCACCAGTAGCCCTCTTTTCAGAGTGGCCACGGAGGACGGACTGCTACAGCCGTGTCCACTAGGGTTGAAGCAAGACGGCATATACCTCGGCGGGCATGCTGCACTGGTCGAAGACTATCTCGGCCTCTCGGGTGACGAAATCCTCTACGTTGGCGACCACGTCTTCACCGATGTCCACGTCTCCAAAGACGTGCTACGTTGGCGCACTGCTCTCGTCCTGCGGGAACTGGAGACGGATCTCACCGGCATCACAGCGTTTCGCGATCAGCAGAATCGGCTGTCTGCGCTCATGACACAAAAGGAAGATCTGGAGTTCCGCCTCTCCCGAGACAGGCTCGCAGTGCTGCGGAAACGCGCTGGGTACGGACCCCGCTCGAAACGATCGCTCAAGGACCTGGAGCGGCGTATGGCGCAAACCCGCGCCAAGCTCATCAAGCTAGATGAAGAGATCGCTCCATATGCTGCCGCGGCTGGAGAGATCGGCAACAGCCGCTGGGGCCCGCTCATGCGCGCCGGCAACGACAAGAGCCACCTCGCTCGCCAGGTCGAACGCTACGCCGACATCTACATGTCGCGGGTATCCAACTTCCTGCTCCACACACCATACGTATACCTGAGGGCACCACGTGGTGGCTTGCCGCACGATCCCGAAGACGTACCGCTGGTAGCAGAAGCAGAGGAGGACGGGGATTGACGATTGACGAACGACGAACAACGATTGACGAACGACGAACAACGATTGACGATTGACGATTGACGATTGACGAAGGACGATTCGGGGTACGGTAACGGAATCCGGTTGGTGCTTTGGCCTGTCACGAGCCATCAAAAGCACCCGGGCAGATGAGAGCGGTGGCAGATCGCCCTCTGCAATACGGCGTGCCGGCGAGGCGGAGCAACTGGAGTAGCGCTCTGACCCCACCGTCGGAGCCCTTTGGATCGCTAGACTGTCCGGGCTTGGCAGGGGAACTTCCTGTGTCGCGCAACCTTGCGCCTAAACTGACCCGCCGGATTGACCGCAACTACCTTCTTGAAGCGGACTTCCAAGTGTAACACCGGCCAAGCATGGCTACCCTACCCAAGATCCACAATGCTACTGACGGTTGATGATCGGTAGATCAGCTTCGTCGTTCGTCAATCGTCAATCGTCAATCGTCAATCAACCTTCCGGGTCTGTTCAGCATTAAGAGCAATGACCCGAACACCGTCAGCGCGAGCAGCACCGGATCTCCGGTCAAGAACCAGAACACAGTGCCACACATAGCCACCACGTCCGCCAGGGCCCAAATCATTAGCACGCGGCCACCGTTGACTGCCCACCAAGTGTCGCGATCCTGACCCTGCTGATGAGGAATGACAGCCCTGCGGACAAGCCAGACAAACACTAGGCTAGCCACCAGCGCCACTCCACCGATGAGCCGGATCAGAAGCACCGCTCGATCCAGCAATACGAAGCTGACTAACGACCGAACTGAGCCCAGGACGATCACGGTAGACAAGATGGCCCCTAGTAAGGCCACGTGGATTATCGAAGCTGCTCGCGCACTGAGTTGAGGTGTCGCCTGGTGGTCCATGTGTGCTACTGACTACTGAGGTGGATTCCCAGTCACCCGCTTCACCAGAGTTCCCGCAGCCATCCTTGTATTGGCCTCCACCTGATTGAGGATGGCCAATGTCTCGAGTGACACGGACGACGGATACCGTCGGTTGAATTCGTCCAATGTCATGGCCCGATCGAGTGGGATGATGCGGAGACGCATCGGTTGGGCTGACAGGGCTGCCTGGTCCGTCAACCGGTCGAAGCTCATCACTGACCCCCGTATCACATCTACGTAACCCGCCCAGGCGTTGCTGGTTGAGTAGGCCAACAACTGATAGAGGTTTCCGTCGTACTCAACGAACGTTACCGATCCACGGAGCACCGTGGTTTCAGACTGCGCCGTGAACTCAGCTGCGGCGGCTGGGAACCCGTGGATGTTGCCGCCTTGCACGGGCCCGCCAGTGACTCCCTCCTGTGCCACGAAGTCACGGGCAGCTGCAGCAGGGCTGCCAGCGTCGGCCAGAGTGAGTTGCATTATGGCGTCTTTATTCGGACTCTGCGCCAACACCGCACTCTTCTGATTCGCGGTCATCCAGTCCGGCGGGAAGGCGATCTGGAAGCGCATGTCCGGATGCAGGAACAGTTGATCCCTGAAGTACCCCTCCCGCGGGTTGCTGCCGTAGACCATGCTATCCAGACGCCGCAGGTACTCGTTCTGGTTGACAGTCGCACCCCCAAAATCTTGGCCGCTCCCGGCGATCAGTGACGCGATGCGTTGCTCACGATCGCCCGGGTCCGGGTGGGTCGAGAGCCAAACCGGCATGCCGCGGCCCCCACCAGCTTCGCTTACGCGGCCCAGCATATTGAACACTCCCGGCATCTCCCGAGGGTCATAGCCGATGCGCGTGAGGTACCGGAAGCCGAGTGCGTCCGCCTGCCGCTCGTCGTCGCGGCCGAATTTCAGGAACAGAAGGCCCAATCCTGCCTGAGCTAACCCGGCGTAGTCGGCCAAATCCGGGAGCAGAACCACTCCGACGCCGAGCCCGAGTTGTGCAAGCTGCTGTTGGCTCATCTGCGCCGCCGAGTGCCGGGCAGTCACGTGCCCGATCTCATGGCCCAGCACCGACACGAGTTGCGATTCCGAGTTAAAATGGCCCAGGATACCGCGGGACACGTAGATAAACCCACCAGGGAGCGCGAAAGCGTTAACGATCGGGTCATCCACGACTCGAAACGTCCAAGGGAGATTGGGGCGCTCGGAACTGGCCGCCAACCGGGCCCCCAAGTTCGCCACGTACTGCTGCAAGGACGGATCGTCATACAGACCGAACTGGGCTACGACCGCTGGGTCGGTCTGCTGACCCATCGCAATCTCCTGGCTCTCGCTCACCAGCATCAGTTCTAGTCCACCAGTAGCGGGATTGCGGGCGCAGCCGGCGGACAAAGCGATGCCGCCGCACGCTAGCATAGCTACGGCACTGGGTATCGAAGCGTGTCTCGTCATGGGCAACAAAGTATCGTCAAGTTACCCGCTCGCGGTAGGGCTGGGGTCGAGTGGGGAGCTGCGAGCTGGGAGCCGGGAGCGTGGTGCAGAGAGTGCGGTGGCGCCTTCCTACCCCATGGTGTGGCAGCTGGAATGCGTGGTACCGGCGGCCCCGGGGTTGTGGAGGAAGTGTGCCTCCCGGGGCGGGATCGTGGTGTTTTGGCCTACGGCTTCAGCAGCAGCTCCTCGAACAGCGCAATGGCCCTGGCATCTCCGCTCTGTCCCAGCCAGAAAATGGCCTTCTTCTTTATGTCCGGATCGGGATGGGTGCGCACGAGGCGGATGAGGATGGGGACTCCCCCGTCATCATCCAGTTGCGATAGGGCAAATATGGCGCTCTCTCGCACCTCACGATCACCTACTTCGTCATCTACGATTTCCGCCAGGCCCTCACTCGCCGCAGCACCGGCTGCCTGGGACAGCCAGAAGACAGCGCTCTTGCGCGTGCCTCTAGGACGAGAGACGTCCTTGGCAATCTGTAGCAGTTCGGGCCAGACTACAGCGCTGTCGGCAAGCGTAGCTGGAAAGATCGCAGCTTCACTCGCGACTCCATCCAGCATCTGGGCGAGCGATAGCAGGTATCTCGCGGCTTGGGACGCCGGCACGAAACCCAGATCGGTAACCTGGTCTCGCTCACGCCAACGTCCCCCAACGTACGTGTCGATATCTACTATCTCTCCGCGGCGCACGTCGAGCGCTACTCGCACTGGCCCAGGTTCGCACCAAGACTCCCAGTCATCGGTGCTGCGATGAGTCGAGATGTTCCTCCCGTTGCCGCACACTCCTGGCCGAGCGGTATAGCTCATGCGCACCTGCCCATCCCTCAGGCCGGAGATCCGGTCGGCGATGGATTGAGCTCTAGCGTCGCCAGCTGTCAATAGGGCTGCCAGAGCCACACCGGCTGACGCCCAGATGTACGAGCGTCCGAGTATCCCGTTATTCTCACTGGTCATTTTGCTACGACCTCCTGCAGAAACTGGGCGGCCCTGAGATCATCAGATTGACCCAGCCAGAACAGTGCATTCTTGCGCAGCTCAGCGTCAGTCTCGCGGCGCGCGATTGCTATCAGTTGATCAACGGCCCAGTCGTCAGTGAGCTCCGACAGTACGAACAGCACCTGCTGCCTGAGTTCTAGATCAACCGAACTGTCATACACATTCGCGAGATCGGCGGCTTCCAGATCGTGTTGCTGACCCGTCCAAAACAGTGCGTTCTTGCGTAGTTCGACCGGCTCGCTCTCGTTCTGCACAACCGAAAGCAACCAGTCACGGCTTTCAGCAGATGAGATCTGTGCCACTGAGAAGATTATCTTCTCCTTGAGCTGCTGAGCCGAGATGCTCGAGTAGAGATCCTGCAGAAACGCCCTACTCTCGTGCGATCCTTCGTTGCCCAACCAAAACACAGCGTTTTCTCTCAGCTCAAGGGGAGCATCGTTGCGGACAACGTAATCCCGTAGAACCTGTTCCGCTCTCGCACCTGAGTGCTGGGACAAGGCAAAGATCGCCTGTTCCTGGAGTTCAACCTCGTCGGACTCCTCGAGCACCGTTTCCAGGACAGAGACGGCCTCTCCCCCACCTGTCTGCGACAGCCAGAATACTGCCTGTTTGCGGACTGCCAGGGCTGGATCTTCACGCACAGCACGCAGGAGTATCTTCTCAGCATCGCTAGTATTCTGTTGCGACACGAGAAACACCGCCTTGCGACGTAGCTCTTCCGAACACTGATCGTGGCGTTCCAGCACGTTGAGCAGGATGGGCATCGCTCGATCCGCATCCATCTGTAGCACGGCATCGAGTGCGGCCATGCGTAGCTCGTTGTCACCGCAGTCGTCACGCTGCGCGACCACCTTGAGACCCAGGATCGGTGTGTCTTTTCGGTTCGTCGCGTACAGGGAAACCGCTGCAACGACCGCGAGGATCGGAAATAGCCGTATCATGAGCTTCATTCGCGGCAACCCCTATGGGATCTCTCGGTTTATGATTTCAAGCAGGAACTCAGCCACCCGCGGGTCGTCCGACTGACCCAACCAGAAGATCGCGTTCTTGCGCAGCTCCACGTCGGTCTCGGTACGAGCGATGTCCATTAGCACATCCACCGCGGAAGACTCGTGATGCTGCGACAGCACGAAGATCACCTGTTCTCGCATCTCGCGGTCATCCATCGTGTTGTACAGACTGCGCAGAGCATCGCCAGGTAGGTGGCCCTGCTGTCCCGCCCAGAACAGCGCTTGCTTGCGCAGCTCGACTGTCTCGCTCTCGTCGAGAGCGATGTTCAACAACCACTCGCCGGCGTCGTCACTGTCCTGCTGTGAGACTGAGAAAATGATCTTGTCTTTCAATTCCCGGGAACTGACTCTGTTGTACAGTTCGCGCAGGAACTGCACGTTTTGCGACGAATGACTCTGGCCGAGCCAGAAGATCGCATTCTCCTGCAATTCCTCAGGAACGTCCTGGCGTTCGACGTAGCGCCGAAGGCTCGCTGCTGCTCTCTCGCTGTCGTGCTGCGAGAGAGCGAAGATGGCCTTTTCCTGGATCTCCCGATCGTCCGATTCCATGAGAATCGAATCGAGCGCCATCACAGCCTCTTCACTGTGCACCTGAGAAAGCCAAAACACTGCCTGCTCCCGCACCTCGCGGTCAGGATCGCCCCTCGCGACCTCCAACAAGAGATACGTCGACTCATCGGAGTGTTGCTGTGAGATGAGCCACACTGCCCTGCGACGCAGCTCTGCTGAACAGGCATCACGACGCTCGAGTACCCGCCGCAGGATTGGCAGCGCCCGGTCCGCGTCCATGTTGAGCAGCGCATTCAAAGCCATCACCCGAACGTCGTCCTCTTCCTCTGGACACGATCCCTCCTGCCCTTGAGCCCTTTGCGTGATGTCCTGGGCCGCTCGGGAATCGCCCCGCTCGGCAAGGAGGCCGCGAATACGAACGTAGAGGGAACGCGCATCGTCACGAGTCGACGCGTTGGGATATCTGTCTTCTTGACTCTGCAGTAGATCCAAGGCGGTCGCGTATCCGTCCGCAGCGCCGGTGCGGTAGCGGGCAAACGCTTCCCAGTAATAGGAATCCGCGGTGTATCGCGAATCCCCATGCTGAGTACGGATGCGACTAAACAGCATTGCTGCACGCTCATAGTTGCCCTGGTTGAGTTCTTGCCGCGCAAGCCTGTACAGTGAATCGGCCGGATCCTGCGCGAATAGCCCAAGCACCGGCAGTGCTGGCACAACGAAGGCCGCGTCTGTCGCTTCTGGCCTCGTCTCATCACTGACACGCTGCGGCAGGCGTGCCTGGGTTGCAGCGCCTGCCGCAGTTGCCAACTGCAGGGCTGTCACGGCGGCGACTGCCAAAGTCAGTCTCTTGGTCTCCATCATATTACTCCTTGCATGCCTCTCAATGTCGGATCGGCAGGTGCGGTCGCCCTCAGCTTGAGTAGGACCTCTCTTTGTTCGATTCCTTCTGCGATCAGATCAGCTTCGACACCGTCTTGGCCTCCTCTGAGCTGCGCGATTTGAACCAACACCAATTCCAGGTCATCTAGTAGCTCTCTGAGGCGGGTGTCCTCAGATGCGGGTGATCCTTGCAGTAAGCGCGTGGTGGTAAGCAGCTCGCGGGCCGGATTCGCCAGCTCGTAATCAGTACGGCCAGCCCTGACGTCGGCACGGAACATGGTAAGGAACACCTCCGTGCGCCCGAGGTGCTCCATTACCACCATCCGGTAGGCGTCAGGCCGTGAACTCGGCTCCACAGCTGCGTCGACCGTAGATACCGCCCCGGTATTGGGGCGGTAAGTGAGCCGGTCCAGGTTCATCCCAATGCCGATACCCAGCACCAACGTCGCCGCGAGTCCCACACCCCAGCGCACCCACGGGGATACAAACACTCCCTGTAATGCCCCCCGGCTCTGCCGTTCCGCCCGGGCCAACTCTACCGCCATCCACATGTCCTCACGCGGTACGTCAGGCGGAATGTTGTAGTCACGCGCCGCCCGCCTCACGAATTCCTCGAATTGCTTTTCGGTCATGACGCCCACTCTCCAGCGAACTCGGATAGTGACTCCCGCAGCTTTGCTCGTGCGCGCGATAGCTGGGCCTTAGATGTCCCAACCTGCGTACCGAGCGCCGAGCTGATCTCTTCGTGCGTGTAGCCTTCAACGTCGTGCATCACGAACACCATCCGATACTTGTGCGGCAGATCGTCGATCGCACGCCGCAGCTTGTCTTTCAAATCAGGCTCTGCCTCCGCCCTGCTGCTCCCGGTCGCCCGGAGCTCATCCAGATCAAACTCCCTCTGGCGAAATCGCTTGATTTTCCTCAGCCCGTTGTAGATCACCGAGGTCGCGATCGATCTGAGCCAAGTACCGAAGGCCGCCTCACCGCGGAACTGACCGATCCTGTCAAACGCCCTGATAAACGTCTCCTGCGTCATGTCGCGGGCGAGTTCATCGTCGCCAGTGAAGCGGTAGGCCAACCGATACGTCTGGTCGACGTGCGCCTCGTACAGCTGGCGTTCTGCCGCGGGATCACCCTTCCGTACCCGCGCGATCAGTATTCCTTCGTCCACCCGGCTCCCCAGGGACTTGTTGTTGGATTCCGCTTCCATTTGCACAGACACAGGATGGGGGAAAAGGGTTGCATTGGGGAGGGGGGAGAGGTGGTCGGTAAAGGGCGGTAAGGATCGGTAAAGGGCGGTAAGGATGGATGTAGGGACTGGCTCCTAGCGTCTCCTACCCTCCGATGTGCGTGCGTGACCGTTTGGCTACAGTGGGATGGAGCTTCCCACCGCTGGCGTTGGCAGGCTCAGGGGAGGCGAATCAGCACCCCTCGAACCAGTCTCTCGAGATCACCGGCGACCTGCATCCCAGCTTCCAGGACATCAGCATGCGAGAGCGACTGGGCCGAGAGCCCTGCTCCCACATTGGTGATGCTGGAGACACCTAGCACCTTCATGCCCCGGGCCCGTGCTGTAACCACCTCAGGTACGGTGGACATGCCCACGGCGTCCGCTCCAGCGCGCCGCAACATCCTGACCTCGGCGGGGGTCTCGTAACTGGGTCCAAGGACCGCAACGTACACCCCCTCCTCAAGCACTATTCCTTCCTCGCACGCCACGCGCCGCGCCAGGGTCCGGAGATCATTGCTGTAGAGGTCGTATAAGTCCGGCCAGCGATTCTCCCCCAGCACAACCGGTCCGACGAGGGGGTTGCGCCACATCATGTTGACGTGGTCGGCGATGAGCATCAGGGTCGGTGGGTGGAAGTTGGGATTGATGCCACCAGCAGCGTTGGTGACAATGAGATACGAGGCCCCGAGCTCCGCAAAGAGCCGCACCGGCAGCACCACAACGTCGGGTTCGTGCCCTTCGTAGAGATGGAATCGTCCGTTCTGAAGCATCACCGGAACACCGTCGAGCTGCCCCACAACCAGTTCGCCCCGATGCCCCGCAACAGTCGCGGCCGGAAACCCCGGAATCTGGGCATAGTCTATCCGCTGACCATGTGAAACCGAATCGGCCAGTGCGCCGAGACCGGAACCCAGCACGACTGCAGCCCGGGGCGCCGTGTCTCCAATCCATGACCGGACGAATTCTGCAGCGAGCTTGACGCTCGGGACTTCAACCATGGTTAAAGGGCGGTAAAGGGCGGTAGAGGGCGGTAAAGGCGGTAAAGGTGGTAACGGGCGGTAGACGGATGGCATGAGACATGAATTCCACATTCCGCCTGGTGGAGTTGAGGGGCGGCGGCGCACCGCCTGGTGCGGCTGGGGGATGTGGTGCGTTACCACCCGGATAGGGTCGTGCGGTGAGGGGCAGTTCCATTCTTACAGCAACATCCCAGCTAGGCTAGCCGACATAAAAGCCGCCAAATTGCCACCGATCATGGCCCGGAGCCCCAAACGTGATAGGTCACTGCGTCGCTCTGGAGCGATTCCACCGATGCCCCCTATCTGGATAGCAATGGACGAGAAGTTCGCGAACCCCAAGAGCGCATAGGTAGCTATCACTGTCCCCCGGGGCGACAGCACCCCCGCACCATCCATCACACTCGCCAACTGCAGGTACGCAACGAACTCGTTCACAACCATCTTTATGCCAATGAGAGATCCCACGTCAGTGGCATCGGCCCAAGGAACGCCCATGAGTGCGGCCAGTGGAGACAAGACCCAGCCAAACATCAGCTCCAAGGACAACTCCGGGTGACCGATGAGGCTGCCCAGTCCACCTACAACCCCGTTGAGCAAAGCAATCAGAGCTATGAACGCCAGCAGCATGGCACCGACATTGAGGGCCAATTTCAATCCCTGACCCGCACCGGCAGCCGCCGCATCAATGACGTTAGCCTCTTGCTTCTCCACGTTCACCGCCAACGAGGACTTCGTAACCGGTTCGCCGATTTCGGGCACCAGCAACTTGGAGATGAGCAACGCTGCCGGTGCATTCATCACACTGGCTGTCAGTAGGTGGCCTGCTACATCGGGGAAGTACGGTGACAACATGCCAACATAGGCCGCCATGACCCCACCAGCGATGGTGGCGAAGCCACCCACCATGACCGTATTTAGTTCCGAGTAGGTCATCTGCCCGACAAACGGCCTGATCAGGAGAGGTGCCTCGGTCTGACCTACAAATATGTTCCCCGCTACCGAAAGGGTCTCCGCGCCAGAGGTCTTCATCGTCCTCTGCATAATCCAGGCTATTCCCTTCACGATCCACTGCATCACGCCAAGGTAGTACAGCACGGACATCAGTGAGGAAAAGAAGATGATCGTAGGCAGCACCATGAAAGCAAATGAAGCTCCCGTATGAGCCCACAGCTCAGGTGAGGAAATAGGTGCCCCCTCGAGCGGAGTCCCGGTTGGGAGTCCGACAGGAACGTTGGTATCTACGAGGTTACCGAAAATGAACGCGGCACCCTGCTTGGTGTACCCGAGCAACCCGATGAACACAGTATTGGCACCTTCGAACAGCCTTCTTCCGAAAGGGGTCTTGAGAACGAGGAAGCCAAAGAACACCTGGACCAGCACGCCCATTCCAACAAGGCGCCAATTGACCCTCTTCCGGTGGCTGGACAGCAACCAGGCAAGACCCACCATGGTCGCCATGCCAACCACGCCCATCAGGCGTGCCGGAAGGGGAGTACCCAACCCTTCGCGCGCAGCCGCCATCTGTTCCGCCGCCGACTGGAGCAGCCACAATCCGTTCATCTAGGTAATCTCCTCGAGTTCGCGCCGGACCTGAGCAATGAGCGCAGTCTTCTCCGCCTCCGGCAAGAAGGCACTCTGAAACGCATTCAATATGAGGCTGTCGATCTCCGGCCGCGTGATGTCAAGCCGGGTATGGGCCAGCCAATACTCGTCACTGAGTGTTGTTCCGTCCACCAACCGGCTATCAGTATTGAGGGTTACCACACAGCCACAATCGAGGTAGTGCCGGATAGGATGCTCTTCGACTGACTCCACCGTATGAGTGTGGAGATTCGAGGTGAGGCATACTTCGAGCGGTATGCGATTCTCAACCACGAACTCCTCGGTCTCAGGGTCTTCCCGCAATCGAGTGCCGTGCCCGATTCTATGGGCTCCACAGAGGTGCAGAGCCTGAGCAACGGAATCGGCGCCGTCTCCTTCACCAGCATGGCAGGTGCACGGCAATCCGTACCGGTGCGCGATGTCAAAGGCTTTGACGTGCTCTCTTGCAGGATGGCCCCATTCCGAACCAGCCAGGTCGAAAGCCACTACACCGTCACCAGCATAGTCGACGGCAAGCCTAGCGAGATCCTCCGATACCGCTGGTGGCAACGTTCGCAGACCGGCCACAATGAGCCGCGCCATAACTCCCGTTTCGCTCTCGGCTCGCTTGAGCCCCGCAAGGGGAGCTTCTACCGCGTCGGTCAGGCTGAGCGCAGGCGTATGCAGAGCCGGGCAGTATCGCACCTCGACATACCGCACGTTCTCGGCAGCCAAATCATGGACGAACTCGTTCGCGACGCGCTCCAGTGCTGCAGCCGTCTGCATGACCGATACGGTGATGTAGTACCGCTCGAGGTACTCTTCCAAGTTTCTAGCACTGCGGACGTGCACCGCCTCAGCCAGGGCCGCGGCGTCGTCAGCCGGCAGTGTGACCCCCTGCTCACGAGCCAGATCGATCATCGTCTCCGGCCTCAGCGAGCCGTCGAGATGCACGTGGAGCTCAGCCTTGGGCAGACGACGAATCAGCTCAGGTGTAAGGGTCAAGCTTTGTGTCCTTGAGAATCGTAGAAGGCGGGCTACCGTTAGCCGCCCACCACTGGGACGACGCGCCGGATGAAAGCTGGTACCATACGATCCACGCTGAGACTCCCGATCACCTTACGGTGTGGAACCGCGCGGTCGCGGGGGCCTCCACCGGCTGTCTTAGCCGCGGCAAATAAGATAGCAATGCCTCAAGATCTGTCATTCCCACCGGCTCTTGCTGCGCCCCCACAAACATGCCAAAATCCTCCGCCCCTCCGGCGACGGAAGCCGCCAGTGCAATAGTGTAGCTCTCGCTCCGCCGCACCTCCCGTCCGTCTGGGAACTGGACGCGCCGCACGCGCCTGCCACTTGCCCTATCAGGATCGTACCAGACTTCGAGCCCGGCCACGTGTGCGCTTGGAGTGCCGCTCGCTACCACGAGCTCCAGGGCTTCTAAGACGACCTGCCCGGTCACGGCCAGACGAACGAGCGGTTCCACCTCGCTAAATACCGCCTCCAGATCACTGCGAGCGATCGGTCCAGCCCGTACACCGCCCCGGATTGACTCGTTCAGCACCAGGGCAAACTGAGTCCTGGCGCCGTTGCGATACCCATCAGCAATCAGCCTACCAAGCGCGTGCTCCTGATCACTGGGCTCAAGCGGGAACTTGAGGTGGGCGACTGGGACCACCGGTGTGGGCGATTCTCGTCGAGCCGTGTCAGGCACAGCAAAGGCGGGTGTGACCGAGTCCACCGGAAGCAGGGCAGCTGGGGGGGGCACCGCCTCCGGTGGCCCGAACGCGTTTCGCACCGCCTCTGCGGCTGCAGCGGGGACTATGCTCCACGAAGGAGTGAAGTAATCGTCACTGACCAGGGTGTCCGCGTTGCGAATCCAGTCCGCCAGTAGATCCCGGATGTTCTCTTCGCGATCGTACACCACAGGCAGCCCCCGTAACATGTCGAACCCTCCACCTCCCTGTTGGCGGTAACTGTTGAGCGCGAGGGTGAAGCTGTCGGTCGGCTGAACAAGACGACCACCCCTGACTAGTTGACGAATCCTGGAGCCTACGGGTTGGGTCAGATCGATTACATAATCGACACCGCTCACAATATCGAAGTTGTATCCCGGGATGCTGTCATTGACGATCTGATCGCCCTGCCCAAAGGACCTGAAATAGGCCGTCGACTGCTCCAAGTATTCCTTGAGAGCGGCCCCGTCAATCGTGACTGCCCTCAGCGTGTTCTCGTACGGGTATATGGCGGCAACATCGCTCAGCCGCACCGCACCCGGACCGAACCGCGCTCTCGTATTGAACGCCGCGGTGGCGGACAGATCGGCTCCGGCAGTCCTGCGCTGAACTTCGTTGACGAAATCGATAATCGGCGAGTCGCCGGCGCGCGCGTGCTGGGCACTCCAATAGCCGCTTATTCTGGCCAACGGCGTCATTACCCAGAGGCGAACTGACTGGTGGGATCGCTCGAGCCGTTGAGCCACCAGAGGGTGGGGCGCCACACCTGCCAGCGGGATTTCCTCACCCTCAATCCGGACCACTCTGAATGGCCGCCGCTCGGCGCCCTGCTCACCACTAACTGCTCCCCGCTCCCGAACGAGCCACACGTGTGCCACTGCAACCGAGCGGGCCCATTGGGTTGGCTGCACGAAATGAACAGCATCTATCACAGAGTCGGCGAAGTGACGGTGCGTGTGGCCAACAATGACCAAGTGAGGTGGCACAGGTAGCTCAGCCAATCGCGCCGCTTCGTTCTCAAGCCCAACACCGATCGTGTCATACGAGGCCGGCGCACTCATCCCGCTGTGCGCGATCACTATCCGCAGGTCTGTACCTTCTGCTTCGAGCGAGCGTAAGGCCCTCTCGACAGCGGGCAGCGGCCTCCTGACCAGCACCCGGTCCGCAAGCTTCTGCTGGTTCCACACCATGACCCCAGGCGTGGTGAACCCGGTCAGGCCAACCTGAACGCCATCTCTCTGCAACTTCACGTAGGGCGGAAAGACCAACGTATCTCGCGGCAGGCGATAGACGTTGGCTGAGACAATCGGAAACGCTGCTCCTGACACCGCACGCTGGAACGTTGCCACGCCAAAGTCAAACTCGTGATTGCCCGGAGTGGCTACATCAAATCCAACCGCATTCAGTGCATCAACCACGGGGTGCGGATCGACGACTCGCTCAGTCGCGAAATAGGTCGCAAACGGGTTGCCCTGGATCAGGTCCCCGGCATCGATCACGACGACTTGCCCCATGTACCTCGCCCGGAGGGAATCGACAACCGTGGCGACACGGGTCAGTCCCAACGGGGCTTCCCGGTCGTTCAGATAATCCCAGTGATATGCGCGGCCATGCACATCGGTCGTGGCCACCACAACGACATGGGCAGTGTCCTGTGTGGCCGCACTGCCGATCGACCCTAGGGTGAGGAGCCCCCAGACAAGCGGTCCCATCAGTCGCGTCATGTGACGCAATCTTAGGGACATGGCTGCGACGCGCAACGTAAGCCCGCGACTCGCTCTTCCGCTACACTCCCAACTCTGTCGAGTAAACCCGGCCAAACCGATCCGTCGCCTCAACCCGCACCAGTCGCGTCCCCACTGACACCGGGGCGTAGAACAAGTGGCCAGTCGCCAACGGTTCCACCCAGGGCCGCCGTGCGGGGAGATCAGGCCCGGAGTGAAGTGCCGCGCTCAGCGGATCGAATCCGACACGGCGCGACATTGCTCCCTTGCGTTCCCCGTCTTCGTACCAAACAACGGTCCAGGCCGGATCCCAATCCCATACGTTGGCGACCATTTCGTCAGGCGCTTTGGGATCTGCACCGCGTGGGTACACGCGAATCTGATGATCAAATGGATGACCGGTTGATCTGTAACGCCAAGTCACCGTTTCTCCGTCAACCTCGTAAACGCTATAGCCGGACGGCGTGCCGTCGCCGCAGATCGGTCCACTCCACCATGCACCGCACACGGCTCCGCTTACGTGTTCGTGTACTCCTGACTCGAACACGTGCTCGCTCTCGTGCGTGTGGCCGGAAAGTATGTGGGCATCGAAGGGCTGGAGTAGCTCATATAGAGCTGCTCGATTCGTCACCGAAATGCCGGGATCGGGATTCTCTCGACCTTCACGTACGTGACGACTGCCAAGCACCGGAATGTGCAGAGCAACAAAGACGGGACCCCCAGGTTCGACCCGGGCCAGATCAGCTGCTAGCCAAGTGAGCTGCTCGTGCGTCAGGTAACCCAAATACCCGACACCGTTCCAGAACACGTCGTCCAGCACCACATAATGGGCGGCACCTCGGTTGAATGAATAGTACGGCGGTCCGAACTGACGGCTGAACGTCTCTGTGGAGGTCCTGTCAGTCATGCTCGAGTAGTCCATGTCGTGGTTCCCTAGCACCTGGAAGAACGGTATGCCGGTCTGTCGGATGCCGCGCTCGTATTCAGGATAGAGATCCAAGTGGTCAAACATGATATCGCCGCACGCCGCGCCGAAAGCCTCCACACCAAGCTCGGATACGACGGTACGCACGTCCGAAACCGTCTGTTCGCGGAACCACCGCACTTCATCCATGTCTTCTGTCTGCACGTCAGCAAGCAGCAGCAACGCATGGCGCTCGTCCGAATCTTCTTGCGGCTCCAGTTGGAACAACGCCTCGCTCGCCCCGCTCACGTCGGGGGTAATGCGCTCATAGAAGCGCGCCGTTCCCGTGGGGTTCCGCGGGATTCGGTAGCCCGACGGTAGGGAGATGTGAACAAATGATCTTTCGGTGGAGCTCGGTAGGTCGAAAGCCCCGTCCGTGTTGGTGTCCACTACCGTCAAACCGTCCGTGACGGCGACCCCAGAAAGACCGCGCCCCTGAGCCACCACTCGTCCGCGGACGCGCACTGGTTCGACGCGGTTCGACACAAGGAACCGCCGGTTTCGGCCCATCTCGAATCCCGGCAAGAACGCATATGCGGTACCCATGGTCGCGGCAGCGAGAAAGGAACGTCGATCGAGCCGTCCCTTCGACGACAGAGATGCGGTTGCTTTGGCGGAGCTCATCGGAACCTCGAGTGGATGGTCAGTCAGGCAGCAGTCTGCGGCAACTCGCCTTCACAACGATAGACGAATCGTAGCTCGTTTGGGGAGAGAATGCACCTAGTGCCATCGAGTCCCTCGACCTCCAGTCGTGCAGGAAAGGGCCCGGCAGAATCCTCGACAATCAGGCGTCTGATGCGCCCTAGCCGGCCATCATCGCTCAGCACCAATCTCCCCGGCAGCAACAGCTGATCGTCGACTTGTCCGTCATGCATTCGTGTTAGCCTCCCCAGAGTCCAGTTCGTCAGTCGATCGGGGCATCACAGGAACCATCCCAACGTTGGCGGTTTGCTTCAGCCGACCCAAGCGCGCACCGGTATCTAGCCGGCACCTATCGAGAACAGGCCTTGTTCCTGTAACAGTTTCGTAACGGCTGCGCGCGAAAGCAGCCAGCGACGCTCCCGGCGATGCGCTGGCCTCGTGGCACGCATCGAGTTTCGGTGGACGGAGAAGATCTCGACCTCACGGCCACCGAATACAAGCTGCTGGTTATCCTTGCCGAACGCCGGGGGCGAGTCCAATCGCGATCACAGCTGCCCGAGCAAGTGTGGGACGCGCTCCCGATATCCAGACACGAACCGTGGACATGCACGTTCAGCGCCTCCGCAACAAGTTGGGAAAGGCAGCCGACTTGCTTGAGACGGTCCGCGGCTTCGGGTATCGATTCCGGGCCGAGGCTCAGCGAGAAGTTGGCCGGTGAGATTCTCGACGCGCCTAATGCTCGGGACATTCGTCGTTTTCCAATCAGATCGACACACCGGACTGGACGGTGAACCTGCTTTTTACCTCGTGGGAGAGCGAACACCTGGTGCTCACCGGACATGGCTGCTGGGTCAAGGGCAACTTCAAGCGTACCGTCGTGGACAGCGATGGTGACGCGCTCCCACAAGACGACTTCTCTTTGTTCAGCGAGTTGCGGCTCGAGCATCCGCACCTGAGCCTGATTGCTCGCTACGATTTCTTCGACGAAAACCCAACGGTGATGGCGCAGAAAGCAAGCGGCTCATAGCTGGTGCCACATATCACCTCGAGGGTCACTCCAAACCGCTTGTGCACTACGACGTCGAGCCGGGACAGCTTCGAAACTGCGGAGTAGGGGCTCTTGAGGTTCAGCGTTGAGTTCAACTTCCGACCCTGCCTGGGCGACCGTGACCGCTCGTCGCGATCCGGGCTAGACTAAGGAGTCTCCTGGCTGAGTGGCCGCGTCCACACAGCTGGCATGCGACCGAGCAGTCCGCCACGAACCGCTGGGACGCTCGCTTTAGTAATCCACTGAACAAGTCCCCAGACGGCATACCTGCTCGTGCCCGTCCGGATCGGCCAGCAGGTGAGCCAACGGTGCCGGTCCGGCTCCAATACACTCGACCAACTTGACACCACTAGAAGTCCCGATGCGTGTGGCTCCGGCCGCGATCATCCGCAACGCAGTGGTGCAGTCGCGGACCCCACCGGACGCTTTGACACCCAGCTTGTCACCGACTGCCAAGCGCATCAGCGCAACTGCTTCAGCCGTAGCTCCACCACTGGGGTGAAAGCCGGTGGATGTCTTCACAAAATGGGCACCCGCCTCCATGGCGATTGCCGAGGCTTTGACTATCTGCATCGGCTCAAGTGCGGCGGTCTCGAGAATCACCTTAACTGTCCGCCCCATTGCTGCCGCGACCACCGCCCCAATGTCGTCCTCAACATAGTCCCAACCCTCGTCGAGGATATGCCCGACGGGCGCTACCATGTCGAGTTCACAAGCCCCGAGTTCCACCAACTCTCGCGCCTCGGCCGCCTTGGAGTGCGAAGTGGTTGCTCCCAATGGAAATCCCACGACAGTGGCCACCTGCACAGCGGTTTCCTGCAGTCTCCGAGCGCAAAGCTCCACCCAGCCACCGTTCACACACACCGCTGCAAACCGATATTGCGCCGCCTCGTCACAGAGCTGCTCAATCTCGGCCCGAGTGGCTTCGGCTTTGAGAATGGTGTGGTCAACGTAGTCGGCGACTCGACGGTGCGTGGGAGCCGGGAGCCGGGGACCGGGAGCCGTCGCTAGTACGTCGGTAGTGGGAGCAATAGGAGCTGCGTTGTTGGTTTCAGACTCCTTGTGGACCACGGAGCCTACACTTGACAGCCCTGCTCCCCGCTCCCTGCTCACCGGCGGTACTCGAACTCCCAACTTCTGAGCCACCAACTCCGCGATCTGCTCCAACTCTTGTTTGTTCATCGGCTCTCTTGCATGCTTGACAAGTGCTTGCTGGAACTGCCAGCGCCGAACCTCTGCCGGCTTGCCTCTCCCGCCCTTTGCCGCCCTTTACCGCCCTTTACCGCCCTTTACCGCCCTTTACCGCCCTTTAGAGTTACACTCTCAACGATGCCTACTATCACGGCCTGCACCGGGATCTTGGGATCATCAAAAATCTTGCGAGCCGAGCTTCCTTCTTGCACCACCAACACCGTGTCCCCGACACCTGCATCCACTACGTCCAGAGCAATCACTTCGACCGACCCGTCCGGTGCGCCTCCAAGATCCAGCCGTTTTACAAGCAACAGCTTCTTGCCTTCCAGCCGGTCGTTCTTGTGGGTGGAAACGACATCTCCCACGACGCGAGCGATATACACGCTCTACTTGCCCCCTGTCCGCGCCAAGCCACCGTGTGGCCCGGCACCAGGGCCGCGCCCCCACCGTATTCCAGCGTCCTTGATCGTGCGATCGATCACACTTCCCCTTTCCCGCCTCACCTCTCCTGCTCTCCGCTCCCCGTTCCCTGCTCCCCGAGGTCAATCCTGTCGACTTTCCCCACTATTCCCGCATCCACCGCGGCAAAGGTGTCCCACAGCGTGAGTGACGCCTCTCGGGCCGTGATGTAGTAGCAGAATTCTCCGGGGCCCAATCCTACCGGATCGACAGCCACGATTGCCTTGCCTCGATCTGCGCCCCGCGCGTCGACAGGTTGGATCCACTGCAACGTATGTCCCTGTAAGCACTCTTGCTTAACCGTGGCAACCACTCGCCCGACAATCCTCGCCAGATACATAGTCAGTGGGCCCAAGGTGGATAACGGCGGGTGTGAACCTGCACAGTCGTGCGGGCACGGTGTGCGGCCAGTAGTTCGGGTCGAGCAAAGAGCTTGATGAGCACAGCCCCCACCACAAATCCTCCCAAGTGCGCCAAGTAGGCGACACCGCCTCCTTGAGCAACCCCGGCGATAGCTGGCATCCCTCCCAGTGCCTGAAGCAAGGCCCAGTATAGCAGCATTAGGTACGCCGGGACCGTGATGGTCGTGACGAAGAAGAAAAGGAAGACCAACATGTGGACCCTGACTCGCGGATAGAGTATGAGATAGGCACCCATCACTCCGCTAATGGCGCCTGAAGCTCCCACCATGGGGACCGGTGAGTCGCGCTGGACGAGAATCTGAGCCAGCGCTGCCAGAATCCCACAGAGCAAATAGAAACCGACAAACCGAGCGTGCCCCATCGAGTCTTCGATGTTATTCCCGAAGACCCACAGAAACCACATGTTCCCGATCAGATGAAACCAACCACCGTGGAGAAAAACAGAGGTCACGACCGTGTACCAGGCGGCGCCTGGAGAATCGGGACAGAGGTTCACCAGTCCGCGGGGCGTGGAGATTGGCTGGGCCGGAATGCCGAACAACCGACCTGGGATGGCACCCAGATCGCAAACCGAGTTCGAGAGCGCCGGCTCCACGCCCGCACCCTGATAGACCAGCCACACCAGGCTCGTCACCCCAATGATGCATAGCGTGACGTAGGGCGTCAGAATGGTAGGGTTTTCATCCTTGTAGGGGAACATGCGTCGCTAACCTAATGGGTGAGCTAAGTCCAAGTCAATTAGCGAAATACGCGACAGGGCCCGAAAGACGACACCCAGTATGTCTGCCAAGTTGGCAGACATCCGTGGTATGGCCCTTGCTCTTCGCGACCCTACGGGAAACGCGTGCATCTAGGTTCATTGCAGAGGAGTTGAGAATGGCGGAGAAAGTAATCGGGATCGACTTGGGCACCACTAACTCGGTGGTTGCTGTCATGGAGGGTGGCGATCCGGTCGTTATCCCCAATTCTGAAGGCGGACGTACGACGCCGTCGGTTGTCGCGTTCACCAAGGACGGAGACCGCCTTGTTGGTCAGGTCGCGAAGCGGCAAGCGGTCACCAACCCGGTGAACACGGTGTTCTCTATCAAGCGGTTCATGGGCCGCCGGATGGAAGAGGTGAGTCACGAGATCGAGTTGGTGCCGTACAAGGTGGTTAAGGGCCAGAACAACCTCGCGTCCGTGGAGATTCAGGGAAAGAAGTACACCCCGCCTGAGATATCGGCCATGGTGCTTCAGAAGATGCGCCAGACGGCCGAGGACTACTTAGGACACTCGGTTCAAAAGGCAGTAGTCACAGTCCCGGCTTACTTCAACGATGCCCAGCGACAGGCGACTAAGGACGCGGGCAAGATCGCCGGACTCGAAGTCCTCCGCATCATCAATGAGCCCACCGCTGCGTCTCTGGCGTACGGGTTGGATCGGAAGGAGGAAGAGAAGGTCGCCGTCTTCGACCTAGGCGGGGGAACCTACGACATCTCGATCCTGGAGTTGGCCGAGGGTGTGTTCGAAGTCAAGTCTACCAACGGTGATACGCACCTGGGTGGTGACGACTTCGATCAGCGCGTCATAGAATGGCTCGAAGCCGAGTTCAAGAGGGATCAAGGCATCGACCTCTCGAGGGATGCCATGGCGGTGCAGCGCCTCAAGGAGGCGGCTGAGAAGGCCAAGATGGAGCTCTCCACGGTGGCGCAGACCGAGATCAATCTGCCGTTTATTACTGCGGATCAGTCCGGTCCCAAGCACCTGAACTGCACCTTGACCCGGGCCAAATTCGAGCAGTTGGTCGACGACCTGATCCAACGGGTGGTGCCACCGATGGAGAAGGCCCTTGCCGACGCCAATCTGAAACCGTCGGACGTCGATGAGGTGATCCTGGTCGGTGGTTCGACACGGATCCCGAAGGTTCAAGATGTCGTGAAGGAGTTCTTTGGGAAGGAACCCAACAGGAGTGTTAACCCCGATGAGGTCGTCGGCATCGGTGCGGCAATTCAGGGCGGAGTGTTGGCCGGGGAGGTGAAGGACGTGCTGTTGCTGGATGTGACCCCCCTGTCGCTCGGCATTGAGACATTGGGAGGTGTGACCACAGTACTCATTCAGCGCAACACCACCATACCGACCAAGAAAGCCGAAGTCTTCTCCACCGCGGAAGACAACCAGACGACGGTTGAGATCCACGTATTGCAAGGCGAACGAGAGATGGCGATCGACAACCGTACGATCGGAAGGTTTCAGCTCACTGGTATCCCACCGGCGCCGCGCGGAATGCCACAGATCGAAGTGACATTCGACATTGACGCGAACGGTATCCTTCACGTGTCCGCCAAGGACAAAGCTACGGGTAAGGAGCAGAAGATCCGGATCGAAGCATCCAGCGGTCTCTCCGACTCTGAAATCGACCGGATGGTGAAGGATGCGGAGCACCATGCCACAGAGGACAAGGGGAGGCGGGAACAGGTCGAGCAACGGAACCGCTTGGACTCCCTCGTCTACGAAGTGGAGAAGAACAGTAAGGAGTGGGCAGATCGTCTAGACGACACCCACAAGAAGCGACTGGAGGACGCAGTTGAATCAGCCAAGAAGTCCTTGCGTTCGGGAGCCTCTGAGGAAATCAAGCAGGCGCTCGAAGAACTGAGCCAAGCCTACTCGGCAGCTGGAGCTTCGCTATATCAGGAGGCGCAGGCCCAATCGGCTGAGCGGGACGAGGCTGCCCCGGAAGGTGCAACCGAGTCGAAGGAGGAGGAAGTCGTGGAGGCCGACTACGAGATCGTAGACGACTCCAAGTCGTAATTATTGACTCACGAGAAAGACCGAACAGGGAAGAATAACGAAACTCACCTCCCTGTTCGGGGTTAGAGACTAGATAGGCAGTATCGAAGGCTTCGGATTCTTAACCTTGTTGAGCGAGTTGTTGACCATGAGGCGTACCAGAGATTGGATCAAGTTCGGATTGTTAATTGGCACAGCCGCTGTATTGGCTGTCGGCTTCACCTCCATCCTTGATCTACCAAAGGATTCACAGGCGCAGCCGGTTCCCGGCGTGAGTCTAGCGAGTCTGCCGCTACCCCAGAAACCCGTGGTTCCGGAGGCGCAGCCGCTAGCCGATTTGGGTAATGCCTTCACGGCCGTTGCCGAAGCGGTGCGCTCCGCCGTCGTATTCATCAGAGTGGAAGAGCGCCAGGAGAACGCCCGCTCTGACATGCGTATCCCCCCGGGCATGGAGCGGTTCTTCCAGATGCCTGAAGAGGGTCCTCGGGTCCGCCAGGGATCGGGCAGCGGGTTCGTCATATCGAACGACGGCTACATCATCACGAATAGCCATGTGGTTCAGGGTGCCGACAGAGTTGACGTCACATTGTTCGATCAGCGTCAGTTCGAGGCCCGCGTGGTGGGCTACGATCCCCTCACTGACGTAGCTGTCATCAAGGTCGATGCGGACGACGTGCCTGCGGTAGCGATGGGCAATTCGGACGCGGTCCGCGTGGGCGAATGGGTCATGGCCGTGGGGAACCCACTGGGGCAGGAATTCTCCTTTACTGTCACGGCGGGGATAGTGAGCGGCCGAGGCCGTCGTCTCGGGGGGCTGCGGCCGCAACAGGGAGCAGAGTGGTCGATCCACGACTTCATCCAGACGGATGCCGCCATAAATCGTGGGAATTCGGGTGGCCCGCTGGTTAACATCGCAGGCGAGGTCATCGGTGTTAACTCGGCAATAGCCAGCGAGACCGGGGTCTACGCCGGCTACGGATTTGCCATCCCCATCAACTTGGTCCGCAACGTTGCGGACCAACTGATTTCCTCCGGCAAGGTCACTCGAGCTCAACTCGGCGTTTCGATAAGCGATGTCGATCCGGAAGTCGCTGAGTATGTGGGGCTCGCTGAGATCCGGGGAGTCCAGGTCCAAGGCTTCTCTAACGACAACAGCCCTGCGGCAAGAGCCGGTCTCAAACCAGGCGACGTTATCGTAGAGGTAGACGGTGAGAAAGTCCTGTACACCGCTCAATTGCAGCAGCTAGTGGGCTTCAAGCGTCCGGGCGAAACCGTAGACGTCACCATCCTGCGCAAGGGCGGTGAACGTCACACGTACGCGGTGAGACTGCGCGAAGCCGATACCGAAGCCGAACAGACCGTAGCGCGCGCCCGGCCGGAGGATATTGAGGAGGCCGGAAAGCTCGAGCCTCGGCTGGGAGTGGCTCTGGAGCCCTTCGGTCGCGACGCCGCGGCCAGGTACGGGTTTGGCTCCGGAGTGACCGGACTCGCAGTGGTCGACGTCGACCGAGATGGACCGGCCCGCGACAAGTTGAACGCTAGCATCCCTGAGCGGGGATTCTTCGAGATTATCACAGAGGTCAACGACCAGCGCGTTCGCACCAGAGACGACTTGTCTCAAGCACTACGTGGAGTGCGTCCGGGACAGGTCGTACCCCTCCGAGTGACGGTCCCGGCGTCAGATGGCGAGCAGTCCCGTCTAGTGTACATCAGGATAGCCGCCGGTACGTAACAGCTTCGCCACCCAACACCAGACGGTAGCAACCCTCTACCCACTCGCCTCACCAGGCGGTAAGGGACAGTAGCACCGCCGGTCACACCACCCCACCGGACGGTAAGGGACGATGACGCTATGGGCATCCCCACCGTGTCCCATCGTCTGGCTGTGAGCCGGGTGTGGTAGGGCTACCTTCCGGGAAGAGCAGTGGGTGGAGCGGTTACCGACTGGGGCACGACAGTGGGCCGTGTGGTACAGCCGGAGCGAAGGGTGAAGGGTGGCAGGGCGAAGCGGCCACCGCCACGGGTGCGGTCAGGCAAACACACCAAATAAGAACAACAACGCTACCACCACTGCCAATGCAATCGCGAGCGGGAGTACGAAAACCCCCCTGAAGAGCGGGTGGTCATGCCTCAGGTGCATGTAGAACATCACCACCAGCGCGAACTTGGCTGCCGACAATGTGATCAAGACCGGAGCTAGAATCGCCTTGAAAGCTGGGACATAGAATATCCCCACCTCGACAAGCGTGATGACGGTGAGAACAGCCGCAACCGCCAGGTAGGTGCCTGTCGTCGGATGAGCGTGCTGGCGGGTCGACCCAGAGTATTCGGTCATGGCAGGTTCACGCGCTGGTTTGAATCAGGTACACGACTGTGAAGATGACGATCCACACCACATCAACGAAGTGCCAATAGAGTCCGGCGATCTCCACATTGAGTGCTTTGTCCGGCCCCAACTTCCCTTGAAACGATCGTACGAGCAGGGTAAGCAACCAGATCACCCCGACAAGCACGTGGCCACCGTGGAATCCGGTGAGCGTGAAGAATGTAGACCCGAACAGATTGACCTGCAGAGTGAGGCCTTCATGCACGAAGGTTACGAACTCGTATGCCTGGAAACCCAGGAAGATCACTCCCAACACCGCAGTGGTGGCCAGCCAGACACGAGACCACACCTTGTCGCCGCGCGTCACCGCTGCGAGAGCCAACACCATAGCGAGGCTCGACATCAGCAAATCGAACGTACTGATCGAAGTGATCGGAATGTTCAGGATCTCGTGGGTGGTAGGCCCGCTGATGCTCCTGCCTTCGTACACCAGATAAGTCGCAATCAGGCTCCCAAACAGCAGACACTCGGATCCGATGAACAACCAGAAGGCGAGCTTCTTGTTGTCGAGTCCGGTACTGGTGTGATGAGTGGTGACAGCGTGCGTCATTGTCAGACCTCAAAGGGCTCGAATGCCCACCGGTAGACGCAGAGCACCATGAATCCCGCACCACCCAGCACAATCCAGAGGCTGTGCATGATCGCGCCCACAGCCAAAGCCAGGATGCCAGCGGCCGTGAGGATCGGCCAGTACGTCCCGCCCGGAACGTGAACTGGCTCAGGAGGTACCTCCGGAATCTCATTCAGCCCGTTCGCTGTCCAGAGAGGCAGCCGACTGCTGACCCGGGGTGTCACGGAAAAGTTGTACTCCGGGGGCGGAGACGACACAGCCCACTCAAGTGTGGCACCACCCCAGGGATCATTGCCTGCCTGCAGCCCGTTTTTCCGCGTCCACCAAACGTTGTAGAGGAAGATCAAGAACGACCCACCGAGAATGAACGCGCCGATCGTCGACACCAGGTTCATAGTATCGAGCCCGAGTTGGGTGTCGTACGTGTAGATCCGGCGCGGCATGCCCAAGAGGCCAATGAAGTGCATGGGGAAGAACGAGAGGTTGATGCCGATTACCATGAACAGCCAATGCGCTTTGCCCATGCCCTCGTTTAGCACCTTGCCGAACATCTTCGGCCACCAATAGTAGATGCCGGACATGATCCCCATGATTGCACCACCTACCAACACGTAATGGATATGTGCTACCACGAAGTACGTGTCGGTTTGTTGCAAGTCGCTGGGTGGCGATGAGTGCATGACGCCAGACAGACCGCCGATTATGAACATCGCGATAAAGCCGATCGCAAACAGCATCGGTGTCTTGAGCTCGAGCCTGCCTCCCCACATCGTGGCGATCCAGTTGAAGATCTTCACACCGGTGGGAATTGCGATGAGCATCGTAGTCGCGCTGAAGACTGAATCCGCCACCGGGCCGAGGCCTGTCGCGAACATGTGGTGGCTCCACACTCCCCAACCCATCACTCCAATCAACACGCCCGAGTAGACGACGACGGCGTAGCCGAAGAGCGGTTTGCGTGAGAATGTTGGGAGTACCTCCGAGACCATGCCCATCGTCGGCAGGATCAGGATGTACACTTCGGGATGACCAAACAACCAGAAAAGGTGCTGCCACAACAGCAAGTCACCTCCAGCTGCCACATTGTAGAAGTTCGTCCCGAAGAACCGATCGAACATCAGAAAGATCAGTGCAACCGTGATCACCGGGAAAGCCGTCACCACTATGAACTGCGTGACCAGTGACATCCACGTAAACACCGGCATCCGCATCAGGGTCATACCCGGTGCCCGGAGATTCACTATCGTGACGATGAAGTTGATTCCGGCAGCGATTGACGCGATGCCCAGCACCTGTAGACCCAGCACCCAGAAGTCGATGTTGAGGCCAGGCGAGTAGGCCCGGGAAGTGAGGTTGGCGTAGCCGAACCAGCCGCCATTGGGCGCCGCGCCGAACAGAAAACTCGAGCTCAAGAACAACCCGCCGAACAGAAACACCCAGTAACTGAACGCATTGAGCCGTGGGAAAGCGACATCCCGCGCGCCGATCTGTAGCGGGATCATGTAGTTGAAGAAAGCGGCGCTGAGTGGCATGATCGCCAAGAAGACCATCGTGGTGCCGTGCATCGTGAATAGCTGATTGTAGGTCTCGGCGTCCACCAGCGTGTTGTTCGGCGCCGCAAGCTGCGCGCGGATGATCAGGGCCTCGACACCGCCCATCAAGAAGAAGATGAAAGCGGTGACTCCGTAGAGAATGCCTATCCGTTTGTGATCAGTGGTAGTGATCCAACTCCAAACGCCGGACCTCTTGGCAGATGTGACTGCGGGCACGTGCCCTGCTACAGAAGTGGCCATCAAACGTCCCGTCTAGTTCAGACTCTGGAGAAACGCTACCAGCGCTTCGATCTCTTCGTCGGTGAGGTCGACCTTGGGCATTGACCTACCAGGAAGGTCACCCGGTTTCTCCCCAGGTGGATTCCGCAGCCAGCGACGCAGTCCCTCGGGTGTATTTGGAATGGTCCCACCTGCGATTGTAGTACGACCGCCGACATGGGTCAGATTGGGACCGATTGCGCCAAACGCAATCGGCTCAACCTTATGGCAAATGAGGCAGGAATAGTTGGCCGGATCGCGGATCTTGGTGAAAGCCTCAGCGCCCTGCCGCACCAATCCCTCGAGTGAATCCACTGGCGGAGCGGGTGTCAGCTGCCGGGCCACCCAGGCATCGAAGTCCGCTTCACTGTCTACGAACACACGTGTCCGCATGTTGGCGTGGGACTCACCGCAAAATTCGGCGCACTGGCCCAGGTACATCCCCACCGAATCCGGCGTCAACGCCAAACGTGTCGTGCGCCCCTGGATCACGTCCCGCTTGCCGCCCAGCCGTGGCACCCAGAAGCTGTGAATCACATCGACAGAAGTCATCGACAAGGCCAAGGGACGGCCCACGGGCACGTGCAGTTCGTTCGCAGTGATTATCCCGTATTCGGGATACTTGAATTCCCACCACCACTGGTGGCCAACAACCTCGACCTCGAGCGCGCCTGACTCCGGAGTACCGTCTACTCTGAAGATGGTGCTGATCGTCGGAACGGCTATGAACAGCAGGATGACGGCCGGAGCCAGAGTCCAGGCGATTTCGAGCGCAGTATGGCCGTGAACTGGTTTGGGCTTCCCTTCTTGCCCCGGACGTGCGCGATACCGGATCACAGCATAGACCAGGACTGCCTCGACAACCACGAACACCACCACGGCCCACCAGAATATCGTACCGAAGAGATCACTCAACTGGCTGCCGAAGCCGGAGGCCGGATCGAGTGTAGACTGAGGGTACTGGCCGGCGCAGCCACTCAATAGCGCGGCGGCAGAACCGGCAAGGCTAGCCATTAAGTAGCTGGAGCCGTGATATGTTTTCTTACGACTTGAATCCATCTATGATCAATAGAGTCCGCAGTGGAAAAAAAAGGCCCGGCCGGAGGCAGGCGTCGTATGGTATAGGCGCAGACCTGTGACGTCAACGGTTTCCTCATAATCAGGTGAACTTTACGTAGCCAGGTTTATATTCTGTTGAGCGACACAAAGCGTGATCAAACCTTGGAGCGAACGAAATGCCACAACAGACCACCAAATACGGAATGAGTGTGGAGGTAGCCTTAACCTACGAGCAAGCGGTCGAGAGAACGCGAGAAGAACTTGGCAAGGAGGGGTTTGGAGTCCTGACAGAGATAGATGTCAAAGCTACTCTCAAAAAGAAACTGGGCGTGGACTTTCGCCCCTACATCATTTTGGGAGCCTGCAACCCGCCGATCGCACACCAGGCCCTATCTGCCGAGCGTGACCTCGGCCTGCTACTACCGTGCAACGTAATCGTGTATGCTTCCGACGAGCCTCACAAATCGGTGATCGCGGCTATCGATCCTGTGGAGCAGCTCAAGCTGGCAGGTAACGCCTCCATTGCGCCGTTTGCTGAAGAAGTGCGGGTAAGGCTCGAGCGCATGCTGGATGCTGCGGCATCGTGATCGACTCCAGGGTCACCACTGTGTCCATAACTGCGCGGTGACTCCGCGTTCTCAAGGTTCTGATTCTGTCACGAACTCATGTAGTACTTCAGCGCTATTCGAGTATTGTGTTCCCGAACCCGAGTCACATTCCAGCGTCATGAACGGCCGACACTAATGCGTGCACGATTAGCTCGATTCGCCATTATCCTCGCGGCAATACTAGCCGCTGGGACAACAGGGTATATGCTGATCGAGGGGTGGAGCTTCGCTGATGCACTCTATATGACTGTCATCACGCTCTCGACCGTCGGCTTCAGCGAAGTGCAACCTCTGTCGCCTGATGGCCAGTTGTTCACAACAGCACTGATCGTGACTGGTGTTGGCGCTGTAGCCTTTCTTTTCAGTACAATCGGTCAGCAAATTGTAAGTGGAGAACTACATGGCACAATCCGGAGAAGGCGTATGCAACGGAGTATCGACGGACTGGGCGGCCATTATATCATCTGCGGCTACGGTAGGGTTGGGGGACAAGTAATCGAAAGCTTGCAGCAACGGAAGAAGAACTGTGTTGTGATCGAACAGGAATCTGGGAACGGCGCGGAGGGCGACGACCTGCTGTTCGTATACGGCGACGCATCCGACGACAACGTGCTCAAGCAGGCAGGTATCGATAGGGCCGCAGGATTGGTTGCCGCCACTGGCGACGATCCGACCAATCTCTACATCACGGTCTCGGCACACAGCCTCAGACCAGATCTGATGATCGTGGCTCGCGCAAACCTACCCTCAGCCGAAGGGAAGCTGTTGCGCGGCGGCGCCAGCAGCGTCATATCACCGTACACCATGGGCGGGCAGCGAATTGCCACTCAACTGCTGTATCCCTCCGTCACCGAGTTTCTGGATGTGGTGATGCATTCTGGTGATTTGGAGTTGTGGCTCGAGGAGTGCATGGTGTGGCCCCACAGCGATCTCCACTCCAAGACTGTCGAAGAGGCACAGGTGCGTAAGCGAACTGGCGCCAACATACTGGCGGTGCGCCGCTCCGACGGCGGGTCCGTGCTCACAAACCCGCCTAGCAACATGCGGTTTGAGCCGGGCGACGTGCTGATTGCGTTGGGCACTCGCGAGCAACTCCGGGATCTGTGGCGACTGACCAGCGTGGAGCCATGACGGCGGGGTTCCATTTGAGACACCCCCCGGAGTTTGCAGTGTAGCCCCGCTCTCAGACCCAAACCAGGGCTGTGTCAGAGGTGCAAGACGGTGAAGGAAGTGACGATTGTCCTTCACCGTCCCTCACCATCCTAGCACCGTCTACCTTAGATTTCCCACGAGTAGCCACTCCTCAACCTCAATTAGGATTAGCTGACATGAGTCTCCCCGTGATCAACCCTGCCACAGACGAGATCGTCAGAGAGTACGACGAGCTGAAGCCGGCCGACGTGGTGGACGCCTTGGAACAATCCCAAGCAGCGTATTTGAAATGGCGCCGCACGAGCTTTGCTACTAGAGCCGAGTTGCTGAAGTCGGCGGCACAGATTCTCCGCGAGCGGACCGATGACTACGCCAGACTGATGGCAGAGGAGATGGGGAAACCGATCACTCAGGGTCGGGCTGAAGCTGAAAAATGCGCCTGGGTTTGCGACTACTACGCCGAGAACGCAGCCGGGTTTCTGGAGCGCGAGATCGTCGAGACCGACGCAGCGAAGAGCTTCGTCACCTATCAGCCTCTGGGTGTAGTCCTGGCCGTGATGCCCTGGAACTTTCCCTTCTGGCAGGTCTTTCGCTTCGCTGCACCCGCCCTCATGGCAGGCAACGTTGCAGTTCTCAAACATGCCTCCAACGTCCCTGGGTGCGCGTTGGCTATCCAATACATATTCAAAGCAGCCGGTTTCCCGGAGCACGCGTTTCGCTCGCTGCTCGTCGGGAGTCGGCAGGTAGACGCGATCATCGAGAGTCCTATCGTCAAAGCCGTCACTTTGACTGGTAGCACTCCTGCTGGGAGAGCGGTAGCCAGCAAGGCCGGGGAGATGCTCAAGAAGACGGTCCTCGAGTTGGGTGGTAGCGACCCCTACCTCGTTCTCTCCGATGCAGACAGCGAGCAAGCCGCCAACATCTGCGTGGCCAGCAGGCTCATCAACTCGGGCCAAAGTTGTATCGCAGCGAAACGGTTCATTGTGGTAGCATCACAGCGAGAGAGATTCGAGCAGTTGTTTGTGGAAGGGATGCGGGCGGCCAAACTGGGAGATCCTCTAGATGAGGAGACTCAAGTCGGCCCCCAGGCGCGCACCGACTTGCGCGACGAGCTGCACGATCAGGTCGAGAGGAGTCTCATCGCCGGAGCCAGATGCCTCCTTGGAGGTGCGATACCGGAAGGTCCCGGATCTTTCTACCCCCCAACCGTGCTCACCGACGTTCGAAAGGGAATGCCCGCCTTCGATGAAGAGTTGTTCGGACCAGTCGCTGCCATAATTGCCGTTCCCGACGACGCCGCCGCCATAGAGGTGGCCAATGACTCAACCTTCGGCCTGGGAGCGGCCGTATTCACGGGGGACGTCGAGAAGGGCGAACGGATTGCCGCCGACCAGCTCGAGGCTGGAAGCTGTTTCGTCAATGCTTTTGTCAAGTCAGACCCGCGACTTCCTTTTGGCGGCATCAATGAGAGCGGCTATGGCAGGGAGTTGTCTCACTACGGAATCAGAGAGTTTGTGAATATCAAGACGGTATATGTTGCGTAGCAAGCGCGGTAAAAGGCGGTAAATGCCGGTAAAGGGAGGACGGCAGTGGACAAGCAGCCGGCAACACGCGATTGTGGCACGCTGTCGGTCGCCTTCTTCCACCGTCTCGCACAACGGGAATTGCGAGGATAATTGGCCGCTTGACTCCCTCTTGACGGACCCACCTTAAGCATTCGCCTCTGGAAAACAGATCAACTCGACGAGCATTGGGGAGGAGACATGTCTGCTCTTCGCCTGGTGGCTGTCCTGGCAAGCTTGATTCTGCTGACGGCTGCTGTTCCGACTCACCTGCCCGCCCAGGCAACGCGGGCCGACTCGGCGGCCATCCTGCTGGAAGCCGCCCGCCAGCTAGACGCTCAAGGCGAAGTTGGGCTGGCCCGCGATATACTCGCGATCCTACTTCGTCACTACGGCGACACTCCGGCATCACAGGATGCCGCGACTTGGTGGGCCAGGATCCGTGGTGAAACCGAGCGGGACGGCGGGCAGGTTGGACTCACCGTGTGGAACACGCTGTTCGGAGCGTGGCTAGGAGTTGCCGTACCTGCGGCAGTAGGGGCTAACGAGCCGGCGCCTTACGGGGCCGGGTTGCTGCTCGGCGCGCCACTCGGTTTCGGGGTCACTAAAGCGCTCACCAACCGCTACCCCGTGACCTCAGGCCAGGCTATCGCGACCTCTTTTGGCAGCATTTGGGGCACCTTCCAGAGCGTGGGGTGGCGATCCGTGCTTGATATTGGAGAAGCGGAACAGTGCTACTACGACCCGTACAGCAACTCCCAGCATTGCTGGCACTCCACACCCGACGAGGCCCCATGGACGGCGGCGGTGATCGGTGGCGTAGTTGGAATAGCTGGTGGCGCGGTCATCTCCGGAGCGACGGACCCTTCGGCGGGGACCGCCACCATGATCCAGTTCGGAGCCTTCTGGGGAACCTGGTTCGGCCTTGCAGCCGGAGTCCTAGCCGATGCCGAAGACGACGCCCTCCTGGCATGGACTCTGTCGGGTGGCAACGCCGGGCTACTGGGTACTGCGCTCAGCTCAGGCGCGTGGGATGTGACTCAGGGCCAAGCATGGCTCATTACTGCTGCAGGACTAGCGGGCGGTATCGGCGGGCTGGGGTTAGACCTGCTGTTCGAGGTGAAAGAAGCCAAGACTGCCGTCGCCATTCCCGCCGTGACCAGTGCGGCAGGATTGCTGGCCTCCACTGTACTGACTCGCAGCAGACACAGCAATGGCGGCGACGACGGGCGGTTTGGTACAGTGGGTTCGCTGGTCAACGTCAGTGGCAGTGAGTGGAGCTTAGGACTGCCTATACCCCAGCCCACCATTTTCAACCGCGCTGACGCGGCCCGGAGCCACCAAACGGTGCTTGGAGTCAGGGTGCCACTGCTCACCGGGAACTTCTAGACCGTCAGGCCCAGCCGCGCTCCTCTAGTCTGGGGCACTTACACTTCAGTGTCCCGTGTTCCCTTGCGCCCTCCACCCTGCTATCGTCGCCTCACCTCCCTACCAGCGCACAACCTGAGAATTAGGCGCCGCGGTTCGCTACGGCCTGGTTACTATGCGGATGTGGTCGTGTTCGATCCAGTCACAGTGCAAGACCACGCCTCATTTGACGACCCACATCAATACGCCACTGGTGTGCAGCATGTACTGGTGAACGGAGTCCAGGTGTTCGACGGCGGTGAACACACGGGTGCGACACCCGGGCAGGTGGTGCGGGGTCCCGGTTGGAAAGGTGTGAACTGACTCTCAGCGCTGCCGGTGACTATCTAGAATCCTCGATTTACCGCCATTAGGGTGAGGAGCGTCGGCAGGTATGCCAGCGACATGCGGAACGCTCTTCGAGCGTTGAGGGCGGTGGAGCGAACCACTGCCGCGGCATTGGCAACGAGAAACCCCAGAGAGAGGAGCAGCGCTCCCACGAAATAGAATTGGCCTGCGATTCCGAGCAAGGTGGGCAGCAGGCTCACCGGCACCAAGGCAGCCGCATACACACTCGCATACCCGAACGTCAGCCGACCGTCCGGATCAGTTACGCTAATAACCTGCAGGTCTGCGCGGGCGTAGTCCTCGCGATACAGCCATCCCAACGCCAGGAAATGCGGCAACTGCCAGAGAAACAAAATCCAAAACAACACCCACGCTTCCAGGCTCAGATTCCCCGTCGCCGCCGCCCAACCACCCGCGATGGGCATTGCGCCCGGCACCGCACCAACTAGCACAGAAGCTGAGGAACGACGCTTCAGCGGCGTGTAGAGGAACACATAGGAAACCAGAGTCAAGGCAGCCAAGGTGGCCACCAGCATACCAACCGATAGGGCCAGGTACCCCACGCCCACCATCCCCATTAGCCAGGCGGCCGTACGTGCCTGCGAAGCACTCATTCTCCCTGACGGAACCGGGCGGTTTCGCGTGCGGCGCATCAGTACATCGATATCTCGCTCGGCAACCTGATTCAGGGCGTTAGTGCCGCCAGCAACCAGGGCAGTGCCCAACAGCAAATGAAACAGCGTCGACATGGCTTGCGTGGATGGCGCAGCCATCCAGAAACCCACTGCCACCGTAACAACCACCATCAGCACGATCCGTGGCTTGGTGAGTTGCACCACATCGCTCAACCGCGCCCGCTTTGCCCAGCCGGAAGCAGTGCATGCGTTGCCTGCGGACCGCCTGTCAGTACGCAACGTTGGTGCCAATAGATGATGACCGCGGCTCATGTTTCAATCGGCGAAGCTGCCGAGGGGGTGTTCCCTCAGGCTCTGACGCAGGCGTGGATGAGCACGCCACAGGTAGTACCCCGTCCCCAATGCAGCGAACGCGTTCCCGATCGCGACGTTGATCCATGCCAGCGCGCCCAGCAGCGGCTGCGCCACGGTGGCAACGACAACGTAGAAACCAAACTCAAAGATCGTGAAGAAGACAACGGCTACGAACAGTGTTGACGGAGAGCGCTCAATTTGACAGGCAAAGAACACGGCGACCGTGGCTACCGACACGAACGCCAAGACATGTACCATCGTGTAACCAACGACGGCCGGGAAGGCGACCACGACCGTTGCCGGATCTGCAACTCCACCGAAGAGAATCGCTTGCCCAAGGATGGCGGGCGTGAAGAACGGCCGACCCGCAAGCAAGTCAATCACAAGGAACCACGTTGCCACCGCGGCTGCGCCCACCAGCCCAATAACAAGACCCTCTCGCAATGTCCGGCCTACATGCATTCTCTGTCCTCTCGACCGTTGAGTCACAATGCCAGTCCCAAGATTCCGCTGCAAACCTGGCATAGAACGACGCATCTTATTGGACAGGAACCATACGGGCAACTGGCGGCTGGAATCACATCCTTCGCTGCTCTGAAAACAACGTCAGCCTGACTGAAGGTTTCCAGCCTCACTCAAGCCCGCAAACCCCTTACCCACATGCGTTTTCAATCGTGAAGCGGCTTGACCGTCAATCGCATTGTCAATTGCTTGGCCGGTCGCTGCCGCTACGATGAGTGCTGCTGACTTCATTGACAACGGTTTGAAGTTCCAGCATTGTCCGTCCACCTTCGTAATTGAGAGAGGACGACACCTGATAATGCAGACCAGAACTCTCGGCCCTGGAGCTCCGTCGGTTGGGGTGGTGGGATTCGGAGGCATGCCGCTGTCCATTCAGGGACGTCCTGCAGCCGAGGTGGGGGTACAGGTGATTCACGCAGCACTCGACGCCGGCATGACCCTGATCGATACTGCGGATGTGTATTGCCTTGATGACGACGAAATCGGGCACAATGAACGCTTGGTCGCACGAGCCCTCGCGAACTGGACCGGCGACCGAGACTCAGTGGTCGTGGCCACCAAGGGAGGATTGACAAGACCACAGGGAAGGTGGGATCGGAATGGCCGTCCGGAGCATCTCCGGCGGGCCTGCGAGCGGTCGCTCAGTGCGCTGGGGCTCACGACAATCGATCTCTACCAACTTCACGCTCCGGACCCAGCCGTGCCATTTGCAGATAGTGTTGGTGCGCTAGCGCGGCTTCAAGAGGCAGGCAAGATCCGCTGGATAGGCCTGTCCAACGTTTCCGTTGCGGAAATCAAGCAAGCGGAGTCACTCGCGCCCATAGTCACCGTACAGAATCGCTTGAATCCCTTCTTCCGTGAAGCTCTGGAATCCGGCATCGTGGAATACTGTGCGGACAAGGGGATAGGCTTTCTGGCCTACAGTCCGGTTGGGGGAGGACGTCTGAACAAGAAACTCCCTGACCACCCCGATCTGAGGCCTGTCGCTCAGCGACACGGTGTGTCACCGCACTCTGCCGTGCTGGCATGGGTACTCTCCCGGGGAGACAACGTAATCGTCATCCCCGGTGCCCGAACCGTGAAGCACGCTGTTGACTCGACCACTGCCGCACAATTGGTCTTGAGCGACGCAGAGTTGCGGTCGATAGACGGCGCCGAGTTTTCTACAGCCTAAACGCCGTCAACCGCCCAAGAAGTCGACTAGCAAATCGCTGGTCTGACGCAACCTCTGGCTCATCAGTTTCGCCAGCTTCAGGAGAACCATTGCCCCAAGATGCGGGTACTGGTAGACGAGCCGGTGGAAGTTTTCTTCTGTGAGCACCAGGACCTTGGAATCGTCAAGCGCGATAGCCGAGGCGGATCGCGGTTCCCCGTCGATCAGTGACATCTCCCCGAAAGTCTTACCTGGACCGATCATTGCCAGGGTCTTACGGTCTCCAGAGGAGTCCGGTTTCACGATTTCGACTCTTCCTTCAACCAAGAGGCACAGGTAATGGCCAATCTGACCTTGTCGGAATATCTCTACGCCCTTCCGTGCCTCGAATGCGTCGACGTATTCAGCAAAGGTCAAAGCCGCTCCCCAGCTGAGCACTTCAGACCACTCAGTCTTGAAGATGAGAGCGCACCGCTGGCCTATCGAGCATGCGAACCTTGGTAGCGGTACGGCCGGCACTGTTGGGACTGGACCGCTCATGCGTAAGCTAGCCTCCCGTCTTTGGTGAACTTGTCCAACGCATGAAGACCTCTTGAGCACTCTGAAGCTCAGTACCAGCTTGCGACACACGTCTAATATAGGATCCGTCTGACTGTAGGTCCCAAGCCCCCGGATCTGACAACTCGGTCTCCAAGATGCGATCGAGTCTGGCGCAGGCAGTCTCATCACGAACTGGAGTCACGACTTCGATACGACGCCTCAGGTTGCGCGGCCGCCAGTCTGCAGATCCAATGTAGTACTCGTCCTCGCCACCATTGGCGAAGTGGAAGATTCGGGCGTGCTCCAGGAACCGTCCCAGATGAGCCACGACACGAATTCGATCGGACAGACCTTGCACTCCGGGGCGCAAGGTGCAAATGCTGCGCACGATCAGATCCACGTCCACGCCTGCTTGAGAAGCGCGATACAGATGCCGCACCATCTTCGCGTCAGCCAGTCCATTCAACTTGACCCGAATGTGACCCCCTAGGCCGGCCTTCGCATGTTCGATCTCACGATCGATTAGGCCCCTGAATCGCTTCATCATGGTGGCGGGCGCCACCAGGAGTTGCTTGAACTTCGTCCGCGGAGCCTCAGACGATCCCAGCAATTCGTTGAACAGATCGGCGACATCAGATCCAATTTCGGGATCGCATGTCATTAGTCCCAGATCGGAATAGGACCGGGCAGTCTGTGCGTTGTAATTCCCGGTGCCCACATGGACATAGCGCGTGAGCTTCTTCCCTTCCCGACGCACTATGAGAGCTGTCTTGGCATGGGTCTTCACATGAACCAGCCCGTACACCACATGAATACCTGCAGCTTCCAACTGGCGCGTCCAGCCCACATTGCGTTCCTCATCGAATCGGGCCTTCAGCTCGACAAAAACGTGCACTCGCTTGCCTGCTTCAGCAGCTTTGATGAGTGCCGCCACAATTGGTGACCTACCGCCGGCTCGATATAGCGTCAGCTTGACGTCCTCCACGTTGGGGTCTCGCGCCGCCGCCTCAAAGAGCCGTTGGGTGCTGTGCTCGAAACTGTCGTAAGGATGGTGCACCAGCACATCGCCCTCGCTGATCACCTCGAAGATCGAGCGCTCCAGGGACACACTCGGTACCCCCCCAAACTCCGGGTAGTCCAGCTCGGGAGGACCGAGTTCGCTCAACTCGTCAAGGGATCTGAGATCAAGCATCCCATCGACCTCATAGATGCCAGTTGCACCGGGTCCCGTCGCGCGTCCACCACCCAACAATTGCAGTTCACGCTGCAGCAGCTCCCGCAGTTCTCTCGGCATCGAACGTTCGATTTCGAGTCGCACCACCCCAGCGAAAGGACGTCGCTTCACCTCCTCTTCGATTGCCTCCAACAAGTCGTCAGCATGCTCCTCATCTATCTCGAGATCACCAGCCCGAGTCACCCGAAAACAGTGGGCTGCTTCCACCTGGCGCCCGGGATACAGGGCGCCAATGTTGTACCGCACCACGTCCTCCAGCAGCACGAAATCGCTGCTATCGAATAGCTGGACAAATCGTCGCACACCCTCAGGGAGAGTAATGGCTCCAAACCGCAGTCGCCCTGAATCGGCGTCCCGCACCATCACCGCCAGCGACAGGCTCAGATTCGAGATATGGGGAAACGGATGTCCCGGCGCACGCGTGATGGCGTGTGGAGTGAGCAGTGGAAAGAGCTGCTCGTCAAAGTAGCGCTTGAGGTGGGCCCGCTGTTCTTCGGAGAGCCGGTTCCATGGGACTATTCGAATGCCATGTTGGGTCAGTTCGGGTAGACACAGCAAGTCGAGACACCGCTTCTGGCGGGCAAACAAGTACCTCAGCCGAATCGCAACCGCGTCAAGCTGTTCGTGAATCCCCATCCCATCCCAGTCGGGCTCAGTCATACCATCAACCAAGCCGCGCTTGAGATGCCCCACCCTAACCATGAAGAACTCATCTATGTTACTGCTGAAAATCGCCAGGAAGCGAAGTCGAGCGAGCAGCGGAACCGTAGCATCCTCTGCCAGCTCAATCAGCCGTTGGTTGAACTGCAACCAGCTCATCTCCTGATTGAGACAGTGGGCTGGGTCCTTACGCTTGATAGCTGAGTCGTCTTCCGGTCCAGGTGGAGTCCATAGCTGGCGCCGTGAAAAGCCTGGGTTGAGCTTGCCAGCTGCGGCGGCGTATTCGCTCCACCCGCAGAGTTCCGCTCCTGGACCGTGCGAGCGCACCAGTAGAGACAGCGCTCCCAGAGTCTTGGGGTCCCGCAGAGCTGGTGAGCCAGCTAGCGAACAGACATCCTCGGCGGACACCCAGACCATGCCCGACTCGAGCAGTCGCTCTGGGTCTCCCGCAGAACCTTCAACTGACCATACTTCGAGAGCGGGAGACTCGGGTGTAGCGGCGACTGTGTCCAGCAACTGGAATTCGACAGCGCCAAGCCCCAGTGTCCGCTGCGCGAGTTCGCTCACCGCGATGTCTCCCGTGCCCTCACGGATCGGTAAGGAAAGTGAGTCGCGTGTCAGGTGCAGGGCCACGTGACCTTCACACAGGGAAACCAACACTACCTCGGGAATCGTGGCACCAACGGCGACAGGTGGTTCTTCACCCATCGCACTCAGCAATTCTTCCGCACGCTCAAGCCTGCTGGCAGACACCGGGTGGATTCCACTGATCTCCTGGATCCGGTTTCCCAGCTCATTGAGTTGCGGCCCTCCTCGCCGGAGCTTACGGATGCGGATCTCCTGAAACCCCCTAGTCAGACTACCACTGCGAACACTCAGTCTATCGTAAGCGATGTCGAACGTCTTGAACGGTAGTAGCGCTGAGCGCGCTATGCGCGTTCGGCGCTCGGTTTCGAGTTCGACACGAACGCCGCACCGTCGTGGATCCAGCACCGCTCGCAGCCGTCGCGCTGGCTCTGAGGTGCCGTTGAGCGCCCCGATCGGATCGACTTCTATGACCTCCGACTCAAACCTCTGCCAATCGACCAGGGCACCTACTCCCACCGTTTCCCGAATAGTCACAGTCAGGGTCCGCGTGTCGTCCATACTGATCCGGAACCGGCAGGTTACACCGCGTCGCTGCAGTTCGCCATCAGGCGCATCGAGGTAGATGTCACGGTGGAATCCCCGCACAGCAGGTGCAGTGCGCAATCCGAGAGGGAGTGGCTCCTCGGCGAGCCGAAGCAGAAGCTCAGGGCTCGCTACTTCCAGCCGCAAGAGAGTCTCGGTAGACATCGTCGGCATCCCGGGGTGTTGATGCCGCACAGCACGAAATCCGCTCATGGCACAGACAAGATGCGTATGTCCGTCAGCTGCGGAAAGTCGCCTGGTGGGGCATCAGCGTGGGACAGCTAGGTTCTGCCCGACTCAACTGCCGTGGGCTACGGCCACACCAAAGGGACCTTCCCTTCCCCACCCGGGCGGTCAAGGGGCTCAACCAGTATATCGTCCGCGATTTCTGGATCTATGGCCAACTCAGTTTCCCCTACCTGTACCACACACGAAGGGAGATGCTGTACCAATGTGATCTCGGCCTCTGGCGTGAGACCGAAAACCGCCAAGTTGTTGTGTCGCGAACCGTTGTCTCTCCCCAGGCAGACGACGCGGGCCCGCTCACCCCGCTTCAGCTCCTTGAGCGAACGGATCCCCTCAGGAAGCCGCGGCTGCGCCACCGCAGTCTTGCCGAACAGCCTGGTCAGCCACGAGATCTTGCGGAGTTCAGGCGGGAACTCGTACTGGCAACTCGGGCAGCGCACGAAATTGCACGAGCCACCCAAGGGACAACCATGCGCGCACAGTGTGTCGACTCTCTCGAATTCAAACCCGCACAGCGGGCACCTCAGATAGGTAGCCATCTGCCAAAGTGATTTAACGCCCCTCCAACCAGGAAAGCAAATGGGAAAATGAAAGCGGCCATACTCCACGCCACCCTCAGACCGTGCTCCTTGGCAATCATCAGGAAATTGGCGAAACAGGGCATGAATAGGGTAATGGTCACCATCGCCACGAAGATCTGGTGCGGTGTCAGGAGCGGACTCGGTCCGATTGCCGCATCCAGGATGTAGACGGCCCCGAAGTCGCGCCGCATGAAGCCAACCAGAAACGCGTTCGTGATCTCGCCAGGCAGCCCCAACCATCCAGTCACCAGCGGTTCGCCCAGTCGTGCGATCCCTTCCAACAGGTGGGCCGTATTCAGCAGGAACAAAACCGCCGTTCCCACGACAAAGATCGGTATCACTTCCTTGAGGTACCAACTCAGACGGCCCAGCGTCTTAGCCATCACGTTCCTGAAGCGGGGAACGCGAATGGGAGGAATCTCCAGGATGAACTCGCTCGTCTCACCCGGGAACAGTCGTGAGGTAAGCCACCCAACCATGAGAATCACACCAATCACAATACCGATCCAGAGCAACGCACCGGACGGGGAAAGAGCCGCCATCAAGGCTAACAGCACACCCAACTGGGCGGAACAGGGAATCGCCAGTGCGAGGAGCATCGTGGTGATGATGCGTTCCTTGCGCGTATCAAGAATGCGCGTGGTCATGGTTGCCATGGTGTCGCAGCCCAACCCGAGGATCATGGGCAGCACCGCCTTCCCATTCAGTCCCATCAAACGAAAGACCCGATTCACCATTATGGCCATGCGCGAGAAGTAGCCGGAGTCCTCCAGTATCCCAAAAATGAAGAAGAAGGTCGTTACAATGGGTAACACTATGGCTAATGCGTAGCTCAACGCCATCGTGACCGTGCCATACTCGCCGACTAACAGGTCGTGGCCGAACCGGAACACCTGCTGTAGCGGGCTCAGGTTGGCCCCCGCTGGAACAGCGTACACCGGCACGATCACGTCTCTCTCTAAAGTGGCAATCCCTATCTCATGCACCGGACTCAGCGGCAAACCGACAGAGAGAGGAATTGTCTCAATGTCGTGGACATGAGGAAAGGGAAGAATCGCGTCTACGACACGAATGGCTGCCGGAGCCACGCGATGCTGGAACACGCCGACATCGAATAGGTCCACCATGGTACCCGCTCCGAACAATCCCACCACCCAGAACACCACCAGCACCGCAAACGCCAGGAAACCCAGTCCTTTCACCGGATGCATCGCCCAGAACCCGAGCCGGACCCGCAGCGAAGGTCTGCTCGGCTGGCTCATGGTATACGTCTCAGCGAGGATGTCATTCACCTGCGCTAACCGGGCCCGGTTGCCACGGTACTCATCTACCGGCTCCGCAGCCAGCCACGACTCGTGTGGCGGGCGTGCTTCCGCCAACTTGGCTATCAGCTCGTCGGTACCTTCATTCCGCGGAGCCACAGTTGTCACAACCGGTACACCGAGAATCTCGGCCAACTTCTCAGTGTCGATCTTGCCGCCACGCTCCTGCAGCTCATCGAACATGTTGAGGACCAGCACCGTCGGACGCTTCAGCTCGGCGAGCTGTAACGTCAGCAACAAGGCTCTCCGCAGGTTCTTGGCGTCGGCTACCTGAACGAGTGTGGCATCTTGTTGCATTAGTACGTCGTGAGTGACACGAGCATCTTCGCTGCGCGCAGCGAGATCATTGATGCCGGGAGTGTCGATGACGGTGACTTCGTGACCGTTGAAACTGGCCTTCGCTTGGACGATCTCTACCGTAGTGCCAGGGTAGTTGGAGACGGTGACGTATCGGTCGGTGAGGTTCTTGAACAGCACACTCTTACCGACATTGGGATTCCCTACCAGAACGGCGGTTCTACGTGTTCTTGAGACCATCTCGCTACGGGTTGGAGTCGTCATTCTGCACCTAACATCCCGGCGATGCTGGAACGCGCAACTTACTCACTAGTCGACCCATCGGCAGGTGGGTGCCTCGAATGGGCTGGGCGAACGTACTGGGCGATCAGGCCCGAATAGAACGACTCAACTATTTACGCCAAAACAAGTTACCTGTCCTGCCCTCCAGCCATCGTGATCACGCTCCCAAGCCCCGCCTGGACACAATCCTCCCCATAGCCCGTTCGAATGGTCTCGACGGCTTGGTCTCCCGTACAGTGAGACGGTACCACCTTCACCACTGCATGTCGCCTGAGTGCCGACACTACGGCCTGCACGTCACCGGCGCTCTTCGCGCGTAGGTGAAAACCACCAATCACCAGACGAGCTGTAACACTCGACGATATCTTTGGCGCGCGATACGAGGGCGGTACCTATCATAGGGCCCCACTCAACTCTCCAGTTCGTATAGCGCCGCTACTGTGTTGTGAGCTAGCACTCGATCCTTGGCTACCAGACACACGGTAGGGACGTTCAGCTGCTTGATGGTCGCTGAATCGTGTCCCACGCATTGACCGAGAATCACGGCCAGCTGCACATCTTCACGGTTTAGTAGTGTCGCCTGGGCCAAGGAATTGCACATCATCTCAGGTTGTCCTGGGCGTACCTTCTGTGAGTCACTCAATCCCAATGTCTCTTTGGGTACAGCCCCCGACTTACAGCATGCTGAGGAAACCCTGAAGCCATTTGCCTCCAATACTCTTGTGAGCACCCGGGCCTCAGCGCGGAAGCCAACACAGAACGAGACACCTACGTGTGTTGCCCCGAGGCGATTGGCAAACTCCATGACCTCCTGCAGTCGGTTGAACTCCCCACCCTCTGTTTCTGGCAAAGTTCTACCCGCCCACTCCAGAGCAGTGATGTCCCCCCCCAAGAACGGACGTTCCGGTCGCCTCCTCTGCCCATAGAGCAGGTCCTGTGAGTAGCTGTCGCTAGTGTAGAGTGCGGCTACAGGGTTGTGACGGAGCCGTGCGTCCCGTGCGACCAAGACAGTGACCGGAACGGTTGAAGCGCGGATGAACATCGCCTCGTGCGAGACGCTCATCCCACAGATGACATTGAGCTTCGTGTCTCGGTCGGCCAACAACGCCGCTTGGGCCAGAGGATTGCACTCCTCGGAACGGGCGGGCATCACGACTTCCAGCCCGCTGTCACGCAAGTACCCAGCTACGAGTCCCGCCTCTCTGGCGGTAGTGGTGCAGTGAGCAACTCCGACAGGCCTCGCCTCAATGCGGTTGGCGAACTCGGCGATTTCTCGCAATCTGGTCCAGCGACCGTAGCCCTCCGCCTCGATCAGGGCTGCTTGAATTGCCGGGAGCCGGTGCGCTTCGTCCGCATACAACTCCGCAAACGCAGGGAAATCACGCCGCATCGGACAGCAATAGGGACCGAGGTCAATCCGCCCCACGTGGCAGGGATAACTGGTGCACTTGGCGCACTCAAGCGACATGAGTGTTTACCTCAGCATGGGCTGACATTCACACTCCGTGAATGTCGCCGTTGGCATCCACTTGTAATTTACTGTAGTCGGAGACATTGTCTCCGTCGCCCATGAAGGTTGCTCCGCTTGGAGCCACAGCAACAGGATGGAAACATGAAAGCGATCGCCGAGGTACAGGTCATACCAATTGGTGCGGGGGTGTCGGTCCGCAACGAGGTGAAGCGCGCCCACCAGCTTCTGGAACAGTCAGGGCTCAAGGTGCAACTACACTCATACGGTACCAATGTGGAAGGAGAGATGAGCCAGATCTTCCGGGCCGTCGAGCTGGTGCACGAGACCTTGCATGCCGAAGGCACCGTGCGGCTCAGTACGGCAATGAAGATCGGAACTAGGACGGACAAGGAGTCGACTCTGGCAGCGAAGTTGTTCTAGCGGCCAGCAGGAAGGAAGAAGTCAGCAGCGCAGCTACAGGGAAGGGGTTGGACGAGCCGGCGGCGGCTTGACGGCACCGGATCAGGCATCAGAACTTGAGTGAGATCACCCACAGGGACGGAACGCCGATGAGAGGTATCCTAGGTCCCGTCATTCGAGCCTCGGCCCTTTTCGCCTGGTCAGCATCTCTCTATGGCCAGACGCCTGAGCAAGCCCGGTTCGAACGCGAACGGGTAGCCATGGTGGATCTGATCGAGCTCCGCGGCGTCAGCGATTCCGCTACACTGGCCGCCCTGCGCTCAGTGCCTCGCCACGAGTTTGTCCCGCCGCAGAATCGCCGTCGCGCATACGGCGACTTCCCGATTCCGATTGGCCACGGACAGACCATATCTCAGCCCTACATCGTCGCCTTCATGACTGAGATCCTCCAGCCCAAGCCGGGGATGAAAGTGCTCGAAGTTGGGACCGGGTCCGGATATCAGGCTGCAGTGTTGGCCGAGATCGGGTGTGCGGTTCACACCGTAGAGATCTTCCAGGTCCTGGCGGACAGCGCACGGGAGCGACTCGACCGCCTTGGATTCACGGTCCAATCCCGCCACGGCGATGGCCACCACGGATGGCCTGAGTCAGCACCATTCGACGCCATTATCGTGACGGCGGCTGCCGGCTACATACCACCCGAACTGGTACGACAGCTCAAGCCGGATGGCAGCATGGTCATCCCCGTCGGAAGTGTGTACGGAATCCAGAACCTCATACTTGTGAACAAGAGCCTGGACAATACCATAAGTACCCGCAACCTGATGCCCGTTCGTTTTGTGCCGATGCTGAGTGGCATCCGCTAACTTGCCGTGAAGCGACTCGATCGGAAGCTGGCCGTAGCTTTCCTATCAGCTGGCACTCTGGCATACGAAATCCTCCTAGTAAGAATCTTCGCCATAGAACACTTCCATCATTTCGCGTATATGGCGATTTCGGTTGCCATGTTGGGATTTGGCACGAGCGGCACGATCCTGGCCCTAACGGGGAGGCTCGAATCCACCACAGTCGAGCGATGGTTTGGGTGGAGTACTCACGCAACAGTGATTTCATTGGTGGCAAGTCCCACGCTGGTTCATTTGGTGGCACTGGACGCAACACAATTGGTGTGGGATTCGTCGCAATGGATTCGACTCGCTGCGATCTATCTCCTGCTCGCCTTGCCGTTCGGTGTCGGAGCGATGGCGATTCTCCTGGGACTCACCATCGAGCGAGAACACCCAGGACGCATGTACGGAGCGAACTTCATCGGGGCTGGCTTGGGTGCAGCCTTGGCGGTGGGAATGCTGGCTTATCTCTTCCCGCAACGCGTACTGTCCGTTCCGGCAGTCCTGGCGGCCATAGGTGCCGTAGCTGCTACACCCAAGTCTGCTCCCAGACATCTTGCGTCAATCTCGGCGTGGATTCTGGTTGCTCTGTCGGTGTTCGTCCTGATCACGCCACTGTGGCGCATTGAGGTGTCTCCCTATAAAGGCCTACCGCAGGTCGCAGCGTTCCCCGGCGCGAGGCGGGTGCACGAGCGCACCAGTCCGGTTGGTTGGCTAGTTGCCACAGAGGCTGACGCCTTTCATTTCGCTCCAGGATTGTCGTTGGGATTTCAGGGTGAGCTACCCAAACAGACGGCGGTTTTCGTTGACGGCGATCTGGTCGGTGCCACCATTAATCAGCCAGCGGACTCCAGCGCCGCAGGGTTACTGGACTGGCTACCCTCAGCCCTACCTTATGCCCTTGGCGCGCCAAGCCACGTCCTTGTGGTGGCGGCCGGTGGCGGCAGCGAAGTTCACAGCGCCCTGGCGCACGGCGCGAGAGCGGTTACAGCAATAGAGCTGCACCCCGACCTCGTCGATCTCGCAAGCTCTGCTTTCGCCGGTCATCCGGAACAACGCAAGGTGCATTGGGTCGTCGCGGATGCGCGGAGCTTCGTGGCCCGTACCAGCGAGAAGTACGATCTGATTGTGCTACCGCCTGCCGGAGGATTGGGGACCTCCGCAGCGGGTGTGCACTCCCTCAACGAGGACTTCTTGCACACGGTCGATGCCTACAGCAGCTACCTCGAACATCTTACGCCCCAAGGGATTCTGGCGATCACCCGTTGGCTGACGCTGCCCCCTCGAGAGAGTGTTCGGGTCATCCTCACCGTGGCCGAAGCCCTGAGAGGTTCTGCTTCCGCGGTCGTGGATAGCCAACTCGTGGTTGCCCGCAGCTGGGGTACGACCACTGTGCTTGCTAGACCAGCGGGGTTCGACGAGGCTGAGGTTGCGAGGCTACGAGACTGGACCGCGACCCGGCTGTTTGATCTGGATTGGTACCCCAGTATGAGCGCGCCCAACTCCACATTCCATTTGCTCGAAGACGCGCCACTATTTCGCGCTGCGGCGGCGGCCACTCATGGAGCCGACAGCCTGGCCGACTTCACTTCAGCCTACCCTTTCAACGTGTCTCCAGTCGGAGACTCACGCCCCTACCCGCACCATTTTCTCCGGATCGGCTCACTACCAAGGCTGCTCACGAGCGACCGCGGCGGGTGGCTGCCCTATGCTGAGTGGGGACCGATTGCCCTGGTTGCAACGCTGCTGCAGAGTGCCGTTCTTGCGGGTCTCCTCATGTTGCTCCCGGCAGTGGCGACCGGTGCAAAGCGATTGGGTACCGATTGGTGGCCAACGGTAGGCTACTTCACCGCAATCGGCGTGGCGTATCTCGCGGCTGAGATCGCGGCCATCCAGCAGATTGGCCTGCTCCTCGGCCATCCGATCTACGGTGTCGCGGTCGTCCTAGCATCGTTCCTCGTCTGTTCGGGCATCGGCAGCATCCGGTCTGATCGTCTCAACCCGTCCAGCATCCAGCTGACAGCCGCGCTATTGGCTGCGATACTTGTGATCCTGGGAGCGGCGTTGCTCTCCGTCGTGCACTTCCTGCAAGCCACATCTCTTACCATCCGTGCGGCTTCTGCTGCCGTACTACTCGCACCATTGGCCTATCTGATGGGGCGGTTGTTCCCGCTCGGACTGCGTCTCTTTGCCCATACAGACAGCAAGCGGATCGCCTGGGCGTGGGCAGCGAACGGGTTCGCATCGGTCGTTGCGGCACCGCTAGCGGCCCTGATCGCCCTGGAAACCGGATCCCGCGCGCTATTCTTCCTCGGCGCTGCAGCATACAGTGTTGCCATGGTGCTGAGCTGCAAGGCACCGACGGAACCCGATGTCGTGTCCTAGCACTTACTTCACTTGAATGCCCGGTGCAGGTGGTGTTCTCTGGGCGCTGTGGCGGGTGGACACTGTGCAGTGGCCGCCCGGGCACACAACAACCGCAAGGGTCTCACTTGGAGGACTGCTCAATGCGCTGCATCTTGATTCCCGCTGCCTGCTCTTTGGCTGCCCAGCCACTGCTGTCGCAGGAACCAGTGACCTGGGGACGCAACCTGGAGTTCTCGACCTTCTCGATCGCAGCAGTCGACACTGCGACGGGCGAGGTCGGTGTCGCCGTAACCACTCGCGTTGCATGCGTCGGGAACGGAGTTCCCTGGGTGCGTGCCGGAGTGGGAGCAGTGGCAACCCAGGCGTCCACCCGGACGGAGTACGGCAACGAGCTGTTGGAGCTGCTGGCACAAGGCGTGTCGGCTCAGGAAGCTTTGGCAGGCGCCATCGGTGCGGACGACCGGGCAGCGCGGCGCCAAGTCGGCGTGATCGGCCTGCAAGGCGGAAGCGCCCAGCACACCGGCGACAGCACCAATCCGTGGGCAGGCCACCGCGCAGGACCCAATTACGTAACGCAGGGCAACCTGCTGGAAGGCCCGCAAGTACTGGAGGCCGTGAGCGCCAGTTTCGAGAGCACAGAGGGAACCGGGCACCATTTGGCCGACCGCCTCATCGAGGCTCTGGCTGCCGGCCAAGGGATGGGAGGCGATGCCCGCAAGGGACGAGTGCAGTCCGCCGCAGTGGTGGTCGCCGACTCTCGCCGGGGCCGTTCCAGGCGGCCCGACGGAATCACCGCCAACATCAACGTGTGTGAGCACCCCACTCCCGTGGCCGAGCTGCGCCGCAGCTACAACACAATCTCGCAAACGCTGGGATTCCGTGAACTCCAGCAGTTCACCGGCAACGATGTGTGGCAGCTCAAGGTGATGCTTCATGCACTGGGATACTTCCAGCCGGATGCAGACAGTCTGCTTCCTGGACCGGACAGATTCCTGTACACGGAGGAGGTGGTCCACGCAGTGGACGCATTCAGGGCAGCGGCGCGGCTTTCTACCCCGGCTGTGGGATCGCCACCCGGCCTGGTCGACCAGGAAACCGTAGCCAGGCTGTGGAGCGCCCTTGAACGTGCGGGCACAGCGGGAGACGTTCGCGAAGAGATCAAGCGCTGGACCGCGGTACGACGCTAGGGCATCGGTCCGGGTGGGCCGCGTTCACGCTATCTTTCAAGCTGTGGTTCATACAATCGGCGAGGCCTGGAGAAACAAGATGACATGGCACCATACACGGAGTCACTCGCTTGCTTTACTCATGACCCTCGGTCACCTTGCAGCTTGCGGGGCGCAGCCCGCCGATCTCGTACTGCGTAACGGCAAGATCGTCACGGTCGATTCGGCTCACCCGGAGGCCCAGGCAATGGCCGTATCGGGTGACAAGATCATTGCCGTAGGCAGCGACGGCGAGATTGCGAGGTACATCGGCCAGTACACCGAAGTGATCGATCTGAACGGGAGACTGGCGGTCCCCGGCTTCATCGAGGGGCACGGCCACTACACGTCGTTAGGCCAATCGAAAATGATGCTGGACCTTACGGCCGCGCGAAACTGGGATGAGATCGTCACGATCGTGGCGGCTGCCGTGGCGGAATCCGCGCCGGGAGAGTGGATACTGGGTCACGGATGGCATCAGGAAAAGTGGGACCTTACACCGCGGCCGTCGGTCGATGGGCTTCCCTTGCACCAGGGATTGAGCAGGGTCTCGCCTGATAATCCCGTCCTCCTGACCCATGCCAGTGGTCACGCATCTTTCGCCAACGCAAGGGCTCTCGAACTCGCGGGCATCACTAGCGACACTCCCGATCCTGCCGGTGGAGAGATCCTGCACGACCGTGCTGGCAACCCGACCGGAGCTCTGCGCGAAAAGGCGCAATTGCCAGTCAGGGAAGCCATCGCTCGATCTGAGGCGGGCCGAACTCCGGAGGAGAAGCGGGCTCATGACGTGGCTGTGGTGGAAATGGCCGGACAAGAGGCATTGTCCAAAGGGGTCACGAGTTTCCACGATGCGGGGGCCTCGTTCGAGACAATCGATCTGTTCAAAGAGCTGGCAGACGAGGGCAGGCTGCCCGTCCGGCTGTACGTGATGGTCCGGTACCAAACCAACGAGGAGATGGCGGAAAGACTACCGGATTATCGGCTGATCGACTACGCCAACGGTTTCCTGACCGTGCGCTCGATCAAGCGGCAGATAGACGGCGCTCTGGGCGCCCATGGCGCCTGGTTGCTCGAGCCTTACGAAGATCTGCCACAGAGCACAGGACTGGTGCTCGAGCCCGTGGACGACATCACGCGGACTGCTGAGATCGCGATCGAGCACGGTTTCCAGCTGAACACACACGCCATTGGAGATCGCGCCAACCGTGAAGTGTTGGACATCTACCAAGCTGCGTTCCAAGCCAATCCGGAAGAGACCGATCTACGCTGGCGCATCGAGCACGCTCAACACTTGCACCGCGATGACCTCAACCGGTTCGCGGGTTTGGGAGTCATTGCTGCAATGCAGGGGATCCATTGCACCTCGGACGCGCCGTGGGTGTACAAGCGGCTCGGGACCCAGCGGGCAGAGGAAGGCGCCTACCTGTGGCGGGATCTCATGAACACCGGGGCCGTCGTCATGAACGGCACCGACACTCCCGTTGAGGACATTGACCCCATTGCCGGATTCTACGCTTCCGTGACCCGGAAGCTGAGCGACGGGTCGCTGTTCTTCCCGAATCAGCGGATGACACGCGAAGAGGCGCTGCGGTCCTACACGCTGAACAACGCGTACGCCGCCTTTGCAGAGGATGTCATGGGATCGCTGACACCAGGGAAGTTCGCCGACATCGTCGTGCTTTCCAAAGATATCATGACGATTCCCGAGGACGAGATCCCGAGCGCCGCGGTTGTCCATACCATACTTGGAGGCAAGGTAGTCTATTCCAGCACCGAGAATTGAGGCGAGACCTGAGAAGAATCGCAAATGACACCTGGTAACTTCGACACGCTCTTCACGGTCATTGGGATCCTCACGCTGAGCGGGTTCTCCCTCGTCGCCATCAAGATCGTGCTCGGCGCATGGCTCAAACGCAAGGAACTCTCGGCAGGGGGAGACAATGCCGTACTCCTTGAGGCCATCGAGGCTTTGCGGACTGAGAATCGTGAAATGCGCGATCAATTGGTCGGTGAGATCTCGGAGTTGCACGAACGAATCGATTTTGCTGAGCGGTTGCTTGCGAGAGGTTCCTATGGCCGAGCCAACGAGCAAGGTTAGCATTGGCTGATGCCGGACAATATGGCACCGTTCGCCTGAGCTGAAGTGGACTCAACCAGCTCGGTACCGCTAGGTCTGGATCAGGTAGTCGCAGCCAGACACGCGATCGCTAACGTTGCGCTGCAGTCTCCGGTGCTGCGATCGCGTGTCTTGTCTGACCTCACGGGAGCTCCGGTAACGCTGAAGCTGGAGAACCTGCAGGTCACGGGTTCGTTCAAGGTCCGGGGTGCTGCGAACAGGTTGCTAGCCCTCTCGGGTGAGGAAAGAGCACGTGGGATTGTCACTTGCTCGAGTGGTAATCATGGCAAAGCAGTCGCCTATGTCGCCGATCTCCTGGGAGTGAGGGCAACCGTTTGCGTCCCGGAATGGGTCGACTCCACCAAGCTCGCAGCCATCAAGCGATACGGTGCTGTGGCAGTCCTCCATGGAGACAGCTACGACGCCGCCGAGCAGCGTTCCTATGAGATCCAACGAGAACAGGGGTTGACCTACGTCAATCCGTTTGACGATCCACTCATAATTGCTGGCCAGGGTACCATCGGTCTCGAACTCCTCGAGCAGGACCCCGATCTCGATACCGTCCTAGTGCCGCTATCAGGTGGGGGCCTGATAGGCGGAATCGCTCTGGCCACGAAGTCGGCGGATCCCAACGTCCGAGTCGTTGCGGTATCGGCTGCCAACGCAAGGGTCATGTTCGAGAGCTTGAAGGCCGGGAGGCCGATTGCATTTCCTGAGGACGAGACTGTCGCCAGTGCACTGTCGGGAGGAATCGGACTGGACAACAGATACACATTCCAGTTGGTGCAGGACCATGTCGATGAACATCTGCTCGTCACGGAGGATGAGATCCGCGAGGCGATGGAGTTCGCAGCCGTGGAGCTAAAGCTAGTGGTGGAAGGCGGAGGTGCAGTGGGAATCGCGGCTCTGCTGTCCGGGAAGTTCGCGGCCCACGGGAAGCACATCGCGGTGGTCGTCAGTGGCGGTAACATCGGGTTGGAAACGTTGGCGGGGATCAGGGCGGGCACCAAAGGGCAACAAGAGAGAATGTGAAGGACGGTGGGCGATGGTGCGAGTGTATCCGGGGCGGGTCCCTTGGAATTCCGGAGAACACCTGTGGCATGACTGAGCTACGAATTCCCAAGCAGATTCACCGTGGTGAACGCGACATCGCAATCACATGGGACGACGACCACAAGGGGTTATACCCCGCACGCGACCTGAGGCTCAGGTGCCAGTGCGCGCGGTGCAGGGACGAGATGACAGGTGTTCCCTTGATCGACCCGGCTGCGGTGCCGGAGGACATTAGTCCACTGAAGATCTCCCTGGTTGGCAGCTATGCAATCAGGATAGACTGGAACGACGGACACAGCACAGGTATCTACACGTACGACTTTCTGCATGCGATCTGTCCGTGTGAAAAATGCTCAAAGGGGAGTGGAGAGCTGGGAGCCGGGAGCAGGCCTCTCCCCTATTAGATGGAAGGACTCGCCGCGCAGGGGCGCACAGCTCCCCGCTCCCAGCTCTCCGCTCCCCACAAAAGGACCGTCCATTGACCCTGTCCGACGATCTTCACAAGGCAGCTAGACCCATCTGGGACGCTCAACTGTCACACCCGTTCGTCAAGGGTCTTGGTGACGGTTCGCTCGATATCGAGAAGTTCAAGCGCTGGGTGCTGCAGGACTACCTGTACCTCAAGGAATTTGCCCGCGTTTTCGCCTGGGCGGTGACCAAAGCTGACAACCTAGACTCAATGGGGTGGTATGCTGCAGTTCTGAATCTCACCCTGAACACTGAAATGTCGCTGCATCGCACCTACGCGGAGCGATTCGGTATATCTGCTACTGAGCTGGAAGCACAGTCTATGTGGCCCACTACACGGGCGTATACCGATTTCCTGGTTCGCGTTGCAGCGGACGGAGACATGGCCGACCTGCTAGCAGCACTGCTTCCATGCGCCTGGGGATACGTGTACGTCGCCAGACATCTGGCGCAACGCGATGCTCCGAACGACAAGCGTTATGCCGACTGGATAGAGCAGTACGCATCCGAGGAATTCGAGCAAGCCGCTGACTGGCTCAAGATCGAGTTGAACCGAGTAGCAGAAGGAGCCTCGTCCACGAAGAAGCAACGGCTCGAGGAGCTGTTTCTGCTCTCGAGCCGGTACGAATGGACGTTTTGGGAGATGTGCTGGAATGGCGAAGGTTGGAAGCCCTCCCTGTAGATATTGGACTCGGCAACACACCGCTTCAAGTGAAGCGGTAGCGATCATGCGTTACCTGTCGCCACTCTCCTTCTTACGCAGCTTTTCCTGCTCGAGATAGGATACGCCGCTACTGATCCAAGTTGGAGCAGGCTCACCCTTCAGATAGTGACCAAACCAGTCCACGATTCGCTGGTGGTAGTCAATCTGATTGGCCTTCTTCGCATTACCGTGATTCTCACCTTCGTAAACGAGCAGCACGAAGTCCTTCTCAGCCCGCCGTGCCGCGTTGTAGTATTCCACCCCTTGGTTGAAGTCCACTGCGCCGTCCTCCGTCCCGTGAGCGACAAGCAGCGGCGTGTTCATGTCCGCTACGTGGAAAACGGGGGAATTGGCGACATACGCATCCACATCCTCCCAGAATGGCACTTCCATGCGTCCCTGGCTGATCTCGAAGATTCGCGCATCTGTACTGCCTGAGTTCCAGTATACTGACAGATACATGCTCACCAGATTGGTCAGTGGTGCGCCGGCAACGGCCGCCGCAAACATATCGGTCTGAGTCACCACAAAAGCCGTTTGATAGCCACCCCAGGAATGGCCCGTCAAACCCACTCGCGCTGGGTCGACCATACCGGTCTCGAGCACTTTTTGGACGGCCGGCTCGATTGCCTCCACTGCCGACAGACCCGGATTCCGATCTCGATACACGATGTCAGGCTGCAGTACGAAGTAGCCCTGGCTAGTGAACACTGTGGTGTTGTAGGCGCTCCGATCCGATGGCACTGTGTAGCTGTGTACCGATGGTGAGCGAATTTCGTAGATGTAGACGATCATGGGATACTGCCTACCTGGCTCGTAGTCCGCAGGGTAGAACAGAGCACCCTGCAGCTTCTTGCCCCATGTGTTCTCGTATTCAATCAGTTCTGACCTGCCCCAGGCAAAGTCGCCTTGGAACGGATTGGTTTCCGTAACCTGTCGTGGATTGGCCAGATCCGCACCCGCGACGAAGTAGTCGGGCGAGTCGTCGAAATCCTGCACCACGTAGGCGAACACGTCCGCGTCCTCCGCTTGCTGGAGCCTCCCGACACTGGTGTGCAGCCAAACCAGCCGCTCGGGTTGCCGACCGACCCTAACGCGTGAATACCCGTACTCCTTGCTCCACTCGCCATAAGTGCTCAAATACAGAGGGACCGACGTGTCGATGAATTCTTCGTCGGGGTCAAGGCGCACGCGCCGGTAGCGGATTCGCTCTTCCGCTCCCTGCGTAACTCGCTCGGCCCTGGACCCGTCTGGCCTTAGCTCCCAGATGTCGTATTTGTCGTACAGCAGTAGAGACCGATCGTCCTTGGCCCAGCCCACCACACCGAACGGTGGCTTCTGCTGCACCGTGTGGTCGTCTTCCAGATTGACGAAGGAAGTCGCTACTCCCTCTGTGATGTTGGTGTGTTGGCCGGTGTCCAAATCGTAGGTCCAGTAGTGGTTGTCGACGAGGTACACTAGGTATTGGCCCCCTGAACTCGGACCGTAATTGTACTGGATCCTCTCCTTCACCTTGGTCGCATCACCTGTCGCCACATCTATTGCGTAGATGTCCCGAAACTCCGGCCCGAACATCCGCGCCTGTTCGTAGGGTGTGGCGTCTGTCCCGATGGCAAGTTTGTCTCCCTCGACGAGAGTCACATCCTCGACGAGGTCATTACCTAGCTGCGCGAACCTGCCAGCATCGAGATGCCAGGCGGCTAGGTAGTTCTCCTGTCGGTCCTCGTTGGCGGTGATCTTTTGGCGGGGAAAGATGTCCACATCGTCGGCGTGCCAGATCTGCACCGTGCTCGGCTCCTCCTCGTCGTCCGCCTCAGATTCCTCGATGTCCTCGGTGCCCGTGGAATCCGCCGCGGTCCCGGCTGAGTCGGCGGCAACGCTATCGGACGGCTCCGTCTTCTTCTCCCGCTGCTTGATCCCGAAGAAGACGATGCTCCCGTCATCCGACCAGGTGAGCGACCGATAGTCCACGATCCTGGTGTCCGCTGGAAACGCGGCTGTTGAGTCAGGATCGAACGTCGCTTCCATCGGTGCGCGCCCACCGAGCCCGCGCCACGCCAGAATCACATGCGTGGAGTCCTCGTATTCCTCACCTCCCGGACGAACCCGCAGGACAGCCAGGTCATCGCTCTCCTCTCTCCACGTCAGCCCCTTATAGCGGGTGGACTTGGAGTCCAGCGTTCGCAGCATTCCTGTTGCCGGATCGAACACCTGAACGCCGTTGCCGGCTTGCCCCTCAGCGTCGATGACAAAAGCGAGCAGCGTTCCCGCCTCCTGCCATGAGAACTCTGCTACGTTGCCGAAATTGGTTTCAACACCTGTGGCCAAGGTCCGGACCACGAGGTCCACCCCTTTGTGCTTGCTGTCGTCGGCATTTGCCGGTGGATAACGACGCATCGCCAAGTAAGCACCGTCATCCGAGAATGAGAACGACGCCACCTCGTCGATCGCCAGACTGTCACCGGTGACGAGGTTCCTGAGACCGAGCTGATCGCGTATTGGCTTCTTCTGCTTCTCCAGCTTCTTACGTTCCTCGACGCTGACGCCGACCGCGTACGCCAGCCAACGACTGTCATCGGAGAACGCCGGGCGCGTGCCGTATGGTACGACGATCGTCTCTTCCCCTTCGAGCCGCCGGACGCGCAACTCGTTTTCTTCGTTCACCCTGCTGATCGGGTAAGCCAGCCATCTGCCATCATGTGATAGCGTGCCGTTTCCCAGAGTCTCCCACTGCCCATAGTCAGCTGGCGTGATGGGATGTTTACCGCTGGTGGATTGAGCGTGCGCACCAGGGATCGCAATCGTAGTTGTGAATAGACACAGGTAAACCACCGAAGTCAGTAGGTGACGCGACATTCGTTCCTCCGAGATAACGTGGCGATCGAACCGTGCAAGGACGTCACCGTCAATCCTTCCAGTTCCACCACTTGAGAAGCTCTTCATCGTGTTTGTCGTGACTCGCAAAGTAGACGGCACAGCGGAAGACATACAGCACACATCGGTCGATCGGCTCTCCACGGCGTCGGCACAACTCGGCATACATGTTGGCAGGATCTTCGCCTCGCAGTTGCGCAACCGTTCGGTAGCCCAGTTCGTGCAGATCCTGAGCGATACTGGGGCCAACCCCAGGAATGACTTGGAGATCACGCAAAGTTTGATTCAACACCGCCCTCCCATTGGTTGTCCAGTTCTCAGTACGATTGGCAGCGCTAGCTGTTTCACACCTCGTACCACGGCGTCATGATCGAAAGCGATCAGCGACGCCCGGCAGCCGCCTGCACGATATCCGAAGGTTCACCAGCCGTCAATTTCCCGTTACAACCCAAACCCGTCCTTGCCGTGCCCCGAAGCGGGGTGCCCGCTCATGACGACGGATATACTCCTCTCTGAACCGGTCCGCGGTTGGGCTGCTCGGCGTGATGGAGCCAAGTTGTTAAGTTTCCCCGATAGACTCGCGAAAGCTAGCCCATATCAACCACGCTTGGGTGGCAGCCGACGTGATTAACAAACCGATCGATCGGTGAGGTGACCATGATCCCACGCAGTTCGCAGCTACACAGCTTCCTGGCGCTCGCCCTGGTGGTCAGCGGATGTGCCTCGTCCACCAGCATGGAAACTACGCAGCCTACGGCACCAGTGATGATGCCTGCGGAGACCGTGGCAGTGACGATGGAGGCACCGCCGCCACCGGAGATCGAACCCGGTCGGTTCGACACCGGCAAGATGTGGACGTTCGAGGACGCCCCGCTGGACTATTTCCAGGAAGAGTACGGATTCAGGCCGACCGACGAATGGTTGGAGCATGTACGGTTGGCATCGTTACGCCTGCCGAACTGCACCGCCTCCTTCGTATCGGAGACCGGACTGGTGATGACGAATCATCACTGCGCTCGCGAGAGTGCCAGTGAGGTCTCTGGTGAGGGTGAAGACTTACTGACTAACGGCTTCTACGCTGAGACTCTTGCGGAGGAGCGGCGCGTTCCGGACCTCTACGTCGATCAGATGATCCAGGCGGAGGACGTTACGGCCCTGGTAGAGACAGCTGTGAGACCGATGATGGCTGAGGAAGAGGAGCAGCAAGCCAGAGATAGACGGGTCACGGAGATTGCCGACAGCGCGAGCCGGGCACTGGACCTTCGCTGCGATGTGCAGCCTCTGTACAACGGCGGGAAGTATTCTCTGTACTGCTACAAACGGTACGATGATGTCCGACTGGTATTGATACCGGAGCTGCAGATCGGCTATTTCGGCGGGGATCCGGACAACTTCACTTACCCCCGGTACGTGGTCGATATGTCCTTCTTGCGGGTGTATGACGAGAATGGATCACCCTACAATCCCGGGTCCCATTACACCTGGAGCACGGAGGGAGCCAAGGACGGCGATGCCGTATTCGTGATCGGCAATCCCGGTTCTACCGAGCGCCTCAGCACCGTGGCACAACTCGAGTACGCGCGGGATTTCAGGGAGCCGAACACCGTGAGATTGCTGCAGAGCCGTACCGACATACTCGCCCGTTTCATGGATCACCACCCCGATCAGCGTCCGGAGTACATAAACCAGTACTTCAGCTGGATGAACGCCCTGAAGCTGTACAAAGGCCGGCTCGCTGCATTACGCGACGTTGACATCATGGGCCGCAAGCGGGGTTTCGAGCGTCGCTTCATGGATGCTATACGGAGTGATCCGAATCTCAACCGCCAGTACGGAAGTCTGTGGGATGACATTGCCACCATCCGTCAGAGGATGGCAGAGCTTGCTCCCACGAGGAACGGCTTGCGGTTCGACGGTGGCTTCTGGTCTCAAACCCTAGCAACTGCTGCCACGATGGTCGACTACGCCTACGGTTCCCGCGCCGGTGCCCCGGACAGCATCCTGCAGATGATTCGAACCAACCTGGAGGAAACAACCTTCAATACTGATCTCGATCGCCATTTCCTCGAGTTGCAGCTGGAGGATGCCGCCAACTGGCTGGGTGAGGACGACCCGTTCGTGGCCAAGGCATTGGAGGGCCGCAGCTATGGCGATGCAGCCCAGGCGATCTTGGATGGCGCCACAGCGGTGCTGGACCCCGCCCAACGAAGCGCGCTGCTGGACTCCCCCGCGGAGATTCTGATCAGTACCGATCCTGCCATAACCCTGGCACGAGAGATACTCCCGCGTTTCGTACAGGCGGAGATAGAATACCAACAGCTGCAGTCGCAGGAGGAAGCCAAGGTTGCAGAATTGGCTCGGGCACTCTTCGAGGCCTACGGGACCTCGGTTGCCCCGGACGCCACGTTTACTCTGCGCATCGCGGATGGAGTCATGCAGAGCTACGACTACAATGGAACCAAGGCTCCGTTGTTCACCACCTTCTACGGGATGTACGATCGTCACTTCTCACACACCGGCTCGCAGGACTGGGCGCTACCAGATCGGTGGCTCAACCCCCCTGCGGAATTCGACATGAGCACGCCGCTCAACACGGTCTCGACCAACGACATAACGGGAGGGAACTCGGGAAGTCCGCTGATCAACCAACATGGGGAGGTAGTGGGGCTGGTCTTTGACGGCAATATCGAGAGCCTCTCGGGTGACTTCATCTATACAACCCAGACGTCTCGCACCGTATCGGTCCGCGCTGAGGCAATCCTCGAGGCGCTGCGTGACATCTACGGAGCGCAGCGTATAGTGGACGAACTGTTGGTTTCCAGATAACGAGAACACGATCGCACCGTCACGGAGAGCCGGGTGCGCGCCGCTGTGGTGCGCACCCGGTTCATGGATGCAACTGTCACATGCCGAGAATCACCCCTGGCCGCCAGCGCAGAGCGTGGTTTATCTTAGGCGCTCCATAGTACGTTAGGCAGGGTCATGGAGGATCTGTTCGACCGGCTCCAACAGCACTTACCGCAACGTTACCTGCTCGAACGAGAGCTCAAGCGTGGCGGCATGGGCACGGTCTACCTCGCTCGCGAACAGCACCCCAGTCGGCTGGTCGTAATCAAGGTCCTGCACCCTCACCTCACTGCCCACCTGGGACGGGAACGGTTCCTCAGAGAGATCGATCTCACGTCCAAGCTGACCCACCCACACATCGTTCCTATCTTCGCGGCGGGCGAAGCGAACGATCTGCTGTACTACGCTATGCCGTATTTGAGAGGCGAGTCCTTGGCAGACCGGATCGCACGGGAACACCAGCTACCGCTGGACGACGCGTTGCGGATAACCCGGGATGTCGCGCACGCCCTCGACTATGCTCACCAGCAGAATGTGCTCCACCGGGATGTCAAGCCGGGTAACATCCTGCTGCACGAGGAACATGCCCTCGTAACGGACTTCGGTGTATCCAGAGCCATAAGGGTAGCGGGAAGCGATTCGCTCACCGAGACAGGTGTAGCGCTCGGCACACCGGCCTACATGAGCCCGGAGCAAGTGCAGGCCAGCGACGATCTGGATGGCCGGGCCGACGTCTACGCGCTCGCTTGTGTGCTGTATGAAATGCTGGCAGGTGAACCCCCGTTCCAGGGCAAGGACGCACGCACGGTGCTGGCGCGGCACTTGGTTGATCCAGTTCCCTCGCTGAGGGCAGCTAGAGACACCGTCTCGGTGCAGGTCGAACAAGTGGTGAACGTGGCAATGGCCAAAGCGCCGGTTGACAGGTTCCCAACTGCACGGGACTTCTCCGACGCGCTGCTGACCGCCCGGGGGGAACAGTCTTCGGGCTGGACGACTCCCCTACCAGTCGCCGGCATCCCGGAAGGCCGTTCTCACCTCCGGCGCTGGACCAAGGACGCCGTGTTCGCCGTGGTGGTCGTCGTTCTAGCACTTTTTGCATGGCAACCCTGGAAGGGACGCGTCAGCGCTACCGTCGGGCCGCGCTATGTCGACTCGGTCGCGGTCATGCCGTTCGACAACTTGACTGGAGACCAGCGCTACGACTACCTGAGCGCAGGGATAACGGAAGAGATCTTCACCCAGATCTCGCAGATTGCCCAACTCAAGGTGATCTCGCCGCATTCGGTGGAAGCACTGCGTTCCAAAGGTCTTACGACCCCGCAACTTGCTGAGTCGCTCAGAGTACGGCATGTAATCCAGGGATCGTTGCGGCTGGCGGGTAACAGCATCCGTGCATCAGCCCACCACGTCAACGCAGAGTCGGACGCGACCATCTGGTCGGAGACATTCACCGGCGATCTTACCGACATTTTCGCGGCCCAGGAGAGCATTGCCCGACAGGTCAGCGCCAAGGTGGCCTCCACTATCGGTGACTTCAACCTGCCCGACTACGAATCCAAGACCGCGCTGGGTCCGGGTTATGAGGAATACCTCGTAGGCAGACGCTGGCTATCGCAACGCACCGCAGACGGCATCAAGCGCTCGATCAATTGGTTCAACGAGGCGCTCGCACAGAATCCTCGACACGCTCCGTCGTTGGCCGATCTCTCCACAGCCTACGCGTTGTCGCTTACCTACCGGTACCGGCTGGGAGCCGACGAGTATCGGCTGGCCGCATTGTCCTTGGCACTCGCGGACAGCGCGATCGCACTGGATCCTAACCTGGCGAGCGCCCACGCAGCCCGAGGATACATCGGTGCCCTCGCCAATGCCCCGACCGAAGACGTCGCCGCCGACTTCGGCAGGGCGCTCGAGCTGCAGCCGAACGCGCCGACTGTTCCGGGTTGGAGGGCGCGCGTGCTCGCCAAATCCGGGCACCTAGATTCTGCCCTGGCCGAAACACAGCGTGCGGCAGCTTTGGACCCGTTTTCTTCGGGCCGCCATATCGCCGTCGCAATCTGGGCCCTCCAAATGAGACGGTACGAACTAGCGATAGCGGAGGCGGCGGCGGCAGGAGCCCTGGAACCGGCGCTGGTGCTTCCCCAAGCCGTGGCAGCACGGGCGCTGTTGCTCAGCGGCGATGCTGCGCGATGCCTAGAGTTCGACCTGGGACCACACGCGGTGATCCGTGCAATGTGTCTGCGGGCCCTAGGCCGCGCCCAGGAGGCCAAGGCGATCGCCGACTCAGTTGCCCGTGAGGTCACGGCCGACAGCCTGCGTGATACTCTCTTTTCCGATGTGGCCAGGGTCGAGGATTTAGCAAGCTACCATGCCATGGCCGGTGACGTTCCGTTCACCATCTCCTGGGTCAAGCGCGCATACGACTTGTCTCCCAGCGGTATCGATAGCTGGGTGCTCGAGTCGGCTCTGTTCGATCGAGTCCGGGACCATCCCATGTTCGTGTCGGCCGTTCACGTGATCCGCAGCCGTATCTGGGGTCGGGTGCGAAGCGAGAGCAGCGGCACCATCCCCTAGGGAAAGGGTGGCGCTGAGTTGCTGCCAGCGGCCGGAAGTCCGGCGCCGCAGCCCTCCGCGTGCGGAGCCCGAGACTGGCCTCGCGCTGTCGGGTAGCGTGGCCGTCTGGTACATTAGACGTCACCAAGCCAGAAGGGGGGCAAATGGCCCACCAAATTATACGGCGCATAGCGACGGCGTTGGCCGTCGGGTCGCTTCTGACCGCGGCCGCCGCGTGTCACCAAGTAAAGATCACTACCGGGCTGGATCCGGGCGCGACTGTGCATCACGAGGAGTGGAACATGGCGTTCGCATACGCGATCTTCCCGGCTCAGGTGGATGCTAGCCAATACTGCGGAGGGCGCTGGGCGCGGGTGGAGACCCGGCAGAGCTTCCTGAACTGGGTGGTCGGTGCCCTCACATTCGGCATCATAAGTCCCCTGGAAACCAAGGTAGTCTGCAGTGCCACTGGACCTCAGGACGGGACAGATGCGGGCCAATCGCCCGAGCAAGGCCCCGACCAGCCACAAACTGCAGCAAAGCACCATGATCACATGGAGGGCACATGAGTCGCCATGGTTTGGGGCGCGGGCTGGTCACTCTGACAGCGGCTGCTGTGCTGCTAGTGTCGACTGGGTGCTATCACAGTATCATCGATACGGGGTTGGAGCCGGGCCCTGTTGCCTACCACGAAGGCTGGGAGACAGCGTGGTTGGTGGGATTGATCCCGGCCGAAGTGGACGCTCGCGGCGTCTGCCGGGGTCCGTGGGCGCGAGTGGAGACACAGCAGAGCTTCCTGAACGGGCTCGTGACGCTTTTGACGCTCGGGATCTACTCCCCGCACGAGGTCGAAGTTGTGTGCGCGACTGCTGGAATCGACGGTGATCTCGAGCCAGGCCGCCACTGACAGCCTGTTCTAGCGCAGCCTGCGCAGGTAGCCGAGACCCACGACCACGAGCAGACTCGGCCAGACAAGATCCCATCGTCCGAGCGGAATGACGCCGACCACGGTTGCTGTGAGCCGGATGGCCGTGCCGAACGCGATCAGCCATAGCCCCCAACGACGCAGCCGCCAGTACCCATACAATGCGGCTGCCGTCACGACCAGCGCGGCAGGTGCACCGACTAGATATCCAATGGGTAGAACTGTGAATGTGCGCCACTGAATCACCATACTGGTGGCCGCAAGAGCTATTCCTAACCAGCCCACAAGACACACCCAAGTCAGCAGCGTTGGCCGCGGAGCCGATGAAGCGCCGCGCGAGTACGGACCAGTGGCATTCACGCGGCTAAGCTAGCTCGCAGCCGACCCACCGTCACCCCTTGGGATGGCTAGCTGCACCAAAACGAGGCAACCCGCATCGCGGCGTGGCAACCGGTGGGACCAGCTCAGGTCCCCGCTTGCTCAGTTAACTGCTTGCCATTCGATGACTTACGACACTACGAACCGGTAAGACCCTCCTGGTACCGCTGTTGCGATTGACCCCCGCAGCAACGTCGCGGAACCACCGCGCTACGGACCAATCGACACGGAGGAGACAACCATGAGGATCGCACTGATAGCGCTCGCCGGGACCGCAGTGATGCTAGGTGCCTGCGGTGACGGGACCGGGCCGCACGGCGCTGGAACGGGCAACGTCGCGCTCTCGTTCTCAACTCAAGCGGGAAGCCAACCTGCCCAATCGGCTGGCCCGTCGTTCATGCGGGTGGCCACCGACACTCTCACCGATGGTGAGAATCAACTGGTCATCACCAAGGCTGAGATCGTACTCCGGGAGATCGAACTCGAGAAGGTCAGCGATGACGCTTGCGACTCCTTGGCAGACTCACTGAACGACGACCACGACGGCTGCGAGAAGTTCGAGACCGGCCCGATCCTGCTCGACCTCCCGCTGAACGGCGCAGTGGATCAGATCACCGAGATTGCGGTGGATACAGGTACCTATGACGAGATCGAATTCGAGATTCACAAGGTGAGCAATGACGATCCCGAAGATGCCACCTTCAGGCAAGAGCACCCGGACATGGTTGGCAGGAGCATTCGAGTTCAGGGATTGTTCAACGGTCAGCCGTTCACCTTCGAAACGGACATCGACGACGAACAGGAGTACGACATCATACCACCGCTGGTGATCGATGAGATGATGGCGAGCACAAACGTCACCGTTCGAATCGACTTGGACGCCTGGTTCCGGGATCAGTCCGGTACGCTATTCGATCCGCAGAGCGCCAACAAGGGCGGTGACAACGAGAGTCTCGCGAGCGAGAACATCAAGCATTCGTTTGAAGCGTTCGAGGACCAAGACGCAGACGGTGACGACGACGAAAGCGGGAGTTAAGCGACATGGATAGCTCTGTGGACCCTGCATGGCGGGGCTCCACAGAGCGCTGGCCACACAACAAAGGCCAAGCACACACTAGATTGTACCGATCTCATCCTGGAGGGATCTCGATGAAGCGACTCATACTGGGACTCGTATTGGCGGCGGCAGTCGCGGGGTGCAGTGACACTACGGTACCCCTTGCGTTCCGCGACATACAGGTCTCTTTCGCCACCCAATCGCCAGTACCAGCGCTTAGTCGATCGGGACCTACCGCCGCGCCGACCATCGCGCTGGATGACACACTCGTCAGCGGGGCAGACACGCTGATCCTGACTACTGCCGAGATCGTGCTACGCGAGGTGGAGCTGAAGCGCAGCGACGTCACCGACTGTGACTCCGAGCCTGATGATGATGGCTGTCAGGAGTTCGCGGCGGGGCCAGTACTGGTCTCTCTACCGCTACAAGCGGGCGTCGAGGTGCAATTCGAACTCGATATTCCCCAAGGGACTTACTCCGAGATCGAGTTCGACATCCACAAGGTGAGCGAAGACGATCCCGCCGATGAGGCATTTCGCCAGGCGCACCCGGAATTCATTGACAAGAGCATTCGCGTGACCGGGAAATTCAATGGCCAGGCGTTCTTGTTCGAGACGGATCTCGGCGTGGAGCAAGAACTGGATCTCTCGCCGCCGCTCGTCGTAGACGAGAACAGTGATGCCACCAACGTGACAGTATTCGTCGACATCGATGTCTGGTTTCGCGACCTGTCAGGTGGCCTGATCAACCCAGAGAGCGGCAACAAAGGGGAACAGAACGAGAGCCTTGTGAAGGAGAACATCAAGGACTCGTTTGAAGCATTTGAGGACGAGGACCGCGACGGTATCAGCTAGAGCGGCACCGGTCAGCGGTCCACTGGTATCGGGCCGGGTGCTTGCGCTCGGCCGGTCCGAAAGTCCAAAGTTGGGACGTGCCATACACCGGATATCTCCGTGACCGACCAACTCGTCCTGAGAATCATCAAGCTATCTGACTCGTTTAACTCCCTGTGGATGAATTTCGCTAAGGAGCTTGGCGTGCAGAGTCTCGTGGTCCAGCCGAATCAACAGGAGGATCACCGGTCGCGTAACATCGTGGCGTCGATCCTCGCAGCCGGAGGCGAGGAGGACCACGGCCTGGAGCTGCTCCTGTCTCTCGACACGCGGTCAGGCTCGCCCACCTACCTCGTGGGGTCCAGAGTATCACACCGCTTCGGCATAGAGGCCCTACGGCGCGGCGCTGCCGACTATTTCTCTCTCCCTGAAGATGTCGACCTACTGCGGCGTACCCTGGCCGCTCGAGTTGAGGCAGCCCGGGAAGCCAGCCAAGAAGTCTCCCCGGCCGCAAAGCTGGCGTTCAGCTCCATAGTGGGTGACAGCAGCGCTCTTCATGCGACCTTGGACAAAGCGAAGCGTGTGCTGTCCCACGGAGACGTGACAATTCTGATCGGCGGTGAGACCGGCACAGGGAAGGAACTGCTTGCCAGAGCAATACACGATGGCGGGCCGCGAGCCAGCGGACCGTTTGTCGCCATAAACTGCGCCGCGATACCGGCGACGCTGCTCGAGAGTGAGCTGTTCGGACACGAAAAGGGAGCTTTCACCGACGCACATCACACCAAGGTTGGCCTCTTTGAGGAGGCTCACGGTGGATCACTGTTCCTGGACGAGATTGGGCACCTCCCGATCGAGTTGCAGGGCAAACTGCTGCGAGCTTTGGAGGAAAAACAGATCAGACGAGTGGGTGGAACCGACGTTCGCGACATCGACGCTCGGATCATTGCCGCCACACATGTCGACTTGAGCCAAGCTGCGGAGCGGGGCGAGTTCCGCCAGGATCTCTTCTACCGATTGAACGTTGTCTCGCTGTACCTACCGCCATTGAGGGAGCGCGGTAGCGATCTGGAACTTCTCGCCGACCGGTTCGTGAACTCCCTGGCGGCCCGTTATGGTTTGCCGGTCCCCGTCTTGGGTTCAGCCGTGCTCACGACGCTGCGATTGCACTCCTGGCCTGGCAACGTGCGCGAATTGCATCACGCGATTGAACGAGCCCTGCTACTCTCGGCACCCGGCTCTTTAGATCCCACCGAACTCGTCCCGGGCACTCGTTCTGCACCCAATACGCCAAGTGAGCCTATTCCATTTCCGGCGACTCTGCAGCAGATCAACGCAGTTGCTGCCCAGCAAATGGTGAATGCCTGTGATGGGAACAAGAGCGAAGCGGCACGACAGTTGGGCGTTTCGCGAGCCCGGTTGCAGCGACTATTGGATCACCATGATGGGCTTGGTAAGCATGAATGACAGCCCGATGATGCACGTACCACCATGGTTGGGATCGCTATGACTGCAGCCAGGTCTCGGCGTACGCATCGTAACGATCCTCTGCGGGCTGCGCGTCTGGCGGTCCGGACGGGGCAGTTTCGTGAAGCATGGGAGCTGTTGTCCGCCACGAGAGAACAATATGGTGCGCACCCCGAGTGGTTGTTACTCATGGCAATGGCTGCTTGGCGCATCGGGAAGTACGAGGAAAGCCACGGTTTCGCGCTCAAGGCGTTGGCGGAGTATCGCGCCCGCGGTGACGGCGACGGGGAAATGCGTTCGCAGAACGTGGCGGCGGCAGGAACATTCGCTTTAGGACAGCTCGATCGAGCACGCTCAGGTTTCGCTCGGGCACTCGAACTCGCGCGGAGCTACGACGATAAGATCATGATGGCGCGCTGCGCGAACAACCTGGGCAACGTGGCCTACTATCTGGGCGAACGCGCCGAGGCATTGCGTCAGTACTCTCTTGCGGCCAACCTATTCGATCAAGCGGGGTCACTGAGCGGTCTGGCTGAAGCGTGGCACAACGCAGGGGTGGTGTTGCGAGAACAGGGCGAGCTTGCCGCCGCTCGCGAAGCCGCGGATCGTGCGATGGAAGCTGCTGAACAGCTGGGAGATCCCCGCGCTCTGGGATGGACCCTGGGTGACAGCGCCGAGACCGATGTGTTACTTGGCGACCTGCGATTGGGCAACGCCCGTGCCGAACTGGCGGTTCAGTTGGCGCGGGAGCACGACGATCCATCCACGGAGATCGACTCGCTAAGGGTCCTGGCCCTGGTGGCTCGACTTGAGGGACGGACTGAAAGGGCGGTGGAGATCGCCGAGCAGGCCGCCTCCATGGCTGCCAGACTCAACAACCCATGGATGGCTGCCAAGACATTGACGGAACTGGGTCGTGCACTGGCCGCACACGGAATTGATGACAGAGCGGACACAGTCATGAGTGCTGCGGCGACTACCCTCGAGAGCATTGGAGCTGCTGTACGGGCGGCAGAAGCTCGCAATGAGCTGCACGACTCTTGATCACGGGCAACGACCTATGTAGTGGAAAGTGAATAGCGCAGAGTGACGAGTCAGATCAGTCCGGAGTTCTTGGCCCTCCAGGAAGTGCTTGCAGGGCGGTACTCGATCGAGTGCGAACTGGGCCGGGGGGGAATGGGAATAGTGTTGCTGGCGCGAGATGTGGCACTCGACCGCCTCGTTGCCATCAAACTGCTGCCGCATACGATGGCCGCACAGCAACAGTTGCGAGAGCGCTTCCTGCGCGAAGCCCGAATTGCAGCGGGACTGTCCCACCCCAACATAGTGCCGATTCACGTCGTCGAAGAGCACGGAGATCTCGTCTTCTTCGTGATGGGATACGTCGACGGAGAGACGCTGCGAGAGCGAGTGGAACGCACCGGGCCACTAACCCCGCGCGCCGTGATGAGATTGGTGCAGGAAGTCGCTTGGGCGTTGGCACACGCCCACCAGCGCGGCATCGTCCACCGGGATGTCAAGCCCGAGAACATCATGATCGAACGCGCCAGCGACCGCGCCATCGTCACCGACTTCGGCATTGCCCGACCGTCTGCTGGCCGAGACGAAGCTGGCGAGGGGGAGGTAGTCGGAACCGCTCGTTACATGAGCCCCGAACAGGCGTGCGGGGAAACCGTGGACGCCCGCAGTGATCTCTACTCGCTGGGAGCGACGGCCTTCTTTGCTCTGACTGGGCGCGCCCCGTTTACCGCGCCGACTGTGGCGGCCCTACTGACCAAACACGTTGCCGAGCCAGCTCCCCGCATCGTCTCGCTGCGGCCGGAGACTCCGGCAAAGCTGGCGACCATAGTTGACCGCTGTCTGCAGAAAGATCCCGCAGAGCGATTCCCCTCGGGTGACGACCTGGCAACGGCGATCAACGAGGCTCGCGGCCGCGAACTGAGAGCGCCGCCGGTAGTGAGGAACTTCCTGCGTAACGCGGAAGTGAGCACGGCGGTGATTCTGACGGTGATAGTCTTCGGGCCGGACAATCCCAGCAGCGGTGGGCTGCAGTTTGTATCGCTTCTGCTACTGATCCAGTTGGGCGCAGCAGCACGAAGGTTGTTGCGGGGCGGTTACACGTTCGACGATATCCGCGAGGCTCTCCTCGCCGAGGCTCGGGTGCAGGATGAGGAAGCCGAGGCCGTCCAACGGCGCAAGTGGGTCCGGCGTGTGTCGGGAGTATGGAATCGGATCTGGGCCAGCAAGTTCGGCAGGTTTTTCTTCAAGGTGTCCGGCATCGGGCTCTCCGCACCGAAACGTACTGCGCTCCCGTCCGCCGATCGCACGGAGGTGGTCCTGGGCCATGCGGCCACTGAGATCTACGGGGAGCTACCCAGTGAAATCCGCAAACGCCTTTCAGGCGTACCGAGTGTGATCGGGCGACTGGAGCACGACGCCGATTTGCTCAGAAGACGTGGGGAGACGGGCGAACGTCTCACCATGGCGGTCGGTGCATTGGAGAACGTCAGACTGGGCCTGTTACGACTCCGGGCGGGAATCGGCTCAGTCGACGATCTCACCGAGCATCTGGCGCGGGCTCAAGAAATCGGAGACCGCATAGACGCGGAGCTACAAGCGCGCCGCGAGGTGGATGCCTTGCTCCAATAGAGGTGACGGCTTCGAACTAGCCGGGCTTGGTCCCCTCGGATTGAATCTCCGCAAGGACCCGGCCAAGTAGGCGATTGGTGGCACTTAGGACAGCGAGCACAGCACCACGTGCCGGCTGACCTTTGATCAAGCAGGAGCCTACCAGCCGTTCAGTCTGATCTTGCACTCGCGACCCGAGTGACACTACCACAATGATTGTGTCGAACCCCTCGATCGCTTTGACAGCCAGTACCCTCAGCTCCACCTTCTCTTCGGCAGCAGTCTCGAGGGCTTGAGCGGTGGCTTCTGCAGCGCAGCGTAGCTGCCCGGAGGGTGAGTCGGCGCCTTCCGCCACGCCGACGAAGTCCCCGTCCTCCCCCCACCCCAACACTACCCTTGCCCTGCATCGGCCTGCAGCCGTCGCCACGAGCTCGAAGTCTCCCAACTTGAGCCTTCTGTGGTAGTCGATTATCGAGGCCATATGAATAGCCCTTGGATCCCTCGCTATCTGTGCGCAAACCACTGCCAGGCGGCACCCCGTGCCCGGTTCGACCCACCCACGCCTGCCCCAATTATAACGTCTTTCCCTCGACCGATGAGGCCTGGGAGACATCTCGCGCAGCGCAGGAATCCCTACTCCTGCCTGAGGGCACAGATCGGGTCAACGCGCGCCGCTTGATACGCTGGTACGAAGCAGGCCGCGGAGGCCACCGCCAACACTAGCAATGAGATAGCGGCAAACGTCGCCGGATCGGTCGGCGACACCTCGTACAGCAGACTCGCGAGGCTACCAGTCAGCACGGCTGCGGCCGCTGTGCCCAGCACGACACCGGCACCAGCCAGCCCAATAGCCTCGCCAGCCACGTTCCGCAACACATCGCGCTGCCGTGCTCCGAGCGCCATTCGGATGCCGATCTCATTCACTCGCCGGCTGACAACGTAGGATATCACGCCGTACATGCCGAGCATCGCCATCAGCAAGGCAACCAGCGCGAAAACACCCACCAGTACCAGCTGGAATTGCAGCGGTGCTAGCCAGGTGGCAACCAAACGTTCCAGCGGCTGTACTCGGCTGAGTGGCAGCGCCTGATCGAGCGTGAGGAGCTGATCTCTGAGCTGACCGGTCAGCAGAGTCTCGCCTCGCACGGTTCGTGCGACTACCGTCACGAAGGGCCAGGGATCCTGTGCCAGTGGCACATAGACCTCCAGACGCGGCTCGGAGGCCAAACCCGCGTGACGCACGTCCGCGACGATACCGACGATCTCGCGCGACACGGGACCGTCCTGCGACACCACCGTGATGCGCTCACCGACAGGGTCGGATGCCGGCCAAAAACGGCGCGCCATTGACTGGTTGATTATCACCACCGGCGCACCATCACTGTTGTCGCTGGCAACGAAAGACCTTCCCCGCAGGGCGATGCCCATCGTGCGGAAATAGCCCGGGCTGGCTGCGTGGTACTCCGCGGCGAGCCGCTCGTTGAGGCTGGCATCGGCCCGTCCGTCGATGCCGAATCCGAAACGCATCGTAGATCCGGCCATGGGAAGGTTGGTGGTTGCCCCCACCGACACGACGCCATCCAGGATCTCGGTCTGCGCCAGCAGATCGCGGAAGAAGCTCACTCTTGCCTCGTTGCTGGCGTACCGGGCACGGGGCAGGGAGAGTGACGCGGTCATCACTCCATCGGTGCGAAAACCCGGATCCACATCGTGCAAGCGCAAGAAACTCCGCAGCATCAAACCCGCACCAATGAGCAGCACCAGGGACAGCGCGACTTCACCCACAATCAACAGCCGGCGCACGCGATGACCGGTATGGCCAGCGGTCCGCGCTCCCGAGACCCGCAGTATGGCATGATCTGAGTCGCGTGGCTCGCTGAGTCGTGCGACCAATGTCAGCACCAGGCCCACGGCGAGCGACAGAGACAGGCAGAAGGCAATGACCCAGCCGTCGATTGCGACTTGATCCAACCGCGGGATGGCGGCCGGAGCGAGCCGCACCAGCGGCGTCACCATCCAGAACGCGGCTGCAATCGCCACTGCCGCTCCCAACAGAGCGAGCAACAGATTCTCTACCAGTGCGTCTCGGAGTAGCCGCAACTTGGTCGCACCCAGAGCCGCACGGATCAGCTTCTCTCCGCGTCGCTCGTTCGCTCGCGCCATCACAAGGTTAACGACATTGGCGCACGCGATGCACAGCACGAACCCAACCGCTCCCAACAGCAGCACCAGGAGCCGGCGATAGTCACCTACCAGGTGATCGTGCAGCGACTCCAGCTGGAAACCCCAGCCAGCGTTGTTGGGGTGCGCGGACCCGAGGTGGTCCGCCAACCCCGTCATTTCGGAGCGAGCCTGCTCCGGGGAAACTCCCGGCTTCAAACGTGCCAGAGTCTGGAGGTAACGAGCCCCACGCATGCCCTCGGTGATTTGGGCCGGGCCAAATGCCAAGGGGGTCCACAGGTCTGCGGCTGCGGGGAACCAGAACCGTTCCGGCAATACCCCGACAACCCTGAAGTCTTGGCCATCGAGTTTGAGTGTCCGCCCGATGGCGTCGCTGTCTCCCCCAAACCAGCGCCGCCAGAATTGGTAGCTGAGCACCACAATCGCATCTCCGCCGGGTTGTTCGGCTTCGCGGGGGAAACCGCTGCCCACAGCCATGCTCACGCCGAGCAGCGAGAAGATCCCCGGTGTCGCCGCTATCGCGGCAACGTGCTGCGGATAGCCCAGACCAGTTAGCTCGAACGTGTTACCGCCGTACGCTGCTACGTGACTGAAGGCCCCGGCCGACTGGCGCACATCGAGAAACGTCGGTGGCGATACCAGCGATAGGCGGTTGCCTTTCTCGGGATTGCTCTCCCACACGGTGAGCAGACGATCGGGTAGGGGATATGGCAAGGGTCGCAGCAGCACGGCGTGCGCCACGCCGAAGATGGCCGTACAGGCGCCCAGGCCCAACGCCAGAGTGAGGACAACAGTTGCCACATAGCCCGGCCGCGACCGCAGGCGCCTCGTGGCGAAGTGAACGTCTCGCAACAGAGCTGTGAGACCGAACCTGCTCCACCCACGGAAGCGAGGACGACTAACCGCGCTTCTTCTGCGCAGGGACGAGGGTACGGAAGCAATGACTTGGCGCCAGTACCAGTGCCGTGCCTGTCTTCGGTCATTGCCTTCCGCCAGTAGGATGGCGAATTCTTCGGCGAGATCGTCAAGTATGAACCGGCGATCCCGACTGGGTGCCACGGCTGCGATCAACGCCCGCGCGAGGCGCGGCGGTAGCTGTGCCGTGGCCCGCCGTTCGCTCTGCTTCATATCGCGTCCAACTCCGCATCCACTGCGATATCGTCAGTCATGCGCCGCATTATCTCGCGCGCGTGCTTGAGGGCCTCCGCCCCAGTGTGGGTGATCCTGAAGTACTTCTTAGCGCGCCCTCCCGGTACGGGTTCCGGTTCGGAAACAGTCGCCAGGACGTACCCCTTTCGCTCCAGACGCTCCAAGCTCGCGTAGACCGCACCAATCGCCACTTGCCGATCGGTGCGACTCTGAATTTCCCGGCGTACGGTAACTCCGTAGCCTCGATCCTTGAGTCGCAGCAGAGCCACCAACACCAGCTGCTCGAACTCACCCAGATAGTCGCCCTTGGGCATGACGCCTCCGATGTTCTACAAACGTGAAACAATAATATTCACCTTTGTAGATGATTGCAACTCGGTGTCTGCGGCACTCCCATCGCTGCCGCTCAACACGAAGGCATCGCTGCGCGTATCTTCTCTAAGGTTTGTTACTTCAATCCCAGTTCACCGACACGGGGGCAAGTTGCCGTCCATCTCACGATCCCCTGCCCGTTCCGGACCAGGACCGCAGTCAATTCACAGCGGCACAGCTCGGCTTCTCTCGTCGGTCACTGCCATCTGGATCGCGGTGGCCTGCGCGGAATCTCTCATAGCCCAAACCGCTCTGCCGGATACGGAACGCCGTACCATTGCGGCGGTCCGCCTGGATGAGGATGAGCGGTTGGAGCTTAACGGGCGAGTCGACGAACCTTTCTGGCAGCGAGGCACACCTGCTTCCGGTTTTCTGCAGGAGGATCCCGACGAGGGCGCGCCCGCCACGGAACTGACCGACGTGTACGTGGCCTACGACTCCGACAATCTCTACATCGGAGCGATCCTCCACGACAGCGAACCCGACAACATCCTCGCCTATCAGAAGGAACGGGACGCCATGCTGTTCACTGACGACCGGTTCATGTGGATCCTCGACACGTTCCTGGACGGCCGGACGGGGTATTACTTCGAGATCAATCCTGCGGGCCTAATCGGTGACGGGCTGCTGGGAAGTGGCGGCGGTGGTGGCCGCGGCGGTGGTGGTGGTGGCGGGTTTGGGGGTGGCTTCGGGGGTGGCTTCGGCGTAAACAAATCGTGGGATGGGATTTGGGAGGCCCGTGTCTTCCGTAACCATGACGGCTGGTCGGCTGAAGTCCGGATTCCGTTCAGCACACTCAACTTCGATCCGGAGCAGGACACCTGGGGCATCAACTTCCATCGGACGGTGCGACGCAAGCAGGAAGAGTCACGCTGGACGGGCCATCGCCGCAATCAGCAATTCACCCGCCCGGTTCACGCTGGTCGCCTGACAGGCTTGCAGGATCTGTCCCAGGGAGTCGGACTGGAAGTAGTGCCCTATGGCCTCGCCGGATGGAATGAGACGCCGGACAACGAAGATCCGACACAGCTACCAGTCGACGCAGGTTTCGACTTGTCCTACAACGTCACACCAAGTCTCCGGGCCGCGCTAACCGTCAACACCGACTTCGCCGAGGTGGAGACCGACCAACGCCGCGTCAACTTGACCCGGTTCCCCCTGTTCTTTCCCGAACGCCGCGACTTCTTCCTCGAAGGATCGGGCGTCTTCAGCTTCTCTCCCCAGAGCGGCGTAACTCCG